>DATJZU010000125.1:0-48241 GCA_035498835.1 Thermoanaerobaculia bacterium
AATCACGGCTCGGTCGCGCGCGCCTTCATCGCGCCCTCGGTCGGCGAGCTCATGGCCCGGCTCACGTCGGGCGGGAATCGGCGTTACGCCCTGACGGTGATCGCCAACGCCGGTCCCGACACGCTCGACGTCGTGGAACGCTCGACGCCGGCCGGAGGCGCCTCGCCCGCCGTTCACCCGCTCCCGCTCGCGTGGCCCGCACAGGTCTACTCCGTCGGCCACGTCGCGATCCCGTTCCCCCCCGACGACTCGCTCTACGGCGGAACGCCGGACGCGGGACAGGGCGGCGGAATCCACCTCGGCGTCGTCGCGCCGCGGGGTGAGAAGGGCGCGCTCACCGTCTCCCCCGGCGACTTCCTCCGGATCTCCTGGAACCCGTTCTTTCCGTACGTCGAGGAGCGGGTGCGGCGGTGGATCGGGCGCTGACCCCCGGGCGCGGCGCGGGCGGGCGGCGGCTGGCCTTCGGGGCCGCGGCGCTCCTCGCGCTCGCGGCCTGGGCCTGCCGGGAAATTCCCGCCATCGGCGGAAGCCCTGCGGCGCCCGCCGCGCCTCCGCCGACGCCCGTCGCGGCCGTGCCGACCCCGGCGCCGATCGCCATTTCCGACATTCCGGCCGAAGCGGAGGCCTTCCAGGAGATCCGTCGGCAGATGGCGGCGCATCTGTCCCCCGGCGCCGACGTCTCGGGCGCCGAGGCGGAGCTCGCGCGGATCGAGGCGCGCGCGGATCGCTTCCTTCACGGCCGCGCGCTCTCTTCCGAGGACGAAGTCCAGCTCGTGGAGCTGCAGGACCTCGAGGTGGACCTGCGCGAGGCGGACGCCTCCGCCGCGAAGCTCGAGGCGGCGCTCAGGGACCGGGCGCGGCTGCTCGAAGGAGACATCGAGCGCCTGCAGACGGAGCACGGCCGCTGGAGCGCCACGCTGCCGGCCGTCGCGGAGCACGAGGCACCCGAGGTCATCCGCAAGCGTGCCGCGGACATTCTCGAGACGATCGACGGCCTCAAGGCGGATCTGAAGCAGCGGCGGGACGAGGCTCTGACGTCGCTCGATCGCGTCTCCCGCGTGCGGTCGGATTTTGCGGCCGCGCGGGCGCAGATGTCCGATCGGCGGGCGCAGGCGCAGCGCCGAATCTTCGACATCTCCGAGGCCCCGATCTGGCAGACGCCGTGGGTCGGCCGCCGCATGGGCCGCGGCGCGGGGGAACGCTTGGCCCGCGACCTCTCTCGCCTCTCCGCGTTCGCCGAGCAGCGCGGGCCGTTCGCCGGCGCGCGCTTTCTGCTGCTCTTCGCCGCGAGCATCGGCCTGATCCTCGCCCTGCGAGCTCCGGCCCGGGAGAGCGCCAAGGGAGATCCCCACGCGCGCGGATTCCTTCGCCTGATCGAGCGTCCGGTCGCCGCCGCGGCGCTGATGGCGGTCATCGCCCTCGTCTGGTGGACGCCGTCCGCAATCGCCCCCGCGCTCTTCTGGGATGCGCTCTGGGTCGTTCTCATCCTGACGACGGCCACGCAGCTGAACCGGCTGTTCGGGCGGGGGGTCTGGCGGAGCGTGGATGCGCTCGCCCTGGCGTCCTGCCTCGTGCCTCTGCGCTACCTCTACGAGCAGGAGCCTCTCCTCGATCGCCTCGTTCTCCTCCTGCAGGTCGGCCTGGTCGCCGCGGCACTGGCTGCCGACTGGAAGACCGGGCGCTGGCAGGCGATCTTCCGGGACAAGTGGCCCCGGCGTGTCGTGACCGCGGTCCTGGCGGTCTCGATCGTGTTTCTCGCCGCGGCGTTCTTCCTGGCGATCTTCGGCTACGTCGGGACCGCCCGCCTTCTGCGCACGGGGACGATCGCTATGGACGGGCTCGGCATGGTTTCGATCGGGCTCTATTCGCTTCTCTACGGAATCGCCGGGGCGTTGCTCGCGACGCGCGCCGGCCGCGCGCTCCATCTCGTGCAGGCGCACGACGGGGCCATCCGGCGGTTCCTGCGCCGCGCGATCGGCGTCCTCGTCGCCTTCGAGTGGGTCTCGTGGTCTCTCTTCTCTTTCGGGCTCCGGGAGCCCGTCGGTCGCGCGCTCCGCGCCGGACTGCAGGCCACGCTGCGGGTCGGGTCGGCGACCCTTTCGATCTCGGGAATCCTTACGTTCGTCGCCGTGCTCGTCGCGACGTTCGTCGCGGCGGCCGCGGTGAAATACGTCCTCGAGGAGGAGGTCCTTCCGCGATTCCACCTCTCGCGCGGCCTTCCCTTCACGATCACGACGACCACGCGATACGCGATCCTCGTGGCCGGCATCTTCCTCGCGTTCAGCGCCGCAGGCATCAGCCTGTCGCGCTTCACCCTGCTCGCCGGCGCGCTCGGCGTGGGCCTCGGCTTCGGACTGCAGAACATCGTGTCCAACTTCGTCGCGGGCCTGATCCTCCTCTTCGAGAGGCCCATCCAGGTCGGCGACGTCGTGGACGTGGGATCACTCGTCGGCACCGTCAGCCGCATCGGGATGCGGTCTTCCACGGTGCGAACCGCCGAGGGCGCCGAGGTGATCGTGCCCAACGGCGACCTGATCTCGAAGAGCTTCATCAACTGGACGCTTTCCGACCGGCGGCGGCGCGTCGAGGTCCGCGTGGGAGTCGCTTACGGCACGGACCCGGAGAAGGTCATCGCGCTCCTGCTCGAGGCCGCAAGCGACCACCCCGAGGCGCTCGCCGATCCGCCTCCGGCGGCCTACTTCGTCGGTTTCGGCGACAGCTCGCTCGACTTCGTGCTGCAGGTCTGGGCGGCACGCTTCGAGCAGGCGCTCGCGCTCCAGAGCGCGGTCCGTCGCGCCGTCAACCGCGTGCTCACCGAGGCAGCCATCGAGATTCCGTTCCCGCAGCGCGACGTGAACTTGAAGGGGCCGGTGACGGCTTCCGCGCCGGGCACCGCGCACAGCGAGTGAGGACTGCGGACTCGGGACTGAGGACTCGAGCGGCTCGAGCCCCGTGGTCCCCGGTCCTCAGTCCCAGTCCTCAGTCCTCAGTCCTCGGCCCTCAGTCCTCGGCCCTCGGTCCTCTGTCCGTTATGTCACCCGATCGGCCGTCCGGGAGGCGCCTCGATCCGCCGCGCGCGCGGCTTGCGGGTCTCGGGCTTCTCGAGGAAGTCGGAGAGATCGCGCACCGCCTGGCGCACGTGCGCCGCGGCTGCCGGATCCGCGGGCGTCCGGGCGCGCAGTTCCGATCGGAGACGTTCGAGTCGCGCGAAGACGACCGCGCGCACTTCCGGAGCCGTCTCCGCGCGGGCGGCGAGATCCATCATCGCGTCGAGCGTCTCGCGCTGGGCCACACGGCGCAGACCCGCGAGGCGCTCCGATCCGTCCGCGCGCGCGCCCCACGTCGACTGGACCAGACGTCCGAGCGCCGCGTCGAGCGTCAGCGCGTCCGGGCCCGACGCGAGCGACAGCCGCGCGGCGCGCTCGGAATCGAGAAGAGGGTCGACGATGAGCGCCGCGAGCGTGCGCGCGGCGGTCAGCCGGTCGAAGGCCGGACCCGCGTCGGAGGCGAACCGTTCGCGGGTCGGCGCGGTCCCCGAGGGTTCCGGCACGAGCGCGGCGAGGATGCGGTCCGGGATGTCGAGGTTCTCGGGCTCGAGCGCGGCGAGAAGGAGGTCGAGCGCCTCCTTCTGCTTCGCGGCGGGAACCCAGGCGACGGGCGTCTGCCCGTCTCCGGCGACGGCGCCGGTCTGGAACTGGCCGCCGACGAACTGCTGCGCGGCCTGGATGCCGAAGCGGTGATACAGGTAAGCGAGATTGAAGCGCTCCTGCAGCGAGGACACCCATTCGCCGCGTTGGAGCTGCCCGGCGCCGAAATGGTCGAGGATCACGCGGCGCACCGCCTGCGTCGTCGCGAGCCACCGCACGGGGTCCGGACCCCAGTCGTACTCGGCCCATCGCGGATCGCTCTCGAGCGGATAAACGATCCCCTTCGCGTAGGCCGCGCGGATGATCGCGTCGAGGCGCGCCGGATCCTCCTCCGCCGTGTACGCCCACGCGATCGCCAGGCGGTCGTAGGAACCGATGTCCCTCGGGTAGGCGTCGGAGAGATCGAGCGCGCCGTTGCGCTCTTCGATGTGCGGCGCGAGGTAGTCCATGACCGAGCCCCAGCCGAAGGTCGTCGCGGCCCAGTTGTGCTCGAGGCCGAGCGTGTGGCCCACCTCGTGCGCCGAGAGATACGCGAGGCGTTCGAGGACGAGCTTCTCTTCGCCGGCGTCCGGATCCCCGGCTGCGAGGAACGCGAGGTCCGGCGCGTCGCCCGCGAGGCAGGCGCGTCCGCGCTCCGGCGGCTGCAGATTGCGCCACATCCGCGCCGTGGTCCGACGCCGGTGCGAATCGATGCGCGCGACCCCGTGGAGGATCTCGCCCGTGCGCGGGTCGACCTGAATGTCGCCGACCGACCAGGCGCGTTCCGCGCGATTGATCCACTCGATCCCGGAATAGCGCGCGTCGAGGAACGTGGCGCCTTCCGGCAGATCCTTCAACACGAAGGCGTTGCGGAATCCCGCCTCCTCGAACGCGTGGTTCCACCAGAGCGCCGCCTGCCGGATCGCCGTCCGCTCGGGCTCGGGAATCGCGCGGTCCAGGTAGTACACGATCGGCTGGACCGGCTCCGAGACGGCCGCCGACGGGTCCTTCTTCTGCAGGCGCCAGCGCGTCGTCAGATATTTCTCGATCGGCTCCGTGAAGCGGGCCGCGTGATCCACGCGGCGCACCGAGATGATGCCGACGCGCGGGTCGAAGATCCGGGTCCGGAAGCCGGGCTCCGGCATCTTCCAGAAGCTGTGGTGCGCGCGCAGGCTCATGGTGTGCCCGTCGGGGAGCACCGCGGCGACGGCCGGCGGCGGGTTGTCGCAGACGAACGTCTGCACGGCCTCGATCTCGGTGTTGCGAGGGAACGCGCCCGTGCGGTCGAAGTGGATCGCGGAGCGCGCGACGTCCTGCTTCCAGTCGCCGACGCGCGACGCCCGCAGGATCGGCAGGACTTGCGAGTCCGCGAGCAGGAACGCCGTCGCGTCCACGAGGACGCGGCCTCCCTCCTCGGCCTCGACCGGCATCGACGCGCGCACGGAGATCGGGAAAGACTCGGCGACGGCGCGCGCCCGCTCGGGGTCGTCCGCGCCGCTCATTTGGGTCGTCTGGAGCTGGACGAGGAGAACGCGCGGGCCGGAGCGCTCGAAGCGGCAGACGCCGAGCGCGCCGGATTGCCCGCGGTCGAGCGAGGCTTCGAGAAGCCCCGCCCCGCCGGCGAGCCCCGCGCCGTAGAGAAACTCCTCGCCGAACCGCGAGATCTCGAGCAGGAACTGCCCCTTGCGCGCGTCCCAGTAGTACGGCAGGAACCCGTCCTGCCGCGTCAGACCCCGCGCGCGGTCCGCGATGGTCGCGACGGCGATCGTGGCGTGCTCCGGCGCGGCGGGCGCCGCCGGCGCCGTCTGCGGCGCGGGATGGAGAAGCATCAGCAGGGCCAGGAGTCGCGTCGTCAAATCGTCACCTCGCTTCGGCCTCGCTCGGCATTGTGCGCGCGGGATCTTAGCGCGCCGGGCCGACGTCCGCCGAAACCGCGGGCGCCGGCGCATCGTAGTTCCCGGCGTGACGAATCCCCCGCGCCTCCTCTCGGTCAACGTTGCGGTTCCCGCGAGCTTTCCAGTCCGCGGACGGCACGTCCGCACGGGAATCTTCAAGGAGCCGGTCTCCGGCCGTGTCGCGCTGACGCGGTTGACCCTCGCCGGGGACATCCAGGCGGACAAGCGATACCACGGCGGACCGGATCAGGCCGTGTACGTCTTCCCTTCCGAGCACTATGCCCACTTCCGGCGTGCGCTCGGCCGGCCGAACCTGGCCTTCGGGTTCTTCGGCGAGAACTTCACGACGGAGGGGCTGCACGAGAGAGCCGTGCGTGTGGGCGACGTCTACCGGGTCGGAAGCGCGGTGGTGCAGGTCACCAAGCCGCGGTCGCCGTGCTTCAAGATGGGTCTGAAGGCCGGCTCCCAGGCTTTCGTGGGAGCGCTGCTCGAGAGCCGCCGCCTGGGCTTCTACCTGCGCGTGCTCGAGGAAGGCGACGTCGGGGCCGGCGACGCGATCGCACGGATCTCCACGGACGCCGGCGCGCCGACGATCGCCGAGGACATCGAGAGGAGGTACTTCGGGCGGCCGTCCGCGGGCGCGAGCGGAGGCTAGACCAGCACGTCGAGGCTCGCCCGCTCCGGGCGCGGGACCGCGGCGTACGCCGACCACGCGCGCGCGAGGCGCCGCACGCCCTCCTCCATCGGCTCGCGGTCGAGCACGTACGGCAGGCGCAGGTACTCCGCGAAGCCGCGGTCCGGCGAGGCGAGCGAGCCGGGCACGAACGCGACGCCGTGACGCAGCGCGACCTGGGCGAACTCGTCGGCGTTGCCGCGCGGCAGGCGCACCCAGAGCGAGAGGCCGCCCGCCGGCGCCACCCACGTCCATTCGGGCAGATGTTTTCCGAGGAGCTTCGTGAGGCGGTCGTATCGCTCGCGGATCTGCGCGCGCCGCATCTCGCGCACCTCGTCCGCCTTGCGCAACAGCCGCACGGCAGCGAGCTGCGAGAGCACGGATCCGCCGAGATCCGCCATGATCCGACGCCTCGCGATCCGCGACAGGACGGCCTCCGAAGCGCGGATCCAGCCGACGCGCAGACCGCCCCAGAAGAGCTTCGAGAGCGAGCCGACGGTCAGGATCGGCGCCGACGGCTCGAAGGCCGCGAGCGGCGCCGGGGATTTTCCCGAGAGCGACAGGTCGGCAAGGGTGTTGTCCTCGACGATCGGCAGGCCGCGCTCGCGCGAGAGCAGCGCGATGGCGCGGCGCTGGCGTTCGGGCATCAGCGCGCCCGTGGGGTTCTGATAGGTCGGCATGAGATAGAGCAGGCGCGGCACGGTCTTCCGGACGATTTCCGCGAGCGCCTCGGGCCGGGGGCCGTCTTTTTCCACGCCGACCGGAGTCAGCCGCGCGCCGACGCTCGTGAAGATGTCGATCGCGCCGAGATAGGTCGGGTTCTCGAGCACGACGGCGTCGCCGCGGCGCAGGAAAGCCGCCGCCGCGAGCGCCACGGCCTGTTGCGCTCCGCACGTCACGAGAATCTGTTCCGCCGACGTCGGGAGCCCGCGCGATGAGAGGTAGGCGGCGATCGAGGTTCTCAGCTCCGGAAGCCCCATCGGCATGTAGCCCGCACCCCGCACGAGCTCCGCGAGCGCGCGCCGGTCGATCGCGGCGAGATCCGGGAGCAGGAAGTCCCCGCCGGGCAGATGCGCGGCGAGGAACTCGATCGTCCCGCCCGAGCCCTCGATCAGGCCGCGGTAGAGCGGGTGTCCCCGGAAAGAGCCGGGTCCCTCCTCCGGCGGCAGGCCCTGCGGAGCGGCGCTCCCGGACGCGACGCGCGTGCCGCTGCCCTGCCGGCTCTCGAGCCAGCCGTCCTCCCGGAGGAGCTCGTAGGCGGCGACGACCGTGGTCCTGGAAACGGAAAGGAGGCGCGCCATCACCCGCTCGGCCGGCAGCCGTTCGCCGGGACCGACCTCGCCGCGGCGGATCGCCAGGGTCAGGGCCGCCGCGAGACGGCGGTAGGCGGGGCCTTCGCCCGCCGTCCAGTTGCCGAGGGCCCGCACGAACTCGAGGGGACCGCGCGCCGTCCGCCGCTCCAGGCCCCAGTCCATTTTCGGTGAAGTGGCTATTGAATGCCTCCTGAATGAGACCGATTCTAGTGCCACATGAGCCCGGAGTCAAAATGGCATTGAAAAGAGGCCTTTGAGGAGGACGTCATGCCCCTTCCCCGCTACGCCTACTTCCGCGGCCACATCGTTCCCTACTCCGAAGCCCGCGTCGGCGTTCTGACGCACGCGCTCAACTACGGCACGGCGTGCTTCGCGGGGGTCCGGGCCTACTGGAACGAGGAGGAGGAAGAGCTCTTCGTCTTCCGGCCGCGCGATCACTTCCGCCGCTTCCTCGATTCGGCGCGGCTACTCGGCATGGAGCTCCCCGACACGCCCGACAGCTTCAGCGCGGCGCTCGTCGAGCTCATGCGGGCCGAGCTCCTCCGCGAGGACTGCTACGCGCGCCCGCTCGCGTTCTACGCCGACGAATCGGTGGGAGTCCGGCTGCACAATCTGAAGCCCGAGGTCTCGATGGTGACCTTCCCGTACGGCCGCTACCTCGACAACGACGACAACCTGCATCTCATGATCTCGTCATGGCGCCGCGTGGACGACAACATGATCCCCGCGCGCGGCAAGATCGCCGGCGCCTACGTCAACTCGGCGCTCGCCAAGAGCGACGCGCAGCGCGCCGGCTTCGACGACGCGATCCTCCTGACACAGTCCGGGCACGTCTCGGAAAGCTCGGCCGCGAACGTGTTCCTCGTTCGCAACGGCGTCGTCATCACGCCGGGCATCACCGACGACGTCCTCGAGGGGATCACGCGGCGCACGGTCCTCGAGCTCGCCCAGAAGGAATTGGGCCTGTCGGTCGTCGAGCGGACCGTGGATCGCACGGAGATCTTCCTCGCCGACGAAATGTTCCTCTGCGGCACCGGCGTGCAGATCGGAGCGGTGACCCGGGTGGATCAACGCGCGATCGGCGCGGGCCGCATGGGTCCCGTCGTCACGGAGCTCCGTCGGCTCTACTTCGACGTCGTGCGCGGACGCCGGCGGGAGTACCGGCACTGGTGCGCGCCGGTCTACTCCGGCGAGAAGGATTTCGCGAAGCCCGAGCCGGACCGCGAACGCTCCAAGGATTCGCCCAACCTTCGCCTGGCGCGCTGACCCTCGCGCTTCGCGATAGGATCCGAGCCGCGGAGCGGTGGGACCGGCTCCGCGGCTCAAATGGCGGACAAGCGGAAACACCCTCGGGTCAAGAGGCGTCTCGTGATCGAGTTCCGCCTCGCGGGCGGCGCCTACTACGGCTTCACCTACAACCTGTCGCCGCTCGGCGTCTTCGTCCGCTCGATCCGGATCCCGAACCTCGGGGCGTCGCTCTCGGCCGAGCTCCATCTGCCCGACGGCAAGCGCATTCCGCTCGTCGGAAAGGTCGTGCGGTCCTACCGCGCCCCGACGGCGCTCGCGCGGCTCGTGCCGAGCGGCTTCGGCATGGCCCTCTCCTCGACCCCCGAGGAGTACTTCCAGTTCCTCGCGTCCCTCTAGAGCCCTACTTCTTCGCGGGCGCGGGCGGCGCCGGCTCCTGATGGTCGGGGACGTGGTTCACGATCGGCGGAACCGACTTGAGATAGGCGAACACCGCCTTCAGGTCGTCGTCGGTCGCCTTCCCGACCCACATCCATGGCATGGGCGGCTGGATGGGACGCGACGTGCCCATGTGTTTGCCCGTCTTCAGGGCCTTCAGGAACATCTCCTCGGTCCAGATGCCGAGCCCGGTGTTCGGATCCGGCGTCAGGTTCGCCGCATAGGAGATGCCCCAGGGCCCGGCGAAGGCCGTGAACGTGCCGGCGAACGACGCGACCCACGGGCCCGAGGGCGGGGGCGGCGGGGGCAGCTTCATCGTCTCGGGGTGGCCCGAGAGCATCCGCGTCATGTCGGGCTCCGGCCCGTTCGGCCCCATCTTGAACGGCGTGTGGCAGTCGTTGCACCCCATGACGGTCACGAGGTACTTCCCGCGCTCCAACTTCGACGGCCCGGCCGACCGCCGCTTGGCGACCGGGTCGGACCCGGCCAGCAGGGTCCAGGGAATCGCGACGAGCGCGGCGAGCAGAAAGAGCTTCTCCATTCGGTTGCGGTGCATCCGCGGTCCTCCTCTTATCCTGGCGATTCGTCGGACCGCATTGTAAACACTCCCGCCGCATCGCGCGCGGCGCGCCGAAGCTCCGCGTAGAATCCCGCCCGCATGGCCACGATGCGTCCCTTCCGCGCGCTGCGTCCGCCGGCCGGCCGCGCGGCCGCGGTCTCCGCGGTGCCCTACGACGTCGTCTCGACCGCCGAGGCGCGGGCACTCGCGGCGGGCAACCCGCTCTCCTTCCTCCACGTGTCTCGCCCCGAGATCGATCTGCCCGACGGCACCGATCCGCACGCGGACGCGGTGTACGAGCTCGCCGCGAAGAATTTCGAGCGCCTGAAGCGCGACGCGCCCCTCGCCCCCGATCCGACGCCGACGCTCTCGATCTACCGGCTCCGCATGGGAGATCACATCCAGACCGGAGTCGCCGGGTGTTCCTCCCTCGCCGAGTACGACGCGGACGTCGTCCGCAAGCACGAGCGGACGCGCCGCGACAAGGAGGACGACCGGACGCGCCACATGCTGCGGCTCTCCGCGCAGACGGGGCCCGTCTTCCTGACGTATCGCGACCGCGCCGAGGTGGACGCCCTCGTCGCGAAGGCCGTCGCCGCGGCCCCGCTCGTCGACTTCACGGCAGCCGACGGCATCGCGCACACGCTCTGGCGCCTCTCGCCCGACGATTCCGCACGGATCGCGAAGGCGTTCGAATCCGTGCCGCTCCTCTACATCGCCGACGGACATCATCGCGCCGCGAGCGCGGCCCGCGCGCGCGACGAGCGCCGCCAGAGCAACCCCGGCCACACCGGAAGCGAGGCCTACAACTTCTTCCTGACAGTCGCGTTCCCTGCCGGTCAGGTCCGGATCCTCCCCTACAACCGGATCGTCAAGGACCTGAGCGGCCGCTCTCCCGACGCATTCCGCGCGGAGCTCACGCGCCTCTTTCCCCTGCGCGACGCCGCCTCGGGCCAACCCGCGCGCAAGGGCGAAGTCGGCGTCTACCTCGGAGGGCGCTGGAGCATGCTCGAGCTGCCGCCCCCGGGCGGCGCCGGCGTCCGCAGCATCGAATCGCTCGACGCGGAGCGCCTGCAACAGCGCGTGCTCGATCCGCTGCTCGGCATCCACGACGTCCGGACGGACAAGCGCATCGATTTCGTGGGCGGCGTCCGCGGGACCGAGGAGCTCGAGCGCGCCGTGGACTCCGGGCGCGCGGCCGCGGCCTTCTCGATGTTCCCGGTCTCGCTCGCGGAGCTCATGGCGGTCTCCGACGCGAACGAGATCATGCCTCCCAAATCCACCTGGTTCGAGCCGAAGCTGCGCGACGGGCTCGTCATCCACGAGATCTGAGCGTGAAGGTCCTCGTCGCCGACAAGTTCGAGAAGAGCGGCCTCGACGGCCTCGCCGCCGCGGGCCTCGAGGTGGTCTACCGGCCCGACGACCGCGACGACGCGCTCCGCGACGCAATCCGCGAAACCGGGGCCGAGGCGCTCGTGGTCCGTTCGACCAAGGTCACGCGTCCGATGCTCGAAGCGGGGAACCTCGCGCTCGTGGTCCGCGCCGGCGCCGGCTACAACACGATCGACGTCGAAGCGGCTTCGGAGCGCGGCATCTACGTCGCCAACTGCCCCGGCAAGAACTCGATCGCAGTCGCCGAGCTCGCCTTCGGGCTCATCCTCGCGCTCGACCGCCGGATCGTGGACGGCGCCGCGGATCTCGCGCGCGGCGTCTGGAACAAGAAGGAGTACGCGAAGGCGCGCGGCCTCTACGGCGCGACGCTCGGGCTCCTCGGCACCGGAGGGATCGGACAGGAGATGATCCCGCGCGCGCGGGCGTTCGGCATGCCCGTCGTCGCCTGGAGCCGGAGCCTGACTCCGGAGAAGGCCCGCCTCTGGGGCATCGAGCGCAAAGGCTCGCCGCTCGAGGTCGCGTCGGCCGCCGACGTCGTGTCCGTGCACCTGGCGCTCAAGCCCGAAACGCGGGGCCTCTGCGGCATGGGCTTCTTCGCCGCCATGAAGACCGGCGCCCTCTTCGTGAACACCTCGCGTGCGGAGGTCGTGGACGAGGCGGCGCTCGAGAGCGCGGTCCGGGAGAAAGGGATCCGTGCCGGCCTGGACGTCTTCGCCGCGGAGCCGCTCGGATCGGCCGGCGACGTCGCCGCGCCGCTCTTCCGTCTTCCCGGCGTCATCGGGACGCACCACATCGGCGCCTCGACGGACCAGGCGCAGGAGGCGATCGCCGCCGAGACGGTGCGCATCCTCCGCGAGTTCCGCGACACCGGCCGCCCCCCCAACGGCGTCAACCTCGCGCGCAAGTCGCCCGCGACGCACCTGCTCGTCGTGCGGCACTACGACCGCGTCGGCGTGCTCGCCGCCGTCTTCGACCGCCTCAAGGAGGCTCAGATCAACGTTCAGGAGACCGAGAACGTCGTGTTCGACGGCGCCCGCGCGGCGATCGCGCGCATCCACGTCGACCGCGAGCCTCCCGCCGAGACGCGGGAGGCGATCCGGCGGGCGACGCCCGACATCATCGAGCTCTCGGTTCTGCCCCTCTGACCGTCGCCGGCGGCGGATGGGCGCTCGGGCGCGCCGCCCCCTCTATACTTCGCAACTCCGGGGGAGGAGACAGATGACGACCACGACGACCCGCATCTTCAACTTCGGGGCCGGACCCGCGGTCCTGCCCGAGCCGGTCCTCGCCGAGGCGCAGCGCGATCTGCCCGCGCTGCCGGGCGTCGGGATGTCCGTCCTCGAGATCAGTCACCGGTCGAAGACCTTCGATGAAATCCTGCAAGGCGCCGAAGCCGACATCCGCAAGCTCGCCGGCATCCCGGCGAACTACCGCGTGCTCTTCCTCCAGGGCGGCGCGACGCTCCAGTTCTCGATGGTCCCGATGAACCTCCTGCCGGCCGGCGGGTCGGCCGACTACATCGTGACCGGCGTCTGGGGTCAGAAGGCGGTGAAGGAGGCGCAGAAGGCCGGGACCGTCCGGGTGCTCGCGCCGACCGAAGCCGACGGCTTCCGGAGCATCCCCGAGCCGCGCGAGCTCGCGCTCGATCCGAAGGCGGCGTACGTGCACTTCACGTCGAACGAGACCATCCAGGGCATCGAGTGGCCGCGGGAGCCGGAAGTCGGTGCCGTGCCGCTCGTCTGCGACATGTCGTCCGACATCCTGAGCCGCCCGATCGACGTCTCGAAGTACGCGCTGATTTACGCCGGCGCGCAGAAGAACCTGGGGCCATCGGGCGTCACGCTCGTGATCCTCCGCGAGGACCTGCTCTCGCGCTCGCCGAAGAATCTCCCGGCGATGCTCGACTACAACGCGCACGCCAAAGAGAAATCCCTCTACAACACGCCGCCCGTGTTCGGCATCTACATCATGCGGCTGACGATGCGCTGGCTCCTCGCGGAAGGCGGTGTCGAAGCGGCGGCGCGCCGCAATGCCGAGAAGGCGAAGATCCTGTACGACGCCATCGACGGTTCCGAGGGCTTCTACCGCGGGCACGCGAAGCCGGGCAGCCGCTCGAACATGAACGTCACCTTCCGCCTGCCGTCGGAGGAGCTGGAGACGAAGTTCGTGTCGGAGACGAAGGCCGCCGGGCTCGACGGCTTGAAGGGCCACCGCTTCGTCGGCGGCATCCGCGCTTCGCTCTACAACGCGTTTCCCCGGGCCGGCGTCGAGGCGCTCGCCGCCTTCATGAAGGACTTCCGGCGCCGCAACGTCTGAAACGCGCGCGCAAAACGGCCGCACCTCGGAAGCCCGAAAAACCCCGAAGCCGCCTCTTCGTAGCAACTTCCAGATTCCCGGCCTCCGTTCGCCCGCGGGAATCTCGAGGGAGGGGTTCATGCGCACGTTCATCCGCACCGCGTGGTCTTTCGTCACGGGATTCCTGCCGCTCGCCCTTTGCGCCCAGGTTCCGCCGATCGTGCTTCCCCAGGCGAGCCCGGAGGCGTCGGTCGAGCAGACCGTCGGCCTGACGCAGATGGCGATTCACTACCACCGTCCCGCCGTCGCCAAACGGAAGATCTGGGGAGGGCTCGTGCCCTACGGCGAGATCTGGAGGGCCGGCGCGAACGAAAACACGACGATCACGTTCAGCTCGCCCGTCTCCATCGAGGGTCAGAAGCTCGCCGCGGGAACGTATGGCCTCCACATGATCCCCACGGAGAAGCAGTGGACCGTCGCGTTCAGCAACGTCTCGGTGGCCTGGGGAAGTTTCAGCTACGACCCGAAGGAAGACGCGCTCCGCGTGGCCGTGGATCCCGAAAAGGCCCCGTTCGAGGAACGGCTTTCCTACCGATTCGAAGATCCGACGGACAAGTCGGTCCGCGCCGTCCTGCGCTGGGAGGAGGTCGCGGTCCCGATTCGGATCACGGTGGATACGCCGGCCGTCGTCGTCGAGAGCCTGCGCGCGCAGCTGCGCGGGCTCCCGCGCTTCTCCTGGCAGGGCTGGAACGCGGCGGCCAACTACTGCCTCCAGAACGGCGTCAACCTCGACGAGGCCTCGACGTGGGCCGACCGCTCGGTGTCGATGAACCAGAACTTCACGAACCTCCGCACGAAGGCCGGGCTCCTCGAAGCGAAGGGCGACACGAAGGACGCCGCGGACCTGCGCGCGAAGGCGCTGCAGGTCGCGACGGAGACCGACATGAACCTCTACGGCTATCAGCTCCTCGGCGAGAAGAAGTACGACGACGCGATCGCCGTCTTCCAGAAGAACGTCAAGAACTATCCGAAGTCGTGGAACACGTACGACAGCCTCGGCGAGGCCTATCTCGCCAAAGGCGACAAGAAGCAGGCGGCCGATCTCTACGGGAAGGCGATGGCGATGACGACCGACGACGCGCAGAAGAAGCGCATCTCCGACATCCTCGCCCGCATCAAGGCATAGAAGGACGCCGGGCGCGCGGCGCCGGAGTGACGGCTACGTCCGGCGCCCGAGGGTCTGGCGATTGACGCGCTTGATGAGCGCGTCGAGCCGCTCGAGGATCTCGAAGACCTGCGCGGGCCCGTCGATCGCGCGGCAGGTGAAGGTGACCTCCCGCGCCGGCGCGTCGAGGCGCAGACGGCGAAACATCGTGGAGTCGGCCTGGAGGATGCGGTAGGCCTCGGCCCAGACCTCGTCGATCGGGCCGACGAGCGAGACCGAGTACCGCGTGTCGGTTCCCGAGGGCTCGCCCCTGAGCGTCGAGTGGTCGACGCCCACCATCGTCAGCCCCCGATCATCCAGGACGCCGGCCAATGCCATCTCCAGTCGGCGAGACACCCCCGCCTGTCCTGGAAAGACGCAAGAGCGCGGCCAGGCCCGAAGCAACTGACGAGAAAGGTCTTCCATGAGACCTTCTTGCGGCGATTCGTCTCTGCACGTTACGAGAGGTAACGATCGGGAAGGGGCCAGAAGGTGCCATTCCCGGCCCCGATGGTGCCTCACTCGAAACGGCGCGCCGACGCCGCCAGCACGCCCATGTAGAGGCCATAGGCCGCGAGCCCCAGCGCCACCACCGCCGCGAGCCACGCTCCGCCCGCCGGAGACTTCGCGAGCGCCTTCAGCGCGCCTCCGACCTCGCGCAGCTCCCGCGGATCGAGGTCGCGCGCCACGCGCACCTGAAAGACGCCGATCACGACGAGCACGATCCCCCGGGCCGCGAGACCGAATCGCGCGACCCGACGAGCGGCGCGCGCCGCGTCGCGCGACAGCCAGCCGGCCGCGAAGCGCTGGCGCAGGCGTCCGGAAACGCCCTGCCAGACCTCCGAGACGCCGCCCGCGACCGTCAGGATCCCGGCGATCTCGATCACGGCGACCCCCCAGGACCGCGCGAGGAGCCACGCGAGCGCCGTCGCCGACCATTCATGCCCGCGCGCGTTCAATCGAAGGAGCGCCGAGACCGTGCCCCACGCGAGGGCCGCGTACCCGGCGGCGCTCGCGAGGTGGCCGGTCCGCCGGAGCAGCCCGCGTCGGCGGCGCGCCTCGAGGAGGTGCCACAGCGCGAACCCGGCGAGGCCAGCCGCCACGGCGATCGCGAGTACGCGGCCGTGCGGCGTCTTCAGGATGAGGCGGACCGCGCCGGGAACGCCCGACGGATCGCGCACACCGAGGATTGCGACGCGTGCCGCGGAGACTCCGATCGCAAGGTAGAGAACTCCCGTCGCCGCGAATCCGACCCGGGCGAGCGCGCGCGATTTCACGGCGGCGATCTTAAGCGGCGGCTCGATAGAATCCGCTGATGCGACACCGCAAGGAGATCATCGCCGCGCTCGCCACGGCCATTCTGATGACGGCCTCGTCCTCCTCCGCCCGCCCCGCCGCGACGGACTCCGCCGCCATGCGGAAGATCGTCGAGGACACGCCGCCCGACCTGCCCGAACGTCTCGCCCGGTGGAAGCCGGTCGACATGGCGTTCGACGCCACGGGCCTCTCGCCGCGCGAGCGCCAGCTCGTCGACAAGCTCGTGGACGCCTGCCGCGATCTCGAGAACCTCTTCTGGAGGCAGAGCGATCCCGAATCCATCGCCGTGTATCGCGCGCTCGAAGGGGCGACCGATCCGCGGGCGCGCGCGCTGCGGCGCCTCCTCTGGATCAACGGCGAGCGCTGGGATCTGCTCGACGCGCACCGTCCGCTTTACGGGAAGACGCCGATGCCGCCGGGCCGCGCGCTCTATCCGGGGGATCTCACGCGCGAGGAGGTCGAGGCGTACGTCGCGAAGCATCCCGACGAGCGCAAGGCCATCTACTCCCCCTGGACGGTCGTGCGGCGAAAGGCCGATCGCCTGGAGGCCGTGCCGTACCACGTCGCGTACAAGGCGTGGGTCGATCCGGCCTCGCGGAAGCTGTCGGAGGCTGCGGGCCTGTCCGACGACCCGGGCTTCGCGAAATACCTCGGCCTCCTCTCGAAGGCGCTGACGACCGACGAATACTACGAGGCGGATTCGGCGTGGCTCGATCTCGACGCGCCCCGGATCGATCTCGTTTTCGCGCCGTACGAGACCTATCTCGACGACCTCCTCGGCGTGAAGACCTCCTACGGCGCCGCCGTCATGGTGCGCAACGAGCCGGAGAGCCGCAAGCTCGATCTTTTCCGCAAGTACGTCGCCCAGATCCAGGACGCGCTCCCGCTTTCTCCCGAGGACCGCCCGTCACTCGCCGGCAAGGCCGCGCCGATGGAGGTCATGGACACGCCGTTCCGTGCGGGGGATCTGCGGCACGGATACCAGGCCGTCGCCGACAACCTGCCGAACGATCCGCGCATCCACGAGGAGAAGGGATCGAAGCGCCTGTTCTTCAAGAACTACATGGACGCGCGCGTCGACGAAGTCGTCCTCCCTGTCGCGCGCCGCGTCATGGTCCCGGAGCTCGCGGGCCTCGCGTCGGCCGAGGGATACCTGACCGACACGCTCATGCACGAGATCTGTCACGGCCTCGGCCCTGCCTTTGCGCGCAAGGGCGGCGCGCGCATCTCCATCCGCGAGTCGGTCGGCGCGATCTTCTCCGCCGTCGAGGAAGCGAAGGCCGACATGACCGGCGTGTTTGCGCTCGACTGGCTCGTCACGAAGGGCGTGCTGCCGAAGGAGCGGCTCCCCGAGTACCGGGCGTCCTATCTCGCCGGCATCTTCCGGACCGTGCGCTTCGGCATCGCGGAGGCGCATGCGCGCGGCGAGATGATGCAGTTCAACTTCCTCTCCGAGAAGGGTGCGATCCGGCGGCTCGAGTCCGGCCTCTACACGATCGACGCGGAGAAGTGGCGCCAGGGCGTCGCCGCTCTGACGAAGGAGCTGCTCGAGATCGAGGCGACCGGCGACCGCGTGCGCGCCGAGACCTGGTTCGCGCGCTACGACAAGATGCCGGACGATCTCCGCGCGACGCTCGAGCGGGCGAAGGACCTGCCGGTGGACGTGGATCCGCGGATGGCGTTCCCCGAGGGCGTCGAGTAGCGCGGGGCGCGCGCGGCCGGGCCCGCTAGCGGTGGCGGAAGGCGAGGAGGCGGCCGCGGCGCTTACCGGCCGCTCCCGCGGCGGCGGCGAGGACCGGCTCTCCCACGGTGTCCCGCGGAAGACCCGAGGTGTTCGAGACCCAGCTCAGGATCTCGTCGGCGAAATCGGGGTTGAGCTCTTTCATCCGCTGGTAGGCGCGCTGCGCGGTGTCGCGCTCACCCTGCTTCAGCGTGTTCGTGGCGATCGTGTGCCAGGCCGACGCATTGGCCGGCTTCAGGCGGATCGCTTCCCGCACGGCCTGGTCCGACTCCGCGAAACGTCCCATCTCCGAGTAGAGGCTGGCGAGGTCGCTCCAGAGGTCCGAACGGCCCGGCCGCCGTGCCAGGGCCTCGCGGTAGGCTCCCGCCGCGCCTTCCCGATCCCCGAGCTCTCGCAACGCTCTTCCGAGCTCGATGCCGGCGCCCGCCGCGTCCTCCGCGTCGAGCCGGACCGCCTCACGCAATGCCGTCACGGCTTCGCGCAGTCTCCCGGCGCGGCGCCGCGCGAGACCGAGCTCGCGCCACTGTGCCGGATCCTCCGGCGCATGGTCCACGGCCGCCTCGCGGTAGCGCAGCTCCTCGGCCGGCCGGTCGAGCTCCCGGGCGCAGTCCGCGAGCCGTTCCCAGGTCCCCGCCGTCGCCCGGCCCGCCGAGACGACCCGCTCGAGGACGTCGAGGGCGCGCTCGAAATCCGCCGTGTCGAAATAGGCACGGCCGAGACGCTCCCACAGCTCCGGCATCTCGGCTTCGAGTCCGGGGAGCACCTCGTCGAGCGCGCTGGCGGCGGCGGCGAGATCGCCCTCCCGATAGGCGGCGAGACCCCGGCGTATCGAATCCTCGATCCGGTCGCGATGGCGATCGGACCCGGGCGCCTGACGTTCTTCCACCATTCCTTCGCGAGATTTTCGCCTCCGCTTTGCAGGGGTCAAATCAATACTGTCTATTCCTGATATAAGAGACGTCAATAGGCACCATGGAGATCCAACAGGCTCGCGTTTTTCTCGCCGTCGCGCGCGAAGGCAGCTTCAGCGCGGCCGCGCGGCGGCTCTATCGCACGCAGCCGACGGTCACGATGGCCGTGCAGAAGCTCGAGCGCGAGCTCGGCGCGCGTCTCTTCGAGCGCGTGGGGCACGGCGTGCGACTGACCCGCGCCGGACGTCTGTTCATGGAATCCGTCGGACCGCTCGTGGAGCAGTGGGACCGGACATCCCGCCGTCTTCAGGAGTCGGCCGACGGCGTGCTGCGCGGACCGGTGCGCGTCGGCGCGGGCGAGGCGGGCATCCTCTATCTGCTGCCCGGCCCGATCCGCTCCTTCCTGCGCCGCCATCCGCGCGTGGACGTCATCATCCGCCATCGGCCGGCCGCCGAGACGCTCGCGATGCTCCGGCAGGGCGAAATCGACTTCGCTCTGCGCGCGCTGCCCGAGCCGCCGGCCGACATGACCTACTTTCCGTTCCGCTCCGCCGACCGCCTCGTCATCGCGCCGCCGAGCCACCCGATCCACAAGGCGAAGAGCCTCACGCTCGAGATCCTCGCCCGCTATCCGTTCATCCTCCCGTGGCCCGGCTCGGCCACGCGCAAGCTGATCGAGGGCCTCTTCGCGGAGCGCGGGCTGCCGCTCCAGATCTCGCTCGAGGCGGGAGGCTGGGAGGCGATCAAGCGCTACGCCGGGCTCGGGCTCGGGATCGGCGTCGTGCCCGACTTCTGTCTCGAGCAAACGGATCGCCGTCTCGCCGCGCGCGCCGCGCGGAGCCTCTTCGGCCAGGACACCTACGGCATCGTCACGAAGCGGGGGCGGGAGATCTCGCCGGCCGCCCGGTCGCTCATCGCCGAGATCGCTCCGTAGGAGAATGGTCTCCCCCGTGGCCGTCCAGTCCCTGCTCCCCTTCGATTCCAAGCCGCCCGAGGCGCCCGCGCGGCCGCTGGCCATCGAAGATCTCGCGCGCGTGTGCCGCGAGAACCCGCTCGAGGAGAAGATCCTCGTGGCGCCGACGCTCGCGATCGGCCACCAGATCGCGGAGCGTCTCGTGCGGTCGGGCACGTCCTGGATCGGTCTTCGCGTCGAGACCGTGCGCACTCTGGCGCACGAAATCGTCGGCGCCGAGCTCGCCCGCGAGGGTCTGCGCCTGCTTTCGCGCGCGCAGTCGCTCGCGCTCGTCGAGCAGGCCTGTGCCGAGGCCTTCGGCCCGGCGTCCTACTTCGGCGGCCTGAGGGAGCGGCCCGGGCTCCACCGCGCGCTCCAGGCGACGCTCGAAGAGCTCGGCGCGGCCGGCCTCGACCCCGAGCGGCTCCCGCCCGGGGCCTTCGCGGACCGAAAGAAGCACCGCGAGCTGCGCGAAGTCTCGCGCCGCCATGCCGCCGCCCTCGCCGCGGCACGGGCCGTGGATGCGGTCGGCCTCCTCCGGCGAGCCGTGGCGGCGCTCGAGAAGAGGGGCCGCCGCGGCGACGCGATCTACCTGCTGCCGGCGGACACCGACCTGCCGCCGCTGTCGCGGCGATTTCTCGAGGCCCTCGCGGGCGATCGTCTGCGCGTCCTCGGCCGAGCCGATCCGCAGGCCTGGCGCGCGACGGCACGGCGAGCGCAGCTCTTCCGGGCGACGGGGGAGGAGAACGAGATCCGAGAGATCTTCCGGCGCGTCCTCGAGAACGGATGGCGCTTCGACGACGTCGAGATCCTCCACACCGACCGCTCGGTCTATCCGGCGCTCGTCTGGGAGCTCTCGCGGGAGCACGACATCCCGTGCACCTTCTCCGGCGGGATCGCGGCGACGTTTACGCGCCCGGGCCGCGCCGCGCTCGCGTTCCTCGACTGGATCGGCGGCGACTTCGCGGCCGACGTCCTGCGCGGGGCGCTCGCTTCGGGCTCGCTCGCGCTGCCCGAGACCGCCGGGGAGCCTCCGTCCGCCCGGGCCGCAGCGAGCGAGCTGCGGGAGGCGGCGATCGGCTGGGGACGGGACCGCCACCGCCGGTGCCTCGACCGCCTGGTCGCCGAGCTCGAGCAGCCGGACAGGCCGCGGCGCGGCGAGGACGAGCCCACGCCGGAACAGGCCGCGAGGCGGCGCCATCGCCGCGAGCGCCGGCTCGCCGCGGCGCGAGCCGCGCGGGTTCTCGTGCGCCGGGCGCTCGAGCTCGCGCCGCGTGCGCTCGAAGAGCCGGGGGATCTCCCGGCGCTCGCCCGCGCGACGCGCGAGTTCGTCGGCGAGTTCGGGCGCGTGGCCGATCCGCTCGACGCGAGCGCGCGCACCGCGTTGAACTCGCTCTTCGAGGAGCTGCAAGAGCTCGCCCTCGTGCGCGTGACGGCGGCGCAGGCGGCCGAGCGCCTGCGCGACGCCGTCGCCGGGCTCGCGATCGCGCCCGACCGTCCGCGCCCCGGCCGCGTGCACGTCGCGGGAATTGCGGAGGGCGGATTCTCGGGACGGCGGCACGTCTTCCTCGCCGGTCTCGACGAGAGCCGCCATCCGGGCCGCGACCTCGAAGACCCGATCCTCCTCGACGAGGAGCGGCGCCGCATCAACGAGACGTTGGCCACCCCGGCGCTCGCGCTGCAGCGCGAACGGCCGCGCGAGACCGCGGCCGCGCTCGAGACATGTCTCGCGCGCCTGCCCGGCGACCTGACCGTGAGCTACTCGAGCTTCGGTCTCCGCAATCTCTCGCAGGCCGGCGAGCCCGCGCCGTCGCCTTTCCTGCTCGCGATCCACCGCGAGCGCTCCGGCCGCGCCGACGCCGACTACGCGGACCTGGCGCGCGAGCTTCCCGAGGCGGCGGGATTCGTGCCGGCGCTCGGGCGCGCGCTCGACGATACCGAACGATGGCTCGCGGTCCTGCGCGATTCGCGCGGCTCGGCGGAAGCGGCGGCCGCCGTGCGCGCCGCCTACCCGTGGCTCGAGGACGGCCGGCGGGCGCTCGACGCGCGGAGGAGCGCGGAGTTCACGGTGTGGGACGGCTGGGTGAAATCGGGAACGCCCGAGCTCGATCCGCGCGGCGAAGGCGGCGCCATCTCGGCGACGCGAATCCAGGCGCTCGCGTCCTGCCCGTTCGCCTACTTCGTGCGGTCGGTGCTGCGGGTCGAGCGTCCCGAGGAGCTGCAGCGCGACCCCGGCCGGTGGCTGGACGCGATGGACGAGGGCAGCCTCCTCCACGACGTCTTCCGCGCGTTCCTCGAGGAGATCACGGCCGCCGGTGAATCGCCGCTCTCCGATCACCACCTCCCGCGGATCGAGGCGATCGCCCGCGAACGCATCGCCGCCTGGAGCGAAGCGAAACCGCCGCGCAGCCGCGTCGCGTTCGAAGAGCAGGAGAAGTCGATCCTCTTCGCCTGCCGCACGTTCCTGAGGCTGGAGGAGGCGCACTGTCGCGACGTCCAGCCGCGTTTCTTCGAGGTCGGGTTCGGGCTCGTCCGCGCGGCCGGAGAAGGCTCGGCCTTCTCGAGCCCGGATCCCGTCGAGGTCGCGCTCGGGGGAGGTCGGCGTTTCCGACTCCGCGGCTCGATCGACCGCGTGGACGAGGCGCGCGACGGAACTTTCGAGGTCTGGGACTACAAGACGGGCTCGACCTGGAGCGTGCGCGAGGGCGCGGGGCTGCGCGGCGGCCGCCAGATCCAGCCGGCGCTCTACGCGATGGCGTTCGACGCGCTGCTCGCGCGCGCGGGAATCCGAGGCCGCGTGGCGCGAACCGGATACTTCTTCCCGGGCCGGAAAGGCGAGGGCCAGCGCATCGTTCATCCGCTGGACGCCGGGCCGGCGCGCGACGTCCTCGACCGCCTCTTCGACCTGCTCGCCGCCGGCCTCTTCCCGCACGCGACGAAACGGGACGGCTGCCGCCACTGCGACTTCGAAGCGATCTGTGGCGGCTCGGCGCTCGCGGCCGAGCAGTCCGAACGCAAGCTGGCGCAGTCGGAACACCCGGCGCTCGCCGCGTTTCGCGAGATCCATGACGAAAAGGACTGAGCCGCCGCCGGGGCGTCTGTCGGACGAGGACTCTCGGACGGCGATCCGCGAGGACCTCTCGACGACCATCCTCGTGGAGGCCGCGGCGGGCACCGGCAAGACGCGGGCGCTCGTCGAGCGCATGGTCGCGGCGATCGCGACGGGGCGCGCCACGATGGATCGCCTCGCGGCGGTGACCTTCACGATCAAGGCCGCGGCGCAGCTGCGCCAGCGATTTCAGAACGCGCTCGAGGCCGCGCTCCGCGGCGCGATGGATGCGCCTACCCGGCAGCGGCTGACCGACGCGCTCGCGCGCCTCGATCTCTGTTTCGTCGGCACGATCCACGCCTTCGGCGCGCGCCTGCTGCGCGAGCGCCCCGTCGAGGCGGGCATCGATCCGGGCTTTCTCGAGATGGACGAACCCGAGGACGGCGTCGCGCGCGGGGAGGCCTGGGAGCGTTTCACGGCGGGACTCTTCGTGCGCGACGATCCCCGGCTGGCGCGCCTCATGGAGCTCGGGATCGACCTCCGCGAACTCGAGGACGCCTTTGCCACGATCTGCGAGAACGCCGACGTCGAGGTGGCCGCGGGCCCCGACGGGCCGGAGCCGGACTTCACGGCCGCGCGGCTCCAGGTGGAGGCATTCCTCGAGCGCGCGGCCCGCGCGATTCCCGCCGAGGCGCCGCAGGGAGGCTGGACCGGCTTCCAGGAAGCGGTGCGCAGCGCGCGGCGCCTGAGCGAGATCTTCGACACCGGACGCGCGCGCGATTTCGTGCGCGTCCTGCGCGTTCTGCGGCGCGGGGACGCGCGCAACCACGCGGGTGCGTTCAAATCGGCGGTCGAATCGCTGCGCGAGGACGTCGTCAAGCCGGCCCTCGCGCGCTGGGCGGAGCACGTCCACCCCGCCGTCATGCGCGTACTCGCCGATGCGCGAGAGGAGTATCGGCTCTGGCGGCGCGCGCAGGCGCGGTTGAACTTCCAGGACCTGCTGCTCGAGGCGCGCGATCTCCTGCGAGACCATCCCGAGGCCCGGCGCTCCCTCGCGCGGCGTTTCACGCCGATCCTCGTGGACGAATTCCAGGACACCGATCCCATCCAGGCGGAGATCCTGCTGCTGCTCACGGGCGCCGAGACCGACGAGCGGGACTGGAGACGCCTGACCCCGGTTCCCGGCTCGCTCTTCGTCGTCGGCGATCCCAAACAGTCCATCTACCGCTTCCGGCGCGCCGACATCGAGACCTACGAGGACGTGCGCGCGCGCATCGCCGGCAGCGGCCGGATTCTCGAGCTGACAACGAACTTCCGGTCGAGCGCCCCGCTCTGCGGCTGGATCAACCGGACCTTCTCGGCGCTCTTCCCTGCCGAGGCGACTCGCGAGCAGGCCCGCTACGTGCCGCTCGACCCGCGGGCCCCGAAGCCCGGAAACGACGCGCCGGTCTTCCGCCTGGCGTGCCCCGCTTCGGGAAGCGCGGTGCGCCCGGTCGTCGCGCACGACTCGCGCCGCATTGCGGATCACATCGCCGCGGCGATCGCGCGGTGCGAGAGGACGCCCGCCGACTTCCTCGTGCTCTTTCGGCGGCGGACTTACATGGGCGACTACGCCCGCGCCCTCGAGGAGCGCGGCGTGCCGTACGAGATCGCCGGCACCGGCGCGTTCAAGTCGCTCGACCTCGCGGCGTTCCTGCCGCTCCTCCAGACGCTTGCGGATCCGGACGATCCGATTCCGTTCGTGGCCGCCCTGCGCGGCCCGATTTTCGGCGTGGACGACGAGGCTCTCTACCGCTTCACGCGGATCGGCGGCCGGTTCGACGCGCGGCTCGATCCGCCGACGGGAGCCGATCCCCGGATCCGCCGCGCCTTCGAGCACCTCCACGAGGGCGCCCGGCTCGCCGAGACGCTGCCGCCCGCCGCCGCGATGTCGCGGTTCGCCGGGCGTCTCGGGTGGACCGCCGCGACCGCCGCGGAGCCGCTCGGCGACAGCCGCGCCGGAAACCTCGTCAAGGCGCTCGCCGCGGCGCGCAAGCTCTCCGCCGAGGGACGCGACTTCCCGGCGCTTGTGCGCGAGCTCGACCGGCTCCGCAACGAGGATCTCATCGAGCAGATGAGCCTCGAGCCGGGCCGGCCTTCCGCCGTGCGCCTGATGACACTCCACGGGGCGAAGGGCCTGGAAGCCTCCGTGGTCTTCCTCGCCGAGCCCGCCGCGGAGTTCGGGGACAAGGTCGAGCACTGGATCGACCGCAGCGTTTCGCCGGCGCAGGGACACTTCCGCGTCGTGCAGAAACGCGGCGAGCACAGCTTCGAGGAGATCGCGAGACCGGCCGGCTGGGACGCGATGGAAGACCGCGAGAAGAGATTCGAGGAGGCGGAGAAGACGCGCTTCCACTACGTCGGCGCGACGCGGGCGCGGGAATCGCTCGTCGTGAGCGTCAAGCGGTCCGGCGCGGGCAAGACCGGCGGAACCTGGGCCGCGCTCGACGCGCGCCTGCCGAAGGACCTGCCGGAATCGCCGCCGGCTTTCCCCGCGCCGGCGGCGCCCGCGAGCGCCGCGGCCGATCTCGTCGCCGGCAGCCGCGCGCGGTCCACCGCGCGCCGCACCGAGAGCGCGGCCCCGAGCTACCAGGTCGCGCACGTCACCGCGCTCGTGCACGCCGAGGGCGGCGACGGACCGGCGCGCGAGAGCACGGGCCGCGGGATGGAATGGGGCCACATCATCCACCGCCTCCTCGAGGCCGCGATGCGCGACTCCTCGGCCGACCTGCCCGCGTACGCGCGCAATCTCTTCGCGGAGACGGATCGCCCGACGGCGGACCTCGACGCGGCGCTCGCGCTCGTCGAGGCGGCGCGCCGCTCGCCGCTCTGGAAGCGCGCCCTCGCCGCGAAGCGGCGTCTCGTCGAGGTGCCGTTCGCGCTCGTGGTCCCGTCTGCGGAGCTCGGGCTCCCCGATCCGCCGCGCGAGACGCTGCTGACCGGCGCGATCGATCTGCTCTTCGAGGACGCGGCGGGCTGGACGCTCGTCGACTACAAGTCCGACCGCATCGCGGGCAATCTCGACGATCTCGCCCGGTGGTACGCGCCGCAGATCCGCCACTACCGGCGCTACTGGTCGAAGCTGACCGGACGCCCGACCAGGGCGGGTCTCTTCTTCGTCGAGACCGGGGAGGAAGTCTGGCTGCCCGAGTCGGAGGGCTGAGCGGCTACTGGATTCGCGGCGGGGTCTTCGCGCCGGGCTTGCCGGGCACGTAGGTGATGACGAAGCGGCCGTTCGGCTTCCGAACGATCTCGTTCAGGCGCATCTGCAGCGCCTCGAGAAACTCGTCGCCGCCCTCGAGAACTTCGACGCCGCCGAGCGCCCCGTCGGGCCGCGCACTTGGATCGGGGGTCTCGGGTCTGACCTCGATCTTCATGACCGGGAAGAGGAGCAATCGAGGCGCCAGAGTTCTCCTAGTCTTCCAATGCACTGATCCTGAGGCGTTTACTCCGATTCCCGACCCTGTCCCTTTGCGCTGCCCCTGACACTTTCTGTCGGCCGGCTTCCACTTTTTTCCAGACGGACGGCAGGCACTCCGGGGAGCAGAGCCGCCGCCGCTCCCGCCCCGGACCGGAGTCGAGCAGAAGCGCCGGATCCGGGCCGAGCGGGCCGCCGCAGGCGTCGCAGAGGAGCGCTTCCCGAGCCGGCCGGCGCGATCCGAGAATCCGATCGAGGCGGTGCCACATGGTGTCCTCCGGTCGGGGGATTCTCGGAGGAGCCGTCGGACAAATGGGGTCCGAGTCGGCGTCGGCCCGGCCGCGCCGGCGTCGATTGCGGGGCGCGCCGTTCGACTACATCGTGAAAAGGAGGTTCCGATGCGCTACATGCTCCTCATCTACGATCGCGAAGTGGACTGGGCGAAGCTCGCGGAGAAGGACAAGGGAGTGCTGTACCAGGAGTACGGCGCCTTCACCGAAGGCATCAAGAAGAGCGGCCACTACAAGGCGGGCGATCCGCTCGAGCCCACCTCGAAGGCCGCCACGGTGCGCGTGCGCAACGGCAAGACCGTGACGACCGACGGCCCGTTCGCCGAGACCCGCGAGCAGCTCGGGGGCTATTACATCGTCGCGGCGAAGGATCTCGCGGAGGCCTCGTCCATCGCAGCGCGGATTCCCACCTCGCGAACCGGCTCGATCGAGGTGCGCCCGATCCTGGAGATGGCCGGCTGAGCGTCGAGCGCCTCTACCGCGAGGAGAGGGGACGGATCCTCGCGACGCTCATCCGCCTCGTCGGAGATTTCGATCTCGCCGAGGAGACGATGCAGGAGGCGTTCGCCGCCGCCCTCGAGCAGTGGGGCGGCCACGGCACGCCGCAGAACCCGCGGGCATGGCTCGTCTCGACGGCGCGGCACAAGGCGATCGATCGCCTCCGGCGGGACGCGCGCTTTCGCGAGAAGCGGGAAGAGCTCGCCCGCTGGGCCGCGCTCGCCGAGGGCGATCCGCCGGACTTTGCCGATGCGGACGACCGCCGCGTCGCCGACGACCGCCTGCGGCTCATCTTCACGTGCTGCCATCCCGCGCTCGCGCCCGAGGCGCAGATCGCGCTGACGCTCCGGACGCTCGGCGGGCTCTCGACGGAGGAGATCGCGCGCGCGTTCCTCGTCGAGACGCCGGCGATGGCGCAGCGGCTCGTCCGCGCGAAGCAGAAGATCCGTCAGGCGCGGATCCCCTACCGCGTGCCTCCGGAGGAGGCGCTCCCCGAGCGCGTGGACGCCGTGCTCGCGGTGCTG
Source organism: Thermoanaerobaculia bacterium (assembly GCA_035498835.1). GTDB lineage: Bacteria > Acidobacteriota > Thermoanaerobaculia > UBA5066 > Gp7-AA6 > DATBFU01. The sequence continues at coordinate 27,380 of DATJZU010000125.1, forward strand.
TACCTGATCTTCAACGAGGGTTACGCCGCGACCTCGGGAGCGTCGCTGGTTCGCGAGGAGCTCACCGCCGAGGCGATCCGGCTCGCGCGTCTGGTGGCGCGGCTTCTGCCGAGGCGGGCCGAGGCGCGGGCGCTTCTGGCGCTCATGCTTCTCCACGACTCGCGCCGGCGCGCGCGCACGGGCCCGGACGGCGAGATCGTCCTGCTCGAGGACCAGGACCGCCGACTCTGGGACCGCGACGAGATCCACGAGGGCATCGCATTGACGCGGACGGCGCTCGCGGAAGGCGGCCCGGGAAACTACGCGCTCCAGGCGGCGATCGCGGCCCTCCACGCCGAGGCCGGGCGCCCGGAGGACACCGACTGGCGGCAGATCGCCGCGCTCTATCGGGAGCTCCTCGACCGCCATCCGTCGCCGGTCGTCGCGCTGAACCATGCGGCCGCGGCGGCGGAGGCCTTCGGGCCCGACGCGGGGCTCGCTCTCCTCGACGGGATCGCGCGTCGCGGAGAGCTGTCCGGCTACCACCTCCTTCCCGCCGCCCGGGGCCGCCTGCTCGCGCGCCTCGGCCGCCGGGCCGAGGCCGCCGCCGCGTACCGGGAGGCGTTCGGCCTCGCGAGCAACGACGCCGAGAAGCGGTTCCTGCAACGGCGGATCGAAGAGATCGGGGGCGACGCCGCTCGCTATACTGCCGTTCCGTGACGCGGCTCGCGCGACTCGCCCTCCTCGCGGCCGCCGCCGCGGGTTGCGCGCACGGCACCGCGGCTCCGGTGCCGCCGGTCTCTTCCGTCGCGGGTCCGGCCGGGCGCATCGCGGTGGACGATGGCGGCGGCCGGGCGGGGAATCCGACGCCGGTCCTCTTCGTGCACGGAAACGGCGCGAACAAGACGCAGTGGGCGGCGCAGCTCGCGCATCTGCGCCCGACGCGGCGCGCCACGGCCCTCGACCTGCGCGGCATGGGGTCGTCGGCGCCGGCGGCCGACGGCGACTACTCGGTCGAGGCCTTCGCGTCCGACGTCGCCGCGGTCGCGGATGCGCTCGCGCTCTCCCGCTTCGTCCTCGTCGGCCACAGTTTTGGCGGCGCCGTCGTCTGCGCCTACGCCGGCCGTCATCCGGAACGTCTCGCGGGCCTCGTTTTCGCCGACGTCGCCGGCGATCTGACGGCGACGCCATCCGCGAACGTCGAGGCGTTGAAACGCGGCCTCGCGCCCGAGACGTACGCGGCCTTCACGGACGGCTGGTTCGACGGCATCCTCAAAGGCGCGGCGCCCGCAACCCGGGAGGCCGTCCTGCGGTCGCTTCATGCGACGCCGCGCGACGTCTTCACGCGCGCGACCCTCGGCCTCTATTCGTTCCGCCTGGCCGACGCGCTCGCGCGGTACGCCGGACCACGAATGTCGATCGCGTCTTTCCTCGCGGAGAACCCCCTCGCGATCCACAAGACGGTCCCCGGCGTTCCGGTCCGCGTCATCGCCGGAGCGAGCCACTGGCTCATGATGGACAAGCCCGAGGAGTTCGACCGCGACCTCGACGAGTTCCTCGCGGCACTTCCCCGAGAAGGAGGCGTTTCATGAGATCCCTCGCCCGCCGGCTTCCCGCGCTCGCGGCGGCGGCGCTCGCGCTCCTCGCGAGCCCGCGGCCGCTGCCCGCCGCCGCCGAGACCGCCGACGCGGCGGCCGCGCGCGCCGTCTTCGAGAAGAACCTCGACGCCATCCGCCGGCGCGACCGCGGGGCGTACCTCGCCTGCTACCTCGAGGCCCCGAGCCTCGCCCGCACGGGCCCGGCCGGGCCCTTCCTCGGATACGAGGACTTCGTCAAACAGGCCGGCGAGAAATGGCCCGACCTCTTCGAAGCGTCGGACCTGCGCCTCATGCCGCTGCGCCCCGGGCTCGTGTACGGCACGTACCGATACCGCGTCCGCTACGGCGTCGAAGAGCACAGCGGCCTCTCCGAGCGCCTCTTCCTGAGGACCGGCACGCAGTGGAAGATCGCGATGACGAGCGCCTTCGACGCGCCGCCCGGCACGCCGCCGCCGCCCCGTGCGCTGAAGGGCGCGACACTCCTGGACGGCAACGGCGGCCCTCCCGTCGCGAACGCGGTCGTCCTGCTGCGCGACGGCAAGATCGAGTGCGCGGGCGCCGACTGCGCGATTCCCGAAGGCGTCGACGTCACCGACGTCTCGGGGATGTGGATCGTGCCGGGGCTGATCGACGCGCACGTCCACTTTTCCCAGACCGGATGGGCCGACGGACGCCCGGACGCCGCCGACGTGCGCGACCGTTACCCTTACGAGAAGACCGAGGCGGACCTCGCGGCGCACCCCGAGCGATTCTTCCGCTCGCAGCTCTGCTCGGGAATCACGTCCGTCTTCGACGTCGGCGGCTATCCCTGGACGATCGCGATGGCCAAGGCGCATCGCGACGACCCGAGCGCCCCGCGCGTCGAGGCGGCCGGGCCGCTCCTCTCGACCGCCGACCACTGGGTCAACCTGCCGGCCGAACGGCAGTTCATCTTCCTGAAGGACGCGGACACGGGCCGCAACGGCGCGCGGTATCTCGCCGCGCGCGGAGCCGACGGAATCAAGATCTGGTACATCGTCAGCCCCGAGCATCCCGTCGACGGATCCGCTCCCGCCGTTCTGGCCGCCGGAGAAGAGGCGAAGAAGCTCGGCGTGCCGCTCCTCGTCCACGCCACGGGCCTCGCCGAGGCGAAGATCGCGCTGAAAGCAGGCGCGAAGCTCCTCGTCCACAGCGTTTTCGATCTGCCGGTGGACGACGAGTTCCTCGCCCTCGCGAAGCAGAACGGGACGATCTACTGTCCCACGCTCACGGTCATCGGCGGCTACTCACGCCTCGCGCAGGCGGCGCTCTCGAAGACGCCGCCGAAAGTCGACGATCCGAACGGGTGCGTCGATCCCGCGACGCTCGCCAAGGTCGCCGACAGCGTCTCGACGCCCGCGCCCCCGGCCGATCGCGTCGCCGCGTCGGAGAAGCGCACCGCCGACGAATTGCGGATCGGCTCCGCAAACCTCGCGCGCGTCTCGAAGGCCGGCATCCCCGTCGCCATGGGAACCGACGCCGGAAATCCGCTCACGCTCCACGGCCCCTCGATCTACGCCGAGATGGAAGCGATGCAGGCCGCCGGCCTCACCCCGATGCAGGTCCTCGTGGCCTCGACCCGCGGCGGCGCCCTCGCCATGGGCGTCGAGAAGAAGACCGGCACGATCGAGAAGGGGAAGGACGCGGATCTCCTCGTCGTCGGCGCCGATCCGGCACGCGACGTCGCGAATCTCCGGCAGGTGCGCTACGTCGTGCGCGCTGGCGTTCTCCGGACGATTGCGGAGCTCCACGCCGCGGCGGCGAGCAAAGACTAGAATCGCCTCGTGCCGGACGGAGCTGCCCGCGTCGCGATCGTCGGAGCGGGGCCGACGGGGATTGCCTGTGCGGCGGAGCTCGCGCGGCGAGGGATCGAAGCCGTCTGTTATGAGAAGGCGTTCCTCCTCGACTCGCTCTATCACTTCCCCGAGGAGATGCGCTGGTTCTCGACACGCGACCTGCTCGACATCGCCGGCGTCCCCTTCGCTTCACCCGAGCCTCACCCGACGCGTCTCGAGGCGCTCGCGTATTACCGCTCCGTCGCCGAGCGCTTCGGCGTCGCGGTCGAGCCGGAGACCGAGGTCCGCGCGATCCGTCCGCGCGCCGGGGGCGGCGTCGACGTCGAAACCGCGCGCCGGGGGCACGCCGAGCGGCGGACCGCGCCCGCGGCGATCCTCGCGACGGGTTTCTTCGGGAACCCGCGCCGGCTCGGGGTCCCGGGAGAGGACCGGCCGCTCGTCCACCGCCGATACGTCTCCGGGTACCCCTTCCACGGCCGCGACGTCGTCGTCATCGGCGGAAAGAATTCCGCCGCCGAGGCGGCGCTCGACCTCTACCGCCACGGCGCGCGCGTCACGCTCCTCGTGCGGGCGCCGCAGCTCTCCGACCGCGTCAAGTACTGGATCAAACCCGACCTCGAAAACCGGATCCGCGCGGGCGCGATCCGCGCGTTCTTCGAGGCACGCGTCGTCGAGATCTCGGACGAGTCCGTCCTCTTCGAGGATCCCGCCGGCCGGCATGCCGCCGCCGCGGCCGCGGTCTTTCCGCTGATCGGCTACACGCCGGACTTCGCCCTGCTCGAACGGTGCGGGATCCGGCTGGAGGGCCCGTCGCGGGTCCCGGCTCACGACGCCGAGACGCTCGAGTCGAACGTGCCCGGCGTCTATCTCGCCGGCGCGATCCTCGCGGGAACCGAGATCGGGAAGATCTTCATCGAGAACGGCCGGCATCATGCCGGAACGATCGCCTCGGCGATCGCCCGGAGACTCGCGCCCGAGGCCGCGGAGAGGGAACGATGATCAAAGACGACGACACCGAGGTCGACGACCCGCATCGCGTCCGCGTGAACGACGCTTTCGACTCCTTCGCGGACCGGCACGGCGGCCGGCTCGACGCGCCGGGACAGGGACTGCTCGATCGCCTGCGGTCCGCCGCCGCGGACCGCGATCGGGAGCGCCTGCGCGCCCACCTGGCGGAGGCGAAGGAGAAGCACGGCTGGCTCTACCGGGAGCTCGCGGAGCACCCGGCGCTCGCGACGCTGCTCGACGAGCTCGCCCTGTGGGGCTTCTGAGGCGGCGCGCGGTCCGCGCTCCCGCGATTCCAGCCGCGGCGCTCTCCGCGGCGATCACTCTCTCCTGCGCGTCGCCCCCGCCGGCCGCTCCGCCAGCCGCGGCGTCTGCCGCGCCGCACGCCGCGCGCGCGGTCCTCGTGTCCTTCGACGGCGTCTCGGCGGATCTCCTGAACGAGCTGCTCGGGCAGCCGGGCAAGCTGCCCTTCGGCGGCTACCGGACGATCGCCGCGCGCGGCCTCGCGGCCCGACGCTCGCGCCCGCCGACGCCGTCTCTCACGGCGCCCGCGCACGTCACGCACGTGACCGGCGCCATGCCGGAGGCGACGGGCATCGTGGCGAACTGGATGCTCGACCGATCGAAGCCCTTCGGCGCGAAGCTGTCCGGTTTCGACGCGCCGATCCGCGCCGACACTCTCTGGCAGGCCGCGCGCCGCCGGGGAAAGCGCGTCGGCGTCCTCCTCTATCCGGGTGGCGACGGGACGGCGCCCGAACGAACGGCCGACTTCGGAATGACCTTTCACCCGAAGAAGTCCGCGCCGGCTCGATTCGTTCGTCTCGCTTCCGACGACTGGACCGAGGGTGGCGCGAGCGCCGTCCGGAGCTACTCGCCCCCGCGCATGGCACGACTCCAATTTCCGCCGACGCATCACGCGGCGACGCTCGTCGCGATCGACACGACCGACGACGGCCGCGTGGACTATGACCGCCTCGAGATCACGCCGGAGTCCGGAGGAACCGAAGCCGCGGGCCCCGGCGACTGGTTCGCCGCCGAGGCCGCGGGCGAGGCGCGCCGCACGGGCGCGTGGTGCAAGCTCCTCGCCCTCGCACCCGATCTCTCGGCGGCCGAGATCTACGCGGGCGGACTCTTTTCGAGCGACGCCTACCCGGAGGCGTTCCGGCGCGACCTGGACGAGAACGCCGGCTTCTGGCCGGGCGTGCCCGACCAGGACAACGCCGACGCGCACTCGCCGCATCCCGAGCTCTACGTCGAGCAGGCGGACCGGATGGCCGCCTTCCTCACGCGCGCGCAGGTGTGGGCGATCCGCCGCGGCGGCTGGGAGCTCCTCCTCATGTATCAGCCGCAGGTGGACGAGGTGGAGCATCCCTTCTTCCTCACGGATCCGCGTCAGGCGGGCTACACCCCCGAGCGCGCGGCCGTCTTTCGCGGGTACGTCGAGCGGGCGTACGCGATGGCGGACCGGTCGCTCGACGCGATCGCGAAAGCGCTGTCGCCGTCGGACGCGCTCCTCGTCACGTCGGACCACGGGATGACGCCGGTCCGGACGACGATCTACCCCAACGAGATCCTGCGCCAGGCCGGCCTCGTGCGGATGTCCGGCGAGGAGACGTTCGATCCCTCCTCGCCGGCCGCCGCGATCGCCGAGAGCGGCATCGCCAACGTCTATCTCAATCCGGCGCAGGCGCCATCCGACGCGCTCGCGCGCATCGAGACGCTCTTCGCGGAATATCGTGTCGCGGGCGAGGCGCCATTCGACCGGATCGTGCGCCGCGCCGACGCCGGGCCGCTCGGCCTGGACGCGCCGGAGTCGGGCGATCTCATCGTTCTCGCGCGTCCCGGCTTCAACTTCTCGACGTCGGCAGTCGCGGGCCGGACTTCCGGAACCCCGGTCAACTACGGGGGTCACGGCTATCGCAACGCCTTCGCGCCGCTCGATGCGACCTTCTTCGCGGCGGGGCCCGGCATCGCCCCCTCGAGGGTCGACGAGTTCCCGTCCTGGCGCATCGCGTCGTTCCTCTCCCACGTCCTGGGCATCGACCCGCCGCGCGGCGCCGCGCCGTGACGCCGGAGGCGCCGGCTCCGTACGCGTTAGAGTGTTGCCGGGCATGTACGAGCAGTTCTACGGATTCCGCGAGCCCCCTTTCAACCTGACTCCCGATCCGCGTTTTCTTTTCTTCTCCGACCGGCACCGCGAGGCCTTCAACCACATCCTCTTCGGCCTCCAGGAGCGCAAGGGGTTCATCCAGCTCACGGGCGAGATCGGCGCGGGCAAGACGACCGTCTGCCGGGCGATCCTGAAGCAGCTCGGCGACACGTACCGGACGGCGCTGATCCTGAACCCGTCGCTCACGAGCGCGCAGCTCCTCCGGACGATCCTGACCGAGCTCGGCCTGGACGGCCGCCGCAGCGACCGCGCCTCGGCCCTCGAGACGCTGAACGAGTTCCTCCTCGCGCAGGCGAATGCCGGCAACGACGTCGTGCTCCTCATCGACGAGGCGCAGGATCTCGATGACGAGCTGCTCGAGCAGGTGCGGCTCCTCTCGAATCTCGAGACCGAGCGGCGCAAGCTCCTGCAGATCGTCCTCGTCGGACAGCCGGAGCTCCGCGACAAGCTGAACGGGCAGAACCTGCGACAGTTGCGCCAGCGCATCACCGTCCGCTATCACCTCTCGCCGCTGTCGCGCGTCGAGACCGCGCGTTACATCGACCATCGCCTCCGCGTGGCGGGCGGGGTCGGGCGGCCGATCTTCACGCCGTGGGCGATCCGCACGATCCATCGCTACTCGCGCGGCGTGCCGCGGCTCATCAACGCGGTCTGCGACAAGGCCCTGCTCTACGGCTTCGTCAACACGACCGACGAGCTCTCGGGACGATCCATCCGGCAGGCCATCGCCGAGCTCGAGGGGAAGGCGGCATGAGCCTGATCGACGACGCGCTGCGCCGCGCCCAGGCCGCGCAGGGCAACGGCACCGAAGCGGCCGGCCTGCGCGTTCCGCTCCCGCTGCCCGATCCGGGGCGTGCCCGGCGCCGCCGCCTGCGCCGCCTCGCGGCGATCCTGGCGGTCGCGGCCGTCGCGATCGCCGGAGGGTTTCTCTTCCTGCGGCGCGTCGAAGCGCCCCCGATCGAGCCGCGTGCGGCCGCCCCGTCGCCCCGTGCGGCCCTGGCCTCCGCCGCGATGGTCACGCCGACCGCGATCGCCGTCGAAGCGCCGCGGGTCGCCGCCATCCGCGATACGCCGGCCCGAGCTTCCGAGCGAAGAACCACGCCCGCGTCCGCACCGAAGGCGGAGCCCGCCGCCGCGCCGGCCATGGCCGCTGCGGGGCCGACGATTCACCCGACGGCCGCCCCGGTGCTCACGCGCGCCCCCGCCGCCGTCGTGGCCGCGGCGCCTCCTCCGCCGACCCGTCCGCCGCCGCGGCGTCAGCCCCCGGTCGTTCCGCAGTCGCCGCCGCCGGCCGAGATCTCGTACGCGTCGGGCAGCCCGCGCATCGCGGTCCCCGAAGGCGTGCCCGCGCCGGCGCCTGCCGAGGCCCCTCCCACGCCCGCCCACCGGCCCGAGCCGACGCGCGAGCCCGCCATGCGCACGCGCACCTTCAACGGGGCCGCGAACCTTCCGCTCGCGCGGCTCGAGCTCGAGGGGATCGTCTTCTCCGACACCAACCCGACCGCGCTCATCAGCGGCCACGTCGTGCGGCCCGGGAGCTACGTCGAGGGCTACACGGTTCTCTCCATCGGCCGGGACCGCGTCGAGCTGCAGGGCGACAACGAGAGGATCGTCCTGATCCTGCACTAGTCCGGACGCGCGGCCCCCCGCCCGGCCGCAACCTTTCGCGCACCCGCCGTGTTTTCCTCGGCGAGGCGAATCCCATGAAAACCGACTCCTGCCCCGGCCCCGAACCCCGCAAGCAGCCCGCGCCGGGCGGTTCCCACGATCTCCGATTGGTGATATCCGGGGGCCCGAAGGCCATGGAAGGGGAACGGGAAAGCGACGGCTCGGCGGCGGAGAGCGCGCTCTGCGCCGCCCTGGCGGCAGATGTGGACCAGGCCTTCGAGGGCGTGGTCCGCCATTTCCAGGACCGCCTCTTCGGTTTTGCGCTGCGTCTGACGGGCCGGCGCGAGGACGCGGAGGAGGTTGCGCAGGACGCCTTCGTGCGCGCGTATCGCGCGCTCAAGTCGTACGCGCCCGAGCGGCGGCGCGAGATGGCGCTCAAGGCGTGGCTCTATCGGATCGCGCTGAACGTCGCGCGCAATCGCGTCCGCCGGAAACGCCGTCCGACGGTCTCGCTCGACGACGAAGCGGGCCAGGCGGCCGCGGCGCGGCACGCGCACGACGATCCGGCCGGCCGGCCCGACGCGCGCTTCGAGCTCAAGCGGCGGCGGGCCGACATCGCTTCGCTCGTGGCCGAGCTGCCTGAACGCTATCGCGCGCCGTTGATCCTTCGCTACGTCGAGGGCCTCAAGCTCGAAGAGGTCGCGGGCATCCTGAAGCAGCCCGTCGGCACCACCAAGTCCAACGTTCACCGGGCCGTCAACGCGCTCCGCAACGCGCTGACGGATTCCCGGCGAGGAGCCAAAGCATGACCAAGACGCACGTTCCCGACGTTCTCCGAATTCCGCGCGCGCTGCGCGCGCTCGGCGGCGAGAAGGCGCCCGCGACGCTCCTGGCGGCCGTCCTCGAGCGCGTGGGCCTGTCCGACCGCTACTGGCGTCTCGCGTCGCCGCTCGGACCGGTGTACGTCGCGCACAGCAAGGCGGGCATCTCGATGGTGTCGCGCGCGAGCTCGCCCGCGGCGTTCGAGCGGCGGTTCCGCGGCCGGTTCGGCCGGCCGATCGCGGCCGAGACCCGGGTCGCGCCGGCGCGCGTGAAGGCGCTCATCCGGAACCTGAAGGGAGAAGGACGCCGCGAGCTCGCGTTCGACCTGCGCGGCCTCTCCGAGTTCGAGCGGGCGGTCCTGAAGAAGGCGCTCGAGATCCCGTCGGGCGAAGTGCGCCCCTACGGGTGGATCGCGCGCGAGATCGGCCACCCCGACGCCGTCCGGGCGACCGGCACGGCGCTCGCCAAGAATCCGGTGCCGCTGCTCATCCCGTGCCACCGCGTGGTGCGGAGCGACGGGCGCCTCGGCAAGTACTCGCTCGGGGGCGCGCGCAACAAGAAGACGTTGCTCGAGATCGAGGGCGCCCGCCCCGAGACGCTCGAGATGCTGGCGGCGCAGGGCGTGCGGTATCTGGGCAACGCCGAGCAGCGTTACTACTGCTACCCGACCTGCGGCGGCGCGATCCAGAAGCTGCTCGAGACCAACAGGGTGCGCTTCCACTCGGGCCACGAGGCCGTGGCGGCCGGTTACCGGCCCTGCAAGGACTGCCGCCCGATGGCCGCCTGACCCCTTCCCGCAGAACTTTTCGCCTTCCGGGGCGTTCTTCTGACAGAAGGGGGAGAACGCCCATGAAACCTTCGATCGCGCGCTCGGCGCTCGCCGCCGCCCTGGTCCTGGCGGCCGCGCCCGTTCTGGCCGAATCCCGACTGGAGAAGACCCTCAAGCTTGAGTCGGGCGGCAGCTTCCGCCTGGACACGGATCTCGGCAGCGTCACCGTGACCGGCCGCGCCGGCTCAGACGTCCACCTGGTGGTCACGAGCCGCCACGAGCTCGACGACCTCCTCACGTTCAAATTCGACGAGGAATCCAAATCGGTCACCGTGACCGCCCGCCGCAAGCACCACGACTGGTTCGGCAGAGGGGACCGCGTCCACTACGAGATCGAGGTGCCGGCCGAGACGGCGACCGACATCAAGACCTCCGGAGGCTCAATCTCCATTCAGGGACTTCGCTCCGGCGCCAGGCTCGACACGTCGGGAGGCGGAATCAAGGTCCAGGACCTCACGGGCGATCTCCAGGCCGACACGTCGGGCGGATCGATCGGCCTGGCCGACATCAAGGGGCGCATGCGCGTTCAGACCTCTGGCGGCGGCATCGACGGCCGGAACCTCGACGGGGCGCTGGACGCCGACACGAGCGGCGGCTCGATCGATCTCGATCGCGTCACCGGCGACGTCAAGTGCTCGAGCTCCGGCGGCGGCATCCACATCCGGGAGGCGGGCGGCCGCGTCGACGCGGAGACCTCCGGCGGCGGCATCGAGACGTCGTTCGCCAGGGGCAACGCGCGGGGCGGGAGTCTGGAGACGTCCGGCGGCGGCATCGAGGTCCTGCTCGATCCGGCGGCGGGCTTCGACATCGACGCCGAGGGCAACTACGTCAAGACGGATTTGCCCGTGAAGGTCGTCGGCGAGATCTCGCGCCACAGCCTCCACGGGACGCTCGGCGCCGGCGGTGCAAAGCTCCGGCTGCGTACGAGCGGCGGCGGCGTGACGATCCGCTCCCTCTGACGCCGGGAATCCGCACGCGTATAGAGTCGCGGAATGCGGATCACGTTCGTCGGCGCCGGGGGCGTCGGCGGCTACTTCGGCGGGCGCCTCGCGGCGGCGGGCCACGACGTGGCCTTCCTCGCGCGCGGCGCGCACCTCGAGGCGATCCGGCGGGACGGTCTGCAGATCCTCTCGGGCCTCGGCGACGCGCGCGTCTTCCCCGAGGCGGCGGAGGATCCCGCCGGCCTCGCGCCGGCGGAGATGGTCGTCCTCGCCGTCAAGAACTTCGACACGGCCGAGGCCGGGCGCGCGGCGGCGCGCCTCGTGGCGCCGGGCGGCGAGCTCCTGTCGCTGCAGAACGGCGTCGAGGCCTGGGACGTTCTCGCCGGAATCCTCGGCCGCCCCGTGCTGGGCGGCGTGGCCTACATCACCGCCGTCATCGAGCGCCCGGGCGTCATCCGGCACAACGGGATGCTCGCCGGCCTCGCGCTCGGCGCGTTCGACGGGCGGCCGTCTGCCGTCGCCGCGCAGTTCCGGGACGTGTGCCAGGCCGCCGGCCTCGACGCGCGAATTCCCGACGACATCACGGCTGCGATCTGGGAGAAGTTCGTGTTTCTGACGGCGTTCTCCGCGATCACGGCATTGTCGCGCCTCCCGATCGGCCCCATCCGCGAAGATCCAAACGCGCGCGCCCTGCTCGAGCGCGCCATGCGCGAGGGCGAAGCGGTCGCGCGGGCCCGCGGGATCGCGCTCCCGGAGGACGTCGTCAACCGCCGCATGACCGTCACGGATCGCCTGCCGGCGGACTCCGTCGCCTCGATGGCGCACGATCTTTCGCAGGGCAAGCGACTGGAGCTGCCGTGGCTCTCCGGAGCCGTCGTCCGCATGGGACGCGAGCTCGGCGTCCCGACGCCGATCCACGAAGTCGCCGCGGCCCTCCTCGGGCCCTTCGCCGGCGGGCGCCGCTAGGATCGCGAGGACCCGCAGGCGTGCGCTATCGCATCGAAGAGTACGTCCGGTGGGAGGACATCGACGCCGCGGGCATCATCAACTACCAGGCCTACCTGCGCTTCTTCGGCCTCGCGGAGGCGGAGCTGTTTCGGGAAGCCGGCCTGAACTACCGCTATCTTTCGTCGGCGCTCGGCATCGGCCTGCCGCGCGTGCACATCGAATGCGATTTTCATCTCCCCGCCACCCTCGACGAGCTCCTCGCCGTCGAGGCGTCGGTCTCGCGGGTCGGCCGGACGTCCATCACGCTCGACTTCGAGGCGCGCCGCCGCGACCGCCCCGAGGACCGCGTCGCGAGCGGACGCTACGTCCTCGTCTCGGTCCGCCTCGCGACGTTCGAGCCCGTGCCGGTCCCGGACGAGATCCGCAACCGGCTCGCCCCGTATCTCGAGACGCCGCCCGCGCCCGCGCGATGACGGCGCTCTCCGGCGTCCGCGCCGTGCTCTTCGACCTCGAAGGCACGCTCTTCGAAGCGGGGCAGCCGGTCGCGGGCGCCGCCGCCGCGCTCGCCGCCCTCGATCGCCGCGGCATTCCCTATCGCTTCGTGACGAACACCACGAGCCGCCCGCGCCGCGTCCTCGCGGCGGAGCTCGCGGCGATGGATCTGCCGGCCGACCCGCGCCTCCTCTTTTCCGCGCCGGACGCGGGCCGGGCGCTGCTTCTGGCGCGCGGCTGGACCCGGGCCCACCTCCTCGTGCGGCCGGCGCTTCGCGAGGACTTCGCGGGCATCGTCCCAGACGACGAGGCGCCGGACGCCGTCGTCCTCGGAGATCTGGGCGAGGAGACGACCTTCGAGCGGCTCAATCGTGCTTTCCGGATGCTCCTCTCGGGCGCGCGTCTCGTCACGCTCGCGCGCAACCGCTATTACCGCGGGCCGGACGGCCTCCGGCTCGACCAGGGCCCGTTCGCGGCGGCGCTCGAGTACGCGAGCGGCCGCGAGGCGATCCTCGCGGGAAAGCCGTCGCCGGAGTTCTTCGCGGCGGCCCTGGCCCCGCTCGGGGTGAAGCCGTCGGAGGCTGCCATCGTGGGAGACGACGCCGAGTCGGACGTGGCCGGCGGCCAGGCGGCGGGGCTGCGCGGCGTCCTCGTGCGGACCGGGAAGTTCCGCGAGACCGACCTCGCGCGTCCGGGCGCGCGGCCCGACGCCGTCATCGCGTCGGCGGCGGAGCTTCCCCGGCTGCTCGAAACGGCGGCGGACTGACCCGGTCCGGCAGCACGAAGACGCGGCGCGCGAGATCCGACGCGAGCGTCTCCTCCCGGTAGTACCGGTCCAGGATCGACGGCTTCCACGTCAGGAGGTCCGGATTGCCGGCCGCGAATTCGGACCAGCTCTCCCCTCGTCCTCGTTCCATCCGCTCGCGGATCAGGAGGAGATACGCCCACGTGATCGTCTCGTGGTAGAGGCCGGCCTTGCCGACCGACGCCGCGAACCGCCGCAGTCCGTCGGAGAACTTCGCCAGAGCCGCCACCGGAGGCAGCCGCCGCAGATAGAGCCAGGCGAGCCGGACGTGATCGCGGTGATGGAAGGCCCCCTCCGGAAGCGTGCCGCCCTCAAAGGCCTCGAGGAACTCGCGGTCGTCCGCGGGCGCTCCGGTCAAGCGGCCTCCTCTCCCCGCGTGCGGACCGATCGCGCGGCCACGAGCAGCCCGACGAGCGCGACGGTCGCGAGCAGCGGCCAGTTCTTCGCGCGCAGAGCGAAATGGAATCCGGCGGCCCACGACAGCGTCCCGATCAATCCGATCGCCCCGAGCAGGAACGTGCGGGGGTGCACGAGGAGCACGGCGGCGGCGGCCTCCAGGCCACCCAACGCGAGTCGCGCGGCATCCGGGTAGCCGAGGCGCTCGAACGACGCGCGCCCGACGAGGAGAAACGCCAGCGCCCGCACACCGAGCACCGCGGCCAGCCCGATTCGCACCCCAGTCTGGATCCGACCCCATCGGGGCGCGCCGGTCACGATGTCCCCTCGATCATGCGATGGCTGGCGCTCGCGTCGAGGTCGAGCCCGTAGACGCGCTTCAACTCCGCGATCTGTTTGAGGGTCTCCGCAGTGAACGGCGCCCTCCCCTCGAACGCGTGGAGCACGATCCCCTCGAGGAGATCCCCGAGCGAGAGGTCCTTCAGCTCCGCCAGCGCCTTCAGGACCTTGACCAGCCGCTTTTCCATCCGCACGCCCGTCTGGACGCGCTCGACCGGGAAGCGGCGGGCTTTCGACGCGGACGCCGCGGAGCGTCGTCGTTTTGTTACCACGGTAACAATATAACACACTGGCGGAGCCGGACGCCGCCGATTCGGGAAATAATCCGATCTTCGCCATGCCCTCCTTCGATGATTGGCGCTCCCTGGCCCAGGCGACGTGGCAGGCCGTCGGGCGCCGGGACCTCTCGGGCATCTATTCGCTCCAGTGGCCGCAGGCGCGCGGCGAGCTGACGGCCGGATTCGCCGACGAGCTCGCGCGGCCGGGCGGCCGCTTCAAGCGGTTCCTGCGCACCTCCAACGCCGTCCTCTTCGGGCTCGCGAAGCGCCTCGCGCCGGCGCGCCGCGTGCTCTTCGGCGCCGTGCTCGTCTGCCTCATCCTCTCGTTCAGCACGCACTACGACGTGACCTTTCATCACACCCACGGCGCGGTCACGAAGAGCACTTCCTGGGGCCTCTATTTCGACAACTTCTTTCTCTGGATCTCGATCCTGCTTCTCGGCCTTCTGCTCTCGATGGAGCTCGTCGACAAGATCGCGTACCGGGACGAGCTCGAGCTCGCGCGCGACCTCCAGGCGAGCCTCATCCCGACGGAGCTGCCCGAGCTGCCCGGTTTCGAGATCGCGGCGCACAACGAGATCGCCAACATGGTCGGCGGCGACATCTACGACTTCACGGAGCTGCCCGACGGGCGCCTCGCGATCCTCTTCGGCGACGCGTCCGGCCACGGGATGACGGCGGGCCTCGTCATGGCCGTCGCACACGCCGCCTTCCGCACCCAGCTCGAAGTGGATCCGGAGCCGGGCGCGATGTTCGCCGCCCTCAACCGTATCCTCTGCCGGACCGGGACGTCGCGCGCGTTCTTCGGCGGCGCCTATCTCCTCTTCTCGCCGGACGGCTCCTTCACCGGCTCCGTCGCCGGCCATCCGCCGCTGCTGCGCACCGACGCCGGCGGCCGCGTCGTCGAGCGCATCGGCCGCGGCGCCTATCCACTCGGCATCAAGCCCGACCTCTCCTGGGAGATCTTCCGCGGACGGCTCGAGCGCGGGCAGCTGCTCGTGCTCTGCTCCGACGGCGTGACCGAGGCGCACGACGCCTCCGACAACGAGTTCGGAGAAGCCCGCCTGGAGGCGGCGCTCCCGCAGAACGCGATGCGGCCGGCCGCCGGAATCGTCGAGGCGATCGCGCGCGGCGTCTCGGATTTTCGCGGCGGCGGCACACCCGAGGACGACCTCTCGATCGCCGTCGTGCGATACCGCGGCGGAGGCTAGTCGGCGCCGATCCCGATCCTCAGGATCGCCGGCTCTTCGAGCTTCGCGGGATCGAACGCCCCGGTCTTCTCGTCGAACGCCGGCCACTGGCTCCTTCCGACGACATAGAGATCCTTCCCGACGAGCGTCAGGAGCGTCGGCTCGGCGAACTCCGGATCGTTCATGTCGAGGATCTTCGCCGCGGCGACCCGCTCGCCGCCCGCGTCGAGATCGAGCCGCGTGACGCGCTCCGGCGCCAGGCCGTTCTGCGTGACGTAGAAACGACGCCCGGAGGCGACGAGGCCGTCGATCCCGAAGAGCGGAACATCGGGTGGACCGGAGACCTCCCGTCGCTTCCCGTCGCGCTCGAGCCAGTAGAGGCCGTACCCCCAGTCGGCGACGTAGATGCGGCCGCCCGGCCCGAGGACGATGCCCTGCGGCGAGCGGAAGACGCCCGGCGGCGCGACCGTCTCGGGGGGACCGCCGGAGGCGCGGAAGCGGTAGATGCCCGAGCCGAGGCTGTCCGTGACGAGGACGTCGCCGTTCGCCTCGACGAGGAGATCGTTCGCCGCGTGCGGCTTGCCGTCGGCGGGCAGCGGGTCGCGGCGCAGCAGCTTGCCCGACGCGAGGTCGAACGCGTAGAGGGCACTCGCGCCCTCGAGGCTCTTCTCGTAGCCCGCCATCTGCGGCAGCGCGGCGCTGCAGGCGTAGAGCCGCCGGCGCGGCGCGTCCACGGCGATCGCGAGGACGCCGTGGATGCCGTCCTGCCCTCCCCGGACGAAGTCGGAGAGTGTCCCGTCGGCGGCGCGGCGGACGATCTTTCGCCGGTGCACGCTCGAGATGAAGAAGGCCCTGGACGCGGGATCGTAGGCGATGCCTTCGGTCAGGAGATCCTTCTCCGGCAGGCGGAACGCGACCGCGCTCCCGCCGACGGGTCTCGCGAGCTCGGCGAGCTTGCGCCGGACGCCGGCGAACTCCGGGCCGTCGCGCAGCGCCGCGAAGTCCTCGTCCGTCGCGGACCCGAAGTCGAGCGTGCGGTCGATCAGGCCTTCGAGGATCGTCGCCGCGTCGGCGGCGCGGCCGTTGCGCGCTTGCGCGCACGCGAGCGTGTACAGGATCCGGGGCTCTCCGGGCCGGAGCGCCGACGCCTGCTGCGCGTTCTCGAGAAACGCCGGCCAGTCCTTCGCCTGGTGGGCGGCGAGCGCCTTCTTCTGGAACTCGAGACTGCGGACCCGGGCGTCCGCATCCGGCCGGTCGGCGGCGGCCAGGACGAGCGCGAGCATCGCGCCGGCGAGCGCCGGGCCCGCGCGGGCGAAACGAATCCGCAAACGTCACCTCCAGGCTTCTCCATGCCTACGAAGGAATGCCGTCCGGGTTGCCCGTCCGCCCCGGGAATCCGTCCTTCCGTCCGGACGTTTTCAGGGACGAGCCGGACGGCGAAACCGAGGAGAAGGGCGCGCACGGCGCGCGGGCGAGACGGCAGCGCCCGGCGGGGCACCTGGAATCCTCCCGGCTTTCCGAGACGTACTTGGTTGCGGCGAAAGAGGTGTCTTCGATGTCCGAACCCCTGAATCTCCCGGTCGTTCCGATGCGCAACTCGGTCCTGCTGCCCGGCGTGAGCTTTCCGATCTCTGCCGGCCGGCCCGGGACCCTCCGCGCGATCGAAGCGGCCCTGAAGTCTTCCGACCGGCGCGTCTTCGCGGTCACGCAGCGGCAGGATGCCGATGACGTGACGCCCGAGATGCTCCATACGATCGGCACGATCGCGACCATCGGCTCGGTGCAGCGGGGCCTCGGCTCCGTGCGATTGCTCCTCGAGGGGCAGAGCCGCGGGATCGCGCTGCGGTTCTCGCCGAAGAAGTCCGGCTACCTCGAGGCCTCCGTCCAGGAGGCGCACGAGATGCTTCCGCTCGACGCGAAGGATCCGGCGTTTCTCGCCCTCCACCGCGAGGCGCGCGAGCGCGCCGGCGAGCTCGGCAAGAAGCTCGGTCTCCCGGACGAGGCCGTCGAGCAGATCCTCGGCGAGGTGGATGAGCCCGGCCGGCTCGCGGACCTCGTCGCCGGCTACATCGACATCCCGCCCGCCGAGCGGCAGGCCATCCTCGAGACGCTCTCGGTCGAGGACCGGCTGCGGCGCGTGCTCGTGCACGTCCAGAAGCAGATCCAGGTTCTGTCGGCGCAGGCCGACATCCAGGAGAAGGTCAAGGAGGAGATCGGCGGCCGCCAGCGCGAGGCGTATCTGCGCGAGCAGCTGAAGGCGATCCAGAAGGAGCTCGGCGAAGGCGACGGCGAAGGCGACGATTCCCTCAAGGAGCTCAAGACGAAGCTCGACGCGCTCGACCTGCCCGAGGAAGCGCGCAAGGAAGTGGACCGCGAGTGGTCGCGCCTGACGCGCGTGGGCCGCGAGTCCATGGAGTCGCAGGTCATCCGGACCTTCCTCGAGACGGTCGCGGAGCTTCCGTGGAATACGCGGAGCGACGAGCACCTCGACGTCTCGGAGGCGGCGCGCATCCTGAACGAGGATCACTACGGCCTGACCGATGTCAAGGACCGGATCCTGGAGTTCCTCGCCGTGCGGCAGCTCTCGCAGGCGCGCGAGAAGGCCGCGGGCGGCGAGCCGACGGAGAAGGAGAAGGAGGCCGCGAAGGCCGAACCGCATGCCGCTGTGCGGGCGCGCGGGCGCATCCTCCTCTTCGCGGGGCCGCCCGGCGTCGGCAAGACGTCGATCGCCAAGTCGATCGCCCGAGCGATGGGGCGCAAGTACGTGCGCATCTCCCTCGGCGGCGCGCGGGACGAGGCCGACATTCGCGGCCACCGGCGCACCTACATCGGCGCGATGCCGGGACGCATCCTCCAGGGCATGAAGCAGGCCGGCGCGAAGAACCCCGTCTTCCTGCTCGACGAAGTGGACAAGCTCGGGATCTCATTCCAGGGCGACCCGGCTTCGGCGCTCCTCGAGGTCCTCGACCCGGCACAGAACGACAGCTTCACCGACCATTATCTCGGCGTGCCCTTCGATCTGTCGGAAGTGCTGTTCATCGCGACCGCGAACTTCCTTCAGAACATCCCGGGGCCGCTGCTGGACCGCATGGAGGTCGTGACTTTCGCGGGCTACACCGAGGAGGAGAAGCTTCAGATCGCGAAGAGCTATCTCGTGCCGCGCCAGCTCGAGGAGAACGGGCTCGCCAAAGACCAGCTCACGCTCTCCGACGGCGCGATCCGCGAGGTCATCTCGGGCTTCACGCGGGAGTCCGGCGTGCGGCAGCTCGAGCGCGAGCTCGGGCGCCTCGCGCGCAAGGTGGCGCGCCGCGTCGCGGCAGGTGAGATCGCCCGGGCGACCGTCGAGGCCGCCGAGATCCGGCCGCTGCTCGGCCGGCCCAAGGTGCACCCGGAGAAGAAGGCGCCGGAGGACCAGGTCGGCGTCGCGACCGGCATGTACTACACGCCGGCCGGCGGCGACATCATGTTCGTCGAGGCCTCACTGATGCGGGGCAAGGGCGACCTCATCCTGACGGGACAGCTCGGCGACGTCATGAAGGAGTCGGCGCGCGCCGCCTGGACATACGCGCGGTCTCACGCCGCGTGGCTCGGCATCGACGAGCGCGACTTCGAGCGCGACCTGCACATCCACGTTCCGGCCGGCGCGATCCCCAAGGACGGTCCGTCCGCCGGCATCGCGATGGCCTCCGCCGTCGTCTCCGCCTTGTCGAAGCGCCCGGTGCGCAACGACGTCGCGATGACCGGCGAGGTCACGATCTCGGGTCGCGTGCTGCCGATCGGCGGCCTCAAAGAGAAGATCCTCGGCGCCGTGCGGGCGGGCATCACGACGTTCGTGATCCCGCGGGAGAACGAGCCGGACCTCGAGGATCTGTCGAAGGAAGTCCGCGACATGATCGAGATGACGCCCGTCGACACGCTCGCTGAGGCCCTCGCGGTGACCCTGCGCAACGGGTCGCTGCAGGAAGGCCGGCTGCACTTCGGGGTACCGGAGCAGCCCGGCGGCCAGGCCGCGCACTGACGACACTGGGACCGAGGACTCCGGTGGCTTGAGCCAGCAGAGTCCTCAGTCCCGAGTCCTCAGTCCTCCGTCGCGCTTCTCAGTCGTCTCCTCCTGGCGATCTCCGCATAGGCGTACGCCAGAGCCAGTCCCCGGTAGGGCCGCCAGCGCTCGGCGAAGCGGCGCATCCGGACTTCGCCGACGCGGGTGCGGTGGCCGAGAAGTTCCATCGCGACGTACTTCACAACGCCGAGGTCGCCGCCGGGAAAGACGTCGGCCCGACCGAGCCCGCGCAGCAGGGCGATTTCCGCGGTCCAGCGTCCCACGCCCTTGATGGCGGTGAGCCGCTCGATCGCCTCCTCGTCGGAGAGGGGCTCGAGCGCGGCCTCGGAGAGCCGGCCGCCGGCGAACGCGCGCGCCAGCCTCACGAGCGCGCCCGCCTTCGCCCGCGAGAGCCGGAAGCGCCGCAGCGAACGCGGCGCCAGCCGCGCGATCCGTCGGGGCTCGGGAAACGCGACGAAGGTCTGCCGCCCGCGCCGCGCGCGGCGTCCGAAGGCGAGCGAAAGCTCGCGCCGGATGTCGTAGGCGAAGACCAGGTTGACCTGCTGCGCCAGGACGGCCGTGACGGCCGCCTCGAACAACGATGCCGCGCCGGCGATTCGCAGGCCGCGCGCGTGCGCCAGCGCGCCGCCGAGCAGCCGGTCGCTCCGGAACGCCCGGTCGAAAGGCCGCGTGTCGAGCGCGGCGCCGAGGCCGATCGCGACGACCCGCTCCGCGGCGGCGCGCGCCTCCGGGCTCCGCGCGCCGGGGCCGGTCAGGCGGACGGCGAGGCGGGCGCGCGCAACGGTCCCGAGCTGCCGCGCCTCGAGGAGCACGCCCCGGCGTCCGATCGGCAGAAGGCGCCGGTACGTCGCCCCGTCGAAACGGTCCACGACTTCCGGCCAGCGCGTGAATCGCTCGGCCGTCGCCGCGAGCGAATAGGGGCCGCGCGGCGCGAACGAGAAGCGAGCGGTCTCGATCTCGGGCGGCAACGCCGGAGGGGCCGGCTCAGTGGCCGCCGCGGAACGAGAACAGCGACTTGCGCAGGAAGATGCGCGTGCCCGGCCGCGAGGTGTCGGACCCCGCCGCGCGCATCCCGACGGCCGTCTTCCAGTACACGCGGCCGCGCGACTCGATCTTGATCTCGTCGGCGAACGCGATCGTGCCGCCGAGGTCGCCGCCCGGCCCGAGCGACAGCGGCCGCGCCTCGAGCGCGTCGGACAGTCCCGGCCCGTCGTCCTGGATCATCGCCGCGAGACCTCGGCGCGATACCGACGCGCCGACGAGCACGCGGTCGCCGGCTTCGAGGCCGTTACGGACGAGCTCGCCGACGTGCGCGCCGAAATCCTCGGCCGTCTCGTCGCCCGGCCGCAGGCCGTGTTGCCGGCAGAGCGCCTCCCACCAGCGCTGGAATCGCGGGAGGACTTCCGGTGGCGCGTCGCTCTGACGCCGGAACGCGATCCGGTCCCTCACGCGCCGCGCGTCGGGAGGAACGTCCAGAGCCTTGCGCCGTTCGAGCATCGCCGGATCCGCGCGGAGTCTATCTCTCATGGCGTCCGAGGATCACGATTCTTTTCATTTCGCGTCGTGGAAGATGATCCCGAGCGTGTCG
>DATJZU010000126.1:0-6329 GCA_035498835.1 Thermoanaerobaculia bacterium
CGCCTTCGCGCGCGGCCAGGCGCGGCGCCGGGAGATGGTCGGCGTCCCAGCTCTCCCACGACGGGGCGCCCGTCTCGAACGTGGCGTTTCCGGTCGCGATCCCCTCGAGGAAGATGCGCCGGACGTCCTCCCAGTCGCCCGGGCGCAGCGTCTCGAGCGTCACGGCGGGGCCGCCCGTCGCGCGGCCGCTCACCATCCGAAGGCGTAGCGCTCGCGGCGAACGTCCGCGCCGCCGCGCAGCGTCCCGGACCGCGGATCCACCCCCGCGGCGACGACGCCGGTCGCCATGCCGTACGGCTCGAGGACGCGGAGGACGTGCCCGCGTCGCTTCAGCTCGTCGAGCGTCGCGGCGGGGAAGCGGCTCTCGATCTGGAGCACGCCCGGCTCGCTGCGGTGGTCGTCGAAGGAGGAGAACGGGTGGAGCGAATTGAACCGCGGTGCCTCGATCGCCTCCTGGAGCCCCATGTGAAACACGAGCAGGTTCAGGAGAACGTTCAGGATCTGCTGGTCTTGGCTGTCGCCGCCCGGCGTCGAGATCGCGAGGAACGGCTTGCCGTCCTTCAGGACGATCGTGGGCGTCAGCGTCGTGCGCGGCCGCTTGCCGCCGACGAGCGTGTTCGGGCTCGCCGGGTCGAGGTCGAAGACCTGCATGCGGTTTGAGAGCGGCACGCCGGTGTCTCCCGCGATGAAGGCGCCGCCGAGGATCCAGCCGGAGCTGGGCGTCGAAGAGAAGAGGTTGCCCTCGGCATCCGCGACTTCGACCGCCGTCGTGTCGCCGATCTTGCTCTTCGCGTCCGCCGCGGGCTGGGCATGCGGGACGTACGCGACCGCGGGTCTCGGCACGCCGGGATCGAAGGCGAACGGATCTCCCGGCCGGTGCGCGAGGGAGGCCGTGGGTCCGATGAGCGCGCGCCGCGACGCCGCGTACTCCTTCGACAGGAGGCCGCGGATCGGGACCTTCACGAAATCGGGATCTCCGTAGTAGGCGTTGCGGTCCGCGTAGGCGAGCTTGATGGCTTCGTGCACCCAATGGACGTAGTCGGGCGACGACGGGCCCATCGCCTCGAGATCCACGCCGTCGAGGAGATTCAGGGTCTGGAGGAGCACCGGGCCCTGGTCCCACGGGCCCGCCTTGAAGACGTCGAATCCGCGGAACGACGTCGCCACAGGTTCCTCGATCCGGCCGCGGTAGCCGGCGAGATCCTCGTATGCGAAGACGCCTCCGGCTTCGCGGTCCGCCGCCACGATCCGCCGCGCGATGTCTCCCGTGTAGAACGCGTCGCGCCCGGAGCGGATGGCGCGCCCTCGGTTGTGCGTCTTCTCGAACTCGGCCCGCTCGGCCGCGACGATCGCCCGCAGCGTGCGCGCGAGGTTCGGCTGCCGGAAGATCTCGCCGACTTCGGCGACGCGGCCGCCCGGATAGTAGGTCGTCTTCGACCACTCCCATTTCTCCGTCGCGGCGCGCTCCTTGACCATGAGGTCGTGGAGGAACGCGTACATCGGGAATCCGTCGGCGAGCTCGATCGCCGGTGCCATGACGTCCTCGAGCCGCATCGTCCCGAACTCCGAGAGCGCGATCGCGAGCGTGTCCATGACCGCCGGAATCGTCGCGCCGAGGGGGCCGTTGCCGTCCACCATGCCCTTCCCCTCGAAGAGCGCGCGCGAGGCGGCCTTCGGCGCCGGGCCCTGGCCGTTGACGACGACGACCTTCTTCGTCTTCGCGTCGTAGATCATCGTGGGGCACTCGCCGCCGAACCCGAAGTGGGAGATCTCGACGACGGAAGCGGCGAAGACGGACGCGACCCCCGCGTCCACGGCGTTCCCGCCGGCGTGGAGGATGCGGATTCCGGCCTCGACGGTGTAGTGCCGTCCCGCGGCGACGATGCCGTGCTGGCCGACGATCTCGGGACGGAGCGTCTCGACGCGCGGCTTCGCCTGCGTGGGCTCCTGCTGGCCGGCGGCCGCGAGCGGCAGCAGTGCGAGAGCGGCGGCGAGCGAGGACTTCATCGGGTCGGCGCGATTCTATGCGCGCCGATATACTGCGGAAACGTTCATGCGTCTCGGGATGGCTCTGGCGGTGGCCCTGGCGCTCGGCTGCGCGGCGTCGACGCTCGCGCCGGCGCCATCCTCCACGCCGGCGCCGCCCGGACCGCCCGTCGAGGCCGATGAGTACACGCGCTACGAGCTCCTCGCGCCGGAGACGGCACAGTTTCACATCCTCTATGAGGTCACCGCGATCGCGCCCGGCGCGACGCTGTACTTCAACCCGATCCGGAAGGGCAGCGTCGCGAGCGGGGAACGCGTCACGGATCGGATGACCGGAGAGGACCTCCGGTTCGAGGTCGTGTCGACCGACGAGGCGCGGCGCGAGGGCCTTGCCGACGCGGAGGCCGGCACCGACTACATCCGAATCCATCTGCCGCGGCCGGTGCCGCCCGGCGGCGGGCAGGTGCGTCTGCTGATCGAGAAGACGTACAAGGACCCGAAGAGCTATTTCGCGGAAGGCAGGAGTGGCGAGATCGTCTTCACGCGGAGCCTGAGCATTCCGCGAAACAGCGTCGTGCTCCCCGCCGGCTACGAGCTCCTGTCCTGCAACGTGCCGTCGCAGGTCCTTACAGACGCGGGCGGACGGATCTTCATCAGCTTCATGAACGCGGGCCCGGCCGAGGCGCCGCTCACGATTCGGGCGCGGAAGCTGCCGTCGTGAAGAGTGCTGTTCTCGCCGCGGCCGGATGTCTCGTCCTCGCGGCGTTCGCCGCCGGGCAGACGAAGGCGCGCGACGAGCGTCTGGACGAGCGCGCGCACCAGGACCGCGACATCGTCTATTTCCTCCAGCAGCCCGAGACGCACTCCTTCGACCTGTACCACGACTACACGGAATCGAGGCCTGGCGCCGACAAGTACCTGAACGTCGTGCGCAAGGGAAGCCGCGCCTCGAACCCGGCGGCGATGATCCTTGACACGGGCGAAAGGCTCGCGGCGCAGACGCTGCGGGGCGAGGAGATCACGCGGGCCGGCCTCGACATCGAAGAGCCCGTGACGCCCGATTCCGAGGTCGTCGTCATCCGGTATCCGCCGGTCGCGCCGGGGCACTCGGTGCGTCTGCGGATCTCCGAAACCTACACGGACGAGAAGAGCTATCGGCTCGAAGGCGACGAGCTCGTCTTCGATCGCAGCTTCGGTCGGCCGCGCAATGCCGTGGTGCTGCCGGCGGGGTGGTACCTGACGGCGAGCGCCGTGCCGGCCCGCGTCTCGACGACCGACGACGGGCGGATCCGCCTCGATTTCGTCAATCCCCGAAACGACGAGATCGGCGTGGTGATCCGGGCGAAGCGGCGGAAGACGCCCGGCACGCCGTAGAGGCGGGGGCGAGCGCTCGGCGCGCGCGGCGCTTGTCGCGCTCTGCGAGCGCTCGGTGCGCCCCCGCCCGTTGCTTCCGGGCGGCCACAAGGGCCGCCCCTACCTCCGCTCCTCTTTCTCCACGGCGTAGTGCCGCACCGTCGGCTCGACCTCGACCAGGTATTCGCGGTCGCGGTCGAGGATGACGGCCTTCTCGTAGTCAGCGCCGGCGAATCGCTTCACGGCGTCGAGCGACTCCCAGATCGAGATGACGAGGAACTCCGTCTGATCGCCTTCGGCGCGCCGGAGCACCGTCACGCCGAGGTTGCCGGGCGTCGCGCGCACGCGCCTGATGCCGGAGGCGAAGAGATAGGCCTCGTACTCGTCGGCCTTCGCGGCGAGCGTGCGTCCCCGCCAGATGCGGGCGACGGTCTGGCCGGCGCCGGAGATGGGAGGCGGAGCCGGCGCGGCGCCGGAGAGCGCGAGCACCGACACGGCGAGGGCGGCGAAACGGAGAGCGCGGCGGCGAATGCGGGACATGCGTTCCTCCTCGAGGGGCGGATTATCCCGCCGCCAAGGGGGATAAGCTCGCGCCCCGCGATGATCCCGATCGACGACATCCGCGCCGCGGCATCCCGCATCGGCGCCTATGTTCACCGGACGCCGATCTTCTCGTCCCGGACGCTCGGCGCGATGGCGGGCGGCGCGCGGCTCTTCCTCAAGTGCGAGAGCTTCCAGAAGACCGGCTCCTTCAAGCCGCGCGGTGCGCTGAACAAGATCCTGTCGCTGTCGCCCGAGGAGCGTGCGCGAGGTCTCGTGACGGTCTCGGCCGGCAATCACGCGCAGGCCGTGGCCTGGGCGGCGCGGACGGCGGGCGCGTCGGCGACGGTCGTCATGCCGAACGACGCGCCGCGCTCGAAGATCGAAGCCGTTCGGGGCTACGGCGCCGAGATCGTCTTCCATGCCGACCGTCCGACGCTCTTCGACAAGCTCAACGAGGTGCGCCAGGCCCGCGGGCTGACCTTCGTGCACCCCTTCGACGACCCCGTCGTTCTGGCCGGCGCGGGGACGGCGGGTCTCGAGATCGTGGAGGATCTTCCCGAGGTCGCCGCCGTCGTGATTCCGGTGGGTGGCGGCGGGCTTCTCGGCGGCGTGACGTCGGCGGTCCGGCAGCTGCGGCCTTCCGCGCGAATCGTCGCGGTCGAGCTGGCGGCGGGCCCGGGCCTCGCCCCGGCGCTCGCGGCGGGGAAGCCGGTGCCCGCGCCGCGTCCGGCGACGATCGCCGACGGCCTCACGCCTCCCTTCGTCGGCGCGCTGCCGCTCGAGATCGCGAAGGAGGCGGTGGACGAAGTCGTGGGCGTCTCCGAGGAAGAGATCCTCGCCGCGATGGGACTCCTCGCGACGCGCGCGAAGCTCTACGCCGAGGGCGGGGGAGCCGCCGCGACCGCGGCCCTCCTCTTCGGGAAGTGGCGCGCGCCGGACGGCATGACGGTCGCCGCGCTCGTGTCGGGCGGCAACGTGGACCTCGACAGGTTTCCGCGCGACATCGGCAAGGGAGTCCCGCCCGCCGGATAGAATCCCGCGACACCCATGCCGTCACCCGAGGAAGCGGCGGTCGCCGCCGCAAATCTCGCCTTCTATTCCGCGCTCCAGGCGCGCAATCTCCCGCGCATGGAGGCGATCTGGTCGCACGAGGATCCGGTGACGTGCGTGCATCCGGGCTGGCATCGTCTCGACGGCTGGCCGGAGGTGCGGCGGTCCTGGGAAAACATCTTCGCCAACTCGCGCGCCTGGACGGTCGGATGCGAAGACGTCCGCATCGCGATCCTCGGCGATCTCGCGTGGGTCGTGTGCGTCGAGGTCCTGCGGCCGTTCGGACTGGGAGAAGACGAGGCCGCGGCGCGGATGCAGGCCACCAACGTGTTCCTTCGGCGCGGCGGCGCATGGCGGATGGTCCACCACCACGCCTCGGCCTCGCCGTCCGGTGCCGACGAGGACGAGGACGAGACGGTCAACTAGCAGGTTGCGGAAAAAGGGTGTGGGATGGCGTTACGAGCGCCGTGGGGCCAGATCCGAGGAGGCGCGACGACGTCGATGCCTTCGCATCGGTGAGGAGCGATGACGACGGAGATGGCCCCGCGCCGCCGTAACCCGAAGGGGGGACGGCATTTTGCCGGCGCCCGGGGAGGAGAGATGAAAGACGTGCGAGAAACGTCCTCCAAGGGGCGCCGGATGCAAAATGCCGGACCCGACGCCCGCATCCATTTTTCAGCAGCCTGCTAGCAGGGACGACCATGCCGCAGACGCCGCACGTCGAGAAACACTTCACCGCCTCCGAGCGCATCCGGGACATCGTGATCGGGATGTCCGACGGCCTGACCGTCCCGTTCGCGCTCGCGGCCGGTCTTTCGGGCGCCGTCGATTCGACGCGCGTCGTCATCACGGCGGGGTTCGCCGAGATCGCGGCGGGGTCGATCGCGATGGGCCTGGGCGGGTATCTCGCGGCGCGCACCGACGCCGAGCACTACGCCTCCGAGCTCGCGCGCGAGGACCGGGAGACCATCGAGATGCCGGCCGAGGAGACCCGCGAGGTCGTCGAGGTCTTCGAGGAGTACGGTTTGCCTCACAAGAGCGCGGTCGAGGCGGCGCACGCCCTGCGGCGGGACCGCAAGCGGTGGGTGGATTTCATGATGCGCTTCGAGCTGGGGCTGGAGAAGCCGGACCCGCGCCGCGCCCGATCGAGCGCGCTGACGATCGCTCTCTCGTACGTCGCGGGCGGTTTGATCCCGCTGTCGCCGTACTTCTTCCTGCATCCGATGCAGACGGCGCTCATCGGCTCGGTGGTGCTGACGCTGCTCGCGCTCCTGGTCTTCGGCTACGTGAAGGGCCGT
This sequence comes from Thermoanaerobaculia bacterium, assembly GCA_035498835.1. Classification (GTDB taxonomy): domain Bacteria; phylum Acidobacteriota; class Thermoanaerobaculia; order UBA5066; family Gp7-AA6; genus DATBFU01. The sequence goes on from DATJZU010000126.1 coordinate 6,231, forward strand.
TTCACGGTGAAGAGGCCGTGGCGGAGCGCCTGGCAGACCGCGCTCGTCGGCGGCATCGCCGCGGCGGCGGCGTTCACGATCGCGAAACTGATCAGCTAG
>DATJZU010000127.1:0-26677 GCA_035498835.1 Thermoanaerobaculia bacterium
GTGACGGCCCGCGCGCCCACGCGATGGATGGCGTCGGGCGCCGTTCCGACGGAGTTGTCCCGGTCGATCGAGAGGGCATTGGCGAGGATGAGCAGGTCGAGCGTCAGATAGGGATCGAGCGCCGCCACGGGGATGACGGCCGAGACGTCGATCGGCGACTTGCGGAGGATCTGCTGGAGGAGCTGCGCCGTGTCTTCGTGGATCGGATGCATGACGACGTGGCGGGCCACGCGCTCGCGCAGCCGCCGCGTGAACTCGACGAACTGCCGGTGCGAGGCGCGCGCTTCTTCGGGCTCGAGCGGCGTTCCGAGCCGCTCGAGGACGTCCCAGAAGCGGTCATCCGCCTCGGAGGCCTCGAAGGGGAGCGTCGGCGGCTCGGGTGCCGCGGCGCCCGCGCCCCGGCGGCGTCGGCGCGTGTTGTCGTCGAGCGCCTTGACGCCTTCGAACGCGAGCGCCTGTCCGCGGAGCGACAGCCCGATGCGGAGGATCGGCTGCACGCGGAACTCGGGGTCGTACTCGAACCGCGCTTCCTTCCACTCGAAGGTCTCGAACAGGAGCTTGCGGGCGAGCTCCTCGACCCGCAGCGACAAACCATCGAGCGTGTCGAAGCCCGCGTCGAGGATCAGCCGCGTCAGGTTCTCCTGGCTCGTGAAGTTCCGGGCGAGCAGCTCGTAGAGCGTGGCGGCCGGCAGGGCGCCGCTTCGGAGGAGGTGGACGCCGAGCCGGTGCCGCGGCTGCGAGCCCGACACGTACACGATCTGGCCCTCGCGCCAGTCGAGCACGCGGCGGTCGCGGCCGTGCTCGAGCGTCAACCGCCCCGTCCGGCGATTGAGCTCCATCCACTGCAGGAGGTCGGCAAAGCCGAAGACCTCCAGCCGGCCTGTCAGTCTCGACGTCAAAATTTCGTGTCCTGTGACCTCTATTTTAGCCCCGGTCGGCTGGCACTTCCGGGCGGCGAAGGCCGCCTGTGCCAGAATCGTCGCCGTGCCGGCCAAGCCCAAAGAGCCCGGCGCCGCGGAAAAGCCGGCGCGACCGGAGGTTCCGGGGGAGACGAGCTCCGGGATCCCGGTGCTCCCGTACTACGGCGACCCTCCCCCCGGCCAGTACCCGTTCACGCGCGGGATCTCGGAGGACATGTACCGGCGCCGCTACTGGACGATGCGCCAGTACGCCGGCTTCGGGAGCGCCCGGGAGTCCAATCGCCGCTACCGGTACCTCCTCTCGCAGGGGCAGACCGGCCTCTCGGTCGCCTTCGACCTGCCCACGCAGATGGGGTACGACTCCGACGACCCGGTCGCGCGGGGCGAGGTCGGGAAGGTGGGGGTCGCGATCGCGACGCTCGACGACATGCGGGTCCTGACGGACGGCTTGCCGCTCTCGGAAGTGTCCATTTCGATGACGATCAACTCGACGGCGGCGATCCTGCTCGCGATGCTCCTCGCCGTCGCCCGCGAGCGCGGGGTCGCGTGGGACCAGCTCTCCGGCACGATCCAGAACGACCTCCTCAAGGAGTACGCGGCCCGCGGGACCTACATCTTTCCGCCGCGCGCCTCGTTGAAGCTCACGACCGACATCTTCGAGTTCTGCGGGCGGCAGGCGCCGCGCTGGAACACGATCTCGATCTCGGGGTACCACATCCGCGAGGCGGGGGCGACGGCGGTCCAGGAGGTCGCCTTCACGCTCGCCAACGCGATCGCCTACGTCGAGGCGGCCCTCGCGCGCGGCCTCGCGATCGACGACTTCGCCCCGCGCCTCTCCTTCTTCTTCAATGCGCATTCGAACTTCTTCGAGGAGATCGCCAAGTTTCGCGCCGCCCGGTCGTTGTGGGCGGAGATCGCGCGCGAACGCTTCGGCGCGAAGGATCCGCGTTCCTGGCGCCTGCGTTTCCACGCCCAGACCGCCGGCTCGACGCTGACGGCGCAGCAGGCCGACGTCAACGTCGTGCGCGTGGCGTACCAGGCGCTCGCGGCGATTCTCGGCGGCGCGCAGTCGCTCCACACGAACTCCTTCGACGAGGCGCTCGCGCTGCCGACCGAGCGCTCCGCCCGGCTCGCCCTGCGCACGCAGCAGGTCCTGGCGTTGGAGACCGGCGTCGCCGACGTGGCCGATCCGCTCGGCGGCTCCGCGATGGTCGAGGCCTGGACCGACGAGATCCGCGCCCGCGCGCGCGCCCTGATCGCGAAGATCGACGGCCTGGGCGGCGCCGTCGCGGCGATCGAGAGCGGTTTCCTGGCGCGCGAGATCGAGGATGCCGCCTTTGCCGCGCAGAAAGAGATCGAGGACGGCCGGCGGATCGTCGTCGGCGTCAACGCCTATCGCGAGGACGAGGGCGAGCGGCCCGCGCTCCTTTCCGTCGATCCTTCGATCGAGCGGGAGCAGGTCGGGCGGCTGGCCGCGTTTCGGGCGGCGCGCGACGCGACGAAGGCGCGGGGGGCGCTCGCGCGCGTCGGACGAGACGCATCGGAAGACCGCAATCTCATGCCCGCGATCGTCGAGGCCGTCGAGTCCGGAGCCACGCTCGGCGAGATCGTTTCAGGCCTGAAGACCGTCTACGGAGAGCACCGGCCGAGCGGTTAACGGGGGCTTAAGTGCTGATCCCGGAAGCGGTTGCCCGTGTGGAAATCGCGCCGGGGCAGGAAGTTCCGTTATGTCTTTCCGAGCGAAACTCCGGCGCAAGAGTCTAAATCGCTCATGGCAAAGGCTCTTGTCCGTTCGCACAGGAGTCGGTGCAATTCGCTCGAGGACCGCTCGGTTCGGCCTTTTTTGACCGCTTTCCGCAGGCATTTCGACAGGGTTTTCCGCCGCGTCTTCGGAAAACTCCTGGAGTGCCGAAATCGCGCGCGTTCGGGCCTTTCCGCGGCCCGACTCCGTCCGGGGCTTCAGCCCGGCGGGGGAGGCTCGAAACAGCGCCGGCAGCGCGCCTCGTAAACGCCCTGCGCGCCCACGACGACGCGTTCGCCGCTGGAAACCAGACGTTGGGTGTTGTTGGCCGGCGCGCCGCAGCGCATGCAGATCGCCAGCGTCTTCGTGACGTCCTCGGCGATCGCCATCAGGGCCGGCACCGGCTCGAACGGCGCCCCTCGGAAATCTTTGTCGAGCCCGGCCACGATGACGCGCTTGCCCTGATCCGCCATTCGCTGGCAGGCCTCGACGAGTCCCGGGTCGAAGAACTGCGCCTCGTCGATGCCGACGACCTCGGAGCGGGGGTCGAGCCGCGCGAGCAGCTCGGCGCTCGAGGGAACGGCGATGGACGGCAGCCGCATCTCGCTGTGGGAGACGATCTCCTCGACGCCGAAGCGCGAGTCGATCGCGGGCTTGAAGACCTGCACGCGCTGCTTCGCGATGAGAGCGCGGCGCAGCCTCCGGATGAGCTCCTCGCTCTTGCCGGAGAACATGCTCCCGCAGATCACCTCGATCCATCCGAGCTGCGTCTTGACCAGTGCCATACGGGGGGGCGGATATTACATGACTGAGGGCACACCACGGAGGCGTGGGACTGAGGACTGTGGACTAGGGACTGAGGACTCAAGAAACATGAGTCCGCAGTCCTCAGTCCTCAGTCGTGGCGAGGAATCCGCACAGGTCCTCGAGATTGTCGAAGACCCGGTCCGCGCACGCCAGGACCCACCCCGACGCCTCGGTCCGCGGCATGCCGAGGACCAGATAGACCGGAATGCCCCGGCGGAAGGCGAGCGTGATCTCGGCCGCGGTCCCGCCGCCCCGCGCGGCCGCGCCGTCCCAAAAGGCGGCCACGGCTTCGGTCTCAGTCTCGATGCGCCCGAGGTCCCAGGCAACGATCTTGCGGACCGCCTCCCGAAACCGTTCCGGGTCGGTCGCCTTCCAGCCCCGGAACTCGCGGAGCTCCTCGTCGGTCAGGTTCTTGCGCTCGTCGGCCGCCGGGTCGTACACCTCGTGGCCGAGCTCCTCGAGGCGGCGGGCGAGCCCGCGGCGCCAGTCTCTCCCGCCGTCGGGGCTGTGCTCGATGGCGCCGGAGAGGTAGATCTTCAACCGATCGACCGAACGACGACTTGACGGCTCAACCGACGCCAACCCGGGGACAGAGCGGGAGCACCGGGCAGCTCTCGCAGGCCGGCTTGCGCGCCTGGCAGACGCGGCGGCCGTGGAAGATCAGCCGGTGCGCCGCCAGCGTTCGTTTTCCCTTCGGCACGAGGGCGTTGAGGTCGTTCTCCACCTTGACCGGGTCGGTTTCCTTCGTGAGCCCCATTCGCCGCGAGAGGCGCCCGACGTGGGTGTCGACCACGAAGCCTTCGTCCTTGCCGAAGGCGTTGCCGAGAATGACGTTGGCGGTCTTGCGTCCGACACCGGGCAGCGCGAGGAGCTCCTCCATCGTGTCGGGCACCTGCCCGCCGTGCTCCGCCGCGATCGCGGCGCCCGCGCGCCGCAGGCTCCGCGCCTTCGCGTTGAAGAAGCCCGTCTGGCGGATGTCGCGCTCGAGCTCGCCCGGCTTCGCGCGCGCGTAGTCGGCCGCGGTGCGGTACTTCTGGAAGAGAGCCGGCGTGACCATGTTGACGCGCGCATCCGTGCACTGGGCCGAGAGGATCGTCGCGACGAGGAGCTCCAGCGGGCTCCGGAAATCGAGCGCGGTGTGGGCGTCCGGGTAGGCTCGCGCGAGCCGCTGCAGAATCTTCGCCGCGCGCTTCTTCTTCTCCTCGAACGTCTCGCGGGGCGGGCGGCGCGGGCCGCGCGCGGGCAGGATGGGCCGGTCGGAGGCTTTCACGCGGGCCGATTCTATTTCCGCTAGCAGGTTGCTGAAGAATGGTGTGGGAAGGCGTTGCGAGCGCCGCGGGGTCAGATCCGAGGAAGCGCGACGACGTCGATGCCATCGCATCGGCGAGGAGCGATGACGACGGAGATGGCCCCGCGCCGCCGTAACCCGAAGGGGGGACGGCATTTTGCAGGCGCCGCGCAGAAGAGATGAAGGACGTGCGGGCAACGTCATCGAACGGGCGCCGGATGCAAAATGCCGGACCCGACGCCCGCATCCATTTTTCAGCAGCCTGCTAGAGTGCGTCGCCAAAGTGATGAAGCGGATCCTGGGCCGGGCGAAGGCACTTCTCCTCGCGGGTTTCCTCCTTTCGGCGTCTCCGCTCGCCGCCGCGCCGGCGACGGTCACGCTGACGATCCTCCACACCTCGGACCTGCACGGCCGCGTGCACCCCCAGGACGCGCTCGCGGACAAGGACTACGGCGAGGGTCTGGCCCGGATCGCCGCCGCCGCCCGGACGATCCGAGCGGAGGGCCGGCCGACGCTCCTCCTCGATTCGGGCGACGCGATCGAGGGCTCTCCCGAGCAGGCGATCGCGTTCGCGCCGGGAGCCACCGGGCCCGATCCCATCATCGCCGCGATGAACCGCGTCGGCTACGACGCGATGGCCGTCGGCAACCACGAGTTCGACTTCGGCCGGGAGCGGCTCGAGCGCTCGCGCCGCGAGGCCCGGTTTCCGTTCCTGTCGGGAAACATCGAGGACGGAGGCCGGCGGGCCTTCGAGCCCTACAAGGTCGCGACCGCCGGCGGCGTACGCGTGGGGATCCTGGGCCTCACGACGCCGAACGTCGCGTCCTGGGAAGCCCCGGCGCGCCTCGGCGGCCTGCGGTTCACGGATTCCGTGGAGGCCGCCGCGAAGCTCGTGCCGGTGCTGCGCGGGCGCGAGCGCTGCGACCTCGTCGTCGTCATCGTCCATGAAGGCTTCGAGCGGGATCTCGAGACGGGCGCCGACCGCGGCTCCGGCGAGGAGAACCAGGCGTACGCGCTCGCGACCACCGTTCCGGGCATCGACCTCCTACTGACGGGCCACACGCACGTCGTCATCGACCCGCGAAAGCTCGGCGGCGCGTGGGTGTCGCAGCCCGGGCGGTTCGGGAACACGCTGACGCGCTTCGACGTGACGCTCGCACGCGCGGGAGGGCGCTGGGCGGTGGCCGAGATCCGCGGGCACAACCTGCCGATGAAATCCGTCGGGGCGGATCCCGAGATCCTGGCGCTTGCCGCGCCGTCGCACGACGCGGCGATGGCGGCGCTCGGCACGTCCGTGGCGCGCCTCGCGGCGCCCCTCTCGGCGCGATTCGCGCGGACCGAGGACACGGCGCTCCTCGACTGGCTGCACGCGCTGCAGCGGGAGAGGGGAAAGGCGGACCTCTCGTTCGCGTCACTCCTGCCGGGAATGCTGCCGAACTGGCCGGCGGGAGATCTGACAGTCCGGCAGATCTGGTCCTTCTATCCGTACGAGAACACGCTCGTGACCGTCCGCGCGACGGGACGCCAGGTCCGTCAGGCGCTCGAGAGAGCGGCCCTCTGCTTCTCGGGGCTCGAGCCCGTCCGCGACGGCGTCGCATGGCGCCGCAATCCCGCGGTCTGGGGCTACAACTGCGACTCGATGGACGGCGCGGAGTACGCGCTCGATCCGACGCGGCCGGAAGGGCAGCGGCTCCTCTTCCTGCGGCGCGACGGGCGCGACGTCGCCGACGACGACACGTTTCTCGTCGCGATCAATTCCTATCGGGCGTCGGGAGGAGGCGGCTACGCCGTGTGGAGATCCTGCCCGCGCGTCTCCGAGTCGCGCGAGAGCCTGCGGGATCTCCTGATCGAGGACGCAAAGCGGAAGGGCGTGCTCGCGCCGAAGGCGAACGAGAACTGGTTCCTGGCGCCGTCGCTGCCCGAGGGGCCGATCCGGCCCTAGCGAGGCGTGTTACGCGCTGCGGCGCTCGAAGGAGACGACGTTCGCGGTGGCGCGCGTCACCTCTTCGAGGGCGAGACGCCGCGCGCCGGCCACGGCGCCTTCAAGCGCGGCGAGCAGCCGGTCGATCTCGGAGGCGAGCACCACCGAGCCGCGGACTTCCGCGTCCTTCCGCTCGCGCCCGAGACGGCGCTCGAACCGGCGCGCCGCGTGCCAGCGCTCGAGCGCCAGCTCGGCGGCCTGATCGGCCTCGGCGGCCTCGGACGGCACTCCGGACGCGGCCCGCGCGAGCGCGAGCTCCCGCGAACGCCGGCAGAGCTTTCGGTAGCGGCTGAGATCGCGGTCGGCCTTGGCGCCGCGGGCCGGCCAGAGCTTCTCGACGTCGCGCCGCGCGGCCTCGTCGAGACGGGAATCGAGGGCGCGGTTGCTCTTCCTCGCCCGTCGCGACAAGGCGTGGCGCAGGGCGCGAGTCGCGCCGCGGGCCGCGTCGCCTCGGAGGCTCTCGCGACGCGCGCGCGCGCGTTCTTCCCAGCGCGCCTCGAGCCCCGCGGCCGTTTCCGGCGAGATCAGCCCGAGGCGCGCGACGCGGGCGAGCATCGCGCGGTCGGCATCGAAGGCGAGGACGCGCGAGACGCCGCGCGCGAGACCCCGGGCGCGCCGCGCGAGCCGCCGATCGCCCACCGCGCGCGCCGCGGCGCCGATGCGCGCCAGGACCGCGCCGAGCTCTTCCGGCGCACCCGGCTGATCCTGCCGGGTCGCGCGCGTCGCCTGCTTGAGGCGGCGCTTCTCCGTTTCCCAGAAGGCGTTGCGGGCCACGGGGCGCTATTATAAGAACATCGGAAACGCAATCGCCTTCAAGCGGAATTCACGTCGCCTTCAGGGCGGTCCCTCGTCCCGGTCTCAGAATCCCCCGACGATGAGGCAGCTCGCCGCCATCGACATCGGGACCAACAGCATCAAGCTGCTGATCGCCTCCGTCGAGGAGGACGGATCGCTGCAGGTGATGTCGCGCGAGAAGTCCCTGGTGCGCCTGGGCAGCGAGACCCTGGCTACGGGCCGCCTCTCGGACGAGGCCATCGAGGCCGGGGTGGATGCCGTGGCGCAGTTCCTTCGCTCGATCCAGGCGGCCGGGGCGGAGCTCGTCCGGGCCGTGGCGACCTGCGCGGTGCGGGAGGCTTCGAACTCGGCGGCGTTCCTCGACGCCGTCCGCCGCCGGACGGGCGTCACGGTCGACGTCGTCTCGGGCGAGGAAGAGGCGCGCCTCATCAACCTCGGCGTGCGGAGCGAATTCCCGGCGCGTTTCGACCCCCTCTTCCTCATCGACATCGGCGGCGGCTCGACGGAATTCGTCATCTCGGAAGGCTCCCGGGTCAAGTTGACGGAGAGCCTCCCTCTCGGCGTCGTCCGCCTGGCGGATCAGTACCTGCGGGACGACCCGCCGAGCGAGCGCGACCGCAAGGCGATCAAGAAGGCGATCCGCGCCGTGGCCAAGCGCGCGACCGATGCCGTCCGCAAGACCGGCTTCAAGACGTGCGTCGGCTCTTCGGGCACGATCCAGTCGCTCTCCCTGGTCCACGAGGCGGCCGTCCTGGGACGCGAGGCGACGCCCACGGGCCACCGGACGCTGACTCGCGAAGGTCTGCGGAAGGTGAATCGTCTGCTGCGACGGACGACGGCGCGCGAGAAACTGCGCATCCCCGGCCTCGATCCGCGCCGCCGCGACATCGCCGTACCGGGAGGGACTCTTCTGGCCTGGATCCTGAAGCGGAGCGGCGCCAAGGCGGTCGTGGTGGGCGAGCGCGGCCTCCGGGAGGGGATTCTCCTCGACCACGTGGCCCGGCAGGGGCAGAAACGGGTCCTCGACCGGGACGTGCGGGCCCGGTCGATCGACCGCCTGCTCCGGCGCGGCAACGCCGAGGTGCTGCATGCGGCCCATGTGGCGCGCCTCGCGCTCGAGATCTTCGACCACGCCCACCCGCTCCACCAGCTCTCGGCGACGGAGCGGGAGTGGCTGCAGTACGGAGCGCTCTTGCACGACATCGGCTGCCACATCGGATACGCGAAGCACCAGCGGCACTCCTACTACCTCATCACGCACGGGGACCTCACGGGTTTCTCGTCGGACGAGGTGGAGGTGCTCGCTTCGATCGCGCGGTACCACAAGGGCGGCGGCCCGAAGGAGCGCCACGAGAACTGGCGGCGCCTCGATCCGTACCTGCGGCCGGTCGTCGAGAAGCTCGCCGCGATCGTGCGCATCGCCGACGGCCTCGACCGGAGCCATCGGCAGCTCGTGACCGGCGTCGAGATCGACATCCGCTCGCGGCGCGTCGAGGTGACGGCGTCGGCCCGCGGGGACTGCGAGCCGGAGCTCTCGGCCGCGCGCGACAAGGCCGACCTCTTCGAGCGCGTCTTCGACCGGAAGATCTCGTTCCGCGCGATCCCGGCGGAGCGCGAGGAGAAAGTCCATCAGAAAGATCTGGAAATCCTCTCGGCGGAAGCCCTCTGGGGCTGATCGTCAAAATGTCATGAGCGGGGGAGCATCGTGAAAGAGCATTTTTCGGAGCAGCTCGAGGAGCTGCGGCGCAACCTGATCCTTCTCGGCGGCGAAGTCGAGCGGCAGATCCAGCACGCCATCGAGGCACTGATCGAGGCCGACGAGAAAAAGGCGGAGGAAGTGATCGCCTCCGACGAGGAGGTCGACCGGATGGAGATGATGGTGGAGGAGCAGGCGGTGCAGCTCCTCGCCCTCCAGCAGCCGGTCGCCGTGGACCTGCGATTCCTCGTGGCGGCGCTGAAGATCAACAACGATCTCGAGCGCATCGGCGATCACGCCGTCAACATCGCTGAAGGCGCGCAGCGCCTCTCCGGCCAGCGGCCGTTCAAGCCCTTCATCGACATTCCGTACATGGCGGAAGTGGCGATGTCGATGCTCAAGCAGTCGCTCGATGCCTTCGTCAACCGCGACGCCGAGCTCGCCAAGAAGGTCATCAAGAAGGACGACATCCTCGACGAGAAGAACGTCTCCATCATCCGCGAGCTCCTGACCTACATGGCGGAGCACCCGTCGCTCATCACCTACTGCCTCGAGCTCATCTCGATCTCCAAGAACCTGGAGCGGGTGGGCGACCTCGCGACGAACATCTGCGAGGACACGATCTTCATCGCCGAAGCGCGGTGGGTGAAGCACCACGCGACCGAGCTGACGCCCTAGAAGCCTTCCGCCGCGAACGCTCCGTGACGTTTCTCTGGGGCGTCGCCACCTCCGCGTATCAGATCGAAGGCGCCCCGGAGAACGACTGGACGGCCTGGGAGGCCGGCGGCCGCCTGAAGCCGGACGCCGCGCCGTGCGGCGAGGGGTCGGGCCATCGGCGGCGCTGGGAGGCGGATCTGCGCCTCCTCCCGTCGATCGGCGCGAACGCGTATCGCTACTCGGTCGAGTGGAGCCGGATCGAGCCGCGCCCGGGCGAGTTCGACGCGCGCGCGCTCGAGCTCGAGCGGCGCCGCGTCGGGGTGCTGGAGCGGCTCGGCGTCGAGCCCGTCGTCACGCTGTCGCACTACACGCATCCGCTCTGGTTCTGGCGCGACGGGGGATGGGAGAGCCGCGAGAGCGTCGGACGGTTCGCCCGCTTCGCCGCCCGCGTGGCGGAGGCGCTCTCGCCGCGGGTGCGGACCTGGGTGACGCTGAACGAGCCGGTCGTGCTGCTCCTCGGCGGCTACCTCGCCGGCCTCATTCCGCCGGGACACCGCAGCTTCGCGCGGTCGGCGATGGCTCTCGAGCACATGCTGACGGCGCACGTCGAGGCCGTGGCGGCGATCCGGGCGCGGGACGCCGGCGCGCGGGCCCTCATCGCGCACAACATGCTCGACTTTGCGCCGGACCGTCCGGGCCATGCGGTGGATCGCCACCTCACGTCGGAGGGCCGCGCGCTCTACAACACGATGCTGCTCGAGGCCCTCGCCACGGGCCGCGTGCGCTGGTCGTTCCCGGGGGAAGGCCGCGCCGTCTTCCGCGTCGACGGTCTGCCGGAGGCGAACGATTTCGTCGGCGTGAACTACTACAGCCGCGTGCATCTGCGCTTCCGCGGGCTGCCCGGCCGCATCGGCGAGTTCTTCTATCGCGACCCGAGGGGGCGCGGGCTCACCCAGACCGGCTGGGAGATCCATCCCGAAGGTTTCGAGAGCGTCCTCTCCGCGGCCGCCGAAGCCGGCCGCCCGATCCTCGTGACCGAGAACGGGGTCGCGACGGGCGACGACCGGGTTCGCCGGGACTTCCTGCGCGAGCACGTCTTCGTCCTCGCGCACGCGCGCCGCAAGGGACTCGACGTCCGCGGATACTTCCACTGGTCCTTGCTCGACAACTTCGAGTGGCTCGAGGGCCTGCACCCCCGGTTCGGGCTCTTCGAGGTCGACTACGCGACGTACCGCCGCCGGCGGCGCCCGTCGGCGGATCTCTTCGCCGCGCTCGGGCGCGAGCTCATTCGGGGAGCGGGCGGCGAATCTTCCGCCGCCTCTCGAACGTGACGTAGGTCGCGACGCCGCATTCGCGCGCGAGCGCGAGCGTGCGATCGTAGCCCCAGCCCACCTCGGCCGGCGCGTGCGCGTCCGAGGAGAAGGTCACGGGCACGCCCGCCGCGACGAGGCGTCGCAGGAGCCGCGGCTCCGGATAGGCTTCGCCGACGGGCTTGCGCAGCCCCGCCGAGGAGATCTCGACGGCACAGCCCGAATCGCGCGCGGCCGCGATCGCCTCCTCTTCCGCCTCCTCGAGCGCGCGCGCCGGGCGGTGGCCGTGCTTCTTCGGGAGGTCGAAGTGCGTCAGGACGTCGAAGAGCCGGGTGCGGGCGGCCTTCGCGAGGAGGCGGTAGTACTCCGCGTACAGCCGCTCCGTGCCCTCGGAGGCGAAGCGGCGCGAAGCAGACTCGGGCGCGTCGATCCAGTCGCCCGCGACCCAGTGGACCGAGCCGAGGACGAGATCCCAGTCGGCGCGCGCGAGCCATCCCGCGAGCGCCGCCTCGTGCCCCTCGGCGTAGTCGGCCTCCAGGCCGAGGCGGACGGGGATGCGCCCGGCGAACTCCGCGGCGAGGGCGGTGACCTCCGCGACGTAATCGTCGAACTGGTCCTCCCGCATCGCGAGCTTCGGATCGCGCAGCTCGGCCGGGAGGAAATAGAGCGGGATGTGGTCCGTGAACCCGATCTCGGAGAGCCCCCGCGCGATCGCCTGGCGGACGAAATCGCGCGAGGCGCCTCCGGCGTGTCCGCAGCGGAACGTGTGGACGTGGTAGTCGGGGAGGCCCTTCACCGCTTCGAAGGCCGTTTAGCCGCGCTCGGCGAGGACCTGGCGGGCGAAGGTCTTGGGATCGTCTTCGAAGAGCTCGGCTCCGCGGTCGAGGAGCTTCGCCGCGCCGCCGGCCGCGAGCTCGCCGATCGTCGCGAGCAGGTGCGGGGCCGGAGGGACCAGGCCCTCGTCGCGTCGGCGCTCGATCTCGCGCGCGAGCACCGTCAAGTCTGTGACGTCTCCGAGGTCGCGCGCGAGGTTTCCGAGCGACTTCTCCCGGGCCTGCAGCTCCGGCGTACCCGCCGAGGCCACGAGCTCGACGGCGTATCGGAGCTCCTTCAGTCGCTTGCGCCACTCGTGGAAGTCCTCGACGGCGTGGCTCTCCTTCGCCCGCGCGAGGGCCCGGCGCTCTCGGCGGCGCAGGCGCATCAGCCCGCGCTCGAAATCGTGCGCCGAGAAGGCTGGCTCGAGGCACGTGTCGAGGACGGCCGGCAGGGCCGCGACCGACGCGAGACCGCGTGCCAGCGCCTCCGACGCTTCGCGTCGCGACCGGTGCTGGTCGAGCTCGAACGAGACGGCGATCGCGTGCCGCGCCAGGTCATCGTCGGGGACGGGGGGCAGCCCGGAGAGCGTCGCCTGCAGCACGTCGGCGTCGCGGAAGGGCCCGGTGACCTCGAACGCCTCGCGCAGCTTCCGCCGGAGTCCCCGCTCCGCCCGCCGGCCGAGCGCGGGGCGCAGCAGGGCGACGACGGCCCGGGCGCGGCGGAGCGACTTGCGGTACTCGTGCACGGCGGAGACCGGGTCCTCGGCGGACGAGCGCGCGGTGCGCCGCGTCACCCCGAGCACGCGTGCGAACGCCGTCACGATCCCTTCCCGCAGCGGGCGCCGGCGCGGGAGCCGAAGCTTGCCGGCGGGCTTCCGACGCGCGGGCTTGGGATCGGCCTCGCGGGGGGCGTGGGGAGGATGGGGTCGGGGCGCCTGCTCGCTCGCCATGGCGACGGAATCTTATCGCCGGCCCTCGCGGGAATTTCACCCGGTCTTCGATCCGACCGAAACGGCGGCGTGATTCGATCCGTTTCGATGAGCAGGAGGCTGCGATGGGCGCTTGCGCCGGTCCGGGACTCGATCGTGAGATTGCTGCCGGAGTTCTCGGGGACCGCGGCCCGCGCGTTCCGGCGTACTCGACGGAGAACGCGGCGGCCGACCTTCTCCTGTGGCGTCTGGCGCAGGCGGGTGTCGCCTTCCGCGTCCAGTGGCTCGACGGAAGGCACTTCTGCGTTCTCTGGAAGGCGTCGCAGCGGGGCGCCGCGACGGGCAGCGCGGCCAGCCGGCCGCTCGCGATCTGCCGCGCGGCGCTCGAGCTCTCCCGCGGCTCCGCCGCGCCGGTTTCGCACGACTACCCGCTCGAAGCGCAGCAGGTCTGATCGCGGCCGGCTCGGATAGACTCCGCGCCGGTCTCCGCGATGGACACGCAGAGCTTCGACCTCGTCGTCATCGGCTCGGGTCCCGCCGGCCAGAAGGGCGCCATCGCGGCCGCCAAGCTCGGCAAGCGCGTGGCGATCATCGACCGCAAGGAGATGGTCGGCGGCGTCTGCCTCCACACGGGCACGATCCCCTCCAAGACGCTGCGCGAGGCGATCCTCTATCTCAGCGGGTTTCAGCAGCGCTCCTTCTACGGGCGCGACTATTCGCTCAAGGACTCGATCGCCATGTCGGATCTGTCCTTCCGGATCCAGACGGTGATGGCGCGTGAGCTGGAGGTCATTCGCGCGCAGCTCAAGCGCAACGGGGTCGTCACCTTCAACGGGACGGCATGCTTCGCGGATCCGCACTCGCTGCAGGTGGAGAACAGCGAGGGCACGGTCCTGGTGAAGGCGGACCACGTCCTCATCGCCTGCGGCACCCGGCCGGCGCACAGCGCCGCGATTCCCCTGGACGGGAAGCGCGTCATCGATTCCGACCAGCTGGGTCAGGTCGAGCGCATGCCCCGCGAGCTCATCGTCGTGGGCGCGGGAGTCATCGGCCTCGAGTACGCCTCGATGCTGACGGCGCTGAACATCAAGGTCACACTCGTCGAGCAGCGTCCGACGGTCCTCGATTTCGTCGACCGCGAGCTCATCGACGCGCTCTGCTATTTCATGCGGCAGCGGGGCGCGACGTTCCGCCTCGGCGAGAAAGTCGTCTCGGTCGGGACGGACGCCAGGTCGCGAGTCGTCGCGTCGCTCGAGAGCGGGAAGGAAGTGCACGGCGACGCGCTGCTGTACACGGTCGGCCGCCAGACGAACGCGGATCTCCTGAACCTCCCGGCCGCGGGGCTCGCGGCCGACGAGCGGGGCCGGATCGCCGTGGATCAGGGATTCCGGACGTCGGTGCCTCACATCTATGCCGCGGGCGACGTGATCGGGTTTCCGGCGCTCGCCGCGACCTCGATGGAGCAGGGCCGGCTGGCGACGTGCTCGATGTTCGGCGTCGCCTGCAAGAGCTACCCGGACGTCTTCCCCTACGGCATCTACACGATTCCCGAGATCTCGATGGTCGGCGCCAACGAGCAGCAGCTCACGGAGAAGCGCGTGCCGTACGAGGTGGGCCAGGCCAAGTACGTCGAGCTCGCGAAAGGACAGATGGTCGGCGCCGAGGTGGGCCAGCTCAAGGTGCTCTTCCACCGCGAGACGCTCAAGGTGCTGGGCGTCCACGCGATCGGCGACGGCGCGACGGAGATCATCCATATCGGCCAGGCCGTGCTTTCGTTCGGCGGCACGATCGAGTACTTCCGCGACTCGGTCTTCAACTACCCGACGTTCGCCGAGGCCTACAAGGTCGCCGGCCTGGACGGCCTGAACAAGCTGTAGTTCCGGACGGATCGCGGCTCCCCGCCGCTTCATCCGGATCTCACGCGATCTTTCCGCCGCCCTCTCGCGGACCTCCGCGAATCTTCTTGCACGGCGAGGACAATCCGAATCGGGTGGCGAGCATGTTGCTTTGCGATTTTCACGTCCATACGACGTACTCGGACGGGGCGCTGCCCCTGCCGGAGGTCGTGGACCTCTTCGGCCGCTCCGGCCACGACGTCATCGCCATCACCGACCACATCGTCAACCGGGACAACGGGCTCGGGAGAATCGCGCACGCGATCCGCCGCTCACTCGATCCCGAGAGCTGGAAGAGATACCGCGACGAGATCGCCCGCGAGGCCGATCGAGCGTGGCGGAGCTACGGGATGCTGGTCCTCCCCGGGGCGGAGCTCACCCGCAACACGATCAATCGCGACACGTCCGTGCACGTCCTCGCGCTCGGGCTCGCCGAGTTCATGCCCGCCGACGGCGATCCCATCGAGATGCTCAAGGAAGTTCGGGCGCGCGGCGCCGTGTCGGTCGCGTGCCACCCGCACGAGATGAGCGAGTTCTACGCGAACACCTGGTACCTCTGGAACCGCCGGCGGATCGTCGAGAAGCTCGTGGACCTGTGGGAAGTCGGCTGCCGCTGGGACCTCTTCCCGGTGGTCTCGCGGGAGAGGCTTCCGCACCTCGCCAACAGCGACTTCCACCGTCCGGAGCATCTCTACGCCTGGAAGACTCTGCTCCGGGCGGAGAAATCAGTCGCGGGCGTCCTCGCCGCGCTGCGGCGCGCGACGGGGATCGGCGTGATGCGCCTGACGCCCGATGCCGCGGCGGCCTCGGCATGACCGCGGCCGGCGTCTTTCTCGCCGCGCTCGGGCTTTCGGTCGTTTTGCACGCCGTAGCCGTGGCCGCGCTCCGCCGGCATCGGCGACGCGCGCGCCGGAGTCCGTTTCCCGATCCCGCGCCGATGGTCTCGGTCGTCAAGCCGCTCTGCGGGCTCGACGCGGAGCTCGAGGAGAACGTCGCGTCGTTCTTTCGCCTCGACTATCCGTCCTTCGAGATCGTCTTCTCCTTCGCCTCGGCCGAGGACCCCGCGTTCTGTGTGGCGCGGCGCATCGCCGATCGATATCCGCTGGTTCCCACGGTGTTCGTCGTGGACGGACGGGAGCCGGGCCGCAACGCCAAGGTCAATCGTCTCGCCGCGGCGCTGCGGCGCGCGCGCGGGACGCTCTTTCTCTTCTCCGACGGCGACGTACGCGTCCGGCCGGACTTCCTCCGCCGCGTCGTGCCGGAGATGGCGGATCCCTCGGTCGGGCTCGTGTCGTGCCTTTTCCGGTCGATCCGCGCGGCGTCGCTCGCGTCGCGGCTCGAGTCGCTCTACCTCGACGGCATCCTGCGGCCCGCGACCGCGGCCATCGCCGGTGTCCTGCGGATGCCCTGCGTCGTCGGCAAGTCGATCCTGATCTCGCGCGCCGCGCTGATCGCAATCGGCGGCATGCAGCCGCTGCGCGACCACCTGGCCGAGGACTTTCTCCTCGGGAAGCTCGCCGAGAAGGCGGGATATCGCGCCGTCCTCTCGTCGGAGGAGATCCGGACGGTCGCCGGCGCGCGCACGATCTCGGCGGTGTGGCAGCGGCACCGCCGCTGGGCGATTCTGCGAAAACGTCTCGGAGGCGTCTCCTACCTGTCCGAGCTCTTCTCGAGCCCGTTGCCCTTCGTCATCGGAGCGGCCGCGACGAGCGGCGGCGATCCGCGAATCGTCGCGGCGGTGCTCGGTCTCGGGCTCGCGCGCCTCGGCACGGAGGCGCTGGCGCTCGCGAACGGACCGGAGCGAGTCGGTCTCGGGCGGCTTCTCGTCCTCCTGCCTTTCCGCGACCTCGGCGCCGCCGCGCTCTTCTGGGCGGGGCTCTTCGGCCGCCGCACGCGCTGGCGCGGACGGCGGCTCCGGGTCGGGAAGGAAACTCTGCTTCGGGACGAGAAGGAACCGACGGGGAAGGGACGCCGGGCGGCCGCCCTCGCCGCGATTCCGGCGCGCTAGCTCTTTTCGCCCGCTTCGCCGACGGCCCGCAGTCCCCGCCGCGCCTGCCGGTCGACCAGCGCCTGCTGGGAGTCGTAGGGCGCGTCGCCGGGAGCCGGCGTCCGCCTCACGTAGAGGCCGTCCGGGCCGAGGTCGCGCGCTCGCGTATTGTCGCGCTTCAACGGCTCGAAGACTTCCTGCCGGATCTTCTCCTTCGCTTTCTCATCCAGGATCGGCACCATGAGCTCGACGCGGCGAAAGAAATTGCGCGGCATCCAGTCGGCGCTCGAGATGTAGATCTCTTCCTCGTCGCCCACGCCGAAAGAGAACGCGCGGCTGTGCTCGAGAAAGCGCCCGACGACGCTCGAGACCGAGATCGTCTCGGAGACGCCCGGCACGCCGGGCCGCAGGCAGCAGATGCCGCGGATCGCGAGGGTGATCGGCACGCCGGCGGCCGAGGCCCGGTACAGAGCCCGGATCGCCCGGGGATCCACGAGGGCGTTCATCTTGGCGACGATCGAGGCCGGCTTGCCCTCGCGGGCCTTCTGCGCCTCCCGGTCGATGAGGGAAATGACCTTTTCGTGGAGCGAGACCGGCGCCACGGTGATCCGCTTGTAGCGCGTCCGCTTGGAAAAGCCGGTCAGGAAGTTGAAGAGCTGGGAGGCGTCCTCGCCGAAGTCCGCGCGCGCCGTGAAGAGCCCGAGATCCGTGTAGATGCGGCCCGTGAGGCGGTTGTAGTTTCCCGTGCCGATGTGCACGTAGCGCCGCATCGTGCTGCCCTCGCGGCGGACCACGAGCGCGATCTTGGCGTGCGTCTTCAGCCCCTCGACCCCGTAGGCCACGTGGGCGCCGGCGCGCTCGAGCGACTGGGCCCACTGGATGTTCTTCTCCTCGTCGAACCGCGCCTGGAGCTCGACGAGCACGGCGACCTGCTTCCCGTTCTCCGCCGCGCGGGCGAGCGCCGCGACGATGGGCGAGTCCGAGCCCGTCCGGTAGAGCGTCATCTTGATCGCGAGCACGTCCGGATCGGAGGCCGAGTCCTCCAGGAACCGCACGACGGGGTCGAACGAGTCGTAGGGGAGATGCAGAAGGACGTCGCGCTGGCGGATCTTCTCGAAGCAGTCGCCGGGCTGCGCGAAGAGCGAGCCGGCGGCCGGAAGGTACGGTGTGTCCTTGAGGTCCGGACGGTCGAGACGCTGCACCGCGAGACAGTCGGAGACGGCGAGGGGCCCGGCGCTCTCGTAGACGTCCTCGGCGTCGAGCTCGAGTTGCGCGCGCAGCAAGTCGCGGACGCTCTCGGGGCAGCGGACGTCGACCTCGAGCCGAATGGCCGCGCCGAATCGCCGCTGGCGGACGTTCTCGGCGACGGAGCGCAGAAGGTCGCCCGCTTCCTCCTCGCGGATGTCGATGTCGGCGTCGCGCGTGACGCGGAAGGAGGAGGCGCCGCGGATCTTCATGCCGGGGAAGAGCCGCGGCAGGTGCGCCTCGACGAGATCCTCGAGAAGCATGAACTCGGCGGAGCGCGGCGAGTTGCCGCTCAGGGGCACGAAGCGAGGGAGCGACGGCGGCACCTTGACGCGCGCGAAGAATCCGCGGCCGTCTTCCTTCTCGGCCAGCTCGACGGCGAGCGAGAGCGAGAGGTTCGAGACGAAGGGGAACGGATGCGCTGGATCGAAGGCGAGCGGCGTCAGGATCGGGAACACGACGCTCTCGAAGTACGCCGTCAGCTCCTTGCGGCGCTCCGCGTCCACGTCCGCCCAGCGCAGGATCCGGATGCCGGCCTCCGTCAGGCGCGGCAGCAGGTCGCCGTTGAGCAGCGCGTCGGCGGCGGCGAGATCGCGCCGCACCACCTCTCCGATCGCGCGCAGCTGCTCATGGGGTGAAAGGCCGTCGGCGCTCCGCTCGGTGACGGCGGCCTCGAGCTGCTCGTGAAGGCCCGAGACCCGGATCATGAAGAACTCGTCGAGGTTCGAGTGGAAGATCGAGAGGAACTTCAGCCGCTCGAGAAGCGGCCAGGCCGAATCCTGCGCTTCTTCGAGAACGCGATGATTGAAGGCGAGCCAGGAGATCTCGCGGTTGAAATAAAGAGATCGGTCCTGGAAAGTGTCGTCCGGGACGAGGGACGAGGATTCTCCTGCGAGCTTTTCGGTCGCTTCGGTCATCGCGGAAAATGGAGGGTATCATCGCGCCCCGAAATCGGTGTTAAAAGGGCTCTAAGTGTCTCTTTTCGAGACGGTTGGGCGAGCGTCCCCGATGGGCCGCGGCGCGCTCTCGAGGGAGGGGCGGGCGTCGCGGCGACGTCGCTTCGCGGACTTCGGGGTCGCCCGCGCCCGGCGGATGGCCTCGACGGGCATTTCATCGAGGCGGAGGTTTCCGAGACGCGGAGATGCAACGGCCCGCTCGAGCGCGATCCCTCGACGCATGCAAGTCCCGGCGAGCGGCGGTCGCTCGCGGTCGGCGAAGGCAGGTTTCTACCGGCACTCATCGGGGCCCCGCGCTCCCCTTCGGCCCGGGCGCTCCGGATTCTTCCTGCGCGGCAATGGGGCCGCAGGGCAAGGCCACTGGTGATCGCGGCCGCGGCCCATTTCACGAACTGTTGACCGCGCCTACGCGCGGTATTTACATGCCGATCTTACGGTTCCCGGCCAGCTTGATCGAACCGGAGACCATGGCACGACCAACGCTTGTTTCGGAGGAGGCGCGATGAAGAAGCTGGTGATCCTGGCGCTCTGTCTGGGGATGCTGTCCGTCCGCGGGTTGGCTCAGGACGCAACGGACAGCGCCAAGAAGGAACCCGACGCCACCAAGAAGGAACCGGATGCTACCAAGAAGGAGTTGTCGGCCAAGCAACTCGAGGAAATGAAAAAGTCCCTGGAGGAGCAGCAGAAGCAGATCGAGAGGCTCAAACAGGAGGCGGCCGAGCGCGACCGGGCTCTCGGAGAGATGCAGAAGCAGGTCCAGGACGAGATCGACCGGCAGGCGGCGGCCAAGACGGAGACGCCCGGGTTCGTTCAGGCGTCGTTGACTCCGTCGCCGACGCTGAATCAGACGGCGGGCACGATGAATCCGGCGACGGCGATGCCCTCGCAACCCTGGGCGGTCTTGAAGGTCAGCGACAGCGTCAACTTCCGTTTCGGTGCCGTCGTGCAGGGGACCTATGAGGCAACCCAGGACCCCGTCAGCGAAGGCTACTCGCAGAACTTCTATCTGCGGCGGGCTCGCGTGAGCATTCTCGGCACCATGCCCGCGGGCGTCAGCGTCTTCTTCCAGACCGACGATCCGCGCGTCGGCAACGCGGGGACCAATGGCGTGAAGGCCGTCAACACAGGATTCCAGATTCAGGATTTCTACTTGCAGTGGGCCTTCGCCGGCAAGGCCGCGGCGCTCCAGGCCGGGTTGTTCCTCGTTCCGACACTGCGGCAGACGCTGACGAGCGTTTCGACGTTCCTCTCGCTCGATCTTCCGACCTGGGGTCAGCAGGAGGGAACGGTGGAGGAGCAGACGGGCGGGCGCGACTACGGCGTGGGCATGAACGGCGCGCTTTTCGACAGCCATCTGTCGTACCGCGTCGGTGCGTTCTCAGGCTATCGCGCGCCGAGCGGCCCGAGTCTGACGCCACCTCTCGGAACGGAAGCGGGATCGCGCAACCCGCTGCGCTTCGCCGGCCGCATCATGTGGGACTTCTTCGACAGCGAGTACGGTTACTCCTACGCGGGGACCTATCTCGGCAAGCAGAAGGTCCTCGCCATCGCGGGCTTCGGGGACGGGCAGGGCGACTACCAGTCCTACGGCGGCGACGCCTTCTTCAACTGGCCCCTCGAGTTCGGAAGCGTCACGGCCGAAGGCGACTACCGGAAGATCCACAGAAATTCGTTCATCTACAACGTCAACGGCACGCCGACGACGCTGCCCGGGCAGTACACGGTCTTCGGAAACGTCGGCGTGTACTTCGCCGATGCCAAGCTTCAGCCCTTCTTCCGTTACGAGGTGCTGAGATTCGCCGACGTGGTCAACGAGCCCAAGAACCAGACGCGCTTCGGCGGCGGCTTGAACTTCTACATTCTCGGGCAGAACGCCAAGATCACGCCCTACTACGAGAGGGTCCAGCCGAACGTCCAGCCGGTGACGGCACAGATCAAGGACTTCAACCGCTTCGTCTGCCAGTTCCAGGGCTCCTTCTAGCACTGCGCACCGCGGGCGGCGGAGGCCTTCGACAGAAGACCTTCGCCGCCCGGGCGGCCCGCGTTTCCCCGGACCTCCCCGAGATCCCCGAACGGGTGGGGAATTGACCCTGCCGGCAGCAGGTTCATAATCTTCGGTCAGCAGGTAGAACCGATTGCGAACCCCGAAAAAGCAGCCTGGTCCGCGCCGTTCACCGCCGGCGCCTTCCGTCTTGACCGGTTCCGGCGAGAATGTCCCCGGCTCGGAGGGAGGGGTTCCCGTGTGGAGCGGTGAGCCCCACCCAAGCGCGCGCGGGGGTGCCCTCGTCCTGCGCACCTTCATCCTCACGCTGACCTTCGTGGCGGTCCTCGTCGTGGCGTATCGGAGCCGCGTCGACTGGCGCTCGCACGATCGCGGAGCGCGCGAGCTCTCGGGCTCGGCCTCGGGGCCGGTTCGGTTTCCTCTTCCGGAGGACCGGACGAGGGCGCCCCGGGACATGGCGGAGTCAGCCGCGCCGATCCTCTTGCCTCCTCCGCCGGCCATTCGTCTCGAAGACGATGGGGGCGCATCTCCCGTCGTTCTCGCGGGCCACACGCCGGGCCATCGGCTTCGCGGTCCTCCACCGCTCCCGTCCTAGGCGCCCGAGGGAATTTCCCCCCGGGCAACGAGACCGCGACGCGGTCTCGGAAACCGCCGATGCCTCTCGAGGCCTTTCGGCGCGTTCCGGTTCACGCGTCGCGGCGTGTCGCAGAGGACAGTCATGGCTTTGGGGCGGAAAAAGGTCTTGGGGCTCCTGGGCGCCGTGGCCGCGGTCGTTCTGATCGCGAGCCGATTGCTGCGAGGCGCTCCGGCCCGCGGCGGCGCGAGCACGGGCGATTCGACGCTTCGTCCGGCCGCGGTCGCGGTGGCGAAGCGCGCGCCGCTTGCGAACACGCTCAGCCTCTCGGGCGAGTTCAAGCCCTTTCAAGAGGTGGACCTCCACGCGAAGGTCGCCGGCTACATCCGGCACATTTCCGTCGACGTCGGCGACCGGGTGCAGGTCGGGCAGGTTGTCGCCGTCCTCGAGGTTCCGGAGCTCGAGGCGGAGGTCCAGGGGGCCGCCGCATCACTCGAGCGGGCGAAATCGGCGCACGCCGCGGCGCATTTCGCCTACCTGAGGCTCAAGCAGGCTTCGGAGGCGCGTCCCGGCCTCATCGCACCGCAGGAGCTCGATGACGCCTTCGCGCGCGACAAGGAATTGGAGGCGCAAGTCGAAGTCTCCGAGGCGAACCAGAAGCAGCAGACCGCCCTTTCCGACTACACCCGGATCACCGCTCCCTTTACGGGAGTGATCACCCAGCGCTATGCCGACACGGGAGCGCTCATCCAGGCGGGGACGTCGTCGAACACGCAGGCGATGCCGGTCGTTCGGCTGGCGGAGGACGACCGGCTCCGGCTGGTCCTGCCCGTCCCGGAGTCGGCCGTTCCGCAGATCCATCTCGGAACCGCGGTCCGGGTCCGCGTGCAGGCGCTCGACCGGACGTTCGAAGGCCGGGTCGCCCGATTCAGCAGCGACCTCGATCGCCAGACCCGCACGATGGAGACCGAGATCGACGTGGCGAATCCGGACGGCCGCCTCGTGGCCGGTATGTACGCCGAGACCGTTCTGGATCTCGGCCGGAAGGAGTCCGCTCTCACCATTCCCGTCGAGGCCGTGTCTCGCAAGGGATCGGAGAGCACCGTTCTCGTCGTCGGATCGAACGACCGCCTCGAAGAGCGGCGCATCGAGCTCGGCATGGAGGGCACCACCCGCGTCGAGGCGCTGACGGGACTCCGGGAGGGAGACCGCGTCGTGATCGGAAACCGCAGCGAGTTCCGCGTCGGCGAGCAGGTCCAGCCGCGCGTGATCGAGACGGCCCCGAGCGACGGAGGAGCGAATCCCTGATGTCTCGGTTCGCAATCCGGAATCCCTACTTCATCGTCGTGGTCTGCCTGATCGTGGCCATCGTCGGCACCACGACGCTCGTGAGAATGCCGGTGGATCTCTTTCCCGCGATCAACATCCCGGTGGTCGTGGTCGCGACGTTCTATTCCGGAATGCCGCCGGAGCAGATCGAAACCGACATCACCGGCCGGTTCGAGAGGTTCTTCACCCTGGGAAGCGACATCGATCACATCGAGTCGCGGTCGCTGCCGGGCGTCAGCCTCATCAAGATTTACTTTCACGCGGGGGCGGATCCCAACGCCGCCCTGAGTCAGATCTCGAATCTGGCTCTGGCGAACCTGCGCAAGCTGCCGCCCGGAACGCTGCCGCCCGTGGTTCTGAAGTTCGACGCCTCGAGCCTGCCGGTCTGCCTCATCACGCTCAAGGGACAGGGTCTCGGCGAGACGGAGCTCCGCGATCTCGGGCAGTACGCCGTCCGCAATCAGGTGGCCAACGTCGCCGGCGCATCCGTGCCTCAGCCCTTCGGCGGGAAGTACCGGCAAATCATGGTCTACGTGGATCCGCTGAAGCTCGACGCCCATCAGCTCTCGGTGATGGACGTGGTTCGCACGGTCAACGACAGCAACCTGATTCTCCCGGCAGGCGACGTCCGCATCGGACCGACGGACTACAACCTGTACACCAACAGTCAGCTGCCCACGACGGCCGAGATCAACCGGCTTCCCCTCAAGACGGTCAAGGGCGCCTCGGTGCTGGTTCGGGACGTCGGGCAGGCCTCCGATGCGCACCAGATCCAGACGAACATCGTCCGAGTCGACGGCCAGCGCTCCGTCTATCTGCCGATCCTCAAGCAGGGCGGCGACACGAACACCATCGCCGTCGTCGACGGGATCCGGAAAGCCGTTTCGGGCCTGACGGACATCCCTCACCAGCTCGTCGCGAACGTCGTCTTCGACCAGTCCGTGTTCGTGCGCAAGGCGATCGAGAACCTTCTCCACGAAGGCGGGATCGGCCTGCTCCTGACGGGGATCATGATTCTTCTTTTCCTCGGCAGCATGCGGGCGACCGCTGCCGTCTTCCTCTCGATCCCGCTTTCGGCGCTGGCGGCGTTTCTGGCGATCAGCGCGGGAGGGGGCACCGTCAACACGATGGTGCTCGGAGGGTTGGCCCTCGCCTTTTCGCGGCTGATCGACAACTCGGTCGTCGTTCTCGAGAACATCTTCCGGCACATGGAGATGGGAGAAGTCGCCGAGGAGGCCTCCGAGAAGGGAGGGCGCGAAGTGGCCCTCCCGGTTCTTGCGGCCACGCTGACGACCGTCGTCGTCTTTTTCCCCGTCGTGTTCCTTTACGGCGTCAGCCGTTTCCTTTTCCTGGCGCTCGCGCTCGCCGTGGTCCTGTCGCTGCTCGCGTCGTTCTTCGTGGCAATGACGGTCGTGCCGCTCTTCTGCGCCAAATGGATGCGTCGAGCGCATCTCGAGGAAGACCACGTCGTGACGAAGTCTTGGGGCGGGAAAATCATCACCCGCTTCAATCACCGATTCGAACGGATGCTGAACCGGTACGACGCCGCGCTCGCCGGCGCCATCGCCCGTCCGGGGGCGACGGTCGTCGGAGTGATTGCCGTCTGCCTCCTGAGCTTCTCGCTGTACCCGATGCTCGGCATCTCGTTCTTTCCCCGCACCGATCCGGGCCAGTTCGTGATCAATCTGAAGGCGCCCTCCGGCACGCGCCTGGACCTGACGGAGCAGATGATCCAGCGAGTCGAAGGCGAGATCCGAAAGACCGTTCCACCGGGCGATCTCGGAATGATCGTCTCGAACATCGGAACGACCCCGGGGTTTTCCTCGATCTACACGCCGAACTCCGCGCCGCACACGGCGTTCGTTCAGGTCAGCCTGAAGGAATCGCATCGGCTGGGCAGCTACGAGTACATGACGCTCGTGCGGCAACGCCTCCGCGAACAACTTCCGGAATTGAGCGCCTACTTTCAGTCGGGCGGACTCGTCGATGCGGTTCTCAACCTCGGGCTGCCGGCCCCCATCGACGTGCAGGTCAGCGGCATGAATCTGGAGAAGACGTTCGGCACCGCGACGGAGATCGCGGGCGAGATCCGAAAGCTCCGCGGGGTGAGCGACATGCTCGTTCCCCAGGATCTCGACTATCCCTCCCTGCGCCTGGACATCGATCGGACCAAGGCCAGTCTGGTCGGCCTCTCGCAGAGAGAAGTGGTCGACAACGTCATCACGGCCCTGACCTCGAATCAGATGATCGCCCCGAGCTACTGGGTCGATCCGAAGACCGGAAACGATTACATGCTGACGGTCCAGTACCCCGAGGACGGAATCCGCACTCTCTCGGACCTCCGCCAGATTCCCCTGCGAGCGGCCGGCGGCTCGAATCCGACGCCGCTCGATGCCGTCGTGAAGATCCGGCCGATCGAAGCGCCGACCGAGGTGGACCACTATCAGCTGCGGCGCGTCATCGACGTCTACGTGGCGCCGTCCGGCGAAGACCTCGGCCGGCTGAGCAACGCCATCGACCGAATCGTCGCCCGCACGAAGCTGCCGGAAGGCGTCCGCGTGGACCTCCGGGGATCGGTGCAGGGCATGCGATCGTCCTTCCGCAGTTTCGGCCTCGGCCTCGTGCTCTCGATCGTGCTCGTCTATCTGATCCTCGTCGCGCAGTTCTCGTCGTTCCTCGACCCGTTCATCATCCTGCTGGCGATCCCGCCCGGCCTCGTGGGGGTCCTCCTCGTCTTGCTCGCCGCCGGCAGCACGCTGAACGTGATGTCTCTCATGGGCCTGATCATGATGGTGGGGATCGTGGTCTCCAACAGCATCCTGATCGTCGACTTCACCCGCACCCTGCGCCGCGAAGGCGTTCCGCTCGGCAAGTCGGTCGGGCAGGCCTGCCGGATCCGGCTGCGTCCCATCCTGATGACGTCCCTCGCGACCATCATCGGATTGATTCCGATGGCGATGAAGCTCGGAACGGGAGCGGAGGCCTACGCTCCTCTGGCGCAGGCGATCATCGGAGGCCTCCTCGTTTCGGTCGTGGCGACGGTGTTTCTCGTGCCGGCGGCCTACGTGCTCTTGCACCGAAAGGAAGAGCCCGTCGCGGCGGAGGAGGCGGTCCGATGAGGAGACTCCTTTCTCTGCTCCTGGTCGCCGGAGGCCTCGGCAGGGGAGCGTCGATGCGCGCGCAGGAGCCGCCGTCGCCGGGCGCTCCGATCCGGCTCACGGTCGCGGATGCCGAAGCGCTGGCCCTGAAGAACAACCCGCAGATCACGGTTACGCGGCTGAACGCGCTCGCCTCGCAGCAGATTTCGCAGGAGGTACGGTCCGCGCGGTATCCCACGCTCACCGCCTACTTGACCGGCGTCGTCGCCGAACAGGGGAGCCGCATCACCGCCGGAGCGATCAACAACCCCATCCTCTACGACCGCCTGGCAGGAGGTGCGGCCGTCGGCCAGCTCATCACGGATTTCGGCCGGACGGGCAACCTCGTCGAGAGCTCGAACCTCCGGGCGCAGGCCGAGGAGCAGAAGGCCGTCGCCACCGCCGCGCAGATCACTCTCGCCGTCGATCAGGCCTTCTATCAGGCGCTCGAGACGCGGGCCCTCCAGGACGTCGCGCAACAGACCCTCGAGGCGCGGCAGGCCGTGGCCGACCAGGTTCGGGCCCTGACCGAGAGCAAGCTCAAGAGTGATCTCGATCTGAGCTTCGCCGAGGTCAACCTCGCTGAGGCGAAGCTGCTGCGGATCGACGCGGA
>DATJZU010000128.1:0-28794 GCA_035498835.1 Thermoanaerobaculia bacterium
CGGGATCACGGCCGGCTGCACGGGCACGGCCTACTGCCCGGGCGAGAACGTTCCCCGCTCCCAGATGGCCATCTTCATCGCCAAGGGGATGGCAGGAGGCGGCGGCAACGTCCCGGTCAGCGGGACGGTTGGAGCATCACCGTACAACTGCGTCTCAGGAGGCGTCTCGCTCTTCTCTGACGTCCTGCCGACGGACTCCTTCTGCAAGCACGTTCACTACATCGCGTCGAAGAACGTGACGTCGGGGTGCTCGGCGGGCAAGTACTGCCCGAACGACTCGCTCTCGCGGCTGGAGATGGCGTCCTTCATCGCCAAGGCCGTGGTGGCGCCGGGCGGCGGTGCGGCGATACCGCAGACGTACGGACCCGATCCGACGACCGGCCTCTCTTACTCCTGCGAGGCGGGAAGCCCGAGCGTCCACTTCACGGACGTGCCGGCGACGGACGCCTTCTGCAAGCACGTGCACTACCTGTGGGCGAAGGGGATCGTCGCCGGCTGCTCCGGCACGACCTACTGCCCGGCGGGAACGGTCTCGCGCGATCAAATGGCGAAGTTCCTCGTCAACGCGTTCACGCTGCCGCTGTATGGACCGTAGCTCTTCAGTTCTTCGTCGCCACCTCCGAGATCCGCAGCCGCCCGGCCGGCACGTCCCGGAGCTCGGTCGTCCTGCCCGACGGCCAGCGCACGGTGACGCGGTCGGCGCGGTCGCGGTCGCCGAGGCCGAAGAAGAGAGACGGTGAGCCCGACGACAGGAACGAGTAGCCGGCGGACACCACCTGTGCCCGTCGGATTCCGCCCGCTTCGACCGTGACGATCGCGCCGAGTGCCTCTCGCGTCGAGCGGAATCGGCCGTCCGCCCGGAAGTCGCCCTCCAGATCCACGACGAGCGTCTTTGCATGCGAGGGATTGCGGTTGATCCAGAGCGCCGGCGGCTGCAGGAATCCCGCCGCGAAGAGGTCCGGAGTCCCGTCGCCGTCGGCGTCGGTCACGACGAGGCCGCGCTGGTTGCCGTCGGACTCGAGCCCCGTCACGGCGGCGAGCTCGTCGAAGTGGCGGCCATCGCGGTTGCGGTAGAAGCGTTTGGGCGGCCGCCCCCACAGCGAGTCCTCGCCGAAGTCGGCCGTCGGGATTCCCTTCTCGAACTTCTTGTACTCGGAGCTCATGAGGTTCCAGAAATCGATCTCGCGCTCGCGCGGGTTCGCTCCCGTGACCATGCCGTTGACAACGAAGAGGTCCGGCCGGCCGTCCAGGTCCGCGTCCACGAAGACGCACCCCCACGACCAGGACGTGTCCCAGACGTCGGCCTCGTCGGACGTCCTCTCGAACGTTCCGTCGCCGTGCGCGCGGAAGAGCGACGAGCCTCGCGACAGCGCCTTCAGCCGCCGCCAGATGAGCGGCCGGAAGAGGCCATAAGGGAGCTCGGGCATCGGGAACCGGGCGTCGCGCAGGAACCAGTTGAGAGGGAACGAATAGTTCGAGACGTAAAAGTCGAGCTTCCCGTCGCCGTCGTAGTCATCGATCGCGACACCCATGCCGAACCCCGGGTCGAGCACGCCGGCCTTCTTCCCGAAGTTCGTGAAGGTGCCGTCGCCATTGTTGTGGAGATAGGTGTTCTTCCCGAAGTCGTTGGCCACGTAGATGTCCGGCCAGCCGTCGCCGTCGAGGTCCGCCGTCTCGAGCGCGAGGCCCCAGCGGGTGTCGTCCGCGTGCGCCGCCTTCGAGACGTCGGTGAACGTTCCGTCACGGTTGTTGTGGAAGAGGCGGTTGGGCCCCGCGTTGTCGGCCTCGACGTTGGGCCCGTGATCGGGCCGGCCGTAGACGAGGACGTAGAGGTCCGGCCAGCCGTCGCGGTCGTAGTCGATCGCGGCGGCGGAGGTGCAGTACTCCGTCAGCGCGACGCCGGCCTTCGCCCCCACCTCCTCGAACGTCCCGTCTCCGCGGTTGCGATACAGGAGGTTCGGGCGGTCGAGGTAGGTCACGTAGAGGTCGGGCTTTCCGTCGTTGTCATAGTCGAACGCGAGCGCTCCGACGGCCTCGCCGGGCTGTCCGCCGACGCCGGCCCTCTCCGTCGCGTCTTCGTACGTCCCGTCGCCGCGGTTTCGGTAGAGGCGATTGCCGTGTCCGCCGACGACGAAGAGGTCCTCGTGCCCGTCGCCGTCGAAATCGAGGACCGCGGCGCCGGGAGGCATGTGCTCGCCGGGCACGGGGACGTTGCGCGCGGCGTCGGGGAGGAAGGCCCGGTGCGGCTCGACGAGCCCGGCGCGCGCTGCCGTCTCCTCGAAGAGCGGCTCTTTCGCCGAAGCCGCGAGCCAGGTCTCGAGCGAGGCGGACTCGAGCCGCCACCCCGCGGCGGATCCGGGCGCGGGAGACAGGACGGCGCGGACCCTGCCGCCTTCCTGCCGGAGCTCGCCGCCGGCGCCGCGGCCGGTCAGGAGGAGGCCGAGGACGACCTCACGGCGCTCTCCGTTGCGCCGGAAGTCGAAGATCACGTTCTCGCAGCGGCCGAGCGAGGCGAAACGCGACCGGACCTGCCCGAGCCGTGCGCGGACGGCTGCCGAGTCGAAAACGGCGGCCGATCCGTTTCCGCTCCGATAGATGGCGAGCTCGAGCGGCGGCCGGGTCGGCGCCTTCTCGAGCGCGTCCCCCGGCAGGGGGCCGCGCCACTGGAAGCCCGGCGAATAGAGCTTCGTGTCGCCGGCCGCCGCCTTCCAATCCTCGAGAAACGCGCTCGCGAAGACGGAGACGCCGTCCGAGTACTCCTCGAGCGTCGGAAGCGGATGTCCCTCGCGGTGCGAAGCGCACGAGCCGCAGAGAAGCGACGCCGCGGCGGCCAGCGCGAGGAGGCGGCGTCGGAGCACCGCGAAAATATAATCGAGCGAGTGCCGCCGCTCTCCGAGCGTCTCCGCGAGCGCATCCTCCGCGAAGGGCCCGTCTCCTTTCGCGACTTCATGGAGGCGGCGCTCTACGACCGCGCCGACGGTTACTACACGCGCGGGGCCTCGATCGGCGAAGGCGGCGACTTCGTGACGTCGCCGACGGTCACGCCGGCGTTCGCCTCGGCGATCGCGCGGCAGTTCCTCCGCGACATGGCCGGCCGCGGCGGCCCGCTCGACTTCGTCGAGGCGGGCTCCGGGTCCGGTGAATTCCTCGCGGATTTCGACGCCGCGATCCGGCGGCTCGATCCCTCGGCCGCGGGGCGCGTCCGGCTCACGGCGATCGAGCGATCGGAGGCGGGCCGGCGGCAGATTCGATCCCGCCAGCTCGTCGAGGCGCCACGCCTGCTGTCCTCGGCCGAGGAGCTCGGCGAGCGCTCGGTCCACGGATGGATCTTCTCGAACGAGCTCTTCGACGCGCTCCCGGTCGTGCGCGTCGGGGGCTCGAGCGACGGCCTGAAGGAGCTCCGAGTCGGCGTTCAGGGCGCCGGGTTCGTCTGGGTCGAGGCGCCGGCGCCGCCGGCGCTGTCGGCGCACCTCGCATCCTTCGACATCGGCCTCGCGCCCGGACAGAACGCCGAAATCTCGCCGGACGCCGCGACGCTCTATCGGCGCTTCGCGCGCGCGCTCGCCGAGGGCGCGCTCGTCACCTTCGACTACGGGCACCGCGCGAGCGTTCTCTACCATCCTCTCGCGCGGCCGCGCGGGACACTCACCGTCTTCGCCGCGGGACGCCGCGGCGGCGATCCGCTCGAGCGCGCCGGTGAGGTGGATCTGACCGCGCACGTCAACTGGGACGACCTCGTGCGCGCCGGCGAGTCCGAAGGCCTCGCGACGCGCGGAATCCTTCGCCAGGGTCGCTGGCTCGCGGAGGCCGGCATCCTCGATTTCGCTTCGAGCGACGCCGAGAAGTGGCGCATCTACCGGCTGATCGATCCGGAGGCAATGGGTGAAGAGCTGTCGGTCCTGATACAGACGCGGGATGCTTGAGATCTGATCAGCTATCAGCTATCAGCTATCGGCCGGATTGGCTTCCGCTGACTGCTGAGAGCTGAAAGCTGACAGCTGAGAGCTGACAGCTGAGAGCGGACCGCTGACCGCTCCACCCTTTGACTCTCCCGTCGCAACCGATAGAATGGCCGCGCCTTGTCAGCCTACGCCCCGATTCTGGTGTTCGCCGTGCTCGCTGCGGCTCTGCCGCTCGGGACCATCTTCGTCGCGAAGGTCATCCAGAGCCGCAAGCCCAACGCCGCCAAGCTCGAGCCGTACGAATCGGGCATCGCGCCGACGAGCACCGCCTTCGACACGCGCTTCTCGGTCCGCTATTTCCTGATCGCCGTCCTCTTCGTCGTGTTCGACGTCGAGACGATCTTCCTCTTCCCGTGGGCGGTCTACTTCCACAAGCTCGGCTGGTTCGGCTTGATCGAGATGCTCGTCTTCCTCGTGATCCTCGTCGTCGGGTACGTCTATGTCTGGCGCCGTGGCGCGCTCGACTGGGCCTGACGCCGCGAAAAGGAGCCCGATGGGTCTCGTCGAAAACCGCTTCGAAGACAACGTTCTGACCACGACCGTCGACTCGGTGATCAACTGGGCGCGGCGATCCTCGATCTGGCCGATGCAGTTCGGTCTTGCCTGCTGCGCGATCGAGATGATGGCCGTCATGGACGCGCGGCACGACCTGGCGCGGTTCGGCGCCGAGGTCTTCCGCGGCACGCCACGCCAGTCGGACCTGATGATCGTCGCGGGCACGGTCGTCGAAAAGATGGCGCCGATCGTCAAACGGCTGTACGACCAGATGCCCGAGCCCAAGTGGGTCATCGCGATGGGCTCCTGCGCGACCTGCGGCGGCCCGTATCGGACCTACGCCGTGACGCAGGGCGTCGACCGCATCGTGCCGGTCGACGTCTACGTGCCCGGCTGCCCGCCGCGGCCCGAGGCGCTCATCTACGGGATCATGGCGCTCCAGAAGAAAATCGACCGGATGAAGGTCGTGCGGAAGGCTTCGTAGGTCGGGAGCGCATGACCGAGGAAAAGCCCAAGGAAGCGCCAAAGAAGCTCGAGGCGCACGACGCGTCGAGCCATCCCTGGGTCGAGTCGCTGCGCGCGGCGCTGCCGGACACGGTCCTCTCGGCCAAGGAATTCGCCGGCCAGGTGACGGTCACCGTGGCCCGCGAAGCGATGGCGCGAGTCGCGCGGCATCTGAAGGACGCGGAGGACTTCAAGTACTGCGTGGACGTGACGGCCGTGGATTGGAAGGACCGCCAGCCGCGCTTCGACGTCGTCTACCACTTCTACTCCTTCTCGAAGAACGGTCGCCTGCGCGTCAAGTGCGGCGCGGCGGACGGCGAGGATGTCCCCTCGATCGCGAGCGTGTACCTCGCGGCCAACTGGCCCGAGCGCGAAACCTGGGACATGTTCGGCATCCGCTTCTCCGGGCACCCGGACCTGCGCCGCATCCTGACGTGGGAAGGGTTTCACGGGCATCCGCTCCGCAAGGATTTCCCGCTCGAAGGCGTCGACACGGGGGCCGCGATCTATCCGGAGGAGTGGCCGGAAGGCGGCGGGCCGTCGCTCGACGATCCCAACCGGAAGGCCGTCTCGTGAGGGGAGGGCGGTCCTGAGCGACGACAAGCTCTCCCAGGCCGAGCGGGACGGGGCCTCGGACTTCGCGCGCCGGGCCGCCGAGGAGGGCGTGCCGCGGCCGGCGGACGGATCGCCGGAGAACCCGGGCGCGCACACGCTCTTCGACGTCCAGGAAATGGAGCTCAACTTCGGCCCGCAGCATCCCTCCACGCACGGCGTGCTGCGCCTCGTGCTGAAGGTCGACGGCGAGAAGATCCTCGAGGCGAAGCCCGACGTCGGCTACCTCCACCGCGGCACCGAGAAGCTTTTCGAGACCGAGACCTACCCCATGGGGATCCCGCACACGGACCGCATGGACTACGTCGCGGCCGCCACGAACAACCACGCGTTCTGCCTCACGATCGAGAAGCTGCTCGGCGTCGAGATCCCGCGGCGGGCGCAGCTCATCCGCGTCATCCTCGACGAGCTCCAGCGGCTCTCGTCGCATCTCGTCTGGCTCGGGACGTCGGGCATCGATCTGGGCGCCGTGACGCCCTTCTGGTACGCGTTCCGCGAGCGCGAGCAGATCCTGGATTTCTTCGAGGAGTACTGCGGCGCGCGCCTGACGCTCAACTGCATGCGGATCGGCGGCCTGCCGTTCGACCTGACCCCGGGATGGATCGAGCGGCTGTCGGAGTTCCTGGACGACCTGCCGGCGCGCATCGACGACTACGGGCAGCTCCTGACGGACAACCGCATCTGGAAGAAGCGCACCGTCGGCGTCGGCGTGATCTCCGCCGAGGAGTGCATCGAGTGGGGTCTGACGGGGCCCGTTCTCCGCGGCTCGGGCCGCGAGTGGGACCTGCGCCGCGCGCAGCCGTACGAGTGCTACGACGAGCTCGACTTCATCGTGCCGACGCGGCCGGGCGGCGACACGTACGACCGGTACATCGTCCGGGTCCAGGAGATGCGGCAGAGCGTCCGAATCCTCAAGCAGTGCGTCGCGAAGCTCGGGCCCGGGGAGATTCGCGGCAAGGTCCCGCGCGTCATCAAGCCGCCGGCGGAAGAGGTGTACGCCTCGATCGAGGCCCCGAAGGGCGAGCTCGGCTTCTATTGCGTGTCGAACGGCACGAACCGGCCGTACCGGATGCACTGCCGTCCGCCGTCCTTCATCAACCTGCAGGCCCTGCCGCGCCTGGCGAAGGGCCACCTGATCTCGGACCTCGTCGCGCTCATTGGCACGATCGACATCGTCCTCGGCGAGGTGGACCGGTGAAGGTCCTGACGCCGACGGTCCTGACGTATCTGAAGGTCGTCCTCCTCGTCGCCGTCGTGCCGGCGATCGTCGGGTTCGTCATCGTGCTCGCGGAACGGCGGCTCATGGGCTTCATGCAGGCGCGTCTCGGGCCCAATCGCGTGGGCCCCAAGGGAACGCTCCAGGGCCTGGCCGACCTCCTGAAGCTGGTCACCAAGGAAGACATCACGCCGTCCGGGGCGGAGAAGGCCGTGCACTTCCTGTCGCCGGTCCTCTCGGTGATCCCGGCCCTGACGGCGCTCGCGTTGATTCCGTTCGGGCCGACGCTGCGCCTCTCGCGCACGGTCTCGACGCCGCTCTACGTGACGGACGTCAACGTGGGCCTCCTCTTCCTGCTCGCGATCACGTCGATCGGCGTCTACGGGATCATCCTCGGCGGCTGGTCCTCGAACAACAAGTACTCGCTCCTGGGCGGCCTGCGCTCGGCGGCGCAGCTCGTGTCGTACGAGGTGCCGATGGGGCTCGCGCTCGTGTCGGTGCTTCTCATGACGCGCTCGCTCTCGCTCGTCGAGATCGTCCAGCGTCAGGAGCGGATCCACCTGTGGTTCGTGTTCCCGGGACTGGTCGCGTTCTTCCTCTACTTCGTCGCCGGCGTCGCCGAGACCAACCGCAACCCTTTCGACCTGCCGGAGGCTGAATCCGAGCTCGTCTCGGGCTTCAACACGGAGTACTCCGGCGTGAAGTTCGCCTTCTTCTTTCTCGGCGAGTACACGGCGATGATCGTGATCTCCTGCGTCGCCGCGACGGTTTTCCTCGGCGGCTGGCTGCGGCCGTTCCCGAGCGTCAAGGCGCTCGCGTTCCTCGACGTCGTGCCGCCGGCGATCTGGTTCCTCATCAAGACCGGCTTCTTTCTCTTTGCCTACATCTGGTTCCGCTCGACGTTCCCGCGATACCGGTTCGACCAGCTGATGGCGCTCGGCTGGAAGTGGATGATCCCGCTGGCCCTCGTCAACATCGTCGTCGTCGCGTCGGCGATCCTCGCGACGCCCGGGCGCACGAACGGCCTCTTCGCGCTCGCCTGGATCTACGGCGGGCTCTTCCTCGTCATGGCGCTGCTCGCGAAGCTGCGCCGCGCGCTCGCCCGCCGCGAGCGGCTGGCGGCGATTCCGCAGGGCGCCCGGGAGTCGGCGTAGCCATGACCCTGAAGAAATGGCTCGACCGGCTGACCCTGCTCGATCTCTTCGACGGCCTTTCCGTGACCGGGCGCCACCTCTTCAAGAAGAAGGTGACGATCCAGTATCCCGAGCAGAAGAAGATCCCGTCGGACCGTTTCCGCGGGATGTTCCGCCTGGACGAGGAGCGCTGCATCAAGTGCACGCTCTGCGCGATCGAGTGCCCGATCAACATCATCTACATCGACTGGCACAACGAGAAGAACCCGGCGGGCAAGTCGGTCAAGGTACTCGACCGGTTCGACGTGGACTTGAAGCGCTGCATGTTCTGCCAGCTCTGCGAGGAGGCCTGCCCGACGACGCCGAAGTCGATCTGGCTGACGACGAAAACTTACGAGATGGCGGCCTACGAGCGCAACGAGGCGCTCTATCTCGACATCCGGAAGCTGACCGACTGGAGGCACGCCGAGAACGTGAAGCCGTTCACGGTGGTGGAACAAGGATGACGGAGCAGGGATGACCGGCGTCCTCCTGACCGGGACCGCCGGGTGGATCTTCGTGGTCTTCGCGGTCCTGGCGCTCGGGACGGCGGTGGCCGTCATCGTCGCGAAGAACCCGGTCCACTCGGCGCTGTTTCTCCTGTCGTCGTTCCTCCTCGTCGCCTGCATCTTCTTCCTCCAGCAGGCGGAGTTCGTCGGCACGGTCCAGATCCTCGTGTATGCCGGCGGGATCATGGTCCTCTTTCTCTTCGTCATCATGCTCGTGCACCAGCGCACGGTGAAGGGCACGACGGCGTTCCAGAACCAGTGGGACATCGCGCTGCTCCTGACGCCGTTCTTTCTGATCCCGTTCCTCTACATCCTCGGCACCGAGAAGTTCGTCGACGTGCCGGTCAAGCCGGACGCCTTTCGCATGGCGGGCGGCAAACTCCTCGGCAACACGCAGGCCGTCGCCGAGGCGCTCTACCGCGACTACCTGCTGCCCTTCGAGGTGGCTTCGGTGTTCCTGCTCGTCGCGATGATCGGCGCGGTCGTCCTCGGGAAGCGCTCGACGGAGAAGATGGACTGACGCCCGCGCCATGACGATCACGATCAACCACTTCCTTCTCGTCAGCTTTCTGCTCTTCGCCATCGGCTTCTTCGGCGTCATCGTTCGGCGCAACTTCCTGACGCTCCTGATGTCGATCGAGCTGATGTTGAACGCGGTGAACCTGAACCTGATCGCTTTTTCCCACCGCCTCTCGGACCTGACGGGCCAGGTGTTCGCAGTCTTCGTGATCACGATCGCGGCCGGCGAGGCGGCGATCGGCCTGGCGCTCACGATCTCCTTCTTCCGGCAGCGGCGGACGCTGAACGTCGAAGAGGCGGACGTCCTCAGGGGCTGACGGGATGAAAGACCTTCTCTGGGCGATCCCGCTCTTCCCGCTCGCGGGATTCCTCATCAACGGCTTTCTCTACCTCCGCTCACACCGGACGAAGGGGGAGGCGGCTCATGGACACGGCGACGCCGTACCTCACGGAGCGCCGGAGCCCGCGCACGGCGACGCCCACGGCGCCAGCGGACATTCGGGCCACGAAGAGATCCCGTACAAGAGGATCCACACGATCGTCGGGACGGCGTCGGTCGGCCTCGCGTGCCTCTTCGCGTTCGGGGCGATCTTCGACGTCGGCCTGAAGGCTCTGTCTTCGGGCGGCGTTCACACGGTCACGCTCTGGCGCTGGATCCCGCTCGGCGTCAATCAATCGGTCGGCCACGTGCCCGGGAACGTCGGGGAATGGGTCGTCGACGTGGCGTTCCGGCTCGATTCGCTTTCGGCCCTGATGATCGGCTTCGTGACGTTCGTCGGTTTCCTGATCCACGTGTACTCGGTCGGCTACATGGGACACGACGCGGGATACGGCCGCTACTTCGCGTACCTGAACCTCTTCATGTTCGCGATGCTCGTGCTCGTCCTCGCGAACAACTTCCTGCTGATGTTCGTGGGCTGGGAGGGCGTGGGGCTCTGCTCGTACCTCCTCATCGGCTACGACTACTGGAAGAAGTCCGCCGCCGACGCGGGAAAGAAAGCCTTCGTCGTCAACCGCATCGGCGACTTCGGCTTCATCCTCGGGATCTTCGGGATCTTCGCGCTCTTCGGCACCCTCGACTTCGGCAAGGTCTTCTCGACGGCCGCGGCCGATCCGGCGCGCGTGGCACCCTATCTGACGCTCGTCTGCCTCTGTCTCTTCGTCGGAGCGGTGGGAAAGTCCGCGCAGGTTCCGCTCTACGTCTGGCTGCCCGACGCCATGGCCGGGCCCACCCCGGTCTCGGCGCTGATCCACGCCGCGACGATGGTCACGGCCGGTGTCTACATGGTCGCGCGCTGCAACGTGCTCTTCCGGCTCGCCCCGGCGGCGCTCGTCGTCGTGGCGATCATCGGCGGCTTCACGGCGATCTTCGCGGCATCGATCGGCCTCGTCCAGAACGACATCAAGAAGGTCCTGGCGTACTCGACGGTCTCGCAGCTTGGCTACATGTTCCTCGCCTGCGGCGTCGGGGCGTTCGTGGCCGGCATCTTCCACGTGATGACGCACGCGTTCTTCAAGGCCTGCCTCTTCCTTGGATCGGGCTCGGTCATCCACGCGCTGTCCGGGGAACAGGACATCCGCCGGATGGGCGGCCTCGAGAAGAGGATCCCGATCACGTACAAGACGTTCCTCGTCGCGACGCTCGCGATCTCCGGCGTGCCGCTCTTCGCCGGTTTCTTCTCGAAGGACGCGATTCTCGGCGCGGTGTACGAGGCGCATTTCGAGGGGATGCCCTGGCTGCCGAAGGCGCTCTGGGGGGCGGCGCTGCTGACGGCGGGGCTGACGGCGTTCTACATGTTCCGGCTCGTGTCGCTGACCTTCTATGGCGAGTACCGGGGCACGGCGGAGCAGGCCTCGCACATCCACGAGTCGCCGCGCACGATGACGATTCCGCTCATCATCCTCGCGGCACTCTCGGTCGTCGGCGGCTGGGTCGGCTTCGAGCTCGTCGAGGCCGGGAACCAGATCAAACCGTTCCTCTCGCCCATCCTGCTCCCGCTCGCGACCGCCGCGAGCGAGCCCGAGCACCACGAGCTCGCGAAAGAGCTCGCGCTCATGGCGGCTTCGGTCGCCGTGGCCGGCGTGGGGATCTTCCTCGCGCTCGCCTGGTACCGGAGAGGCGGCGGACGCGTGCCGGCGCGCCTGGCGGAACGGTTCCCCGGCGTCTACCGGACTCTCTCGAACAAGTACTACGTCGACGAGGTCTACGATGCGATCTTCGTCGAAGGCCTCGCCAAGGAAGGCGGGCGCGTGCTGTGGGAGGTGGATGCGACGGTCGTCGACCTCATTCCCAACGGCGCGGCCGCGGTCACACGCGGGCTTTCCTGGCTCTCGTCGGCCTTCGATCAGTACGTCGTGGACGGACTCGTCAACGGCGTGGCGAGCTCGCTCCAGGCCGCCTTCCGCCTCTTCCGCCGGGCCGAGACCGGGCGGGTGCAGAACTACGCGCTCTTCATGGGCGCGGGGCTTTTCGCGATCGTCGCGGTGTATTTGTTTTTCCGATGAGGTAGGGCCGCATGCTGAGCAACATCCCGATTCTGTCGATCGTCGCCTACGTCCCGCTCCTCGGGGCGCTCGCGATCATCTTCTTCGTGCCGCGAGAGAAGGCGCAGACGATCAAGAGCGTCGCGACCGCGTTCGCCGTGATCGACTTCCTCCTCTCGCTTCCGCTCTGGATCGCCTTCGACCGGGGCCGCGAGGGCTATCAGTTCGTGGAGCGGGCGTCCTGGATCCCGTCGCTCGGCGTCGAGTACCACTTCGGCGTCGACGGGATCTCGCTCATCCTGATCCTGCTGACGACGCTCATGGGCGTCATCGCCATCGTCTGCTCGTACTCCGCGATCTCCGAGCGCCTGAAGGAGTACTACGTCCTGCTCCTCCTCCTCCAGACCTTCATGATCGGGACGTTCTGCTGCCTCGACCTCTTCCTCTTCTACGTCTTCTGGGAAGTGATGCTCGTCCCGATGTACTTCCTGATCGGCGTCTGGGGAGGGGAGCGCCGCCTCTACGCGGCCATCAAGTTCTTCCTCTATACGCTCGCGGGCTCCGTGCTGATGCTCCTCGGCATCATCGCTCTCTACTTCCTCAACACGACCGGCTTCCTCGGCTATCACGGCGCGGGCAACCCGGCGACGTTCTCGATCGAGAAGCTGACCGCCGTCGCCGCCGGCCTGCCCGTGGATCTGCAGATCTGGCTCTTCTTCGCGTTCTTCCTCGGCTTCGCGATCAAGGTGCCGATGTTCCCGTTCCACACCTGGCTGCCGGACGCGCATACCGAGGCGCCGACGGCCGGCTCCGTGATCCTGGCGGCGGTCCTCCTGAAGATGGGGACGTACGGCTTTGTGCGCTTCTCGCTGCCGATGTTCCCGGAGGCGGTGAAGACGCCGTGGGTGCTCAAGACGATGATCGCGCTCGCCATCATCGGCATCGTGTACGGCGCGATGGTGACGCTCGTCCAGAAGGACATGAAGCGGCTCATCGCGTACTCCTCGGTCTCGCACCTCGGCTTCGTCATGCTCGGCATCTTCGCGCTCAACATGGCGGGGATCCAGGGTTCGATCCTGCAGATGGTCAACCACGGCATCTCGACGGGCGCGCTCTTCCTCCTCGTCGGCGTCGTCTACGAGCGGCGCCACACGCGCATGATCTCGGAGTACGGCGGTCTCGCGAAGCAGATGCCGCTCTACGCGACCTACTTCCTCGTGATGGCGCTCTCCTCGATGGGCCTTCCGGTCCTGAATGGATTCATCGGCGAGTTCTCGATCCTGCAGGGTGCGTTCGCTCGGTCGTTCTGGTGGGCCTTCTTCGCGGCGACGGGCATCGTGCTCGGCGCGGCGTACTTGCTCTGGCTCTATCAGCGCGTCTTCTTCGGCGAGCTGTCGAACCCGGCCAACCAGAAGCTGCAGGACCTGACGCTCCGCGAGCAGCTCACGCTCGCGCCCCTCGTGATCCTGGCCTTCTGGATCGGCCTCTACCCGCGGCCGATCTTCGATCTGCTCCGCGTGCCGTCCGAGCGCATCGTGACGGCCGTGGGCGGCAAGACGATGACGGCGCCCGCCTACGCCGCGCGGGTCGCCGCCGCGCCGTCCGCCCCGAGGACCGCTCCGTGACTTTTCGCGGCGCCGACTGGTTCCTTCTCTCGCCGGAGCTCTTCCTCACGGCGGCGGCCCTGCTCGTGCTGGGCCTCGCGACCGCAATGCGCAAGGCGCACGAGGAGTTCCTGGGCTATCTCTCGATCCTCTTCGTCGTCCTGACGGGGGCGCTCCTCGCGTTCGTGGCGGCGGCGCCGCCGCGGCATGCGGGGCCCATCCTCGGCGGGATGTTCGTCGCGGACAACTTCGCCCTGTTCTTCCAGTTCACGATCCTTCTCTCGCTCGTCTTGACGATCCTCGCGTCGATGCGCTTCGTGGCCGCGGCGCCGTATCCGGGGGGGGAGTACTACGCGCTGCTGCTCCTGACCGGCGTCGGGATGCTCTTCATGGTGTCCGGCAACAATCTGATCTCGATCTACGTGGCGCTCGAGACGATGGCGCTCGCGTCCTACGTCCTCGCCGGCTACTTCAAGGGCGAGACGAAATCGACCGAGGCGGCGCTCAAGTACTTCGTGCTGGGCGCCTTCTCTTCGGGAGTGCTCCTCTACGGCCTGTCGCTCGTCTACGGCATCGCCGGGCAGCTGGGCCTGCCGGAGCTCGCGAAGCTGCTCGCCGGGACGCCGCGGAGCAACCTGCTCGTCCTCGGGATCCTGCTGCTGCTCGCGGGGCTGCTCTTCAAGATCGCCGCCGTGCCGTTCCACTTCTGGACGCCCGACGTCTACGAAGGCGCGCCGACGCCGATCACGGCGTTCTTCTCGGTCGGCCCGAAGCTTGCGGCCTACGCGGTCCTGGCGCGCGTCTTCTACGTGGCGTTCCCGAGGTTCCACGCCGACTGGGGTCTCATCGTGGCGCTCGTCTCCGCGGCGACGATGATCTGGGGCAACGTCGCGGCGCTCATGCAGACGAACGTGAAGCGCCTCTTCGCCTACTCCTCGATCGCGCACGCGGGCTACGCCCTGCTCGGCGTCCTGGGGTTCCGGACGGCCTTCGGCCTCTGGGGGATCCTGGTGTACCTGCTCGCCTACACCTTCATGAACTTCGGCGCGTTCGCGCTCGTGATCTTCCTCGAATCGCGGGGCTACGCTGCGGAGTCCGTCTCGGACTTCAACGGCCTCGCGCGGCGCAACATGACGGCCGCGGTCGTCATGCTCGTGTTCCTGCTGTCGCTCGCCGGTATCCCGCCCACCGCCGGGTTCATCGGCAAGTACTACCTCTTCGCCGCGGCGCTGAAGGCGGGCTATCCGTGGCTCGTCGTCCTCGGTCTGCTGACGTCGGCGATCTCGCTCTTCTACTACTTCCGCATTGCGGCCGCCATGTTCTTCTCCGAAGCGGCCGGCGCGAAGTTCCGCGCATCCGACGCGCTGACCGCGGCCGTGGTGATCTGCGCGGCCGGGACCCTCATCGTCGGCATCGCGCCCGAGAAGGTCCTGCAGGTCCTGCGTGCCTGCACCCCCGGCGCCTACTGATCCGGGCGGCGAACCTCGGGACTCCGGGCGGAAGTCTCTTCTCGCCGAGGGAACGGCGGCCGGCCTGATGTTCCTGACGGCACCGGCGGCCGGCTACTTCCTCGGGAAGTGGATTTCGCAGGTGCTGCATCTGCCCGCCGCGCTCGCATGGATCGGCGCGGCGCTCGGCCTCGCGGCCGCCTTCGTCCATCTCGTGCGGCTCTCGGCGCGCGTGTCGCGGTGAACGCGGTTTCCTCCGGCATCGACGCAGTCGTCCGGAGGGTCAAGCGGCGCGCCCTCGTCCTTGCGGCCATTGGAGTTATCGCGGCGTTCGCCGTGTCGTGGCGGTCCGGCCTTTCCTTGACAATCGCGGCGGCCGTCGTTATTTTCAGCTTTCTCGTACTCGAGAAATTGATGGATCGCCTGGGTCCCCGGCAGGCGAATCCCGGTTCGCGAGCGCTCCAGCCCCTGTTGGCCGTGACCGGCGGGAGTTTCGCGATCCTGGCCCTGGTTCTTTGGCGCTGGAAGGGATTCGATGCCGTGGCCGGAGCCGCCGGCCTGTCGGTCGTGGTACTGGCGGTGATTCCCGAGATCTGGACGAAAGACTGAGGAAAGGGAGTAGCCGAGGCGTGGGCGAGCACCATTCGATTCTGTACGGTCCGATCAACGCGCTGCTGATCCGGCTGCTCGGGGAGCCGCCGGTCGAGAAGCTGTCGCCGGGAATGGCCGCGTTTTTCTTCCCGGACGGCAAGGAGACCTGGATCCCCGACGCGGCGATCATGACGCTCCTGCTCCTCCTGATCTTCGCGATCTTCTTCCCCTGGCTCGCGAAGCGCTACGACCGCGAGAAGCCGGGGAAACTGCAGAGCTTCTTCGAGATGCTCGTCTCGGGTCTGCGCGGCCTGGTGGACGACGCGATCGGGGACGGCGCCCACCGGCAGTATCTGCCGATCATCGGCGCCCTCGCGGTCTTCATCGGCTGCGCCAATCTCTTCGGCCTCTTCTTCTTCCTGCAGCCCCCGACGGGATCTCTCTCGACGACGGTCGCGCTCGCCGTCGTCTCCTTCGTCTACTTCAACGTCCAGGGCGTGCGCGAGCACGGCCTCTTCAAGTACCTCGGCCACTTCGCCGGACCGATGCTCGCGATCGCGCCCCTCTTCTTCGTCATCGAGATCATCGGGACGTTCGCGCGCATCCTGTCGCTCTCGCTGCGCCTCTTCATGAACATCTACGGCGAACACGCGACGACGGGCGTCTTCTCGAGCCTCGTCCCGATCGTCGTTCCCTGGCCGATGATGGCGCTCGGGATCTTCACGGCCTTCCTGCAGGCCTACGTCTTCGCCCTGCTCTCGGCCGTGTACATTCAAGGGGCCACGGCCCACGAGGCGCACTAACTCTTCGCGCTCTTGTGATAGGTTCCGCCAACCCTCGCGCCCGACGGCGTGAAGAAAAAGGAGATTTTCGGATGCGGAAGAAATCGATCCTGTTGTTTGCCCTGACCCTCGCGCTGGCCGTGCCGGCCTTCGCGCAGGAGAACGCCGCGGCGGGGGCGGGCGGCGGAGGGGTGAAGTGGGGAGTCATCGGGGCGGCCTTCCTCCTCGGCGTGGCGGCGGCGGCGGGCGCGACCGCTCAGGGCCGGGCGACGGCGGCGGCCTCGGAAGGAATCTCCCGCAACCCGGGCGCGGCCAAGGATATCCGCGGCCTCACGCTGCTCGGCCTGGTTCTCATCGAGTCCCTGGTCCTCTACGCCCTGCTGATCTGTTTCCTCGTCTACGGCAAGTAGCCGCAGGCTCGTTCCGGCCCCGGCGTTAGGCGCGCGAGCGTTTCGCCGGGGCTTCGTTGTCCTCCGGCGGGGACGTTTTGCCTCCTTTTGAGAAACCCCGGAGGCCTGTCGAACGTATTACTTAGGGAACTGACACGATATCGAGCCCAGTCAATCCGTAGAAGAGTCGCGATTTAGCCGCTTCCGGGCCGGGCCGCGGCGCCGAAGCGGCGGTGGGCAAGGGAATTGCGATTGAAGGAAGGCATGGAGAAGGCGAGTTTTCCGGCGAAGGTGGAGAACGCGGCATCGGCGATCACTTCCTGGGACTTCGACTCCCAGGCGATGCCCTATCTCGATTCCCTCTACAACACGGCCTACCGGATGACCCGGAGCGCCGAGGACGCCGAGGATCTGGTCCAGGAGACCTACTTCAAGGCGTACAAGTACTACGACAAGTTCGAAGAGGGCACGAACCTCAAGGCCTGGCTCTTCAAGATTCTCAAGAACACGTTCATCAACAACTACCGCAAGAAGAAGCTCGAGCCGCGCAGCGTCGATTTCGCGGAGATTGAAGACTCCTTCGAGCGGATCGTCCGCAAGGACAACTCCGACCAGCCGGCGGATCCGGAGGCCGAGTACTTCCACGGCGTCCTCGACGACGACGTGAAGCGGGCGCTCGACTCGCTGCCCTACGACTACCGGATGGTCGTGATCCTGGCGGACCTCGAGGACTTCTCGTACAAGGAAATCGCGGAGATCTTGGACTGCCCGGTCGGGACCGTCATGTCCCGGCTCTACCGGGGCCGGAAGCTCCTCGAAAAAGCGCTCCTGCGCTACGCGCGCCAGCACGGCTACATTCGGGGGGGAGAGCCCACGAAGATGCGCACCCGCCCGAAGCCCCCGGCCGCCTGAGCCGCCCGGAACCCCGGGTTCCGGACCCCTTTTGGAGAATGGGCGTGGCGGAATAACGCCCCGGCGAGTATCGTTTTGGCTCGACGGCC
The DNA here is from genome assembly GCA_035498835.1 of Thermoanaerobaculia bacterium. Classification (GTDB taxonomy): domain Bacteria; phylum Acidobacteriota; class Thermoanaerobaculia; order UBA5066; family Gp7-AA6; genus DATBFU01. The sequence goes on from DATJZU010000128.1 coordinate 17,289, forward strand.
AAGATGAACTGCGCACGCGCCCGATTCGTGATTTACGCCTACCTCGACCGCGAGATCTCGGGCCTCGAGGCGGAGGCACTTTCGCGCCACCTCGCCGACTGCTCGCCCTGCGCGGCGCGGGCGGCATCCGCGCGGGGGCTCGCGCAGATCCTTCATTCGCGGGTCGATCGAACTCCCGCGCCGGCGCGTCTCGTCGCCCGCCTCCACGGCGTGCCCGTGGAGCCCGCGCCGCGTCCGCGATTCCAGGCCTTCGCGACGGCGGCCGCGCTCCTGCTCATGCTCCTCCCGCTCGTTTCCGACACGACGCCTCCCGGCGGTCCGGCGATCGCGGCCGCGGGGATGGTGCCGTCCGTCGGGCACAGGCGACCGGACCTCGAGCCGCGGCGGTTGACCGGCACGTTCGTGTGTCTCGAATGCGAGGCGCGCTCGGAGGCCGGTCTCTGCCCGATCGCCCACGCCGAGCACGCCACCGGCTTCTGCGCCGACAACGGTGAGTTGTGGCGCCTGATCTCGCGCGAGCGCGACGCGGACTCGGCGCAGGCCTCGCTCGGTCGGACCGCGACCGTCGAAGGCGTCGCGTTCCCCGAGTCGGGGTTCATGCGCGTGTCGCGAGTCGGGTATTAGCTGCAGCCAGCTCTCAGCTTCTCAGCTCTCAGCTTTCAGATCACAACTCTTCTCCCGCTGATAGCTGATAGCTGATAGCTGATAGCTGATAGCTGACAGTCCGTCGCCTTCGCTCGCTCGGGGCTCCGCGCCTTCCAAATGGGATCTCGGATTGGTAGGCGCGCCGTTGGCGCACCGGCTCGCGGCTCGGCTAACGGCCTCAACCGCTCGCCTGATCCCCTCGCTCGCTCCGGCTCCCGCGACGCGCGTCGCTTCGCTCGGTGAACTTCGCGAAGCTTTGGCGCGCCGCGAACGAAAGCTTCCGCCGACGGTAGGATGCGCAGCCGTGGATGAGTTCGTCGAAGCGTCCGCCCCCGCGCGCATCGACCTCGCCGGCGGTACCTTGGATCTCTGGCCGCTGCACGTCCTCCATCCGGGCTCGGTGACCGTCAATCTCGCGATCGACCGCCGGGCACGCTGCCGCCTGCGGCGCGCGCCGGGGAGGGATTTCGTCGTGCGCTCACCCGAGCGCGGGCTCGAGCGCCGCGCGCGGCGGCCCGCGGACTTGCTGGCCGAACCGGCGACGGCGCTCGTCGGCGCTCTCCTCGAAGCCTACGGTTTCGGGGACCCTCTGGAGCTCGATCTCTTCTCCGGCGTGCCCTACGGATCGGGTCTCGGCGGCTCCTCGGCGCTCCTCGTGGCGATGGCCGGCGCGCTGGAACGCTTCGGCGCGCGGCGGCCGCCGGGTTCTTCGGCCGTCGACTTCGTGCGCGACGTCGAGACGCGCGTGCTGGGCAAGCCCGCCGGCGTGCAGGACTATTACCCGCCGCTCTATGGCGGGCTGCAACGGATCCGATTCGAAGCGGGAGCGGCGATCGCCGACCGCGAAGATGTCGAGCCCGAGCTCTGGGAGCGACATCTCACGCTCTTCGACTCGGGAGCGTCGCATTCCTCGGGAATGAACAACTGGGAGATTTTCCGCGCGCGGCTCGAGGGTGACGCGTCCGTGGCCGAGCGCCTCGAAGGCGTGCGGCGCGCGGCGGCCGACATGGCCGAGGCCGTCGCGGCGCGGGACTTCACGGCGATGGGACGCGCGCTCGCCGAAGAGTGGGACGCGCGGCGCTTTCTCGCCCCGGTCGTCTCGACGTCGGCGCTCGAGCGGGCGATCGCGGCGGCGCGGGAGGCCGGTGCCTGGGCGGGAAAGGCCTGCGGTGCCGGGGGCGGCGGATGTGTCGTGTTCCTCTCGCCCGCGGAGAAGACGGCCGTCGTGCGGAAGGCGCTCGGAGGGCTCGGGGAAGGGACGGTTCTGCCGGTGCGGGCCGAGAATCGGGGACTCGAAGTCGAGTAGTCGTCAGTTGTCAGTTGTCAGTTCTCGGTTTCGGAACTGATGACTGAAAACTGATGACTCATGACTCACTCCCTCTTCATCCAGGCGACGCAGGCCTCGAGCGCGCGGCGCGCCTGGGCCCGCGAGTCGAAGTGGCGCGTCGCGCCGTGGCCCGGGAGAACCCACTCGAAAGGAATGTCAAGTAAACTTTCCATGGAGCGGATCTGCTCCGTCCACGAGTACCAGCACGCGTCGCGAAAGGCCACGAGCGCGTTGCGCCGCCGCGACCATGCCAGGTGGTCGCCCGTGAAGAGGAACTCTTTGCGGTAGAGGAGCACGCTGTGGCCGCGCGTGTGGCCGGGCGTGGGAATGGCGAGGAGGTCCGGCGCGAGCGCCACGGGTTCGCGCCCCGAGAGCGGCCGCTCGATCTCGCGCGTCGACGCGGTGCGGTCCGCCTCGTGGAGCACGCGCTCGCAGCCAAAGCGCTTGCGGAACGCGGCGTGGTCGGCGACGTCGTCCTTGTGCGTCAGGAACATCGTCGCGACGCCGCCGCGGTGCGCGAGCGCGTCGAGAAGCCGCGGCAACGCCTTCGGCGAGTCCACGAGGACGTTGCCGCCGGGCCGCTCCACGAGCCAGCTCCAGGCGCCGAAGGAATTCGGCGACGTGAAGCCGCAGAAGGAAACGCCGTCGGCTTCGGCGAGCGGTTCGGGAAAGGCGTCGAGGGCGGGGCGGACGTCCCGGCGCGAAGCCGTCCCGATCGAGCCGGTCGGGCACGCGACGAGCGCCATGAGCGCGCGCCGCGCGTCGGAAGGCGTCGCCGGCTGATCGCGGACGAAGGAATGGTCCGACGCCTCCGCGAAGACCGACGGGGCGATGCGGCGGCAGGCGTCGCAGTCGATGCAGGTCGAGTCGACGTAGAAGTCGCCGGGGGCGTTGTCGGCGTAGCGGCGGGCGAGGGAAGCCATGGGTTGAGCTGTCCGTTAGCTATCAGCTATCAGCTATCAGCTATCAGCCATCAGCCAGAATCGCGCTTGCGCCGTCCGGCTGAAAGCTGAAAGCTGATGGCTGAAAGCTTCACTCACATCCTCCCCGGCTCCGGAATCCCAAGCAGCTCCAGCAATCGCGCCATCTCCCTTCGGAAAATACGCGCGACGGCAAGGCGGCGATTCCGCACCGCGGCGTCCGGCTCCGCGGCGATCGGATGGCGATGGTAGAACTGGTTGAAAGCCTGCGCGAGCGTGAAGGCGTGCCGCGCGAGCGTCGAGAGCTCGAGCGACGCAATGGCGCGCTCGGCGGTCTCGTCGGTCGAGGCGGCGTCGAGCAGCATCGACCAGAGGTCGTCCTCCCACGCCGCGCCGGCGAGCCCCCCGGGCGACGGCTCGACCGGCAGTCCCCGCTCGGCGAGCTTGCGGAAGATGTTGTCGGCGCGCACCACGGAGTACTGAAGATACGGTCCCGTGTCGCCCTCGAAGCTGACGGCCTCGTCGAAATCGAACGCGATGACCTTGTTGCGCCCGAACTTCAGCAGGAAGTACCGGAGCGCGCCGACGGCGATCGCGCGCGCGTCCCGGTCGGCGGCCTGAGATGCGGCCGCGCCTTCGCTCTCGCCCTCGCGCCGCCGCGCGATCTCCTCACGTGACCGCTCGAGCAGGATCTCGTAGAGGTCGTCCGCCTTGACGCCCAGCCCCTTCCGCCCCGACATCTCGACGAAGGGCTTCTTCTCGTCCTCGGGCGAAAGGCGGTATTCCTCGCCGAAGCGTTCGGCGAGCGCCCGCGCCGCCTTCGGCGAGAGCGCGACGATCTCGTAGGAGAAGTGCTCGGAGCGGTCCGCCTCGGCGGCGAAGCCGAGTACGCGCAGTCCTTCGCGCACGACCTTCTGCGGGTAGGCCTGGCGGACGTCGATGACGTTGTACACGCGCGTCGCGCGGCCGAAGGAAGGAGAGGCCGGATCCCCGTCCTCGTGGGCGGTCCTCCAGACCGGGTGGGCGCGCACGGCCGGCGGGATCTCCTCGGGAGTCACGGCGCCCGAGCTCCAGTCGGGAGCGAGGCGCTCGTAGTCGAAGTCCGCGCCGAGGAGGCCGAACTTCCAGAGCTGATACGCGATGTCCTTCGCCGTGTAGGTCACGGTGCCATTCGAGCGCACGAGGATCTTGTCGGGCTCTTCCATCCCGGCGAACTCCTCGGAGCCGGCCAGACGCAACACCCAGCAGCCGGCCTGCTTTCCCTCGGTCTCCAGGACCATCGCGCCGGAGTCGCGCAGGCGCTCGAAGGCGCGCGACCAGAATTTCTTGCGGAGGATGTCGCTCTCGCGCGGCAGCAGGTCGTAGGCGATGCCCAGCCGGCCCATCGTTGCGAGATGGGCCGAGGAGACTGCCTCGGACACCGCGGCGGCGATGCGCGCCGTCTCGCTGTCGCCCGCCTCGATCGCGTGGAGCGTCTCGGCGCGCCAGGCTTGCGTCTCGGGCTTCGCGGCGTACGTCTTGCCGACCTCGGCGTACAGGTCCCAGCAGAGGTAGGCGAAACCCTTCGGGTTCGACGTGCCCGAGGGAAAGCGCGCCTCGCGGATCGCGCGCCGCGCCGCATCGGCCGTCGTGACGCCCTCGAGATGGACGAGGCCGGCCACGACGTCCGCCACCTGGACGCCCGTGTCGTCGAGATAGTTCTGCACCTCGACCTCGTGGCCGAGGAGCCGCAGCGACCGCACGAGGACGTCGCCCAGCACGGCGTTGCGCAGGTGTCCGATGTGCGCCGCCTTGTTCGGATTGATGTTCGTGTGCTCGACGACGATTTTTCCGTCGCGGGCGGGCGCCGGAGCCGGCGCGCCGAGCAACGCGGCGGCGAACGGGCCGCGTTCGAGGCGCGCGTTGAGGTAGCCGCCGCCCTCGACCTTCACCTCGGCGATGCCCGGCGGCCGCCGCACGGCGCGCGCGAGCTCTTCGGCGATCGCGCGCGGCGCACGCTTCAGGGGCTTCGCGAGGTCGAACGCGACGGGACAGGCGAGGTCGCCGAGCGCCACGCGCGGCGGGCGCTCGAGCACGACGCGGTCGAGAGCGATCCCGTAGAGATCGCGCACCGCGTCGCGCACCGCGTCGGCGAGCGGCGTCCGGAAGGCGTCGAGCGTCGGCGCGTTCATGGGCGCCGGAGTATAGCCGTCCGGCGGACGTCGGCCGGGTGCCGGGCGCGCCGCGACGCGTCCGCCGTAGAATGCGGACGTGGACGTGTCCGTCACCCGCTCCGTGTCGATCGCCGCGAGCTCCTCGGACGCCTTCGACGCGTTCACGCGCGTCTCGGATCTGCTCTCCTGGTGGTGCGAGGGCGCGCTCGTGGGCCTGCGGCCGGGCGGCAACTGGGCGGTCGGCTTCACGGACCGGCGCGGGCGGACCGAGGCGACCGTGCTCGGCAAGATCGCGGAGTTCGAGCGGGGGAGACTGCTCGTCGTGCGCGACATCTCCTACGAGCCCCGGGATGGCGAGCCGCTCGAGGGCCTCTCGCTCGTGTTTCGCTTCGACGAGGACGGGGCCGGCTGCTCCGTCACGGTCGAGCAGACGGTGCCCGACTCCGGCCCCGCCTACGACGCCTATCGCGGGCGGGTCGGGTCGGGCTGGGACGCGAGCCTCGCGGACCTGAAGCAATACCTGGAGGGACCGCGCCGCCGCCGGATCGTCATCGAGCAGGGCCTGCCGGAGAATTGAGGGCGTGAGCGTCGAGAAGCGCGCGGCCGGCTGCCCGCGGTGTGGCGACACGGGGTGGATCCTGGAGTCGGTGGACGGGATCAAGCAGGCGCGGTCCTGCGACTGCCGCGCCGCGTCGATCCGGCGCCAGAAGCTCGCCGCCGCGGGAATTCCCGAGCGCTACCGGGACGACAAGATCGACAATTTCAACGATCGCTCCGCCTCGCTCGCGCGCGCCAAGGACGCGGCACGCAATTTCGTCGAGCTCTACCCGCACGTCGACACAGGCATCCTCTTCGTCGGGCCGTCGGGGCGCGGCAAGACGCATCTCGCGTGCGCGATCCTGTCGGAGCTCATCCTGACCAAGGGCGTGTCCGGCCTCTACGCCGACTTCTCCGATCTGCTCCTCCGCATCCAGTCGAGCTTCCGCCCCGACGCCGATGCTTCGAAGGAGTCGCTCCTGACGCCGTACGCGGAGGCGGAGCTGCTCGTGCTCGACGAGCTGGGCGCCTCGAAGCCGCACCCCTGGGTGCTCGACGTCCTCTACAACCTGCTCAACACGCGCTACAACCGCCGGCGCATCACGATCGCGACGTCCAACTACGAGGACGAGCCCGACGCGGCGTCGGGCGAGCGCGATCGCCTCGAGGACCGGCTCAACTATCGCCTGCGCAGCCGCCTCTACGAGATGTGCCAGCTGATTCCGCTGCGCGGCGAGGACTATCGCAAGCAGGTCCTGGGCGCCCAGACCCGCACGCCATTTTGACGCCGCCCCGCGATCTCCGAACGGCAGCGGCGGCGTTCGCGACCGTCTTCGCGCTCACGGCGCTCACCGGCTGCGCAACTTCGAAAGCACCGGCGCCGGCGCCGACTCCCGCCCCGGAGGCCGCCGCGCCCGAAGCCGGGACGCCGGCCGCCACTCCGACGGTCCGGCCGACACCGGGACCCCCCGGCCCGGCCGTCCCCGTCCCCCGGCCGGCAGCACCGAGCGGCACGCTCTTCCGCGTCGGGCTCAAGAGCGACCTGCCGCAGTTCGGTTTCGGCCCTCCCGGCTCGCCGTGGGTCCTCGTCTCCGAAGGCCGCGCCGAGCGCCGCCGCGGCCCGCTGACGTTCGTGCCGGAGGACGGGGCGAGCGCCCGCTACGCGGCGCAGGCCGGGGCGTTCTCGCAGGAGGAGACGGCGAAGGCCGTCGCGGCGCGTCTCTCGGCGGAGCAGAAGCTGCCCGTGGCGGTCGCCTTTTCCGCGGACCGCGGTCTCTATCGCGTGCTGCTTGGCGACTTCGCCGCGCGCGCCGATGCCGCGGCGCTCGTCGAGAGGCTCAAGGCCGCGGGCCAGGAGGCGCTCGTCGCCGAGGGGCCGTCGGCGGCTGCTGCGGCCACCGTCCTCGTCACCGACGAGGCAGGCGCGGTGCGGCGCTTCGCGTCACCCGTGGACGTCTTCCCGGACGCCGCGGGGCTGCGGGTCGTCGTCGATGGGACGGTGTACCGGGGAAGCCTTCGCGTCCTCGTGAGCTCGCGCGGAACGCTGAACGTCGTCAATCGCGTCGACATGGAGGAGTACTTGTACGGTGTCGTGCCGGCCGAGATGGGGCCCAAGCGGTTCGACGAGCTCGAGGCGCTCAAGGCGCAAGCCGTCGCCGCGCGCACGTACGCGTTCGCGCACAAGGGGCAGTTCGAGACCGAGGGCTACGATCTCTGCGCGACCCCGAAATGTCAGGTGTACGCGGGCCAGCCCGCCGAGGATCCGCTGTCCACGGCCGCCGTGGATTCGACGCGCGGTCTCGTGCTCGCCTTCGGAGGCCGATTTGCCGACGCGCTCTTCGTCTCGACGTGCGGCGGGCGCACCGAGAACGTCGAGAACGTCTTCGGCGAAGATCCCGTGCCCTATCTCGTTTCGGTTCCCTGCGGCGAGCTCGCCACGACGCGGCTCGACGGCGCGCGGCTGCCGCGCGGCGAGAAATCGCGGGCGCGGAGCGGGCTCGAGTGGCGCGGCTACGTTCTCGGGCGGCACGTACCGCACTCCGCGGCCCCGCGCGGCGCGGCGCTCGAGGCGGCGCAGGGCTTCGCGGGTATCGCGCGGCGCGGCGGCGCGCCGGCGTCGCTCGAGCCCTCGGCGGTGTATCCGTCGCTCATCGAGTCGTTCGGCCTCAAGGCCGCGTCGCGCGAGCACCTCGTTCCGGAGACGGTGTCCTACGACGACGAGGAGCCGGCGGCGTCGGCTTCGCTGACGCCTCCGGCGCGCGATGCCTACGACTTCCTCCTGCGGTTTCGCTTCGGCGGGGGCGAGGCGCTGCCGCCGCCGGACCGGAAGATCTCCGAGGAGGAGTATCGCGGCCTCCTCTTTTCGGCGGCGCTGCGTCTCTCGGGCGTGTCGGAGACGGCGGGCCGATTCCTCTCCCGCGAAGGATCGAACCTCTGGGTCAAGACGGCGGACGGCCGCGTCGGTCTGCCCGTGGATCCGGAGCTGCCGCTCGCGCGCCGCGTCGGAGATTTCTATCTTCCATCGCCTTCGCTCACCCTGCGGGCCGGAGACCGGATCCGCTGGTGGAAGCGCGGCCCGAGGCTCCTCGCGCTCTGGGTGGAGCTCGACACGGCCGGCCCGACCTTCGATCGCGAGTCGGCGTGGACGGAGTGGGTGCGGCGCGTCTCGGGAACGGAGCTGGCGCGCCGGATGGGCGGCCGCGTGGCCGGATCGGAGGTCCGCGACGTGACGGTGACGAAGCGCAGCGCGGCGGGACGCGCGGTCGAGCTCCGCGTGCGAACCGACGTCGCGGAGACGACGCTCCGTCGCTTCGACCTGCGCCAGGCGCTGGGACTTCCGGAGCTCCTCTTCACGGTCGAACGGGTCCAGGGGGCGCAGGGCGAGATCGAGTTCGTCTTCCTCGGGCGCGGCTGGGGACACGGCGTGGGCCTCTGTCAGAACGGCTCCTTCGGCATGGCACTCTCGGGCCAGACCTACGACCAGATCCTCAAGCACTACTACACGGGCATCGACATCGTTCCGGCCTCGGGCGTGACGGCGGGTCCTCCCTCGACCCGATAGGGCGCTCCCGCGTCCCGGCGCCGCCGCGTTAAAATGTCCGTCATGAGCTCCTCGGTCTCCTCCGAACGGGAGACGATTCTTCAAACGCTGAAGGAATTCTGCGAGGCGGAGATCCGCCCGCACGTCCTGGAGTGGGACGAGAAACAGCAATTCCCGCGCGCGATGTTCCGGAGGCTGGGGGATCTCGGGTTCCTCGGGACGATCTTTCCAGAGGAGTACGGCGGCGCGGGTCTTTCGACAGCGGACTACGCTGCGATCGTCGAGGAGGTCGCGAGCGTGGACGGCGCCGTCGCCCTGGCGCTCGCCGCGCATACCTCGCTCGGATCGAGCCACATCTTCCTCTTCGGGACCGAAGCGCAAAAGCGGCGGTATCTGCCGCGCCTGACGTCGGGCGAGTGGCTGGCGGCCTGGGGCCTCACGGAGGCGGAGGCCGGTTCCGATTCCGCCGGCACGAAGACCACGGCGATGCGCGACGGCGACTCCTGGGTCCTGAACGGCTCGAAGAACTTCATCACTAACGCGTCGGTCGGCAACGTCGCCGTCCTCATGGCCGTCACGGACCGGACGCGCGGCCGCCACGGGATCTCGGCCTTCCTCGTGGAGCTCGACAACCCGGGCATCCGGGTCGGCAAGAAGGAGAACAAGCTCGGGATGCGCGCGTCGGACACCTGCACCCTCGTGATGGAGGACTGCCGCTTGCCGGCGGACGCCCTCGTCGGCCGCGAGGGCGACGGCTTCGTGAATTCCATGAAGGTCCTCGACGGCGGGCGGATCTCGATCGCTGCGCTCTCGGTCGGCATCGCGCGCGGGGCGTTCGAGGCGGCGCTCGCGTACTCGAAGCAGCGGAAGCAGTTCGGCAAGCCGATCTGCGAGTTCGAGGCGATCCAGTTCTACCTCGCGGAGATGGCGACCGACATCGACGCCGCGCGGCTGCTGACGCAGCGGGCCGCGGCCGCCAAGGACTCCGGTGCGGCCGTCCCGCGGCTCTCGGCCCAGGCCAAGCTCTTCGCCTCGGAGATTGCGGTCAAGGCGACCGACCGCGCACTCCAGATTCACGGCGGGTACGGTTTCATGAAGGACTATCCCGTCGAGAAGTTCTACCGTGACGTCAAGCTCTGCACGATCGGCGAGGGCACGAGCGAGATCCAGAAGCTCGTGATCGCGAAGAGTCTCCTCGCGGACCGCGAATGAGCGCCGCCCCGGCCACGGGGACGGCGGCGATCGTGGAAGGCGTGCTCGCGCGGCGCGCGCGGGAGATCGGCCGGGCCCTCTCGGAAGTCGAGCGCGAGGGCGGCGCGCCGGAGATTCTCCGCGACGTCTTTCCCAGAACCGGGCGGGCGCGCATCGTGGGCGTCACCGGGCCGCCCGGCGCCGGCAAGTCCACGCTCGTCCAACGTCTCGCCCAGGCCTATCGGAGGCGGGGATCGACCGTCGCGATCGTCGCCGTGGATCCTTCCTCGCCGTTCACGGGCGGCGCGATCCTCGGCGACCGGATCCGGATGTCCGAGATCTTCACGGACCCCGGCGTCTTCATCCGTTCGATGGCCACGCGCGGCGCGCTCGGCGGGCTGGCGCGGGCGACGGGCGACGCCGTGGACGTCCTCGATGCCGCGGGCTTCGACCTCGTGATCGTGGAGACGGTCGGCGTGGGCCAGGACGAAGTGGACATCGTGAAGACCGCCGAGACGATCGCCGTCGTCATCGTGCCGGGCTTGGGCGACGACATCCAGGCGATCAAGGCCGGCATCCTCGAGATCGCGGACGTCTTCGTGGTCAACAAGTCGGACCGCGAGGGCGCCGACCGCGCCGCGGCGGAGATCGCGGCGATGCTCGACTTCACGCCGGACCGGGCGTGGCGGCCGCCGATCGTCCGGACCGTGGCGACTCGTGGCGAGGGCGTGGCCGAGGCGGTGGATGCGATCGCCGCGCACGCCGAGTTCCTGCGCACGACGCCCGAAGGCGCGGGGCGTCGGTCGCGGCGCGCGCGGGCGCGCCTGGTGCAGATCCTTCAGGCGCGATTCGCGCGCGACGTCGAGGCGGCGGCAGGCAAGCCGCAGGGACTCGAGGAGGCGGTGGAGGACGTGCTCGCCCGGCGGGCCGACCCGTACGCCGCGGCCGGCCGGCTCTACGCCCGGATGGTGCGCGCGTGAGGGCCTTCCGCGTGGACCACATCGGAATTGCCGTGCGCTCGATCGCCGAGGCGCTCGACGTCTATCGCGCGCTCGGGCTCGAGGTCGCCCATCGCGAGGAGGTCACTTCCCAGGGCGTCGCGACGGCGTTCCTTCCGGTGGGGGAGAGCCGCCTGGAGCTTCTCGAGCCGACGTCGCCCGAGTCGCCTGTGGGCCGGTTTCTGGCGAAGCGCGGGCCGGGACTGCATCACGTCTGCCTCGCGGTTCCGGACCTCGAGGCCGCGCTCGCCGATCTCGCGCGCCGCGGGTTTCGCCTGCTCGACCGGGCGCCGGTGCCGGGCGCGGGCGGCCGCCGCGTCGCGTTTCTCCATCCGGAGGCGGGCCACGGCGTGCTCCTCGAGCTTTCCGAGGACCCCCGGCCGGCCTCATAATTCGCGAAGGCCCCGGCCGGGCGCGCACGATGGAAAAAGGCACCTTCGTTCTCGTTCACCTGACGAGCCCCCGTGAGAAGTTCTGGGGGCTCCTGAAGGACGAGACCCCGGCCGGCGTCACGGTGCGCGGGCTCTCGCTCGACGGATTCGAGGAGTGGCTCCGCCAGGTCGTGCGCAAAGCGCCCCTCTCGATCCACCCCGCGACGGTGTTCTTCCCGATGTATCGCATCGATCGGATCTTCGAGGACGAGACCGCGGGGGAGCTCGTGTCGTTCGCGGAACGGTTCCGAAAGGCGGTGGGCG
>DATJZU010000129.1:0-2104 GCA_035498835.1 Thermoanaerobaculia bacterium
AGTACTACCGCGACAAGGCCGTCGTGACGGCGATCGACCGCAAGACCGGCGAGATGAGCGTCACGTCGCGCCGGACGGTCGTCGCGGAGCTCGACACAGAGTCCGAGGAGCCGCCGCCGCAGATCCTGCTCGAGGAAGCGCGGGCGCTCGTGGCGCAACACGGCACGGGTGGGCCGGTCCGCGTTCTGCGCCCCGGCGCCGAGGGCGAGCCGCCGACGGAAGTGTCGGACGTGCAGCTCGGCGACGAGATCCGCCAGTACCGGGAGCCGGTCGGGCTCGGCCGGATCGCGGCCCAGACGGCCAAGCAGGTCCTCTACCAGAAGGTCCGCGAGGCCGAGCGGGACAACATCTACAACGAGTTCTTCCCGAAGCTCGGCGAGCTCATGAACGGAACGGTCAAGCGGTTCGAGCGCGGCGACATGGTCGTCGACCTGGGCAAGAGCGAAGCGGTCATCCCGCGCGATCAGCAGTCGCGAATGGAGCGTTACGGCCAGGGCGAGCGCATCCGCGCCGTCCTGCACGACGTGCACAAGAACCCGAAGGGCCCGCAGCTCATCCTGTCGCGAACGGACCCGCGGCTCCTGATCCGCCTCTTCGAGATGGAGGTGCCCGAGATCTACGACGGCACCGTCGTCATCAAGGGCGCCGTCCGCCAGCCCGGGGAGCGCGCGAAGATCGCGGTCCGCTCGCGCGAGCGCGACGTGGATCCCGTCGGCGCGTGCGTGGGCATGCGCGGCAGCCGCGTGCAGTCGATCATGCGGGAGCTGCACGGCGAGAAGATCGACGTGATCCTCTACTCCGACGACCTCATCACGTTCGCGCAGAACGCGCTCGCGCCGGCCAAGATCACGCGCGTGTCTCCGATCCATCACGAGGACGGCACGATGAGCCTCGACTGCGTCGTCGAGGACGACCAGCTCTCGCTCGCCATCGGCAAGAAGGGGCAGAACGTCCGTCTCGCCTCGGCGCTCATCGGCATGAAGATCGAGATCAAGGGCGAGTCCGAGGTCAAGGGCGAGGTCGCGGAGGCGCTCTCGCGCATGCTCCAGGCCTCGCGCCTGCGGCAGACTCCGGTGGCCGACATCCCCGGCATCGGCGAGAAGACCGCCGAGAAGCTCGCCGAGGCGGGTCTCGCGACCCTCGGGGACCTGCTCGACAAGAGCGCGGCGCAACTCGCGGAGATCCCCGGCCTCGGCGAGAAGACCGCCGAGAAGATCCTGGAGGCCGCGCGGGTCGCCGAGCAGGTCGCCGCCGCGGAGGCCGAGCCGGAAGGCGAAGAGGAGTCCGAGGCCGCGGAAGAAACGACCGTCACGGAGTAGACCGACGACATGGGAAAGATTCGCGTCGAGGAACTCGCGGCCCAGATGGGTGTCGGCAGCAAGGAAGTGCTCTTCCTGCTGCAATCGATCGGCGTCGACGTCCAGTCGCCTCAGGCGACGCTCGACGACTCGATGGTCCAGGCCATCCTGCAGGGCAAGACCCACGCACCCAAGCAGCTGATCGTGCGCGACCCGGAGGCGAAGGCCTTCCGGCCGCAGAAGAGCGCGTTGTCCCGCATCAAGATCGTCGAGAAGACGGCTGCTCCGGCCAATCCCGCGGCACCCGAATCGGAGGCGCCCGCGAGAGCGCCCGAACCGCGGGTGAAGGCGCCGGCCGAGCCCGCGCGCACCGCCGTCGTGGCCTCCGAGCCGGAGGCGGAGCCGGCGCCCCCGCCCGCTCCCGCGAAACCCGCCGCCCCCGCAGTTCCCCGCAAGATCGTCCTGCCGCCGCGGCCGGCCGCGCCGACGGGACCCCGCGTCTCCGCGGGACCCGCCGCCTCTCCCCGACCCGCCGCGCCGCGTCCCCTGGGCCCGACCGGGCCGATGCGCCCGATGGGCCCGAGCGGCCCCGCGCGTCCGATGGGACCGAGCGGTCCGTCCGTCTATCGCCCCGGCCCCGGCGTTCCGGGACGCCCGCTGGGTCCGCGCCCGGGCGGGCCTCTCCGGCCCGGAGCGCCGATGGGCCGACCCGGCGGACCGCCGATCGGGCGCGCGGCGCCTCCGGCGACGGCGGAGCGGCCTTCCACCAAGCGCAAGAAGGACGACAAGGAGAGCGAGGCCAAGAA
>DATJZU010000130.1:0-47507 GCA_035498835.1 Thermoanaerobaculia bacterium
GTCGGCGAGCTCGACGCCCTGCATCATCGAGTGGTCCTGGTTGCCCACCTCGTACTTCCAGGCGCCGAATCGGCCGCGCGAATAGATCTCCTTCGACTCGAGGAACGGCTGGATGACGTCGAGCGCCTCGTTGCGCTCGAGCGAGGGGATCGGATACGCGTGGCCCGCGTGGATCAGATACGTCGAGTCGACGAGCGCGAGATCCCTCGATTCGATGATTCCCTCGTCCACGAGCCCGCGCAGCACCGCCTGCACGAAGTCTCCCGGCGGAAGCTCGCGGAATTTCGAGTAGGTCGTCTCCGTCAGGAGCGCGCAATACCGCGACGTGTCCCCTCCCGGCACGATGTCCGGCGAATAGTTCGAGAGATAAGTCATCCGGTAGAACGGCGTTTTCGGGTTCGGGAAGTAGATCCAGTTCTTGTCCGAGGGCGAGGGCCGCTTCAACCCGACGCCCACCGAGAAGAGGCGGTTGGAGAGGAGCTTTTCCGTCGCCTTGCGAACGGCGTCGGGCGCGTGAACGAGCCGCGCAACGAGCGTCGTCAGGGGAAGCGTCGAGAGGAGCCGGTCGTATTTGCGCTTCGTGCCGTCGGAGAAGGTGACCTCCCGCTTCTCTTCGTCGATCGACACGGCGCGCCGGCGGTAGCGGACGCGGTCGCCGAGATACGGCAGGACCGCCAGCCACAACCCGACCGTGCCGCGCGTCGCGGGATAGCCGAAGGTGGCGTTCGGGCCCCAGTCCGTCACCTTCTGGGAGAGCGTCGACTCGAGGGCCTTCTTCCAGTCGACGACGGCCACGCGCTCGGCGATCCAGTAGAAGCCCATGCGCGCGAGCGGCGTGGACCAGACCTTCAGGTTGTACGGGACCATGAAGTGCTTCGCGACGCCGGCGCCGAACTTGACCTGCACCCACTCCTCGAAGTTCGAGAAGGCCTTGTTCTTGTCGATCGTCTGGGACTCGACGAGACCGATCAGGCACTCGAGCATCGCCTCCTCGGGCAGCGACGAGAGGTGGTTCTGGAAAGGGTAACGGACGTAGCGGTCCTCGAACTTGATCCAGCTCTCGCGGGAGATCCGACGCACGCCGTCGGTTCCGAGCATCTTGTCGAGAAACGCGTTGAAGTAGGGGTAACCCGAGAAGATGATGTGGCCGGACACGTCCCACGTGTAGCCCTTGGCATCCTCGAAGCTCGTCGCCAGCCCGCCGATGCGGGGCGCGCGCTCGAAGATCTCGAAGTCGGTCTCGCCCCGCTCGGCCAGGCGATACGCGGCGCCGAGTCCCGTCGGCCCCGCGCCGAGGATGACCGTGCCCCTCAAACGGTGCCCCTCATCGCGCGGCGACCACGCGCTTGAGCGCCTCGTTGCGGCGCATCTCCTCGCGGAGATCGAAGAGGTAGCGCACGACGCGCGTCACGGTGCCGACCATTTTCCAGGGCCGGTGGATCGACTGGCCGGCCCCGCGCGGGAAGTGCTGCACGACGACCTCGGTCACCTTCCAGCCGGCCATCCGGCAGCGGGCGAAGATCTCGTCGCCGACGAAGTTGATGCGGTGCCGGATCTCGATGCGCTGCGCGACGGCCCGACGGAAGGCCCGGCAGCCGCCGTTGATGTCGTGGAGCGGCGAGCCGAGGACCCAGCGGGACATCGTGTTCAGCCCCTTGGAGAGGATGAGGCGCACGAACGGATCGTGCCGTTCCTTCTTCCAGCCGAAGACGACGTCGGCACCGGCGTCGATCGCGGCGAGGAACTTCGGCGCGTCCGCCAGCGTGTGCTGGCCGTCGCCGTCCACGACCATCACGACCTCACCCGGCGTCGAGCGCAGCGCCGTCTCCGTCGCGACGGCGTATCCTTTGTTGCCCTGGTGGTGCTCGACGAGGAACTTCGGGTTCTCCTTCGCCAGGCGGTCGGCGATCTCGCCGGTCCGATCGCGGCTGCCATCGTCCACGATCAGGATCCGCCAGTCGAGTCCCGGCACCTTCGACAGTGCGTCGGCGGCGTCACGCACCGTCTTCTCGATCAGCTCTTCCTCGTTGTAGGCGAGGAATGCGACTCCCAGTCGCGGCATCTTCTCAGCGGCCATAGATGATCACTCCGGCGGTCACGACCCACCCCAGGACGATCAGCAACAGGAGCGGATCGTCGATGAGAAGGGCCTGCGTCGGATTTCCTCCTCCGCCCCGCCGATAGACGAGGCGCACGTAGCGCGCAATCCCGAGGACGACGAAAGGAATCGTGGGCGCGAAGCTCCGCCCCCCGTGCATCTGGAGGGTGGCGGGCAGCACGCTGTAGGCCGTGTAGGCGGCGACGGTCGTCAGCGCACAGAGCACGAACAGGAAGTCGAGCCCCTCGGCGCGGTAGGCGGCGAGCGCCGGCCGGTGCTCGGCCGACGACTCGCGGCCGGCGTGATGGAGCTCCCACTGGCGCTTGCCGACGACGAGGAAGAGGGCCAGCAGATACGCGCACCCCATCAGGAAGAGTGACGGGGGCAGGCTCGCGAGCGCGGCGCCGGCGAGCGCCCGCAGCGGAAGTCCCGCCGCCACGATCAGGGCTTCGAGGAATGGGACCCGCTTCAGCCAGAGCGAGTACGCCGTCATGACGGCGGCGTAGAGCGCGCACCACTGCCCGAAGCGCGGGTCGAGGAGAAAGGCCGCGATCAGGCCTCCCGCCCCGAGCATCGTCCCCGCCGCCACCGCCGTCGCCGGCCGCAGCTCGCCCGAAGCGAGGGGCCGGTGGCGCTTGACCGGATGCGCCGCGTCCCGCTCGCGGTCCATGACGTCGTTGATCAGGTAGATCGCGCTCGTGACCGCGCAGAAGACGAGAAAGCCGGCCGCCGCGAGGCTCCAGCCGCGTCCGGTCGCGAGCGCTCCGCCGAAGAGAAACGGCAGAGGAAGCACGAGATTCTTGACCCATTGTGCCGGCCGCGCCGAAATGAAGAGAGCGGAGAGCGCGCGAATCGCGTTATCCCCGGCGGCCGCGGCCGGCTCGCCTGACGAAGTCGCCGCCATTTTTTCTTTCATTGTAACCGCTTTCGCTCGCGCGCGGGTCTCCCGCGGCCGTTCGGAGCTCTGTCCTCTCCTCCCGGCGTCCTACAATCCGTCCCGCGGCGAGAGCGTGATGCCGTCGCGCCGGAAATCGGTCAGAAGATCGCGCAGGTTGAGACTCTGTGCGGCGAGTGGAACGGCGGACAGCAGCGCAAGCAGGCAGACGAAAAGACGGCACGGCCGGCTCATGACGAGACCCCCTTCCCGATTTTGAGCGGGAGTCTACCTTTCCGAGGTGAGGCGGCGGTAGCCCGTCCAGTGACGAAGCGCCGATGCGGAGTCTCCCAGGCGTTCGCTCACCGCCGCCGCGTTGAAGTGCGCGTCGGCGTCGTCGGGGTCGAGCGCGATTGCCCGCTCGTAGGCGGCGAGCGCCTCACGATCGCGCGCGAGGTCCTGCAGCGCGACTCCCAGGTTGAAGGCCGCGGTTGCGTCGGCGGGACGCGCCGCCATCGCGAGACGATAGTGCTCCGCCGCGGACGCGGCGTCGCCCTGCTCGTGCCGCAGGCGGCCAAGATTCACGTGCGCGTCGGCGTGCCCCGGATCGAGCAAGAGCGCGCGCTCGTACGCCTCGACGGCGCCGGCGGGCTCGCGCTCCTCGAGGTCGACCGCGATCGCGTACCAGCGATCGGCCCCGAGCGCTTCGGACGGCGGCTGCGGCGTGTGGTCGGCGCCCGGGTGCGGCGCGACGCGGGCCGCGAGGGCCGCGTCGAAGTCGAGCAGCCGCTGGCCGGACTCGGGCTGCCAGCGCGCGCTCCCGTCCGCCACGACGATTCTCGCGCCGTCGGCCTGGATCCGGAGCTCCGTCACGCGCCCGCTGTCGGGCAACTCCTGAACGAGGCGGGCGAGAACTCGGCGGACCCGGCGCGCGGGGATCCGCGCGTCGAGCAGAGATTTCGCCGTGCGGAGGAAGACGAGGTCCGGAAACGAGAACCGGAAGTGCCCGCGCGGCGCCCGCGCGGGCGATAGGAGGCCGGCCCGCACGTACGACCTCACCTGCGCCGCGGAGAGGCCGAGGGCCTGCGCGACTTCGCGCGTGGCATAGCCCGTCATCGGGATCTCCCCGCCGGGCTACTTCTTCGAGGCGGCCTTCTTCTCCGCACTGCCGCCGGCCCGCTTGGCCGGCCGTTCGCCGCCCGCCGACGCCGCCTTGCGCGCGGGCCGCGCCGGCGCTTTCGCGAGGCTGCGCCGCAACGCCTCCATCAGGTCGATGACCTCGCCGCTCTTCGGGCGCGGCGGCGCCGAGATCTCCTGGCCCGTCTCGATCTTCTTCTTCAACTGCTGCTGAATCCGTTTCTTGACCTCGTCCTCGTAGGCCTGCGGCCGGAACTCGTCCGTGGAGGCCTGATCCACGAGCATCTTGGCGAGCTTCAGCTCCCCTTCCTTGGGTTTCTCGCGGTCGAGCCCGACTTCCGCGATCGGCCGGACCTCGTCCGCGTAGAGGAGCTGCTGCATGACGAGACCTTCGTCCACGGCGCGGACCATGACGAGGTACTGCTTGCCGCGCGCGGCGTATTTCGCGAGCGCCACGCGGCCCGTCTCCTTCAGCACTTCCGCGAAAAGCCAGTAGGCCTTCGAACCGCCTTTGTCCGGTCCGAGGTAGTACGCCTTATCGAAATAAACGGGGTCGATCGCCGAGAGCGGCACGAACTCCGTCACGTCGACGGTCTGCGTCGACTCCTCCTCGAGGGCCTTCAGCTCCTCGTCGGTGAAGAGGACGTACTGGTCCTTCGCGAACTCGTATCCCTTGCGGAGCTCGTCGCGCGGCACGACGACGTTGTCCTCCTTCGGACAGACGTACTGCTGCTTGACGCGCGAGCCGCACTTGCCGTGCAACATGTTGAAGGAGATCGCCGCCGAGGAGTTTCCGGCCGAGTAGAGCTTGACCGGGATCGAGACGAGGCCGAAGGAAATGTTCGCGGTGGCGAGGGCCCTCGCCGAGGAGGCTTCTGTTGCCATAACAGAGCTAAGTGTAACAAAGCTAGCGGCTTGGGGGAGCGAAAAACTCCGCGAACTGGCGCGCGAGGACCGGCCCCCGGCCTCCGTCCTCGTGCTTGAAGAAGACGAAGAGGTCGCTCCACGGCTGGCCGCGGTAGAGGTCCGCGCGAGTCTGCAGGTCCCCGTCGCCGTAGTCCTGGCGTCGCAGGCGCGCGTAGCCCCAGTCGGCCGTCGCGACCAGCGGCGTCGCGAGCTCCTCGTCCTCGGCGATGCAGAGGGCGGCGCCCCGCGACCGGAGCGCTTCGAAGATCTCGTCGTCGAACCACGACGGATGCCGGAACTCGAACGCCGCGCGGGTTCTCGCGGGTAGGGTCGTCAGAAACGAATCCAGGCGCGGCCGGTCCTTCTTCAGGTTCGGCGGCAGCTGGAAGAGGACGGGGCCCAGCCGGTCGCCGAGCGTCGCCGCGATGCGGAAGAAGTAGTCGACGGAGTCGCCGGCCTCCTTGAGCCGCTTCTGGTGCGTGATGCGCTGCGAGGCCTTGAGCACAAAGACGAATCCCGCCGGCACCTGCCCGGTCCATTGCGCGAGCGTCTCCTCCCGCGGCATCCGGTAGAAGGTGTTGTTGATCTCGACGGCGGGAAGACGCTCCGCGTAGTAGCGGAGCATCTCCGAGGCCGGCAGGTCCTCGGGATAGAAGCTCCCCTTCCACTCCTTGTAGGAGAAGCCGCTCGTGCCGGTGAAGAGGCGCATGCAAAGAAGCTATCAGCTATCAGCTGTCAGCTATCAGCTGTCAGCTGTCAGTTTCACCGGCGCCCGGTCAGCTCGACCAGCCTCCGAAACCGCGCCGCCCGCTCCGGCATGAAATCCTCGCGCCGCGCGCGCCAGGTCCAGTTGCCCGCGCCCTGGCCGGGAAGGTTCATCCGTCCCTCGCTTCCGAGCCCGAAGACGTCCTGCACCGGAACGATCGCGCACACGGCAACGGACTCCAGGGCGGCGCGGATCAGGTCCCAGGAAATGTCGCTCCCGTCGCCGCCGAGGTAATCGAGCGCGCGGCGCTTTTCCTCCGTACCGAGACTTTCGAACCACCCGCGCGCGGTGTCGTTGTCGTGCGTGCCCGGATAGACGACCGCGTTCGCCACGTGGCGGTGCGGCGCGTGCGGGCTGTCGTCTTCCGAGAAGGCGAACTGGAGAACGCGCATCCCCGGAATGCCGGTCTCCGCGAGGAGCGTGCGCACGTCGTCGGTGATCGTGCCGAGATCCTCGGCGATGAGCGGCAGGCCGCCAAGGGCGTTCCGCAGCGCGTCGAAGAGATCGCGCCCCGGACCGGCCGTCCAGCGGCCTCCCGCTGCCGTGCGCGCCGAGGCCGGCACTTCCCAATAGCCGGCGAATCCGCGAAAGTGGTCCACGCGCACGAGGTCGGCCTGTCCGAGCGCCGCGCGCAGTCGCGCGATCCACCAGGCGTATCCCGTCTCGCGCAGGCGATCCCATCGGTAGAGCGGATATCCCCAGAGCTGGCCGGTCTCGCTGAAGTAGTCCGGCGGCACGCCCGCCACGGCTTCGGGCCGTCCCGACGCGTCGAGCGCGAACAGCTCGCGATGCGCCCACACGTCGGCGCTGTCGTGCGAGACGTAGATGGGCACGTCGCCGACGAGGCCGATGCCGCGCTGCCGCGCCTCCCGCCGCAGATGCTCCCATTGCCGGTGGAAGAGGAACTGGACCCAGGCGTGGAAGTGCCGCTCGCGGGCGAGCTCGCCGGCCGCCTTCGAGAGCGCCTCGGGCTCGCGCGCCGCGAGCGGCGCCGGCCAGTGGATCCAGCCGGCGGGGCCGAACCGCTCCGAGAGCGCCGCGAAGAGCGTCCAGTCGTCGAGCCAGGAGGATTCCTCCGGCGCGGACCGGAACGCGTCGAACGCACGCGCGATCTCCGCCGGAGGCGCCGCCTCGAACCGCTCGAAGGACTCGCGCAGCCAGCGCCCCTTCCACCGCGCCGCGGCCGCGCCGTCCAGGCGGCCCTCGGCAAAGCCCGGCGCCGAGGAGAGCGCGGCCTCCGCCAGCAGCCCTTCCGCGACGAGCCGTTCCGGCGAGACCAGCAGCGGCTCTCCCGCGAAGGCCGAGCGCCCCCCGTAGGGAGATCCGCCGGGGCCGGCCGGAACGACCGGGAGGAACTGCCAGAGCGTCGCGCCGGCCTCCTCGGCCCACCCGAGGAATCGGTCCGCCTCGGGGCCCAGGTCGCCGATGCCGAACCCGCCGGGAAGCGACGTCGGATGAAGGAGGAGTCCGGCCCTCCGCGGCGCGGTCACGCGGCGATCAGGCCCGCGAGTCGCGGTCGCGGGCTGCGCCGGCGGCGCGCAGCCGCTCCGGCGCGCTCTCGAGGAGCTCGACCTTGCGTTCGGCGGCGGGCACGTAGCACAGCTCGAGGTACTCGGTGACCATCCGTTCCGACGAGAAGATCCGTCCGATGCGCGCGGCGCTCTGGATCATCTTCTCCACCCAGCCGGCCGGAAGCCCGCGCTCGTCGCGCGCCGTGAAGAGCGGCAGCACCTGCTCCTCGAGCGTCTGGTAGAGCGATGCCGCCACCTGGTCGTCCGTGTCGTCGTCGCTCGCGCCGCCGATCACGAAGCCGGTCTCCTGCGAGGGCGCCTCGTCCCACCAGCCGTCCAGCACCGAAAGGTTCAGAACCCCGTTCATGGCCGCCTTCATGCCCGACGTGCCCGAGGCCTCGTGCGGCCGGATCGGATTGTTCAGCCAGACGTCGCAGCCCGACACCAGCGCGCGTGCGAGCGCCATGTCGTAGTCGGGCAGCAGCACGACGCGCCCGCGAAACTCCGGCATCTCGCTGTAGTGGGACACGGCACGAAGGAGCTCCTTGCCGGCCTCGTCGCGCGGGTGCGCCTTGCCGGCGAAGAGAATCTGCACGGGGCCGCCGTGGAGGATACGGCGCAGCCGTTCGGGATCGCGGAAGAGGAGCGTCGCGCGCTTGTATGTCGCGAAGCGGCGGGCGAATCCGATCGTGAGCGCGCGCGGGTCGAGGACGCTTCCGGCTTCGGCGACGCGCTCCTCCGATTCGCCGCGCCCGCGCCGATCCTCGGCGAGGCGGCGACGGCAAATCGCCACGAGGCGCTCGCGCAGACGCTCGTGCGCGCGCCAGAAGACGGCCGGATCGAGCGCGCGCCCGTTCTCGAGGAGCGAGAGGCTCGCGATCGCCGGATCGGTCCAGGTCGCCCGATGCACGCCGTTGGTGATCGCGCGGATCTTGACGTCTTCGTCGGCGAGCTCCGGCAGCAGGCCCAGCCAGAGCCGCCGCGAGACACGCGCGTGGAGCCGCGACACCGCGTTGGCATGTCCCGAAAGGCGCAGCGCCAGCACGGCCATCGAGAACGGCTCTTCGGGTTTCCCCGCGCCCTCCTGGCCGAGCTTGAGAAAATCGCCGAAGTCGATGCCCGCGCCGCGCAGATAGGCGCCCAGATGCCGCTCGATGAGCTCCGGCCCGAACCGGTCGATGCCGGCGGGCACCGGCGTGTGGGTCGTGAAGACGTTTCCCGCCGCGGAGCGCTCGCGCGCCTCGGCGAAGGACAGCCCCTCCTCCGAGACGAGCTGGCGGATGCGCTCGATTCCCACGAAGGCGGCGTGGCCCTCGTTGAGGTGACGGATCGTGGGCCTCCACCGCATCGCCTCGAGGGCGCGGAGTCCGGCGATGCCGAGCACGATCTCCTGCCGGATGCGCGTCTCCTGATCGCCCCCGTAGAGACGCGCCGTGATCTCGCGGTCCTCCGGCGCGTTCTCGGGGACGTTCGTGTCGAGGAGAAGGAGCGGCACGCGGCCCACGGTCGCGAGACGGAGAAGCACGAAGACCTCGCGCTCTCCGATCGGCACGGTGACGACCGGAGGACCGCCGCCCGGCATCCGCGGAATCGAAAGTGGCAGCCGGTCCGGATCGAGCGCGAGGTCCTCCTCGCGCTGTCCTTCCTGTTGATCCAGGACCTGGTGAAAGTAGCCCCGCGCGTAGAAGAGGCCCACTCCGACGAGCGGCAACCCGAGATCGCTCGCCGATTTCAGATGGTCCCCTGCCAGAACACCGAGGCCGCCGGCGTAGATCGGAAGGGCCTCCGTCAGCCCGAACTCGGCCGAGAAGTAGGCGACGCGGTCCCCGCGCTGGTGGAGCGTGCGCACGGCCGGATGCGCCGGCTGGGCGTCATCCTCGAGGCCGATCTCGGCGCGCACGGCGTCGAGCTGGGCGAGGAAGGCGGGGTCGGAGGCCGCTCGGGCCGCCCGGTCCGGCGGACACTGCGCGAGCAGGAGCACCGGATTCCCCGCGGCCCGCTCCCATCCTTCCGCGTCGACCGCCGTGAAGAGCGCGCGAAGGGAGGGACGCCAGGACCACCGCAGGTCGCGCGCCAGGTCTTGGAGGGGCTGGAGATTGTCGGGCAGGCCGGTGACCGGAACGTAGGTCCCGAGAGATCGCATTGGGCGGAAGGAAAGGATAGCAGAAACCCGCTCGGCTTCTCGCCGCGGCGCGGACCCCAAATTGATGCAAGCGCGTCATGCCGGGGTGCTCGGCGCGAGCAATCCTGAGAGCGTGAAAGACAAGGAGGTTCTTATGAACTTCAATCTCGTCCGTCGTGAGCCGACGATTCCGTACTTCCGTTTCGCGGGTGATCCGTATTACCGGGACATCGAAGACATGTCGGAGCGGCTGAACCGCTTCTTCGGAACGTGGACCCGTCCCTTCGAGAAGGAAGCCCTCAAAGCGACGGAGTGGGCTCCCGTGGTCGACATCCAGGAGACGGAGAAGGAATACCTCTTGAAGGCGGAGCTTCCCGAGATCGCCAAGGAGGACGTCAAGGTCACCGTCGAGGAAGGCGTTCTCACTCTTCAGGGCGAGAGGAAGCAGGAGAAGGAGGAGAAGGGCAAGAAGTTCCACCGGATCGAACGGTCCTACGGAACGTTCCTGCGCACCTTCACGGTCCCCGAAGACGCCGACGCGACCAAAATCGCGGCGGAGTTCAAGGATGGGATGCTGCGGATTCACCTCCCGAAGACCGAGAAGCCCCGCCCGAAGGCGATCGAAGTGAAAGTGGCTTCGTAGATTTCGCTCCGCTCTTGCGGAGCCGCCGCCATGGGGCGGCCCCGGCGGCCGGTTTGATCCGGCCGCCTTTTCATTTCCGGTGAAGGGAAGGTCGGCGCCGGCTACTCGACGGCGACGTTCCGGCCGAGAAGATCGCTGCAGTAGCGCTCGAGGTCGGCGTTGGAGAACTCGTCCCAGCCGCGGCAGGCGTTGCGGGAAGCGCTCTGGGCGTCGCAGGCGAACGCCACGCGGCAGCGGAGCTGCTCGGCGAGCTGCCAGACGTTGGCGAGCTCCTCCATCTGCGCGCGGGAGAGGTGCGTGCTGCGGCCGAGGGCGCTCCGGAACCGGCGGTCGAACTCGGAGTCGGGCCAGCGGCCGAAGCCCCGACAGAAGATCTTCCGCTCCGCCGCGACCTGGCACATCGAGTGCTCGTCGTCGGTCAGCCGACAGAGCGCGTCGCGAAGCTTCTCGACCGCGTGAGCCCGGCTCCAAGTCTCCGGCTCGGCGGCGGTCAATGAACGTTCTCGCGGCGCTGCGCTCGGTGGAGGGGATCGTCGATGACGAGATCCGGATGCCTCGTGCGGAACGACTCCGCCATCTGGCAATCCCAGCAAACGCGGTGGTGCGTCGCGAGCACCTCGGCGAGTTCTTCCGGCCGAACGTCATCCCATTCCAGAGTCCGCCGGTCGGGACTCATCAAGGCCGGCCGGTGATCGGCCCAGTGGATCTCGCCGATCTCGCGCCCGCAGAGCTCGCAGCGAGAACCCTCGTACCAGCGAGTCAACTGCGTGCGCACGAGACAGTCTTCCGGCGACGACGCAACCTGCAGAAGACACTCCTGACCACATCCGGACCTTTCCGGCCAGCGCGAGCAGGATTGCAGACGCAGCTCCGGATCGCCCGTGAGCTCTGTCCGGGCCATCCGCTTCGCATCGAGCTCCACGGCGACCGGCTCGCCGGTCTCGGGACAGGTCAGAACGCCCTTGCCCCGGTACTTCCGGTAGGAGCGCAACCCCAGCCAGAGAAGCGGAAAGAGGGAGAGCACGAACGCCACGGCAAATATGAGAACGATGAACATCGGCCTCCTCCTTTGCCGGCACTATGGGTAGGAGCCGACACCGACGCAATGATGCGAGCGAATCAGCCCGGAGACGGCTCGGCGCCGCTACCAGCCGAGACCGGCCACGACCAGCCCGACCGCGGCGATGACTCCCCCGGCCACCACGTCGCCGTATCGATCGATCCAGGGCGCTCGGAGGCTCCGGACCCCGGCGCGGGCCGGCAGTACCAAGGCGACCATCGTGCCGATCGTGGCGAGCTCGTAGAGCACCACGATGGCCGTCGTCCGGACCGCCCCGAGAGGCGCCGCCGCGAAGAGGATCGGAATCACCGCGACGCACGGGTCGGCGGCGAAGAGGAGGAAGAGCGTCCCGGCGGTCATCGAAGACGAATCGTGCACGTGGTCGTAGTGGGAGTGGGAGTGACCGTGGAACCGGCGGCCGGCCGCCCGGCGCAGTCCCCAGATTCCGTACGCCAGACCGAATCCGACGAGGAGAATTCCGGCCACGGATTCCATTCGGGAGCCCAGCCGCTGGACCATCTCCAGGCCGAACCAGAAACCGGCCAGGCCCAGCAGGGCGGACACCGTGACGTGTCCGAAGCCGCAGGCCGCGGTGACGCGCGCCGTGCGTCCGGCGGACCAGCCGCGCGCCCGGGCCAGCGCCGCGAAGGGCACCCAGTGGTCGGGCGCGAGCGTGTGCAGGCTGCCGACCGTGACGGCCCCCGCGGCGAGCGCACCGAAGAGCGCGGCGTTCATGACGCCGACACCGCTCCGGCGGCCACCGTCCGGGAGGCGCGCCGCGTTTCGAGCCAGGCGATCCACTCCGAGAGTCCCTCCCCGGTGCGGGCAGAGACCGGCATGAGAGCCGGGGCCGGATTCACGCGCCGGAGGGCGTCGCGGATCGCCTCGACGCGCACGTCCGGCAGATGCGGCAGGAGGTCGACCTTCGTCAGCAGGACGAGGTCCGCTTTGCGGAACATGACCGGATACTTCAGGGGCTTGTCCTCCCCTTCCGTCACGGAAAGCGCGACGACGTTGGCCGACTGTCCCAGGTCGTAGATGGCGGGACAGACCAGATTTCCGACGTTCTCGATGAAGAGATAATCGAGGTCCTGCCAGGGAAAGTCGTGCAGTGCGCGATGCACGAGCTCCGCGTCCAGATGGCAGGCGGAGCCCGTGGTGATCGGGACGGAAGGAATCCCCGCCTTCTCGAGTCTCTCGGCGTCCCGATGGGTCTCGAGGTCGCCGGCCAGGGCACCCAGCCTCACGCCGCCGCGCAGGTGCCGCAGGTGCCCCGCCGTGGCTTCCAGGATCGCGGTCTTGCCGGCGCCCGGAGAGCCCATGAGGTTGATGGCGACAACGCTCCACTTCTCGAAGTGCTCGCGGTTGTGAGCCGCCGTCCGATCGTTGCCCGCGAGGATCCGGTCGTGCACTTCCACCGGAACGAGCTCGGGGTCTCCGCAGCCACAGGTGCCACACATCACGCCACCTCCATCTCGATCCGCTCGAGCACGATCTCGTCCCCCGCCGCCAGCCGCGCCGGGCGCCGACATTGCGGGCATTCCAGGATCGCCCCCCGGGCGATCGTTTGCCGGCATTCGGGACAATCCCAGCGCGCCACGACCGGCAGGATCGTCAGCTTCGCCGTCTCGCAGATCGTGCGCTCCCGGAAGGTCTCGTACGCCGTGGCCAGAAGATCGGGCTCGACTCCCGAGAGCTCTCCGATCGACACGAAAACTCCGCGCACCGAGCAGGCGCGGCGCTCGCGCGCCAGACGCTCGATGCTCTCGATCAGGGCGCCGACGATCGAGTATTCGTGCACGCGTCACTTCTCCCCGAATCGCGCGGGGCGGCGCTCGAAGAATCCCTCGAGGCCCTCCGCGAAATCGGATCCGTCGGCGATGCGGGAGAGCTCCTCGAGCTCGCGGTCGAGGTGGAAGTCGAGCCGATCCACGCCGGCGGCCTCGTGAACGAGGCGCTTGGCGACGCCGTAGGCCTGCGTCGGCCCTTCCGCCAGCCGCCGGGCGAGGGCCTGCACGTCGTCCGCGAAGGTCGCCGTGGGAAAGACGCCGTTGATCAGGCCGAGCTCCTGCGCCCGTGCGGCGTCCAGGCGCGGGTTGAGGAAGACGAGCTCGAGCGCGCGGCGCAGCCCCAGAAGCCGCGGCAGGAAGAAGGTCGAGCTCTCCGCGCCCGTCAGACCGGTCTTGCCGTAGGCCCATTCGAAGCTCGCCCGCTCCGATGCATAAACCAGGTCGCAGGCCATGGCGATCCCGAATCCTCCGGCGGCGGCCATGCCGTCGACGGCCGCGAGAAAGGGCTTGGGCGCCCGCTTGATCTCGGAGATCGTCGAATGGATGTACTCGAGGATCTGCTTGAAGATCTCACCGAAGCCCTCGGGGACGTCGCGGTGAGCCTGCAGATAGGACAGATCCTCTCCGTCGCCGCCGGCTCGGATGTATTTCAGGTCCGCGCCGCTGCAGAAGACGCCTCCGGCTCCGGTAAGCACCACGCAGCGCACGTCGGGATCGCGCGCGCACTGCAGCCCCGCCTTCCGGAAGTCGCGCGCCGTGTCGACGTCGAGCGCGTTGTACCGCTCGCGGCGATCGATCGTGATCGTGGCGACGGCGCGGTCTCGCGCGATCCGGATGTGACTCACGAGACGGCCTCCCATGCGGGGCCGAGGCCCGCCGCTTCCCCCGCGGCGCGGGCAATCGCGTCGAGCAGCAGGGGGCCCCAGGCCGTCGCGAGCATCCATTCCTGATGGGCGTACGCGTAGGCGTTCAAGGCGTGCTCGGCGCCGGCGGCTCGCAGCGGCCCGACGAGTGGCGCGACCGGGAATGGACGAGACCGCCGAAGCATCGGCCCGGCGTCGAGCTCGTCGGTGACCAGGTGCGAGGTCGCACGCGTCTCGGGCTCCCCGGCGCGGATCGCGTCCCGCACGGCGCGCAGACCCGGATAGAGCGGCGAGCCGTCCGCCGAGCGCCGCGCCAGATCGCTTCCGTGGACGTTCACGATTCGACCCGGGTACGCGGAAAGGAGCGGCGGCGTGGCGACGTAGAGGTAGCTCGACAGCAGCACGAGATCCGGACGAAGGGGCTCCAGAAGCCGGACCGTCCGACGGTCGAAGGCGCGGCGGACCGCGAGATCGGGCAAGGCCGCGCGCCGCCACGAGTAGTACGCGCGGATGGGATTGCGGATCAACGGGACCCCGGCCGCTTCCAGCCGCGCGTCCGAAAAGTCCGCTTCGGTCGACAGCACGCCTGCGAGGTCGAAGAGCGCGCCGCGCTCGGCGAGAAGCTCCGCCAGCCCGGGCACTCGTCGTGACGTCAGGACCGCGACACGCAGGGGACGGTGCGAGTTCAGCATATGCGGGGCAGCGGCTCGCCCTCCGGTTCGGCCAGAAGGCGCCGTCCGAATCCGGTATCGAGAATGACGTTGCCGGGCCGCTCGGTCAGGCAGGTGCCGACGACCGCGGCGTCGCGGCCGAGCGGGTGGGCGTGGAGCGCCGCGAGAACGCTGTCCAGCGCCTCGGCCCGCACGCCGAGCACGGCCTTGCCCTCGTTGGCGACGTGGATCGGATCGATTCCGGTCAACTCCGCTGCCGCCCGCACCGCTTCCGTCACCGGAAGGCAGGGCTCCTCGAGGAGGATGCCGACGCCGCTCTTGCTCGCCATCTCGTGGAGAGCCGAAGAGAGGCCGCCCCGCGTCGGATCTTTCATCGCGACGATGCCGCCATCCCGGGCCTCGAGCGCCGCGCGGACGAGTCCGTTGATCGGCGCGACGTCGGAGGCCAGGGCGCCCTCGAGCTCGAGTCCGTGCCGGGCCGAGAGAATCGCGAAGCCGTGGTCCCCGATCGTGCCGGTGACCACGATGCGGTCGCCGGCGCGCAGGCCCGAGTCGGGCACGACGCGGCACGTCAGCGCCACGCCTGCCGTGTTCAGGACGATGCCGTCCAGCTCCCCGCGCCCCATGACCTTCGTGTCGCCGGTCACGACGGATGCTCCGGCCTCGAGGCAGGCGATGCGCATCGACTCCTGAATCCGCTCGAGGTCGGTCCGCGGAAAGCCCTCCTCGAGAATCACCGCGCAGGTCAAACCGAGGACCTCGGTCGCGCCCATCATCGCCAGGTCGTTGACCGTTCCGGAAACGGCCAGGCGTCCGATGTCGCCGCCCGGGAAGAAGATCGGATGGACCACGTGCGAATCCGTCGTCAACACGAGCCAGCGGTCGCCCAGGCGGATCGCCGCACCGTCGTCCATCGCGGACAGCCCGATCCCGTCGGACGGCTCGGGCACGGCGAAGCCTCGCAGGAACACGTCTTCGACGAGCCGGCGCATCGCCCTCCCGCCGGCCCCCTGCTTGAGGGAGATCCGTTCGACCTGCTCGTCGCGCGCCGTCGCGCTCACGCCAGATTCTCCAGGTCCGGATGCCCGCCGTACTGATGCCAGATCTTGCAGGTCCCTTCCGAAGAGACCATGCAGGCGCCCACGGGATTGTCCGGAACGCATTCCTTTCCGAAGAGCGTGCAGTCCGACGGAGAGGCGACGCCGGACATGATGTCGCCGCAGATGCAGCTCGCCACGAGCGAGGGCGGCCCGTAGTCCCAGAGACTCGCCAGATCGATCGGAAATCGCCGCCGCGCGTCCAGGTGCGCCCACCTGTCTCGAAGCCGCAGGTTGCCGTTGGGGACGTGGGCGATGCCCCGCCAGCGCCCGCCGACCGGCCGGAAGACGCTCCAGAGCTCCTCCTGGGCGCGGCGATTTCCTTCCCGCGTGACGCAGCGCGGGAACATGTTGACGACGCGCGGCGACCGGTCGCGAACGAGCTCGAGAAGCCCCACGAGCCCCGCCAGGATGTCGAGCGGCTCGAAGCCCGCGACCACCACCGGGATCCCGTGGCGCGCGACGAAAGGCTCGAAGATTCCCCACCCCGTGATCGTCGCCGCGTGCCCCGCCGCCAGGAACCCCTCCACGCGAGTCTCCGGCATCTCCGCCACGATCTCCATGACCGGCGGGATGTACTTGTGCGCCGAGAGGATCGAGAAATTGTCCGGCACGGGCCCCCGCACGACGGCGGCGGTCGCGACGGCCGTCGTCTCGAACCCGGTGGCGAAGAAGACGACCGGCTTCTCCGTCTGGCGCGCGATCTCCACCGCCTGGGCGGCGCTGTAGACGACGCGCACGTCGGCCCCCTCCTCCTGCGCGTCGGCGAGCGACTGAACCGTGCCCCGCACCTTGACCATGTCGCCGTAGGTGGCGACCACGACGCCCTGGCGGGCGAGGACGACACCCTCGTCGACCTCGGGCATGTCGGTGATGCAGACGGGGCAGCCGGGCCCCATGATCACGTTCAGGTTCTTCGGAAACGAGGCACGCAGACCGAACTTCGCGATCGCCTGCTCGTGGCTGCCGCAGACGTGCATGACGGAGACCGGCGACCGTCCGATTTCTCGCGTCACGCGGGCAAGAGCGGAGGCGAGCCCGCGCGCGAGCTCGGGATCTCGGAAACGCAGCTTGCCGAGAGACGCCGGACCGGCGAGGCTCATGGCTCGTCTCCCCGTCCGGTCGCTGCAATCTCCCCTCGAACGTCCGACGCCATCAGGTCATCCTGCGCGGCGTGCGCGAGGAGGGTCTCGTAAAGCGCGAGCGTCTCGCCGATCTCCTCGGCGGGGATTCGACGGATCGCGAAGCCGACGTGGTTCAGGATGTAGTCCCCCGGCTCGACGCTCTGATCGACCACGTCCAGGCGCACGCGGCGGCGGACGCCGAAGAAGTCGACCGTCGCCTCGAGGCCATCGACCGAAACAACGCGCCCCGGCACTCCCAGGCACATCAGGCACCTCCCCGATTCCGAGCGACGGCATCGGCGACGAGAGCCTGGCCGACCGCGAGCCCGCCGTCGCCGGGCGGCACGTCGTGGTGCAGGTAGACGCGAAATTCGGGTGAGAGCTCGGACAGCATCCGCTCGGCGAGCAGCACGTTCTGAAAGCAACCGCCCGTCAGAATGACCGGTAAGGTCTGCTCCCCCGCGCCGGCGCGCAGAAGCTCGGCCGTCGCGCGGACGACCGTGTTGTGAAAGCGGCCGGAGATCGTCCCGGGACCGGCCCCGCGAAGGTGGGCCTCCACGGCCGCGCGGACGGCGGGGCGCAGATCGAGAGTCCGCGGATCGTCCCCCGCGACCTCGAACGGAAAGCAAGCCGTCTCGGTCGCATCCGCCGCGGCGTTCCACTCGAGCGCGACCTGGCCCTCGAAGCGGGAGACCGGCCGGGCGAGAAAGAGCGCACCAAACGCGTCGAAGTAACGGCCGACACCGCGCGCCGGCGGCGTCTCGACCCCGCGCGCGGCGAGCCGGCGCACGGCGCCGATGCGGCCCGGATCGATGGCGTCGAAGAGACGAAGGCGAGCCAGAGGGGGCGTGCCTTCGAAGGCATCGTCGAGCAAGGACAGGGCGATGCGCCAGACCTCTCGAATCGCCGTTTCTCCTCCGGGCAGCGCGATCGGACGCCACGTCGCGAGTCGATCGAACCCCTCGGGGACCGCACGCAGAATCTCCCCCCCCCACGCCGTGCCGTCGGTTCCATAGCCGGTGCCGTCGTACGCGACGCCCAGCACGGGCCCCTCCAGACGGTACTCGGCGAGAGCGCTGGCCACGTGGGCATGGTGGTGCTGCACGCCAATCGTCGAGGCCTCCGTCCGGGTTCGCGCGTAGAGGGTCGAGGCATAGCCCGGGTGGAGGTCGTGCGCCACGATCTCGGGCCGGATCCCGACAAAACGCTCGAGGCGGCCGACCGCTTCCTCGAACGCCTCCACCGACTCCAGGCTGTCGAGATCTCCGATGTGCGGCCCCAGGTAGAGGGCGTCTCCCGCGGCAAGACAGAACGTGTTCTTCAGGTGCCCTCCGCAGGCGAGCACGGGACGCTCGAAGGGCCTCGAGAGCGTCAGGACGCGCGGCACGTAGCCCCGCGCACGGCGCAGCACGGTCGGGCTTCCGGCGATGACCCGCGCGACGGAATCTTCGCAAGGGGACTCGATCTCCCGATCGTGCGTGAGAAAGACGTCCGCGATCGCTCCCAGCTTCTCGAGCGCCCGGCCGTCATCGTGGACGATGGGCTCTCCGGAAAGATTCCCCGAGGTCATCACCAGCGGGCGACCGGTCTCGGAGGTGAGCAGGTGGTGGACGGGCGTGTACGGCAGCAGGAGACCGATCCAGGGATTGCGCGGGGCGACCGGCTCGGCGATCCCGGAATCCTCGCGCCGGAGCGCCAGAACGATGGGGCGCTCGATCGAGGTGAGCAGCCTCTCCTCTTCCCCGCCGAGCAAGGCGAGCCTTCGGGCCGCGTTCAGATCGCGGACCATGACCGCGAAGGGCTTCTCGTCGCGCTTCTTTCGCTCGCGCAGACGCTCGACGGCCTGCCCGGAAGAGGCGTCACAAGCCAGGTGATAGCCGCCGAGCCCTTTGACCGCGACGATGAGTCCCGCCTCGAGCGCCCGCGCGGCTCGGCGAACGGGGTCCTCCCAGCAAAGGTCCTCGCCGGAGGTTCCGACCGCCGAGAGACGCGGCCCGCAGGCCGGGCAGGCGTTGGGTTGGGCATGGAAGCGGCGGTCGAGCGGATCGTCGTACTCGCGCTGGCACGCAAGGCACATCCGGAACCGGGCCATCGTCGTGGCGGGCCGGTCGTAGGGCACGCCGCGCACGATCGTGAAACGCGGTCCGCAACGCGTGCAGTTGATGAACGGGTAGCGGTAGCGGCGATCGGCGGGATCGAAGAGCTCCGCCAGGCACTGCGTGCAGGTCGGCAGGTCGGCGGGAATCGAGATTCGCCGCTCCCCCGTCTCCCGGCTTTCGACGATCGCGAAGTCGGCGGCGGGCTCCGGGGGAATCGGAGTGCACTCGAGCTGTCGGATGCAGGCCTCGGGAGGAGGCGACTCGGCGAGCGACGCGACGAAGGCCTCCAGGGAGTCCCCGTCGCCGAATGCCTCGATCGTGACGCCCCGGCTGTCGTTCGACACTCGCCCGAAGACCCCGCGGTCGCGGGCGAGACGGTAGACCCACGGCCGAAATCCGACCCCCTGGACGATCCCCCGCACTTCGATCCGCCGTCCGAGCCGGTTCATCGCCCCTCCGGGGCCACGGAGCGCAAGTACGCCACGAGGTCCCAGACGTCGTCGTCCGCCAGGGACTTCCAGGAGGGCATCGCCGTCCCGCGCACGCCTTCTCGGATCTCGAAGAACATCCGGCGCGGAGAGCTGCGGCGGCGCACGTCCGGGTCGGTAAAGTCGCGCGGCGCGGAAGAGAAGCCCTCGCGGCGGATCCCCTTCCCGTCGGCCTGCACGCCATGACAGAGCGCGCAGGACTGCACGTAGAGCGCGCGCCCGCGGCTTCGAGCCTCCGCCGACGCCAGCCGCTCCGTCGGAACCTGAAGGCCCCGATAGGCGGTCGGCAGATCGCGGTCCCGGCTACAGCCCGAGAGCACGAGAACCAACGGGGGAAGAAGTTTCCGAAGGCGTTTCATCTGCGCAACGAGGCCGAAGCGGAAAGCCGAGCGCCGCCGCTTCCTCGGCGACCCGCCGGACGAGCTCCGGCAGATTCCGCTCGACACAGGCCGATCGGTCGATGGATAGCTCGAGCGATTCGGGAACGAGCCCGTGCAGCACGAGCGTCTCGGGAGTGCGCCCGAGCCAGCGGGCGCCGTCGAGCAGATCCACGACCCCGATTTGATGCACGGAGAGGCGGGCCGCGACCGCCGGCGCGACGTCCGCTCCCTCCAACCGCACGAGGGAGCCGGGGGCGGCGTCGTCCCGGATCGCGTCGACGAGGATCGCCCTCTCGGCATCTTCGAGATGCGGAAGAAGCGACAGACCGAGGGTGCCGCCGTCGAGCACGCGAACCCCTTCGGGGATCTCGTACCGATCGACGAGACTCCGAACGGCCGCGACGCCCAACCCGTCGTCTTCGAGGAGCAGGTTGCCGAGACCCAGGATCAAGAGAGGGGTCGGCTTACCCATGGCGCTCTCCCGGCTTTCGAGACGTGGCCGCGCGCGTCGTCCGATCCGGCGCGGACTCTTCCCGGGACACGAATCGGTAGCCCGAATAGACGACGTCCTCGGGGGGAACGAACTTGTAGCCGGAGAAGATCGATTCGACCGTCGCGTTGGCCTCGACCTGCGACATGTAGATCGCGCTGTAGACGTGGTGGACGGCGAAGCCGAGGATCAGCCACATGACGACGTGATGGATCCAGTGTGCCGTCTGGAGGCCTCCGCAGAGCGGCACGAGGAACTGGAAGAAGCGGAAGGGCGAACCGACCCGCGCGCTGACCGAGTACATCGCGAGGCCCGTCCCGAGCATCGTGAAGCAGAGCAGGAAGACGAGCGCGTACGCCATTCCGGCGAGGGGGTTGTGGCCGACGAAGCCCGGCGGCTTGCGCATCAAGAACAGGTAGAACTTGACGGTCCCCACGATGCCGCGGCGGCGGCGGCGGGCGATGGGCAGAAACTTGTCCCACCGTGCGTAGGTGTTTCCGAGGAACATCCAGGCGATGCGGGACAGGACCGCGAGGCCGAAGGCGATCGCGGCGTAGAAGTGCACGACCTTCATCGTGCCCATGACGAAGTGAAAGCGAGCCTCCCCGGGGACGACGAGAAAGGGACGGCCGATGTAGATGCCCGTCACCGACAGAATCAGAATCGAGAGCGCAATCACCCAGTGCGTCAGACGCACCGGCCACTGCCAGACGTAGACGCGAACGAGATCCGTGTCGCTGCGGTGCGGGGCGGCGGCCGCCGCCGCGGGAAATCCCGCGGCGCTCATACGGCCCGCACCCGCGCGACCTCGCGCCGCTGGGCGTCCACGACGTGGACGCCGCAGGCCATGCAGGGGTCGAAGGAGTGGACCGTCCGGAGAATCTCCACGGGCTTCTCGGGATCGGCCACCGGCGTACCGAGCAGGGCCTGTTCGTAGGGACCCCGATTGCCCGCGGCATCACGAGGGCCCGCATTCCAGGTGCTCGGAACGACGCACTGGTAATTGGCGATCGCGCCCTTTTGAATGTGCACCCAGTGTCCCAGCGCACCGCGCGGCGCCTCGTGGAACCCCGCACCGGTCGCGTCTTCGGGCCAGGTGCTCGGCTCCCATTTGGAGTTGTCGTGGATGCGGAGCTCCCGCCGCCCCATGTTGGCGGCGAGCTGCGTGAGCCAGTCGTCCATCTTTTCCGCCAGGATCTGGGTCTCGATTCCCCTCGCCGCGACCCGGCCCAGCGTCGAAAAGAGGGCCTCGGGGCCGACGCCGAGCTTGCCCAGGACGGCTCCGACGAGCTCCTTGACCTGCTCGTGCCCGGAGGCGAAGGCGACGAGCATCCGCGCGAGCGGCCCCACCTCCATCGGCAGCCCGTCGTAGCGCGGAGACTTCAGCCAGCTGTACTTGCCGTCGGTATTGAGCCGCTCGTACGGCGGTGCGGGCCCCGTGTACTTTGGCTTCGTCTCTCCCTGAAAGGGATGCAGAGCTTGTTTGTCGCCGCCGGCGTACTCGTACCAGGAGTGCGTCACCTGCTCGGTGATCTTGGCGGGGTCGAAAGCCTCGACCTTTGCGAGATTCCGGCTCCGGATCACGCCTGAAGGCAGGAAGAGCCTCGGCCGAGAGCCGTCTTCTTCCGGATACTCGCCGTAAACGAGGTAGTTCCCGACGCCCTGCCCGTAGGAAGCCCAGTCCTTGTAGAAGGAGGCGACCGCCAGAAGATCCGGAATGTAGACCTGCTTCACGAAGTCGCGGGCGCTCGCCACGAGCTCCTTCATCATGGCGATCGAGCCCGCGTTGAGGGAGGCCTGGCGGTCGGGATCGACCGGCGTGGCCATTCCGCCGACGAGGAAGCTCTGCAGGTGAGGGTTCTTTCCGCCAAGCACCGCGTGGATTTCGATGAACTTGCGCTGCCACTCGAGCGCTTCGAGGTAGTGCGCCACCGCCATCAGATTCGCTTCGGGCGGAAGCTTGTAGGCGGGATGGCCCCAGTACGCGTTGGCGAAGGGGCCGAGCTGTCCGCGCTCGACGAAGCCCTTCACGCGGTCGCGCACGCCGGCGAAGTACTTCTCGGAGGAGAGCGGCCAGTCCGAGATCGACTGGGCGAGCGCCGAGGTCTTACCGGGGTCGGCCGAGAGCGCCGAGACGATGTCGACCCAGTCGAGGGCATGCAGGTGGTAGAAGTGGATCACGTGGTCCTGCACGCATTGCGACGCGATGATCAGATTGCGCAGCAGCCGCGCATTGGGGGGCGGAACCGCCCCGATCGCATTTTCCACGGCGCGGATCGAGGCGATCGCGTGCACCGTGGTGCACACCCCGCAGATGCGCTGGGTGAACGCCCAGGCGTCGCGGGGATCGCGCCCCTTCAGGATGAGCTCGATTCCCCGGAACATGGTCGACGAGGACCAGGCCTCCTTGACCTGCCCCCCGTCCACTTCGGCCTCGATGCGGAGGTGACCCTCGATGCGGGTCACGGGATCGACGACGACGTGTGTCATGGCCGGCCTCCCTTCTGTTCCGGCGCCTTCTCCGCGGGTGGAGGCGGCTCCGTGGGGGCTCCCGTGATCCCGCGTTTGACGAGGGCGACGAGCCCGTGGGCGGCGAAGGCGGCGCCGACTCCCGCCGTCGCCCAGAGGCCGACCTTGTCGATCGGCGTGGCGGTCTCGAATCCCGGGATTCCGGTGAGGTGCTGGTAGAAAGGCGTCATCTTGTCCCAGAAGTCCGGCTCCGCGCAGCCGATGCACGGATGGCCGCAGCCGATGGGCCAGTTGGTTCCTCCGTTCCAGCGGACGTTCGGACAGTTCTGGAAGGTGACCGGGCCCTTGCATCCCATCTTGTAGAGGCAGTACCCGGTGCGATGGCCCTCGTCGCCCCACGCCTCCACGTACTGCCCCGCGTCGTAATGCGCCCGCCGTTCGCAGTTGTCGTGGATCGATTTGCCGTAGGCGAAGAGCGGCCGGCGATACCGGTCGAGGGGAGGCCAGCTGCCGAACGTCAGGTAGTAGACGATCAGGGCCGTGAGGTTCTCGACGTTGGCCGGGCAGGCGGAGAGATTGATCAGATTCTTGACCCCGGGAACGGCGTCCGCGACGCCCAGGGCGCCCGTCGGATTGGGCG
This sequence comes from Thermoanaerobaculia bacterium, assembly GCA_035498835.1. Lineage (GTDB taxonomy): Bacteria > Acidobacteriota > Thermoanaerobaculia > UBA5066 > Gp7-AA6 > DATBFU01. The sequence goes on from DATJZU010000130.1 coordinate 23,229, forward strand.
AGGCCGCCGGGATGCCTCCGAACGCGGCGCACGTTCCGATGGCGATCGTCGCCGCCGCGTTGCCGCAGACCTCTCGCGCGATCTGGATCGCCGACTTGCCGCCGACGGTGCAATAGGCGCCGCCCTCGCCCGTGGGGATCGAGCCCTCGACCACGGCAATGTACTTGCCGGCCCGCTCCCGGACCGTCTTGGCGAGAGCTTCTTCGGCCTGATGCCCCGCGGCCGCCATGATCGTCTCGTGGTAGTCGACCGAGAGCGTGTCGAGGATCACCTCGGCCGCCGTCGGCCGGCTGGCGCGCAGGAACGACTCGGAGTTGCCCGCGCAATCCTGAAACTCGAGCCAGACCAGGACCGGCTTCTCGGTCTTCGCGAGCGCGCGCGCGATCTTGACGGAGTAGGCGCGGGGCAAAGCCAGAGCCGAGGCCATCACGCCGCAGAAGCCGACGAACTCCCGCCGCGACACGCCGCGGCTCTCGAGCTCATCCAGGAAAGGCCGTTTGTTCATGGCTCCTCCTCTTGGGGCACGAACCGGCGCGGCGGCAAGCCGCGGCGTTCCGAAGACACTCGTGCAGACCGGAATGCTGTATTGAAGAGCCGCGCGGCGGGCCGCGGAGCCGAGCTCATGCGGGCAAGCCTAAGAAGACGCTCCGGGGCTCGCCTGATGCATTTGGACTGATGCGAGGCGCCGCGCGAAAATGATGCGAATGCATCAAATGCGCCTTCGGGCGAATCACGAGAGAATGCTCGGAGCGCGGATGGACGAAGTCCTCGATCTCACGGCGGATCTGCTCTACCGGCGTTGGCGCCGCGCGGTGGATCTTCTGTGGCGCGAGACCGTTCGATATCGGTATTCGCGGCTCGCCGGTTGGGAGCGGCTTCGCTCCGCTCGCCGCCGCCGGAGTCTGCAAAAGATCGTTCGGAAAGCGCTCTCCGAGTGCCACCGCATCGAGATCGAACGGCAAAAGCGCTCCGAGCAGGCCGCCGCCGCTCCGTAAGCTCTTCCTATGACCGGCGTCATGGACGCCGCCGCCGGCGCGAGCTGGAATCGCGTCATGAACGACGAACCGATCGACCCGGCGCTTCCCGTCCAGGAGGTCCTCTCGCGGCATCCGTTCGCCGCCCCCGTCCTCGCGTCGCATGGTCTCGACACGTGCTGCGGCGGCAAACACCCGCTCGCGACCGCCTGCGCCGCCCGCGGCGTCTCTCTCGCTCGCGTCCTCGACGACATCGAGTCGGCCCGGCGGGGCGCTTCGGGCGAAGACGCGGTGCCCCCGACAATGTCCATTCGCGAGCTGCGGCGGCGATTTCCGGCGACGGGCGCGGTTCTCGCGCGTTACGGCCTCGGCGACTGCGGCGGCCCCGACGGGCCGGACGAGCCCCTGGCGTGGTTCGCGACCGTGCATCGCCTTCCCCTCGAGGAATTCCTCCGCGATGTCCGCAGGGCCGCCGCGTCGGAAACGGCGGTCCGGGAGCCCGCTTCGGCGCCGGCACCGGCGCGCCCCTTCGCCCCGCATTTCATCCTCGGCTCGCTCGCCCTGACGCTGACGCTCGGCGCGACCACCGGAATGGTGAACCTGCTTCGGATCGCGGCGGGCGGCGACGTTCCCATCTCGCACCGCCAGATTCACGGGCACACGCAGGTTCTGGGCTTCGCGGCGCTCTTCCTCATGGGGATCGCGTTCCACGCCTTGCCCCGGATCCTCGGCATCGGCGGCGAGCGCGCCCGCGCCGCCGTACCGACGTTCTGGCTGATGTTCGCCGGGGTCGTTCTGCGCAACGTCGGGCAGCCGTACAACGTCGACGCGGCGGGCCGGCTCCTGTCGCTCCTCTCGTCGGCGCTCGAAGCCGCCGCCGCATTTCTCTTCGCGAGTTTCGTCTTCCGAGCGCTCTCGCAAGCGCGCGAAGGCAAGTACGGACCGGCGGACCCGATCCTGCGATTCGTACGGGCGGGGACGATCTATTTCCTGGCCGCGATGGCGATCGACGCCGCTCAGGGGATCTGGCTGGCCGGCCACCGCGAGACCGCGCTGCCCGTGTCGCTGACGGAGCCGTTCTACTTCGCCGCGCTCTACGGCTTCCTGCTCGCCTGGATCTACGGGTTCGGGAACCGCGTCGTGTCGCTCTTCCTCGGCGTCGGCGCCGCGCGGAAGCGCTCGCCCGAGATTGCCCTGTGGCTCCAGGCGGGAAGCGTCCCCCTCGCGCTCGGTGCCTTCGCTCCGGGCCTGCCCCTTCCGGCCTCTCTCGCCCTCCGCGACGCGGGGCTCGCCCTCGTCGCCCTCTCGGCGCTCGTCTTTCTCTGGGGACACGGATTCCTGTTCCGGCGGGCGGAGCTTCCGGCGATGCGCGCCCCGGGCTCACCGGGTTTCGCGATCCGCGCGGCGTTCGGCGCCCTCGGCCTCTGGGCCGTGCTCGAGCTCGCGGCCGTCGTCCTCGCTCGCACGACCGCCCTGCCGGCACAGAACCTCTGGTGGTCGGACGCGGCGCGCCACGTCTTCACAATCGGCTTCGTGACGCTGCTGATCGTGGGGATGAGCTTCCGGATTCTGCCGGTTTTTTCGGGAAAGAAGCTGTGGTCGCCCGCCCTCGCCCGGGCGACCTACGGACTCTTGATCGCGGGCACGGCGATGCGGCTGCTCCAGTACCCGGCCGCGTTCCGGCCGGTCTTTTACGAGATCGGTTCCTACATGGGGGTGCCGGTCGTTCTGGGGCTGCTTCTCTTTACCTTCAATCTGTTCCGGACGATGAGGACGGGCGGCGCTCCCCCCGTTCCGGCCGGCCCCGCCTTCGTCTCGACGCTGCCGGCGCGCTGACGCCGGGCCGCCCGACCGCGGGATCCCGAGCAAAAGAGGCGACCCGAAGACCGCGGAGACGATTTACGATGTGGCCCATACGATGGCCGACATCGCAGACGACGCGATCCACATCGTCGGCGCCGGGCCCGCTGGCCTGACCGCGGCCCTCACGCTTGCCCGCGCCGGCCGGCGCGCCGTCGTGCACGAGCAGCGTCCGGAAGTCGGGGCCCGCTTCCATGGCGATCTGCAGGGCGTCGAGAACTGGACGACGCCGCAGGACGCCCTCGAAGAGCTCGAGGCGATGGGAGTCGATCTTCACTTCGCGTCGCAGCCCTGCTACGAGGGCGTCTTCTTCGATCCGGTGGGGCGCGAGTACCTGTACCGGTCGCCGAAACCGCTCTTCTATCTCGTTCGTCGAGGACGCGAGCCGGGGACCCTCGATCAGCAACTCAAGGCGCAGGCGCTTTCCGCGGGCGTCGAGCTGCGCTTCCGCGATCCCGTCCCGCGGCTGCCGCAGGGCGGCATCGTGGCCGGCGGGCCCCGCGGACCGGATGCGATCGCCGTCGGCTACGTCTTCGAGACCGACCGCGCCGACGGCGTCTTCGGCGTGCTTTCGGACGCGCTGGCCCCGAAGGGCTATTCCTACCTCCTCGTCTCCCGGGGCCGCGGCACGGTCGCCGCATGCCTCTTCGAGGACTTCCACCGCGAACGGACTTATCTCCAGCGCACGCTCGACTTCTTCCGCGCGAAAGCGGGCCTCGAGATGAGGAACCCCGTACGATTCGGCGGAACCGGCAACGTCCTGCTGCCCTCGACCGCCTGCCACGGCAACATCCTCTTCGTGGGCGAGGCGGCCGGGTTCCAGGACGCGCTCTGGGGATTCGGGATGCGTCTCGCCATGATTTCGGGGAATCTCGCGGCCGGCGCGCTCCTCGCCGGCGATCCGTCGCTCTACGACGGCATGTGGCGGCGGCGCCTCGGCGCCACGCTCCGGACGTCGCTCGTCAACCGATACTGTTTTTCCCGCATGGGCGACCGCGGTTACGCGCGGCTCATGCGCTCGATCGGCCGATCGCGCGACGCGCGGCAGTGGCTCCACCGCCACTATGCGCCGACGCTCGCCAAGCGGCTCTTCTTCCCCGTCGCGCAGGGCGCCGTCCGCTCGCGCCGCGCCCCTCCGGGCTGCGCGCTCTCCGGTTGTGATTGCACCTGGTGTCGCGCCCATCCTCCGTCGCAAGCGACGCGCCCCGGCCGGCCGGCGGTTTCCGCACCGGCCGCGGCGGCGCCGCTGCCCTAGACTCGCGGCGTGCGGGAGCGCCCTCCGATCCCCTTCGACGCGGTCCCGATCCTGGCGTCGCTCTCCGTTCCCGAGCGCGCGGCTCTCGCGCCCCTCTGCGAGCTGACCGCCTTCGACAAGGGCGCGACGATCTTTCGGGAGGGAGACGCCGCCGATCGCATCTACTTTCTCTTTCTCGGACGCGCCAAGATCGTCAAGTCGGGACCCGAGCGGGACCTGATCCTCGAAATCCTGGGCCCGGGCGAGCCCGTCGGCGCGGTCGCGGCGTTCGAGCGGCGGCCCTTTCCGGCATCCGCCGTGGCGATCGAGCCGAGCGGCCTCATTTCGATCCCCGAGACCGCATTCTTCCAGCTCATCGAAAAGCGGCCCGCGCTCACGCGCGCGCTGCTCGCCGGTCTCACGCTGCGGCTGATGTCCCTCAATCGCCGCCTGGCCGACATGACCGGTTCGGTCGAGTACCGCACCGCACGGCTCTTCGCGACGCTCGCGGCGCGTCTGGGACAGCCGCGCGACGCCGACGTCTTCGTGCCGCTGCCCCTCTCCCGGCAGGAGATCGCGGATCTCGTCGGCACGACGATCGAAACGGCGATCCGGGTCATGAGCCGCTGGCACAAGGAAAAGATCGTCGAGACCGAGGCGAAAGGCTTTCGGATCCTCGACCTCGAGGCGCTCCACGCCATCGCGCCCGAGGAGTGACAGTCAGGCGGGCGGCAGCGTCGCCAATCCCGACGCCGCCGGCCGCGAGGCGGCGCGCGGCCTGAGCTTCCAGGCGACATAAGGCCGCGCGAGCCGTCGGAGCGCCGCGAGCCTCCAGGCGTAGAGCGAGGAGCCGAGACCCGGCGCCGCGAGGTCGCGCGTCTCCTCGGGCTGCACGACGAGCGAGACCTCGATCGGCAGCACGCCGACCGGCAGGGCCTCGCGCCGGCAGGCCTCCCAGACGTGCGCGAAAACGTCCTTCATGGCCTCGGGGTCCGGGGGCGGCGCGTCCTCGAGCTCGCTTCCGATCGTGGGACGGAATATGCAGACCGTCGGGAAGGCTCCGGCCCCGACGATCCGATCGATCCCGCGCTTGGTCGCTGCGATCGGCTCGAGGCCCGCGATGATTTCGCCCGACACGCGCCCGCGTCCGAGCCGGCCGGCCGTGTACTTCATCGCCTCGAAGAATCCCTCCTGGCCGAGCGTCTCGGCCTTTCCGGGGCACAGTCTCCGAAAGACCTCCGGATCCTCGAACTCGTAGCAGAAGGAGAAGTGGTCGGCGCCCGCCGCGATGAGCGCGTCGTACTCGGAGAATTTCCGGCGCGGAACCGGCATGCACTGCACGCCGAGAAAGCCGCCGACCTGCTCGCGCAGCGCGCGCACGAAAGGCTCGCACTGCCGGAGTCCATGGATGGGCTCCAGCCGGTCCACTTCCTCGTAGTGGTAGCCCGTGTTGAGGTGCGTGAAGATCGCGCCCGATTCGTCGCGTGCTGCGCGCGCCACCTCGACGACGTCGGCGACGGACTTGCGCGCCTGCTCCGCCACGCCGAGGTTCTTCCCCGTCGTGCAGAACTTGCACGCGCGGGACGGCGTCGACGCCCAGTAGAGACAGCGATTCGAGACGTAGACGCCGAGATAGTTGCCCTGGAGCACGCCGATGCGGCTCATCTCGACGCCGGACACGGTCCGGCGCCCGTACCAGGCCGGCTCTTCGGGAATCTCGACCGGATACGTGTCTCCGCTCCGGGTGTCCTCGAGCCGATAGAGCCCTTCCTCCTTGACGAGGCGCCACGGCGAAGCCGTCACGAAACGCTCGACGACCGGGACGTTGACCCAGATGGGCTTGCGCGGCGAAGGCAGCACGAGCTCGAGGCCCGATCCGAGCCCGGCGCGTGTGCGCGCGATCCGCCGCCCGTCGTGCCCGACCTCGCAGGAGGGATCGATCCGCACACCCCGGCAGAAGAGATCGATCTCGAGAGCGACCGGAGACAGCATCCGGAAGCGATCTTCGATGCAACCCCATAGGCCCCGCCATGATGCAGATCACACAGATCTCCTCCTGCTCGAATTAATGCGTTCGCCTCACTCGGCCGGCGTCCTCGAATGCCCAAATCAGCGCAGATCGCTCGAAAAGCGAGAAACGCGCGCCCGTATGAGCGCCGTCATATGCGGCCGCGGAGGGCGGGGAGATCGTGCGAGGTGAAGCGATGAAAAGGCAGCGGATGAACCAGGGCTCATCGGGTCGGAAGGGTGGCCCGGAGTTTCTCTCGCGGGGCGAGGCGGCGAAGCTCTTCGGTGTCTCGGCATCGACGGTGACGCGTTGGGCCCGCCTGGGGCTGCTGCGGGCGCTCCGGACGCCGGGCGGCCACTACCGCTTTCCCGCGGAAGAGACGCGACGCGCCGCGCAGCGTTCGCCGGCCGACGAGCTCCTGAGGCTCGACTGACGTGACGATCGCGGTCCGTCTCCCCGATCTCGAGCACTGGAAGGCGCAGGTCAAGTGCCAGGCGGGATGCCCGGTGCAGACGGACGCCGGACGCTACGTGCAGCTCATCGCCCAGGGACGCGACGAAGAGGCTTTCCTCGTGGCCCGCGCGCCGAACCCCTTCGCCTCGGTCTGCGGCCGCGTGTGCGCCGCGCCGTGCGAGGACGCCTGTCGGCGCGGGGCGATCGACGCGCCGATCGCGATCCGGGCCCTGAAACGGTTCGTCACGGAACGCTATGGAGTCGAGTCGATCCACCCCGACACACAGAATCGCCTGCGCGAGACGCTCATCGGCGAGGGCAATCGATTCGCCGGCCACCTCCCCATCCATCCGCCGTCCACGCAGATCAACGCCGGGGTGGCCGCGCGGAGGAAGGTCGCCGTCATCGGCGCGGGCCCCGCGGGACTGTCGGCCGCGCACGACCTCGCGCTTCTCGGATATGACGTGACGGTCTTCGAGGCGTCCGACGAGCCGGGCGGCATGATGCGCTTCGGGATTCCCGAATACCGCCTCCCGCGCACGCTGATCCGCTCCGAAATCGACAAGATCCTCTCGCTCGGTGTCCGGCTGGAGACGAAGACCGCGCTCGCGCCACGATTCGGGCTCGCCGACCTTCGCGCGAACGGATTCGAGGCGGTGTTTCTCTCGATCGGCGTGTCGAAGGGCCGCGATCTCCAGGTGCCGGGCGTCGAGCTCGACGGCGTCGTCAAGGCCGTGGACTACCTCCTGAACGTCAACCGCGGATACCGCATGGACCTCGGCCGGCGCGTCGTCGTCGTCGGCGGCGGCTTCGTCGCGTTCGACGCCGCGCGAACGGCGCTCCGCGGCGGCCGAAAGGACCTCGAGCGTGAGCTCGAACGCCTCGACGACGCCGAGAACCACCGGATGAAGGAAGCACTCGACTCGGCGCGGGCGGCGCTCCGGGGGGGCGCGACCGCGGTCACGATCGTTTCGCTGGAGAACTTCGAGGAAATGCCGGTGCTCAAGACCGTGCAGGGCCACGAGGAGTTCGAGGAGGCGCGGCGGGAAGGCGTGGTCTTCCAGACGAGGCGAGGCCCGAAGCGCTTCCTCGGCGACGGCAAGCTCGAGGCCGTCGAGCTCCGCCGCGTGGCCTCGGTCTTCGACGAGAACGGCCGCTTCGCACCGCGCTACGACGAGAGCGACGTCACGCGCATCGAATGCGACGCCTGCGTTCTCGCGATCGGCCAGCAACCCGATCTGTCCTTTCTCCGGCCGGAAGACGGTGTCGCCCTCACGCCCGGAGGCACGATCCGCGTCGATCCGGCGACCCTCGCGACGACGGCCCCCGGAATCTTCGCCGGCGGGGACGTGGCTTTCGGGCCGCGAAACCTGATCGAGGCCGTCGCCAACGGCAAGCGCGCGGCGCGCTCGATCCACGAACACCTCTCCCGCGAAGCGGCCGTCACGCGCGCGACTCTCGAGATCGAGTCCCTGCCGGCGGCGACCTACCGGATGATCGCGGGCTTCGAGATCTTCGACCGCGAGGCGCCGCCCACGCTCGACGTCGGGCGCCGCACCGGCATCGCCGAGGTCGAGACGGGCTACTCGGAGGAAGAAGCGCGGCGCCAAGCGGCGCGATGCCTCGTCTGCCACGTGCAGACGATCTACGACCCCGAGACCTGCGTGCTCTGCAGCCGCTGCGTGGACGTCTGCCCCGAGTACTGCCTGGCGATCGTCCCGTTCGACGAGCTCGACCTGCCGGAGGGCGAGCGGCACATCCTCGAGGAGCGCGCGGAGGCGGACGGCCTCCCGCTCTCGGCCATGGTCAAGGACGACGCGCGCTGCATCCGCTGCGGCCTGTGCGCCGTTCGTTGCCCCACCGACGCGATGACCATGGAGCGGTTCTCCATCACGGAACGTTTCGCCGCCGCGGCGGCGGAAGGAGGAAATCTCCGATGAAGGATCCGAAGGGCCGCCGCGAGTTTCTCTGGAAGCTCGGCATCGGCAGCGGCGTCGCGGCGCTCGGCGCACAGACCATCGCCTCGATGCGTTCGCTCGTTCCGAACGTCTCCTACGACGCGCCGACGACCGTCCGCCTCGGGATGCCGCACGACTTCCCCGACGGCCTGAAGTTCCTGCCGGACGAGCGGCTCTTCGTCTTCCGCGACGGCAACACGTTCCACGCCGTTTCCGCCGTGTGCACCCATCTCGGCTGCACCGTCCGCGCCGAAGCCCTTCCGCAGGCCGAGACCAAGACCGTCGAGGGCCGCCCGGTCCGGCTGACGCACCGGTTCCTCTGCCCCTGCCACGGCTCCCGGTATTCGGGCGACGGCTCCAACGTCTCGGGCCCCGCTCCGAAGCCGCTCGCCTGGTACCACCTCTCGATCTCGCCGGACGACGGCCAACTGGTCGTCGACCTGGCGCGCCCGGTCGGCCGCGATTTCCGCCTGACGGTGGCGTGAAGGAGCCCGCATGAGCGCACATCCGAAGACCGAATCCCGCCCCGCCGGCCGCGGCGCCCCCGGCGTGCACCCGAAGCGGCTCTGGAGTTTCCGGCCGGCGTCCGACCGGGAGGCCGGCGACGCGGTCGTTTCGAACTTCCTGCTGCACTGGTTCCCCGCGAAGAGCTTCCGGTCGTCGCTCGCCTGGAGCTACTCGTTCTGGCTCGGAACCGTGTCGGCCGCGCTCCTGCTGCTGCTCGTCGTCTCGGGATTGCCGCTCCTCTTCCTCTACATCCCTTCCGTCGAGCGCGCCTACGCCTCGGTCAAGGACATCGAGTTCGTCGTGACGTTCGGCTCCTGGATCCGCGCCGTCCACCGGATTTCGGCGCACTTGATGGTGGCTGCCGTCTTCCTGCACCTCGTTCGAGTCTTCCTGACCGGCGCCTACAAGAACGGCGTCGGCCGGAATCAGAAGCGGCAGTGGAACTGGGTGCTCGGCGTCGCGATGCTGCTCGCGACTCTCTTCCTTTCCTTCACGGGCTACCTCCTGCCGTGGGATCAACTCGCCTACTGGGCCGTCACCGTCGGCACCAACATCGCGTCCTCCGTTCCGGTGATCGGAGCGACGATCCGCGAGCTCCTGATCGGCGGCCGCGCCATCGATCAGCCGACGCTGATCCGCTTCTACGTGCTGCACGTCCTCTTTCTTCCGATGATCGTGGGCTTCCTCTTCGCGTACCACATGTGGCGCGTGCGCAAGGACGGCGGCCTGGCGCGCGCCGACCGGGAGTCGGGCCGCGGCGAGTCGAGCGATACCGAGCCGTCGCCGACCAAGACGTACACCCTGCTGGGCATCGCACGGGGGACGGCGCCCCAGATTCGCGCCCGTGCCGTCGCCACGCCCGAGGCGACCGTCAACTCGGTTCCGGACCTGACGCGGCGCGCCGCCATCGTGGTTCTCGGCACGATCGCCATCGTCGGGATCCTCGCGGTCTTCGTGCGGTCGCCGCTCGAGGAGCCGGCCAACGCGATCATCACGCCCAACCCCGCCAAGGCGCCCTGGTACTTCCTGTGGCTCCAGGAAATCGTGACGGACACGACGGTCCACATCGGATCGCTCACGATCAACGGCGCGTTCCTCGGCGGCGTCCTGCTTCCCGCGGTCCTGCTCGTGCTGTTGACGGCGTGGCCGTGGCTCGACCGCAGCCCCGCCGGAGCCGCCGGAGAGTGGTTCGCCGCGACGCGCCGCCGCCAGAACCTCGTGTTCCTCCTTTTCGTGCTCGCCGTCCTCGTCCTGACCGTGATCGGCACTTTCCTGCGCGGGCCCTACTGGCATTTCTACTGGCCGTGGCAGCCCTGGCCCGAGCTGCCCTCGAGGATCTGACATGGAGAAGCGCACCGACTCGCCGCTGCCGAAGACCGACCGACCGATTCTCGCGATCGTCGGCGTGCTCCTGGTCGTCTCGACGGTCCTCTTCGCCTGGAGCGACCGGCAGCACGACTGGCGTTACTACCAGTACGCGTTCCGCGGTCAGGTCGCCGAGAAGCTCGGCGCCGACAAGGCGCGCGGGATCCCGCGCGGCGTACAGCAGATCTGGGCGCCCGAGTTGCGGCGGGCCGACCGCTGTATCACGTGCCACCAGGCCGTGCTGTGGAAGGGATTCGAGACCGCCGAAGAACCGTTCCGCACGCACCCGCCCGAGCCCTTGAAGCATCACCCGGTCGAGAAGTTCGGATGCACGTCCTGTCACGGCGGCCAGGGATGGGCCATCGACACCACCCAGGCGCACGCGCCCACCGAGCACTGGGAGGAGCCGCTGCTCGGCCGCGAGCTCGGCGAGGCCTATTCGCTCGCCGACGACAAGAAGGCGCTCCTGCAGATGAACTGCAACGTCTGTCACCGCTACGACCGCGAGACCCCCGGCGCGGGCGCGATCAACCTCGCGAAGAAGCTCGTCGCGGAGAAGGGTTGCCGCGCGTGCCACGTCATCAACGGACGCGGCGGGACGATCGGGCCCGACCTGACTTGGGTCGGCGACAAGGCACCCGAACAGTACGAGTACGGACGCCTGTCCGGCCAGAAGAGCGCCTTCGCCTGGCACGTGGCGCACCTCAAGGATCCACGGGCGCTCGTGCCCGACACGGTGATGCCCAATTTCCACCTCTCGACGGGCCAGGCGCAGGCCATCGCGATGCTCGCGCTGTCCTGGCGTCGCGCGCCGATACCCGCCGACTACCGGCCGGGCCTTCCCCGCACGGACCCGCAGACTCCGGAAGAAGTCGCCGAGGAGCAGCGCATGAAGACGGGGCCCGGCGCCTGGTTCGTTCAGACCGGCTGCTTCGTCTGCCACTCGATCTCGGCACTCGGCGTCCGGAGTCCCGCCCAGATCGGGCCCGACCTTTCCACGGCAGTGGAGGACGTGCAAAGCCGCTTCGGCCGCACGGTGGACGACTTCCTCCGGGAGCCGACCGGCACGATGGCCGTCGTCCTGTCGCGCCAGATCATCCTCACGCCGCAGCAGAAAGAGACCGCCGTGCAGAAGCTGCGCGAGGCCTTCGCCGAATTCCAGAAGCAGAAGGCCGCGGCCGCCGCGGTCTCGAGCACCCAAACCCGGCCCGCAACACCTTGAAGAAGGAGGGAGGACTCCGATGAAACGCCATAGGAAAACCTGGATCACCTGGGCCGCCGTCGCGGCGGTCGCGATCGCCGCCGCGCTGTCCGGCCGCTGCGCCCCGTCCGCGCCGAAGTCGAAGAAGGCGCCGGCCGGCGCTTCGGATCTCGCCGTGGCGGCGCAGAAGACCTACGTCGCGCCCGGCGATCTCGACGAGTTCTACTTGTTCTCCTCGGGCGGCCACTCCGGACAGATCTACGTCTACGGGGTGCCGTCGATGCGGCACCTGTCGACCATTCCCGTGTTCACGCCCTACCCCGGAACGGGATACGGCTTCGATGACGAGTCCCGGAAGATGCTCGGCAACCTGACCTGGGGCGATGCCCACCACCCGGCGCTCTCGGAGACGGCCGGCGACTACGATGGACGCTGGCTCTTCATCAACGACATGAATGGGCGTCTCGCCCGTATCGACCTGCGCGACTTCAAGACAAAACAGATCTTCGGACCCGTCCCCAACGTTTCCGGCAACCACGCCTCGTCCTTCGTCACCCCGAACACGGAGTACGCCCTGATGGGCTCTCGGTTCTCCATCCCGATTCCCAAGGGAACCTACGCGCCGATTGAGAAGTACGCCACCGACTACAAGGGCGTCGTCGCGGCGATGAAGATAGACCCCAAGACCGGCGAGATCTCTTACGGCTTTGAGATCCTGATGCCGCCCTTCGACTATGACCTGGGCGACGCCGGCAAGAAGCTCTCGGAAGGTTGGGCATTCTTCACCTGCTACAACAGCGAGCGCGCCACGGGGAAGCTCGAGGTCACCGCGTCGCAACGAGACCGCGACTACATCGCCGCCGTGGACTGGCGCGCCGCCGCGAAGGCGATCGAGGAAGGGAAGGGCGACATGATCGGCGGCGTCCGCGTGCTCGACCCGAAGAAGGTGCCGGGCGTCGTGTACCTGATGCCTTGCGGCAAGTCACCGCACGGCGTCGACGTCTCCCCAGACGGGAAGTACATCATCGGCTCCGGCAAGCTCCAGGGGGTCACGACGGCCTTCAACTTCGAAAAAATTCAGACCGCCATTCGCAACAAGGACTTCACGGGCGATGAAGACGGCATCCCGGTCATCAAGTACGAATCGATCAAGGACGCGGAGATTCCCGTCGGCCTCGGGCCGCTGCACACGCAATTCGGACCCGACGGGTGGGCCTACACGTCGCTCTTTCTCGACAGCGCCATCGCAAAGTGGAAGCTCGGGACCTGGGAGGTCGTGGACAAGGTCCCGATGTCGTACAACATCGGCCACCTGTGCGCCGCCGAGGGCGACACCGTCTCTCCGAAGGGCAAGTACCTGGTGGGGTTGAACAAGCTTTCGCACGGACGCCACCTTTCGGTCGGGCCTTCGCAGCCCGAGTCGTCCCAGCTGGTCGACATCTCGGAAGAGAAGATGAAGCTGATCTACGACGCCTTCACCGAGCCCGAGCCCCACTATGCGCAGATGATCGAGGCGAAGAAGCTGCATCCCATCGAGGTCTACCCCAAAGACGAGAACAAGGATCCACTGGCGATCTGGGACGTCAAGGACGCGGGGGTGACCCGCAATGGAGCCAACGTCCTCGCCAAAGTCGTTCTCGTGCGGTCGACGATCACGCCGACGGCGATCGAGGTGAACCAGGGCGACACCGTCAAGATCGCGATGACCAACATCGAGCAGACGACCGACGAGCTCCACGGCTTCGGGCTGCTCGACTACAACATCAACATCGTTTGCGATCCCGGCGAAACCAAGACGGTGACGTTCAAGGCGGACAAGGCGGGGGTCTTCCCATACTACTGCACCAACTTCTGTTCGGCGCTGCATCAGGAGATGCAGGGCTACCTGATCGTCAAAGGCAAGTCGTAACGGCCGGATACCGGCGGGGCCGCGGCATCGGCCACGGCCCCGCCCCCCGGGCAGGGAGGATCCCATGAAAACTTCGCTCGAGCGCTTGAGCGGGCTCCTGGACAAGCCGCTCGAGACGGCCCCCCGCGTTCTCCTGCTCGCGGCGGTGCTGCTCTTCGCGCCCGCCTACCTGACTCCGCTCTGGAAGATGACGATGTTCGCGCCGCAATATCCCGACGGGCTCCGCATGCAGATCTACAGCTACAAGCTCACGGGCGGCAACGGCGGCCAGGACATCAAGGAAATCAACGTCCTCAACCACTACATCGGGATGCACGAGCTCACGACGGCGGATTTCGCGGAGTTCAAGTGGATTCCTTTCGTCGTCGGCGCGCTCGCCCTCGTCTTCCTGCGCGCGGCGCTGCTCGGGCGGACGGGAACGCTCCTCGATCTCTTCGTCCTCTACCTCTACTTCGGGCTCTTCTCTCTCTGGTCGTTCGGATACAAGCTCTATTCCTACGGGCACAACCTGGCCCCGACCGCCTCCGTGAAGGTCCCGCCGTTCATGCCGCCGCTCATGGGTTTCAAGAAGCTCGCAAACTTCGAGGTCTACTCCTACCCGTCGCTCGGTTCCTACGCGCTCGCGGCCGTGGCGGTGACTCTCGGAGCGGCACTGTTCCTGGCCTGGCGCGAAGCGCGCGCGGACGCCGCGGCGGAGACACGGGTGGCCGGATGACCCTGCCGGCCCTCGCCCTCGTGTCGGCCCTGTCCCGGGGCGCGGCCGTGGCGGCGGTCTCGGCGCTTCAGGCGCGCGTCGACGCGGCGGCACCGGGCGCCCGCCTGGTGGTCGCGCCCGGCGTGTACCCGGGCGACCTGCGCATCGATCGGCCGCTGACGCTCGTCGGTCAGGGCCGGCCCCTTCTCCTGGGATCGGGAGCCGGGACGGTCGTCTCGGTGCGCGCCGACGACGTCGTGATCGAAGGCTTCGACATCGACGGGCGCAGCGGCGGCGACCTCGGCGCCGATTCGTCCGGCATTCACATCGCCGCGCGGCGGGTGACGATCCGCGACTGCCGGATCTCCCGCACGCTCTTCGGCATCTATCTGCGGGAGGCCGACGGCGCCTCGATCGAGCGGTGCGACGTGCGAGGAATCCGCGAGAAGGAAGCCGGCGAAAAGGGCTCCGGCATCCACGTCTGGAACACCGACGGATTCCGGCTCTCGGACAACACGATCACCGACGCGCGCGACGGCATCTACGTGCAGTCGTCCCGGCACGGCGTCATCACCGGAAACCGCGCGCACGACCTGCGTTACGGCCTCCACTACATGTTCTCCGACGACAATCGCTTCGAGGACAACGTCTTCGAGAACGCCGCGGCCGGCGCCGCGTTGATGTACTCGAAGCGGATCGTTTTCCGCCGCAACCGCTTCCTCCACAACCGCGGATTCGCCTCGGTCGGCCTCCTGCTGAAGGCCTGCGACGAGCTCGAGGCGGCGTCGAATCTCATCGCCGACAACGCCCGAGGGATCTTCCTCGAGGGCTCGTACCGGAACGTCTTTCGCGGCAACCTCATCGCCGAGTCGGACACGGCGATCGTTCTTTACGACTCCTGCGGGGACAACCGGTTCGAGGGGAACTCCTTCTTCGCGAACCTGACGCCGCTCACGCTCGTCGGCCGGAGGACGGACACCGTCTTTCGCGCCAACTACTGGTCTGACAACGAGGAACCGGATCTGGACGGCGACGGCCGCTCGGACCGGCCCTACCGGCTCTCTTCGGTCTTCGACCATTTTCGGGGCAACCTGACGGCCGCGGATCTCTTCACGCAGGGGTTCGCAGCGGCTGCGCTCGGCCTGGCGGAACGCGCCTTCCCCGTCCTCGAGCCGCTGGCGGTCGAAGATGCGACTCCCCTCGCGCGCGCGCCGCGCCTGCCCGATGTCCCTCGCCCCGACACGGCTCGAATCGGCCCACGGGCCGGGGGCGCCGCCGGCGCCGGCGCGGCACTGCTCCTCGGAGCGTTCGCGCTTCTTCTGGGGCGGCGATGATCCGATTCGAGGCGCTGACCAAGATCTACGGGCCTCGGCGCGCCGTGTCGAGCCTCTCGTTCTCCGTCGCGGCGGGCGAGGCGGTCGCGCTCCTCGGGCCGAACGGTTCCGGAAAGACGACCACGCTCAAGGCGGCCGCGGGCCTCGTCCGGCCGACCTCCGGCGGCGTCCAGATCGGCGACCCGCCGCGCGAGGCGGCCGATCCAAGCGCCCGCGCCGCCATCTCGTACCTGCCGCAGCGGGTCTCCTTTCCGGAGGCGCTCACCGGCGCCGAGGCGCTCGAATTCTACCGGGCGCTCCGCGGTGCGCCGACGGAGCGCGTGGCCCAGGTCCTCCGCTTCGCTTCGCTGAACGGCTCCTCCGCGCGCGCCATCGGGACGTACTCCGGCGGCATGGTCCAGCGCCTCGGTCTCGCCGTCGCGATGCTGCCCGACGCGCCGATCCTCCTCCTCGACGAGCCGACGGCGGCGCTCGATCCCGACGGTCTCGGCGCTTTCTACGGCCTCGTGGAGCGGCGGCGCCGGGAGGGGCACACGATGCTCTTCTCGTCCCACCAGCTGGGCGACGTCGAGCGTCTGGCCGACCGTTTCGTCCTCCTCGTCGAGGGGCGCCTCGTCGCAGACTTCTCGCAGTCCGAGCTCGCCGAGCGCCTGTCCTCGCGCGGCGTCCTCCGGGTCCGGCTCGCTCGCCGCGTCCCGGGGCTGCTCGAGACGCTCCGTCCGCTCGCGCCCGGGGTCGCGTGGTCGGGCGACGAGCTGATCGCGGCGGGCCCGGCCGCCGTGCGTCCGCGCCTGCTCGATCTCATCCGCGAGGCCGGAGCGGAAATCCGCGGCCTGACCTCGGAAGAGGGCCGCCTCGACGCCCTTTACCGCGAGGTCGTGGAGCAAAGCACATGAGACGCCGCGTGTTTCTTGCGGCCGCGGGCGCTCTCGTCCTGATCGCCTGCCGGCGCGGTGCTCCCGCCCCGGCCGAGCTCGACACCCGAAACGACACCTGCGCCACGTGCCGGATGCCGGTCTCGGACCGCCGCCTCGCGGCGCAGCTCGTCGCGACCGGACGGGAGCCGGCCTTCTTCGACGATCTGGGGTGCCTTCGCGAACACCTCGGCGGCCGGGCCCCGGGCCCGAAGGAGGCGATTTACGTCGCCGATCATCTCTCCGGCGCCTGGGTGCCGGCGGAGCGCGCCGTTTATACGCGCTGCCCGGCGCTTTCGACCCCAATGGGCTCCGGCCTCGTCGCCCACGCCGACGCCTCCTCGCGCGATCGAGATCGCGCGACGCGCGGCGGTGTACCCGTTACGATCTCGGAAGCGCTGGGACTGACCGCCGCCGGCGCGGGAGGAAGGACACCATGAGCGACGTCCCGGAAACCCTCGAGATCGAGCACACGCATTTGCGTGGCGAGCTCCAGAAGGCTCTCGCGGCCGGCGGCAAGACCGGACAGGCCGCGGAGCGCGTCCTCAAGGTTCTGCGCCCTCACGTCCTCCTCGAGGAGGAGTTCGCGATTCCGCCGCTGACGCTGCTGCCGCGCCTCGCCCGCGGCGTCGTCACTCCGGACATGCGCCGCTACATGACGCTCGCCGAGACGCTCAAGGCCGAGCTTCCGCGAATGCTCGACGAGCACGGCCTGATCGTCGCCGCGCTGAAGGGCCTCATGAAGGCGGCGCAGGACGAGGGATACACGGGGTACGCGGACGTCGCCCAAAAAATGATCCTGCACGCGCAGGCCGAAGAGGAGATCTTCTATCCGGCTTCGATCCTCGTCGGAGAATACCTGCGCTGGAAGCTCGGCAAGTGAGCGCCCGCGTGTCCGCCGCCTCGCCTCTCCTTCTCTGCGCGCGCCAGGAGCTGCGCCTGGCGGTTCGCTCCCGCTGGACGCAGACGTTCGCGGCGGTTTTCGCGGCGCTCGCACTCGCGGTGGCCGCCTCGGGATACGTCCTGTCCGGCGGCGAAGGATTCCAGGATTTCGCGCGGACCGCGGTCTCCCTCACGCAGCTCGTCCTTCTCCTCGTGCCGTTGACCTCGCTCGCGATCGGCGTCCTGGCGCTCTCCCCCGACCGCGGGGCCGCCGAGCTGCTCTACTCCCAGCCCGTATCCCGCCGGCAGATCCTTTTCGGCCAGTTGCTGGGGCTCTTCGCCGCCCTCGCCTCCGCGGAGGCGATCGGGCTCGGCGCGGCCGGACTGTGGATCTTCGGCCGCTCGGGATCGCTCGGCCTCGGGTCCTATCTGCTGCTCTTCGTCGCCGCGCTCGCCGCGACCGCGGTCTTTCTCGCCCTGGCGGCGCTCCTCTCGGCGGGCGTCGCCGGCCGCCGCGCGCGGACCCTGGCGCTCGCGCTGATCGTCTGGTTCGCCGCCGTCATCCTCTTCGACATCGCGGCCCTCGGTGCGGCGTCGCTCCTCCCCTCCGGCGCCGCCTCGCGGCTTCTGATCCTGTCGGTCATCGGCAATCCCGTGGACGCGGTGCGCACGGGCACCCTCCTGGGCATCGAGGGAACGACGGCGTTCGGTGCGGCCTCGCTCGCTTTCCTCCGATTCACGAAGGGAGCCGCCGGAGCCGGCGTTCTTCTCGGTCTCTCGGTCGCGGCCTGGATTTTCTTTCCCGTGCTGGCGGCCCTGCGCCGCGTTTCCCGAGCCGACTTCTGAGAAGAGTCGCCGCCGGGGCTCGTGTCGCCGGCTGATGCAATCGGATCACGCGCGGGCGCGCGCCGCGGGCGGAAACTGTCGATCATGGAAGTTTCATCCGAACATCTCAGCCGCCCGCAAGCCATCGCGCTTCTGCGAGAGAAGCTCGCCGCGATGACCGACGAGTCGCACTGCCTTTGCGCGGTCGCGGCGCAGAAAGGCATCTTCTGCCGGGGCTTCGAGCGGCTCTCGGACGGCGAACTGCGGAAGCGCTTCTGGTGGATCGCGCGGAAGAGACCCCAGGCCAGCCGGGCGCAGCTCGAAGAGGCCATCTCCCTCTACCACCTCGGCCGGGAGGAGATCCGCGGCGAGGCGATTTGCTGCGACGTCGAGACGCGCGAGCACGCGGGCTGCGACGGCTGGAACCAGTTCGACAACTCCGCCCTCGAAAAGTTCGTGCTGGAAATCCTCGGCCGGCGGATCTCGGTCGGCTGAGGGCCGGCTACCCGACCTTGCCCGCGCCGGCTAGATCAGGCCGTGCTGGTAGGCGAAAACGACGGCGGCGAGTTTCGTGTGCACGTCGAGCTTGTGCAGGATGTTCTGGATGTGATTCCGCACGGTCACGGGAGCGATGAAGAGCTGCTTGGCAATCGTCCCCGTCGGCAATCCCTGCGAGAGGCAGCGCAGGATCTCCTTCTCTCGCGCGGTCAGCACGACCGGCTCGCCCTCCCTGGTCGTCATGGGCCAGAGAGGCTCGCGCAAGTCCACCTCCTTCGCGAGATGTCTCTCGAGCGCCGAGGGCTTCTGCTTCTCCTCCCGCAGGACGTGAACGACCGTCGAGAGCGCGGGGTGATACGAGGGGATCGCGAAGAGCGACACGTCAAACCACCGGGGTCCGCTCTTACCGACCTCGACGGACAGGGGGAAGTGGTGGACGGGGTCCTTCGTACGTTCCCGCGCCTGGAACGCCACCGCGCAGTTCTTGTAGCAATAGACGTTGCCGCTGGCGTCCCGGCCTCCGAGCACCTCGTAGCAGTGCTTGCCGAGCACGGCGCGCGCCGGCCGGCCCAGCATCTCCTCGCAACGGCGGTTCCAGAGAATGATCCGGTCCGCGGAATCGATCGCGAAAACCGCTTCGCCGCTTCGTGCGATCCGATCCAGCGCCTCGGAGGTATAGGGCATACCCTCCCCTCGAGGCAATGCTAGCACTGAGCGCGGAGGTACGGGTTCGGACGCCAGCTCAGACGGGGCGACGCCTCCGCGGGGGCCGCACCACGGTCACCGGCCGTCGCGAAACGTAGACGAGCCGCAGCGCCACGCCGCCCAGGACCCATTCGCTCAGCGTGTCGCGGCCCTCGCTTCCGACGACCACGAGGTCGGCCTTCATCCGATCCGCCTCGCGCGAGATCGTCTCCGGGACGGGCGTCCCGCCGCGGGGCGAGACGACCCGATAGAGGGCGTGAGACTTGCCCGGCAGACGCCGGGCCGCCTCCTGCAGGATCCGCTCGGCATGACTGCGGGAGCTTCCGTCCGATTTCCAATCCGGCAAATCCCGGGCGACGGTCAGGACGATCAACTCGCCTCCCGAATCCCGGGCTGCCAGACGCGAGGCGAAGCGAACCGCCGCAGTGCCGCCGCGGGAACCGTCGGTTGCAACGAGTATTCTCATACGCGAGAAACTTAAACGCGCAGACACCCGCCGGCCATGATGCGTTCGCACCAACTCCGGTGCTCGCGGGCGAAAGCAGGAATCCCGTCCAGGCGGCCCCGATGACCAGAAGGAGGCCGGGGATCGTCTGGAGACCGAAGCGCCGTCCTCCGGCCGCGGCGGCGACCACGGCCTTGGTCGCGGTGTTCGCCGTCATGGCCGCGAGGATCGGGACGACGGCTTCCGCCGCGGGGAGCTTGCCGGCCGCGACCAGGGAAGCGACAGAGATCGCCGCCGCGTGCGTGTCGGCCAGACCGGCCACGGCGGCGGCCAGAAGAAGCCCCCGGGCTCCGAACCTCTGGTTGACCCCCGCCGACAGCATGAGGATCGCCGAGACGGTCGCCGCGAAAAGGAACGAACCCTTCAGATCGAACGCGCGCCCGCGGGCGACCGTTGCCCCGCCGGGGGCGCGCCCGAGCCGGAGGGCGAAGACCAGCCCGTAGGCCGCCGCCGCCGCGCCGGCGAGCATCAGCGGCACGTGCATCGCTTCGAGCGTCGTGGGGCTGGTCGCGTACAGCACGGCGGCCATCTGCAGCACGGTGGCCACCGTCGAAAGCACCGCGCCCGCCGCCGCCGCCCGGCGCAGGCCCGGCTCTTCCGCCGCGCGCTGTCCCATCGCGCCGATCGTCGCGGTGCTCGAAACGAACCCGGATGCGAAGCCGGAGAGCGGCAGCCCCAGCCGCGGTCCGAGCAGTCGCAGGAGGACGTATCCCGACGCCGAGATCGCCATGACGAGGATGACCAGCTTCCAGAGCGTGCGCGGATTGAGCACACCGAAGGGCCCGACCGCGCGATCCGGCGTCAGCGGGAGCACGACCAGCGCCGCCGCGGCGAAGAGCAGAGCGTCGTGCAACTCCTGCTCCGTCAGAACGGTTCGCACGAACCGGTGGAGGCGCGTGCGCAGCGCGAGAAGGATGGCGACCGTCGCGGCGAGCCCTCCCGCGAGCGCCGGCTGTCGGACGGCGAGGGCGCCCAGCAGCAGGGTCGTCAGCAGCGCAACCTCGGTCGTCACGCCCGGATCGGTGCTGCGGCTTCGGGAATAGGCGATCACGGCCAGGGCCCCCACGACGAGCACCGACGCGAGAAGAACGGCCTCGCCTCCGAATGCGAGGCTGACTCCCCCGATGAGCGAAGCGAGGGCGAAGGTCCGGATGCCCGCCGGCGCCCGATCGGGTCCAACGCCTTTGCGCCGCTCCCGCTCGGCGCCGATCAGAAGCCCGATGCCGAGGGCGACGGCGAGGCGGACCGCGAGGACCTCGGTGCCCGGGCTCACCCCGCCGGCGCCTCGCCGGCCGCGAGGATCCGCCGCGACCGTTCGAGGGCCTCATCGAGATCCGCGGCGAGATTCTCGCGGCCGTAGCGGTCGAGGCGGCCGGCGCGCTCGAGGGCGAGCCGTGGCTGCGCCTGCAGGCCGGCGATGAGGAACACGACGCCGTGCCGGACGAGCCCGTCGTGCAGGTCGTCGAGCACGCGAATCCCCGTCGCGTCGATTGCGGGGACGTTGCGCATGCGGAGAATGAACACGCGGGGCTTCCGGGCGACGAAGGAGAGCACGTCCTTCAGCTTCTCCGCCGCCGCGAAGAAGAAGGGCCCGTTGATCTCGTAGACCTCGACCCCCGCCGGAACGTCGCGGCGGGCGACCCCTTCGGGGTCCCCCAGCATCGTGCCGTCGGGGGCCTCGCGGAACTCCCGCGCGACGGCGTCCACGCTGGTGACCTCCGCCATGCGCCGCATGAAGAGGAAGGCCGCCAGAACCACGCCGACCTGCACCGCCACGGTCAAGTCCACGACCACGGTGAGAAAGAACGTGACGGCGAGGACGATCACGTCGCTCTTGGGGGCGCGCAGGAGCATGACGACCGAGCGCCATTCGCTCATGTGGTACGCCACGACCACGAGGATCGCCGCCAGCGTCGCGAGGGGCACGAGGCTCACCCAGCGGCCGAGCAACAGGAGCACGGCGAGAACCGTCGCGGCATGTGTCATGCCGGCCACGGGCGTGCGCCCGCCGTTCTTCACGTTCGTCGCCGTGCGCGCGATCGCGCCGGTCGCCGGAATCCCGCCGAAGAGCGCCGAGGCGATGTTCGCGACGCCCTGCCCGACGAGCTCGACGTTCGACTTGTGCCGGCTGCCGATCATGCCGTCGGCCACGACGGCCGAAAGCAGAGATTCGATCGCGGCGAGCAGCGCGACGGTCACGGCCGCCGGAAAGAGGTCCGGAAGCGAGGCCGGCGACAGCGCGGGCCATCGCGGCAACGGCAGGCCGGCCGGCAGCGCGCCGAAGCGCGAGCCGATCGTCTCGACGGGCAGCCGCCACAGAGCCGCCGCGGCGCTCGTTGCGAGGATGGCGACGATCGGGGCCGGGATTTTCCGCGAGAGACGCGGCCATCCGAGCAGGATCGCGAGCGTTGCCGCGGAGATCGCCACCGCCTGCGGCGAGATGGTCCCGAGCGCCCGTCCGAACGCCGACCATTTCTCGAGAAAGGGCCCTGGAACCGCGCCCATCCGCAACCCGAGAAGGTCCTTGATTTCCGAGGAAAAGATGATGAGCGCGATTCCGCTCGTGAATCCCGTCACGACCGGATACGGAATGAACTTGATCGCGCCGCCGAACCGCGCGAGCCCCATGGCGACGAGCAGAACGCCCGCCAGAAGCGTGCAGGCGACCAGGCCGTCGAAGCCGTGCTTCTGGACGATTCCCGCGACGATCACGACGAAGGCTCCCGTCGGGCCGCCGATCTGCACCCGGCTTCCGCCGAGAAAGGAGATGAGAAAACCCGCGACGGCCGCCGTGATCAGGCCCTTCTCGGGCGCGACGCCGGAAGCGATGGCGAACGCCAGCGCCAGGGGCACGGCCACGATGCCGACGATGACGCCCGCCTGGAGGTCGGCGGCGAACTGCGCGGAAGTGTACCCGCGCAGGACCGTGAAGGTCTTGGGCAGGAACGCCGCCCGGGGATCTGTCGGATCGCTCAGGCGGCTCTCAGGCGCGCAGCGACGACCGGACGAAGGGCTTTCGCCGCGGGCCTCGGGTCGCGAGGGTCGGCCGCCCGCGGCCCGTCACGGGGACCCGGGTCAGGCCCCGCCCGAGGAGCTCGAGCAGGTCCGTCGTCGTGACGATCCCGACGAGGTCGTCTCCCTCCATGACCGGGAGACAGCCGATCGAGCGGCCGCGCATCCGATTCGCCGCCTGCCGCAGCGTCATCTCGGGATGGCCGGACACGACCGGTTCGCTCATGACGTCGCCGACGGCTTCCACCTGCCGGAGCGACCCCCGACCCGCCACGTCGCGGTCGGAGAGGACGCCGACGACGCGCCGGCCTTCGAGGACCACCAGATGCCGCACCCGGAGCAGGCGCATCCGATTCCACGCGGCTTCGGCCGAATCGTGCGGCGAGATTCCCTCGACCTTCTTCTGCATGATGTCGCGCAGGCGGATCATGATGCTCTCCTTCCCCGCGGCGCGGGAACGACCAGGACCGGGCAGGGCGCCGACGCGACGACGCGCGCGGCGACGCTGCCGAGGAACAGCCGGCTGAAGCCGCGGCGGCCGTGCGTCCCGACCACGACGCGGCTGGCGCGGTGCCCGCGGGCGGTCCGGGCGATCGCCTCGTGCGGAGCGCCCCGCAGGAGGAGGCCGCGGGCCGAGACACCTTCTCGCCGCGCTTTCGCCAGCACCCGACGCATCCGCTCTTCCGCGCCTCGCCGCTGCGCCGCCGCCAGGTCGTCGTAGGTCTGCGGCAGCACGTACCCATCCGGCGCGAAGGGCACCGGAGGCTCGAGGACGTGGGCGATCAGGACCGTCGCACCTTCCTGACGGCCCATCTCGAGGGCTGCGCGCAGGGCCGGCCCCGAGGCCGCCGAGAAATCCGTGGCGAACAGGATCGGACGGACGGCCATGTTGCCCTCCTCCTTCTTCTCTACTTGACGAGCAAGACCGGACAACGCGACAGGATCCCGATCTTGTGGCTGATCGTGCCCCAGCCTTCGGCTCCGTGCCGCAGCGGCAGCTTGTGAGAGCTCATGACGATCAGATCGATGCGCTTCTGCTCCGCGAAGCGGATGATTTCGTTCACCCGGCCGCCATAGAGAACCTCGGCCGAGGCCGAAACGCCGCGCTTCTGGAACTCGGACAGGAGATCTTCCATGTTGCGGCGGGCGCTTCGCTCGAGCTTCCGGTAGAAGCCGGCGAGCCCCCCGGGCGCTCCCCCGTCGATCCGCTCGATGACGTGGAGAAGGGTGGCCTCCGCGCCCGCAGTCGCCGCCAGGCGCGCCGCAACCCCCACGGCCCGCCGGTTGCGCGGAGTGAAATCCACCGGGACCAGAATTCGGCGAAACATCGTCGTCACCATCTCATAACGCGGAGGGGGTTCCCGTCATAGTGCGTTTACATCAAGGCCGGGGGCGCGTCGGAGGAGGACAATGCAATTGGATCGTGATACCTGGAAGAATA
>DATJZU010000131.1:0-3651 GCA_035498835.1 Thermoanaerobaculia bacterium
CGATCATCGCGTACCGCCACGCGAAATAGACGGCGGCGGCCGCCGCGTGCGGAAGGAGCCGGCGGAATCGCGCGCGCGCGGAGCCTTCGGGCAGAAGCGCGAGGATTCCGGCGAGCGGGATGTAGACCTCCTTCGAGAGCATGGCGAGTAGATAGAAAACGGCGGAGCCGACCGCCGCGCCCGGACGGCCGCGGCGGACCGCTCCCACGAACAGCCACACGGAGACGGCTGCGAACACGAATCCTTCGACGTAGTGGCGGTGCATGACCTGCTGAGCCCAGGTGACGAAGGGCGCGCCGAGAACGAAGAGCAGCGCGCCGGCGCCGGAAAGGGCCGTCCCGAACCAGCGGCGGAGCACCGCGAAGAGCGCAACCGCGGCCGCCCCGCAGGCGAGGAGCTCGTGGACGTAGAAGGCGCGGGGCTGCGCGCCCGCGATCACCCGGTCGAGGCCGTACGAGGCGAGGAGCTCCGGCAGAAACATCCGGAACGGCAGCCCGCGCCAGAGCCCCGGCGAGAAGAACAGCTCCCAGGGCGAGCGGCCCCGGAGCACGTGCAGGAGGAACAGGTCGTCGAACGTCCACCAGAGCCGCCGCACGGGACCGTAGAGCGCCCAGACCGCGCCAAAGAGGGCCGCGGCGGCGAGCAGGTCCGGGAAGAACCGGCGCCCCGGCGCCGGCCCGTCCGGCGTCACGAGATCGCGGCGGCCGCTTTCTTCCGCTCGGCGGCGGGAGCTGCGGCGCCGTCGGGCAGGAGGCTCCAGACCGAACGCGGCCGCACCAGGCCCACGGCGTAGTCGGGCGCCACGACCGTGAAGCCCGGCCGCAGGATGCGCAGGTCATGCAGGTGGAGCGCGGTCTCGTCTCCGAGAAACGCGTACACACGGAAGTCCCCCTGCGTGATCGGGAGCTCCGGGAGCGCCAGGCGCACGCGGTAGCGGCGCCGCCCGGACAGCGGCGCCCACGGCTGCGAGCGCGTGTCCACCGCGAACGCCTGGACGCCGTCCTCGCGGTCGGCGCCCACGCGCAGCTGGAAGGCGAGCGACGGATCGTCCGACTCGAAGGCGAGGTCGAGCGCGACGGTCTCCCCCGACGCGAACTCCGCCCGCGGATAGCCCGAGCCGTCGTGGATGACGACATCCGTGAAGCGGGCCGGCCGCCGGCCCTCGGCGGGCAGCTCCGGCAGCGACGTCTCCGGCCCGGCGGCGCGGCGCTCCCTCTCCTGGAGGAAGGCCTCGTAGGCGCGCACGACGGGAAGCGATGGGCCCGATTCGGCGACGCGCCCCTCCCGCAGCCAGATCGCCCGGTCGCACAGGAGCGCGACGTAGTAGAGCGCGTGCGAGCAGAAGAGGAGCGTCCCGCCGCGCTTCTGAAAGTCGGTGATGCGGTCGATCGACTTCTTCTGGAAGTACCCGTCCCCGACCGCCAGCGCCTCGTCCACGATGAGCACGTCGGCGTCGACGTGCGTCGCCACCGCGAACGCGAGCCGCAGCGCCATGCCCGAGGAGTAGGTGCGCACCGGACGCTCGAAGAACTCCCCGAGCTCGGCGAACGCTTCGATCTCGGGAAGCCGGCGCTTGAGCTCGGCGCCCGCGAGCCCCAGGAGCGCCGCGTTCATGCGGGCGTTCTCGCGGCCCGTGAACTCCGGATGGAATCCCATGCCGAGCTCGAGGATCGAGGCGATGGTGCCGCGGCGGGTGACACCGCCGGACGTCGGGTGAGCGGTCCCGGCGACGATCTTCAGAAGCGTCGACTTGCCCGCACCGTTCTCGCCGATCAGGCCGAGGGAGGCGCCGGCCGGAAGCTCGAAGCTCACGTCGGAGAGCGCCGGGAAGTCGCGGTGGCGCCGCCGCCGGAAGAAGAGCTCCTTCAGCCGGTCCGAGGGCCGGTCGTAGAGACGGTAGATCTTGCTGACGCGGTCGGCGGAAACGGCGATCGGGCTCATCGAGTCGTCCGGCGCGCGTCCCGGACGTCCGGCGCGCGCCTCCGATTCTCGCTCAATCGCCGAGCGCGAACTCGCACCGCCGGCAGAGGAAGTCGTCGGGCGCTTCCTCGACGCCGTAGGTCCAGCGGCGCAGCCGCGCCATGGTCTCCCCGCCCAGGATCTCCGCCACCGTCTGCGTCTTGAGGTCCCCGATCGTGAGCTTCTCGTAGTAGTCCTGGCAGCAGAGCACCGCCTTCGCCGTGGCGGTCACGTGCAGGTGCTCGAAGGGACGCGAGCCCATCTGCTCGCATCCGCGGAGCCTCTTCTTCGGCGGCGGCGAGGGCAGATACGTGCCGCTCGACGGCCGGCTCCGGAGCTTGAACGGACGGATCTCCCATCCCTTCGGCTCGAAGCGCCGCCGGATCTCCTCGACGTCGCGCCGGTGCGCCTCGTCCTCGTCGCCCAGGACCACGATCGCCGATTCCTCCGACAGGCGGTTCGACGCGAGGCCGTCCACGTTCTCGAGCACGCGCGCCAGGTCCCGCGTGCCGTGCATCTTCTCGTAGCGATCCGGATCGAGTGTCGGCAGATTGATCCCGACGTACCGGAACTTTCCGTGGGGCTCGAGGCGCGCCGCGCGCTCCGGGTCGAGGTGCGAGGCATTCGTCAGGAGGCTCGTCGGGATCCCTCGCGCGAACAGGGCCCGCACGCGCTCCTCGAAGAGCGGATCGACGGTCGGTTCGTTGTAGTTCGACAGGAACACGACGGTGCTCTTCCCGCCGGCCTCGACGACCTGGTCGAGGATCGACTCGAAGAGCTCCTGGCTCATGACCTCGCGGTCGCGCGGCGACACGGAGACCGGGCAGAAGGGACAGCGGTGGTTGCAGGACGTGCAGGTCTCGAGCGACACGTACAGCAGGCGCGTGCGCCGCGCCTCCGCCTCGACGTCCTCGATCAGGAACCGCGCCGCGCGCAGGTGATCGAGAACCGCCGGCGCCGCGTCGGCCGGAAGGCCCGACGAAATCCGCGAGAGCGCCCGATACCCTTCCCCGTCCCGCGGGAGCGACTCGCCGGAGAGGGGACTGTAGAGGACGTCTCCGCGGTCGTGGACGAAGGGAGAGACGGACTCCGGCTCGAGCAGCGCCGGCCGAGGCGCGGCCGGGGACGATTCCGGGCGGCTCCGCCCGCCGAGCGTGGACGAGGACAACGGCGCCATTCTACTTGCCTTTCCTGCGGAGCCCCGGCCCGGCGCGCCGGAGCACCCCCTCCCGAAGGTGCAAGGGTCGGGCCGCGGAGACGCCGCCGTCCCCGCGCCCGCGGCTAGTTCGTGGCCCGGATGAAGGTCGTGTCCGAGCTCTTCTGATCGACGTTGATCGCGTATGCCGCCGCGTGTCCCTGCGTCACCTCGACCTCGAGGCTGAACGGGTCCGCCGGGAGGCCCGAGAGGACCGAGATCGGGAACTGACTCCAGGGACCGGAGACGGTTCCGTTGTTGAGCGCGATACCGTCCACGACGCCGATGACGTTGCCGTCCTTGTCGATCGCCGTCACCTTCGCGATCGTCAGCGAGTCGTCGATGGCGAAGAGCCCCACGTTGGTCCGGAACCGGTCGTCGACCTCGATGCCGGAGATGACGAGCGGCGGGTCGCTCGGTCCGATCGCGTCGGCCGCCGCATAGACGGACAGCGCCGTGCCCGCGGTGCCGCCGGTCGTGGACGAGCGATCGTCGTA
>DATJZU010000132.1:0-23285 GCA_035498835.1 Thermoanaerobaculia bacterium
CGCGACCGACGGCGTCGCGAGACCGGTCGGAAGCTGCGAAACCGAAGACACCGCCTCGCCGCAGGAGGGACAGTAGCGGGCAGAGCCGACGACGTCGGAAGAGCAGGCGGGGCACTTTTTCGTCGCCGATTCCATGTGGCGATCTTCAAGCCGTCGCGAGCGCCACCGCGCGGACCGGGACGGCCGTGCGATAGCCCCAGATCGCGAGACCCAGGACGACGGCGATTGCGATCGGGGTCGTGTAGAAGTACCAGGCGGACGGGTCCGCAGTGCGCACGAACTCGTACAAGCCGTTGAAAAGAAGATCCGCGATCAGCGCCGCCAGGAGACCGAAGCGGATCGCGACGAACACGATGGCCGCGATGTAGAAGGCGCTGCCCACGAGGAACGGCACGGGCGTGCCGACGAAGGTCAACGAGAAGAGAGTGATCACGATCACGGCCGCGAGCCATTCCGATCGCACCCAGCGAAGCGCCAGCGCGAGAAAGAAGACGATGCCCAGGGTCCAGACGAGAGTGGCGACCGGCAGACTGATCGCATAGGCCAGCGTCTCGCGCGCGCTCGCGACGAAGTCGGGAGCTCGTGGCGCCGCGGCCGGAAAGCCGAACGCGGCGGCTATCGATCGGACGGCCGGAACGCGGACGAGCTCGATCAGGACGGCGGCCGCGGCGCCGACGAGTAGGTCGCGGCCGACGAGGGGGTCCCGAAGACGGCCGCCGAGCAGCCGTGCCCACGAGATCAGCATCTGGGGCCAGTTCCGCCGGGCAAACGGCTCGACCGCCATGTAAATGATCCAGATGAAGACGCCGAACAGGAGGGCATTCGAGAGTCCGTTGGGGAAAATGATCTCGAACTCCTGACTGCCCGACGTGTGGTGCGCCCCGAAGGCCCAGGCTCCGAGCTCGCAGAGGGTGACGGCCATCGCCAGACGCATCGCGCCGCGGCGATCGCCCCGGCCCGCCCGCAGATTGCGGCGGACGAGCCAGGCGCCGCCGAAGAAAAGCGTGAGGCAGATGAGGGCCCAGACGAGCTCCGCGGTCCGAGTGCCCGGGCTGCGCACGTCGAAGATGTCGCGATCGGGCTGAGTCCATGGGCCGATCCAGCGAAAGGCGACGGGGCGCCCGCGATAAGCCGCCGCCTCGACGCGCATCGTCATGCCCGGCCGCTCCGGGTGCGGTCCCTGCCAGGCCGCCCGCGCATCGGCGAAGAGGCTGGGGGTCCAGGCGGGCTCGACCGGTGTGAACCGGCCCATGTCGAGCCCCGCGGCTCGGAAGAGCGCGCCCCAATCCGGCGCACGCGGAGGACCCGCCGGCTTCTCCAACTCGGGCGTCTGGATCGAGAGCAGCTTGAGCCGTCCGTCGCCATCGAGAACCATCGTGGCATCGCCGGACTGCATCGACGGCGCCGGATCGTAGGCCGTGATGCGGGGTCCGGGGTACGGATTCGCGATGGTGTCCGCGGGTATGAGCAATGTCGGGCTCTCGCGGTAAACGTAGTCGAGGGCGTCGCGAGAGATTCCGCGACTCCAACGATCCGGGGACCGATCATGCTCCGTCACCCAGTCGACGAAGGGCCTGTCCTCAGCGACGTCCGCCGCCCAATCCTCCGGCCGGTCGGGCATCCCGATGCTGACGAGAATCTCCCGCGCGCGAGCGCGCAGGACGTCGGGTGACCTCTGCGAATCCACGGCCGCGAGCAGATGCGTCCTGCCGACGAGCGCCAGCAAAGCGATCGATCCGAGGACGACGGTCGCGAGCAGCGACCGCGCGAGCCGGGGAGAAATGGCCTCCTCGCTGCCTGCCGCCGCGACCATCTCCGGTGAGGGGGTCTCTCCGGCGGCGATCGCCGCCGCCAGCGGATCGCCTCCCGGGAGCGCCGCCGCGACCTGCGCGGCAGATGTCGGGCGCCGCGCCGGATCCTTTTCGAGGCAGCGCAGGATCGCGCGCTCGACCGCGGGCTCGATTCCCGCGACCATCGCCGATGGGCTCGTGGGCGGATCCTCGGCATGCTTGCGCCGGTAGTCCTCGATGCTGCCCGCGTCGAACGCCCGCTTTCCCGTGTGAAGCTCGTACAGGACGAGCCCGAGCGCGTAGAGATCGCTTCGAACCGACGCTCCCTTGCCCGCGAACTGCTCCGGCGCCATGTACGCGGGCGTGCCGCCGATCTCGGCCTCCGTGCCCGACTCCGACGCCGCCACTGCCAGGCCGAAGTCCATGATCCTCGCGCGGCCGCGACCGTCCACCATCACGTTGGCCGGCTTCAGGTCCCGATGCAGCACCCCGCGGTCGTGCGCCGCCGAAAGCCCCGCGCAGATCTGCCGCGAGAGCTCGAGCGCTTTGTCCGGAGGAAGCCGGCCGATCCGCCTCAAGAGCGACGCCAGATCCTCCCCGTCCACGTACTCCATCGAGATGAAGTGACGGCCATCCACCTCGCCGATGTCGTACACGCGGCAGACGTTCGGATGCGCGACCGACCGCGACGTCCGAACCTCGGAAAAGAATCGATCCAGAAGCTTTTGGTCCGAGGAGAGCCGATCCGGCAGGAACTTCAAAGCCACCGGCTGGCCAAGTTTCAGGTCGTCCGCGCGGTAGACCTCTCCCATTCCCCCGCGGCCAATCAATCCGATGATCCGGTACCGCTCCGACAGCACCGTCCCGGGCGTGAAACCGCCCGGATCGATCGAGTCGGAGAAGGCCAGCCGCCCAATCGGCGATGACGGAACCCGCCCCGCCGCGGCCGCGACCGACGGCGTGGCCAGTCCCGTCGGAACTTGCGAAGCGGACGTCAGGTCGCGCCCGCACCGCGGACACGCCGACGCCTCCGCCACTTCCGCTCCGCAGCTGGGACAGCGCACGCGGCCGAAATCGTATCGCGGCCGGGCGATCCCGGCCGCCCGCGGCTACATCTTCTTCTCGGCCGCGGCCTTCTTCGTGACCTTGCCCTCCATCATGGAGCCCCAGGTCTTCCCGTCCTCGGAAGTCTCGAACTTGAAGTCGTACCCGGTCGGCGAGGTCTCGGTCATGGTGTAACGGCCCTTCATCGTCTTGCCGTTCATCATGCTTTCGTTGGTGTACGTCCACGTCTTGCCGTCGACCGACCCGTTGGCGTGTTCGTTTTCGCCCATGCTGTTGAAGCCGTTGTATGTGTAGGCCTTCGCGGCCGCGTCGTAGCCGAGGACGCTCATGCTGTGCATCTTCCCCATGGGCCCGGTGCCGGTTTCCGTGCAGACGAGAAAGAAGCCCCCCGACATCCAGGTGCAATGCGAGTCGCCGGAGAACTTCCCGCCGGCACCCCACGGGCCGGCCTTCATGTCGCCCTCCGAGTGCCAGTTGCCGTTGAAGTAGTCGAGCTTCTTCACCTCCGCGCCGGGCTTGGGCGCCTCCATCTTCTTCTCCTGAGCCCGGGCGGCCGCCGCCGCGATGAGCAGTCCCGCCGCCAGAATGACCAGCTTCATGTGCTTCATGACGCTCCTTTCCTTCCAGAAATTCTACGTCTCCTCGGATAGATTTCCCGCCGTGCAGGCGCTGGTGTTCGAAGGAGGCCGCGCGACCGTCCGCGAGATGCGGGGGCCCGTCCCGCGCGCCGGCTCGGCCCGCGTGCGCGTTCTCTTCTCCGGCATCTGCAACACGGACCTGGAGCTCCGCCGCGGTTACTACGCCTTCTCCGGCATCCCCGGCCACGAGTTCGTCGGAATCGTCGACGCGCCCTCCGATTCGCCCTGGCTCGGCAAGCGCGTCGTGGGCGAGATCAACCTCGGGTGTGGACGATGCGACTGGTGCCGGCGCGGCCTCTCGCGGCACTGCCCGAAGCGGAAGGTGCTCGGCATCCGCGGTCACGCCGGAGCGCACGCCGAGTACCTGACGCTTCCGGAGGGAAACCTCCGCGAGGTCCCGCCCGAGATTTCGGACCGCGA
This sequence comes from Thermoanaerobaculia bacterium, assembly GCA_035498835.1. GTDB lineage: Bacteria > Acidobacteriota > Thermoanaerobaculia > UBA5066 > Gp7-AA6 > DATBFU01. The sequence continues at coordinate 3,914 of DATJZU010000132.1, forward strand.
GGCCGTCTTCGTCGAGCCGCTCGCCGCCGCGTGCGAGATCCTGGATCAGGTCGAGGTGACCGGGAAAACGCGCGCGGCGGTGCTCGGCGTCGGCAAGCTCGGATCGCTCGCGGCGGCGGTGCTCGAGCAAACCGGCGCTTCCGTGGCGCGCCTCGGCCGGTCGAGCCGCGCGAAGTCGGCCTCGTTCGATCTCGTCGTGGAAGCGACGGGCTCTCCCGAGGGAATGCCGCGCGCGCTCGCGCTCGTGCGGCCTCGCGGCACGATCGTCTGGAAGACGACGCACCATGCGCCGGCGCGTTTCGACGCCGCGCCGCTGGTCGTCAACGAAGTCACCGTCGTGGGCTCCCGATGCGGCCGGTTCGAGCCGGCGATCGAGCTCCTGCGCACGCGGCGCGTCGACGTGCGCCCGCTCCTCAGCGCCGAGTACCCGCTTTCGCGCGCGCCCCGCGCGCTCGCGGAGGCCGCCCGGCGCGGGGTGCGGAAGGTCCTCCTCCGGCCGACGGGCTCGCCGGCTTCCGGACCTGCAGCCGCGGGCGCGGCGCCTTCTCGGCGAGCTTGACGAGGCTCGCGGCGATCCGGCCCTGCTCACCACCGGCCCGGCCGAGGTCTTCGGACGGCGGCCTCTCTCTCTTGCCGAGCGCCCACTCGAGCGCGTAGATCGCCGCGGATGACTCGCCGATCCAGAAACCGGAGAGACCCTTCACGCGCTCCTTGATCCGCCGGACCTCGTCCCGGATCGCCTTGTCCTCGCGGCTCATCGGACCTGGCCCCCTTCTTGCTTCCCTCCGCCGCCGAGGGAGGGATGTCCATGGTGGTAATCGAGGACTTCACGAAGCTCGAGCCCGGAGTGCGGATCCCGACCGACGGACAGGTCTCGCGCTGCACTCGCTGCGGCCGCAGCGGCGTTCGCCGGGAGCGCCTGGACGGCAGCGTGCGTTACGTCCACGTACAAACGTCCGAGATGATCGGCGATGGCCTGCGGTCCGAGGCTGCCGACTGCTGCACGATCACCGGCGGCGCCGGCTCGCCCGAATCGCGCGCCGAAGCCGCCGTCTGAATCACGCGCCCTCCGCGGCGAGCATCTCCGCGAGCGCACGGATCGTCCGGGGCGAGCATCCTTCCGCCTTGTTGTTGACGAGGACGGAGACCTCGCGCCCGAGGCCGACGGCCTCGCGAACGATTTCCACGACCTGCCGCCGCATTTCGGGATTCGCGTCCACGATGCGGTCGAACGGCAGGAACTCGTCGCGCCGCTCCTCGTAACGCGTGCCGGGCCGCAGCAGGAGGCGGACGACCGCGAACGGCGCCGCCGCGACCGGGATCGCCTGCGCCTGCCCGGCCGGCATCGGCATCGCCGTGGCGTAGTTGAGGACGTGCGCCGCGCCGTGCGCGGCGAGCGCATCGCGGTAGGCCGGCGTCAGGAGCGAGCGCTCGCGCAGCTCGACGGCGTATCGGGCGTCCCGCGGGAGCGCCCCGAGGAAGCGGTCGAGCCGCTCCGGGAATCGGGCGGACGCGCCGGACGCCTCGCGCGGCGCCGGAGGGAGCTGGATCAGGAACGGTCCCGTGTGCTCGCGAAAGACCTCGAGAAACGGCCCGACCATCTCGTCGACGAAGCGCGGCGCGTGGAGAAAGTCCGGGCTCGCGGCCGACGTCACGGCTTCGGGCGCCTTCGCGCAGCACGGAAACCCGGGAGGCAGCTGCGCCGCGTACCGCGCGAGATCGCTCTTCGGGATCGGACCGTAGTACCCGCGGTCGATGCCCACGATCGTGAGCAGCGGATGCCGCGCGTACTCCGCGAGGCCCTCGCGCGCGAGCTCGGCCGTCGCCGCGCGCTGCGAGTACACGATGCCGGCCCAGCCCGGGAAGCTCCAGGTGCTCGTGCCGAAGAAGACTCCCTTCGGCAGGCGGGCGGCGATGGCTGCGGCCTCGGCGTGCTCGCGCGCGAGACGTTCTTCGAGATCGGCATCGGCCCGGCGGGGCGCCTCGATCGCGCCGAAGAGTCCGAGCTGTTCGATCCGGTCGCTCACCACGGAAGGGAACGGATTCTGACACGGACCGTGCAGGGTCCTTCCCTCCAGTTGATGCATCGGCATCATCCCCGCGGGCCGTCAGCCTCGCTACCGTCTGGATATCGTGTCGGAGAAACGGCGGGTCACGATCGATGCCAACGAGGCCGTCGCCTCGGTCGCCCATCGTGCGAGCGAGGTCATCGCGATCTATCCGATCACCCCCTCCTCTCCGATGGGAGAGCACGCCGACGCGTGGTCGGCCAAGGGACGCCGCAACCTCTGGGGCCAGGTCCCGCAGGTCGTCGAGATGCAGTCGGAAGGCGGCGCCGCGGGCGCGGCGCATGGAGCGCTGCAGGCGGGCGCGCTCGCGACGACGTTCACCGCGTCGCAGGGGCTGCTGCTCATGATCCCGAGCATGTACAAGATCGCCGGGGAGCTGACGCCCTTCACGATGCACGTGGCGGCGCGCACGCTTGCAACACATGCGCTGTCGATCTTCGGCGACCACTCCGACGTGATGGCCTGCCGCCAGACGGGATTCGCGCTGCTCGCTTCCGGCTCGGTGCAGGAGGCGCAGGACTTCGCGGCGATCGCGCATGCGGCCACCCTCTCCTCCCGCATCCCGTTTCTCCATTTCTTCGACGGCTTCCGCACCTCGCACGAGGTCGCCAAGATCGAAGAGCTCGCCGACGCCGACCTCGCGGCGCTCGTCGATTCCGAGGACGTCGCGGCACACCGACGCCGTGCACTCACTCCGGACCGGCCGGTCCTGAGAGGCACCGCCCAGAATCCGGACGCCTTCTTCCAGGCGCGCGAGGCCGCCAACCCCTTCTATCTCGCCTGCCCGGATGCCGTCGCGCGCGCGATGCAAAAGTTCGAGGCCGAGACCGGACGCCGGTACGGCCTCTTCGACTACGTCGGCGACCCCGCGGCCACACGCGTCGTCGTGATCATGGGCTCGGGCGCCGAGACCACGCACGAGACGGTCGACTGGCTCCGCTCGCGGGGAGAGAAGGTCGGTGTCCTGAAAGTCCGTCTCTATCGTCCCTTCGACGTCGCGCGCTTCGCCGCCGCTCTGCCGCCGACCGTGCAGGCGATCGCCGTTCTCGACCGCACCAAGGAGCCGGGAGCCGTCGGCGAGCCGCTCTACGCGGACGTCGCCACCGCGCTCTGCGAGTCGAGCGCCGGCCGCGCGATGCCGCGAATCGTCGGCGGCCGCTACGGGCTCTCCTCCAAGGAGTTCACGCCGGCGATGGTCGCCGCCGTCTTCGAAGAGCTGTCGCGCGCGACGCCGAAGAACCACTTCACCATCGGGATCACCGACGACGTCACCCACACCTCGCTGCCCTGGGACGCCGCGCTCGACATCGAGCCGCCGGACGTCTCGCGGCTCGTCTTCTGGGGGCTCGGATCGGACGGAACGGTCGGAGCCAACCGCAACTCGATCAAGATTCTGGGCGAGGCGACGCCCGGCTATGCCCAGGGCTACTTCGTCTACGACTCCAAGAAGGCGGGCGCCGTCACGGTCTCGCATCTCCGCTTCGGGCCGCGCCCGATCCGCTCGTCCTATCTCATCGCACGGGCCCACTTCGTCGCGTGTCACCAGTTCGAGCTGCTTCGTCGGCACGAAATCCTGGAGCAGGCGCTCGACGGCGCGGCCTTTCTCCTCAACTCTCCTTACGGCCCGGAAGAAGTGTGGGATCGACTGCCGCTCGAAGTCCAGGAGCAGATCCTCCGCAAGCGGATCCGGTTCTTCGTGATCGACGCTTACAAGATCGCGCGCGAATGCGGCCTCAAGGGCCGGATCAACACGATCATGCAAACGTGCTTCTTCGCGATCGTGGAGCCGCTGCCTCAGGCCCAGGCGATCGAGCGGATCAAGAAGGCGGTCGTGGAGACCTACGGGAAGAAGGGCGCGGAGCTCCTGCGGCGCAACGACGCCGCCATCGACGCGACCCTCGCGGGCCTCTCTCCCGTGCGCGTGCCGGCGCAGGCGACCGCGGCCGAGCGCCGGCCCGCCGCCGTGCCTCCGGCGGCGCCCGACTTCGTCCAACGCGTGACCGCCGTGCTCATGGCCGGCCACGGCGACCGGCTTCCCGTCTCCGCCTTCCCGGTGGACGGCACCTGGCCCACGGGGACGACGCGATTCGAGAAGCGAAATCTCGCCACCGAAATTCCGGTCTGGGACGCGTCGATCTGCATCCAGTGCAACAAGTGTGCGCTCGTCTGCCCGCATGCGGCGATCCGCGCCGCCGTCTTCGAACCGGCGCTCCTCGGGGGCGCTCCCCCGACGTTCAAGTCCGACCGCTTTCGGGCGGCGGATTTCGAAGGTTGGCGCTACACGATCCAGGTCGCGCCCGAGGACTGCACCGGCTGCTCCCTCTGCGTCCAGTTCTGCCCCGCCAAGGACAAGGGCAATCCAAAGCACAAGGCGATCGACATGGCGCCGCAGGCCCCCCTGCGGGACGCGGAACGGGAGAACTACGCGTTCTTCCTCGGTCTTCCCGAGCCCGACCGCTCGCGCATCCGCGTCCTGGACGTCAAAGGATCGCAGTTCGCAACGCCGCTCTTCGAGTACTCGGGGGCGTGCGCCGGCTGCGGCGAGACTCCCTACATCAAGCTCCTGACGCAACTCTTCGGCGACCGGCTGTTGATCGCCAACGCGACGGGGTGCAGCTCGATCTACGGCGGCAACCTGCCGACGACGCCCTACACGGTCAACCGCGAGGGCCGCGGGCCGGCCTGGTCGAACTCGCTCTTCGAGGACAACGCCGAGTTCGGCCTCGGCATGCGCCTCGCGCTCGACGGCCGCACGGACCAGGCGCGGCGCCTCCTGCGGGAGCTCGCCCCCTCGATCGGCGAGGCCCTCGTCTCCGAGATCCTGGAGGCGGACCAAGCGGAAGACGCCGGCGTGAAGACGCAGCGCGAGCGCATTGCGGCGCTCCGCGCGCGGCTCCAGGAGTCCCGTGGCCCCGCGGCGCGGGAGCTCGACCTTCTCGCCGACGACCTCGTGCGCAAGAGCGTCTGGATCGTCGGCGGCGACGGTTGGGCCTATGACATCGGATTCGGCGGCCTGGATCACGTGCTCTCCCGATTCCACGACGTCAACGTGCTCGTGCTCGACACCGAGGTCTACTCGAACACCGGCGGCCAGCAGTCGAAGGCCACGCCGATCGGAGCCGCGGCGAAGTTCGCAGTCGCCGGAAAGGAGCTGGCCAAGAAGGATCTCGGGCTGATGGCAATGAGCTATGGTCATGTCTACGTCGCCCGGATCGCCTTTGGCGCGAAAGACTTTCAGACCGTCAAGGCCTTCCAGGAGGCCGAGTCCTACACGGGGCCGTCGCTCCTCATCGCTTACAGCCACTGCATCGCCCACGGTTACGACATGGCCTTCGGCTGCGAGCAGCAGAAGCTCCTCGTCGACTCGGCGCTATGGCCTCTCTATCGCTACGACCCGCGCCGCGCCTCGCGGGGAGAGCCGCCGCTGCAGCTCGATTCCGGCACGCCGAAGGTCTCCGTCGAGAAGTTCATGCAGAACGAGAGCCGGTTCCGGATGGTCGAGGCCGCCGACCCGGTTCGCTATCGGCACCTGACCGAGCTCGCGACGCGCGAGGCGCGCCGGCGGCTCCGCCTCTACAAGCACCTGTCGGACTGGAGAGTCGATGAAACTCCCGCCGGGACGGCCGGGGCGGCCCCGGCGCCGACACCTTCCACGCAGGCCGCCGGAGCGGCGGCCGGGAAGTGACGATGGATCTCTCGACCGAGTACCTCGGCTTTCATCTCCCGCATCCCTTCATGCCGGGCTCGTCCCCTCTGGTCGACGATCTCGACATGGTCAAACGGCTCGAGGACGCCGGCGCGGCCGCGATCGTCATGCACTCCCTTTTCGAAGAGCAGATCGTCGCCGAGGAGCTCGCCCTCTACGACTCCGTGCGGTCCCAGGCCGGGTCGTCTCCCGAGGCGCTCTCCTACCTGCCGGATCCGGGCGAGTTCGCTCTCGGCACGCACGAGTACCTCGAACAGATCACGCGAATCAAGGCGGCCGTGGCCATCCCGGTCATCGCGTCGCTCAACGGAACGACGCCCGCGAGCTGGACCGAGTACGCGCGCCTGATGGAACAGGCCGGTGCGGACGCGTTGGAGATCAACGTCTACGATCTCGCGACCGACCCGCTCGAAACCGGCGAGGACGTCGAGCAGCGTGCAATCGACGTCGTGACCTCCATCCGCGAGGCCGTCCGCATTCGCCTCGCCGTGAAGCTCTCCCCCTTCTACTCCTCGCTCGCCAACTTCTCGCAGCGCCTCGAGCGCGCCGGCGCCAACGGGCTCGTTCTCTTCAACCGCTTCTACCAGCCGGACATCGACATCGAGGAGCTCGACGTCGTGCCGAAGCTCTACCTCTCCAGCCCGAACGAGCTGCTCCTGCGATTGCGGTGGCTCGCAATTCTCTCGAGGCAATTCGGCGGCTCGTTTGCCGTGACGGGAGGCGTCCACAATGCCGCCGACGCCATCAAGGCCATCATGGCCGGAGCGCACGCGGTGCAGATGGTCTCGGTTCTCCTGCGGCGCGGTCCGGAGACCCTGGTCCGGATTCGGTCGGACGTCGAGCACTGGCTCGAGACGCACGATTACGCCTCGCTGAAACAGATGCAGGGCAGCATGAGCTACACGCGCACCGCGAACCCGAAGGCGTTCGAGCGGGCCAACTACATGCGGGTCCTCCAGGGCTGGCATCCCTTCGAGGACCTGTCGTGAGGAAGAGAGAATCGGAAAGGAGGCTGGCGATGATCAGCGTCGAGGATTTCACGCGGCTTCCGGTGGGTTACGTCGACCTTCTCGAGGGAACCGTCGTCCGATGCCCGCGCTGCGGGCGAAACGGGGTCCTGAAGAACCTCGACGACGGAATGCCCTGCTTCTGCATCCACGTCGAGGAGTCGACCGTTCTCGGCGACGGCATGTTGACGGAGCCGACCGACTCCTGCGACCTGCTTCCCAGGACCTAGCCGGGACGGATCCCGCCTCAGGCGTCACGGCGGCGCATCGGGCCGGCGCCGATCGGGTTAGCATCGGGTCTTCATGGAACGGATGACCGAGCCCCGGGCGCCCGCCGCGGCGCGGACGACGCTTGCGGCGCGCTTTGCGGCGTTCGTGGCCGAGCAATTTCCGTTTGCGCTCGGGCCGGCTCTCGAAGCGTTTCGCACGGTCATCCCGGGCGATACCGGCCGCGACGGGGCGGCGATCGAAGCGATCCGACGGCCCCTCACGGAAGCCCTCCTCCGCGCATTCGCCGGGTCGCCGCCCGAGGGGATTCCGGAGACGACGCCGAGAGTTTCCGCCGCCGAACGGCTGGAGGGAGCGCGCGAAGAGCTGCTCGACGCCTGCGACGGATTCCTGTGCCGCGAGGCGATCGCCGCCTCGCTCACGCGCGACGAGCGGCTCGAGCTGCTGCGCGGAATGGTTCTCACGCGCGCCACGGACAATCGGCTGAAGGCGTTCTTCCTTGGCAACGAGGTCCGCTACCGAGGCGTGGCCTTCCAGGGCAAGGGGTTCCGCTCGCTCGGGCAGGAGGCGATCTACGGCGCGCCTCTGCGGTTGCGCCGCGGCGCCGCGCACCGCGGACCGAACGGATCGTGGAAGGGCGACGTCGTCGCTCCGCTCATCCGCGACCTCGGCGCCGCACTTGCGATGCGGCCGGATCCCGAGACCATTCGCGGCACACTGAGCGCGCAGATGGGCAAGGCCGGCCCTCCGATGGACGGCAAGGATCTGCACGTCGGCGACTTCGCATGGGGAATCCTGCCGCCGGCGGCGCCGCTCTCGATCTCCTCGCTCACCATCGCGGGAATGGCGATGGCTTTCGCGCGCGAAGGTTCCGGCCGCGTCGCCGTCTCCTTCATCGGCGAGGGCGGCACGTCGCTCGGCGAGTGGCACGAGGCGATCAACCTCTGCGCCGCGCGTCGGCTGCCCGCGATCTTCTGCGTCCAGAACAACCAGACGGCGCTCTCGACTCCGGTCGCCGATCAGTCGGCCGCGCGCGTCTTCGCGGAGAAAGCGCGGGGCTACGGGATTCCCGGCGTCACGCTCGACGGCACCGATCCCGAGGCGATCGCCGCCGCCTTCGCGTGGGCGGCCGACCGGGCGCGCGAAGGCCGCGGGCCGGCGCTGCTCGAGCTCGTCTGCATGCGCGTCTGCGGGCACGCGCACCACGACGACATGCTCTACCTCGGCAAGGAGCCCCCGATCTCCTTCGACTATCCGCCGCTCCACGAGGGGGGCTACGCCGACCGCGCCCTCTACGACTACTGGTCGCGCCGAGATCCGCTCAAGCTCTACGCGGCGCGCCTGGCGGCCGACGGATTGATCGCGCCGGACGACCTCGCGCGTTTCGAGCGGGAGGCCGCCGACCTCGTCGAGGCCGAAGCCCGGAAGGTCGTCGAGGCGCCGTGGCCGGAGCCGGAGAGCGCCGGTGTGCGCGTCTTCGCGGGCGAGGCGCCACGCCGGCCGGCGGAGCCGCTCGATCCCGCGGTGCGGAGCGGCGCGGACACGGCCATGCCGCCGCTCGAGACCGGTCCTCCCTTCGATCCGAAAGGCCGGACGTTCCTCGAGGCGGTTGCCCTCGGCATCGGCGACGCGCTCCGCGCGGATCCGCGCGTCTTCGTCTACGGCGAGGACGTGGGCGGCAACTACGGCAACGCGTTTCTCCTGCTGCGTCCGCTGCTCGCGGACTACGGCGACCGGATCTGGAACTCGCCGCTTGCCGAGGGCGCGGTGCTCGGCGTCTGCGTCGGCGCGGCGCTCGCGGGCCAGCGCCCCATCGGCGAGATGCAGTTCAACGACTTCGTGGCCACGGGATTCAACCAGCTCGTGAACAACGCCGCGAAGGTGCGCTACCGCTGGGGCGGCGGCGTTCCCATGGTGCTCCGAATGCCGTGGGGAGGACTGCGCCATGCCGGTCCGTACCACAGCCAGAACACCGAGGCCTGGTTCTACCGGACGCCGGGACTGAAGATCGTCGTCCCCTCGACGCCGCACGACGCGCGCGCGCTCTTCGCCGCGGCCGTCGCCGACCCGGACCCCGTCCTCGCCTACGAGCACATCGCGCTCTATCGGGATCCCCGCATCAAGCAGGTCCTGTCCGACGCCGCGCCCGCCCCGATCCCGCTCGGGAAGTCGGCCCTGCGGCGCAAGGGATCCGATCTCGCGATGATCTCCTACGGCGCCTACGTACACGTCGCGATGCGCGTCGCGGAGAAGCTCGGCCGCGAAGGCATCGAGGTCTCGGTGCTCGATTTGCGCAGCCTGGTACCGCTCGACAAGGCGGCGGTCCTCGCGCTCGCGCGGCGCTGCGGCCGCGTGCTCATCGTGCACGAGGACACGCGCACGGGCTCGATCGGCGAGAGCCTCGCGGCCGTGATCCAGGAGGAAGCCTTCGAGTATCTCGACGCGCCCGTGCGGATCGTCGGCGCGCTCGACACGCCGGTGCCCTACGCGCCGCCGCTCGAGGAGTTCTTCCTCCCCTCGGAAGATCAGATCGAGCGCGCCGCGCGGCTGCTGCTGGCGTACTGAAGCGAGCGAACACCCGGTCCGCCGCCCTATGATTGAGGCGCCGCATGGAGCCCGCGCCGACGCTCCGACGCATCCTGCACGTCGACATGGACGCGTTCTACGCGTCCGTCGAGCAGCGCGACGACCCGGCCCTCCGCAGGCGTCCGGTCGCCGTCGGCGGAAGCCCGCAGAGCCGCGGCGTCGTCTGCGCCGCAAGCTACGAGGCGCGCGCGTTCGGAGTGCGCTCGGCGATTCCCATGTCGCGCGCCGTGCGGCTCTGTCCCGAGCTGACGGTGATCCCACCCGACTTCCGCAAGTACCACGAGGTCTCGCAACGCGTCTTCGAGATCTTCCGGAGCGTCACGCCGCTCGTCGAGCCTCTCTCGCTCGACGAGGCGTACCTCGACGTCACGGAGAACGCCTGGAATCTCCCGCTCGGCGTCGAGGTCGCGCGGCGCATCAAGCAATCGATTCGGGAGACGCTGAGCCTCACGGCATCCGCGGGCGTCGCGCCGAACAAATTCCTCGCGAAGATCGCCTCGGGGTGGAAGAAGCCGGACGGCCTGACGGTCATCGCGCCGGAGCGGGTCGAGTCGTTTCTGCAGAAGCTCCCGGTGGACGCGCTCTGGGGCGTCGGCCCCGTCACGGCGGGGAAGCTGCGCGCCGCCGGCATCCAGCGTCTCGTGGACGTGCGCACGGCCGATGCGGAGGTCCTGCGCCGGGCCGTCGGGAGCTACGCGGAGGCGCTGCGCCGGCTCTCCTTCGGCGAGGACGACCGCACCGTCGAGCCCAACCGCGAGCGCAAGTCGATCGGCTGCGAGGAGACCTACGCGCGCGATCTTTCGGAGATCGAGCCGATCCGTCGGGAGGTCGAGGCGCTCGCGCGCCACGCCGCCGGGATCCTGGTCCGCAAGGAGCTCTTCGCGAGGACCGTGGTGCTGAAGCTCCGCTACGCGACGTTTCAGACGATCACGCGGAGCGAGACGCGCGAGCCGGCCACGCGCGACGGGGACGAGATCGCGGCGCGCGCGCTCGTGCTGCTCGACAAAACCGCGGCGGGGCGGCAACCCGTCCGCCTGCTCGGGGTCTCGCTGCACGGGCTGCGGCCCCGCGAAGATGCCGCCGACGCGGCGCCGCCGCGGGAACCGCAGCTCGAGCTCCCGGTGCGGAACGAAGACGAGCCTACGAGCCGGTGTTGACGGCCGCTCCCCCGCAGCGATACGCGGTGCCCGAATCGGTCGACCCGGTCGGCATCAGCAGCACGTTCCCGCCTTTCGAGCGCACGAGGCTCTCGAGCTCTTCCCTGCCGGCGCCGCTCGTCCAGGTGCCCGAGAGTCTCACCTGCGAGAGCTTCTCGCAGCCGGCCACGTCCTGCGCGTTCGTGACGACGCGGACGCCGTCCTTTCCCGAGGCCCCGTTCCCGTGAGCACAGGCGACCGACGCGGCGAGCGCGGCCGCGATCCCGATCCCCGCCAGTAGGTCCCGCTTCATCGTCCCTCCCGTAGCGTCGAAAGTTTTCGAAGCACTTCGGGATACGGGACGGCTCCGGGGCGGTTCTGCGCTTCATCCCGTGGGCATCGCCGCTCGTCACAGCGAGGCCGCTCGGGCGGGCGCGCCGACACTAGCGCATCAGGAAGAGCGCGACGACCACCGCGATCCCGATGCCGACGACGATACGCCGCGCGGCCGCCCGCGAGATCGATCGGCTGAACCGCGCGCCCGCGTAGCCTCCGACGACGGCGCCCGCGATGAGGACGAGCGCCGCCGGCCAGTGCACCGCCCGCTGAACGATGAACCAGATCGCCGCGACGCCGTTGATGCAGAGCACGAAGAAGTTCTTCAGTCCGTTCGCCGCGTGGATGTCCGCGAGGCCGAGGAATCCGAGCACGGCGAGCATCAGGATGCTCACGCCGGCGCCGAAATAGCCGCCATATACCGCGACGAAGAATTGAACGATCCACGCGGCTACGAGGCGGCCCGGGGTCGCCGCGCCCGCCGCGCCGCTCCGGCGCGAGATCGCGCCCTGCACCGCGAACAGGAGCGTCGCGAAGAGAACGAGAAACGGCGCGAGGCGTTCGAAGGTTCGCGCGGGCGTGCGGAGGAGGAGCACCGCGCCGAGCGCTCCGCCGAGCAGGCTCGGCAGGAGAAGCCGTCCGAGCCAGTCGCGGTGCGCGCGCACCTCCTGCCGGTAGCCGAAGAGGCTCGCCGCGGTGCCCGGCCAGAGCGCAACGGCCGACGTGGCATTGGCGGTGATCGCCGGCTCGCCCAAAAAGAGGAGCGTCGGAAACGTCAGGATCGTGCCGCCGCCGGCCATCGCGTTCATCGCGCCTGCGCCGGCCGCCGAGGCGAAGAGCGCGGCGATCTGCAGGGCCGTCATCGCGCCGACGGGGTGGTTCCGCGGCGCGCCAGGAGCTGCCCCACCGCGTCGGAGAGCTCGTGCGCCCAGAGGTCGGGGCTCGCGCCGCGCAGCGCCTCGCGATTGGGAAATCCTCCCGGCACACCAACCGAGAGAACGCCCGCCGCGCGCGCCATCTCGACGTCCTCGGGGCTGTCGCCGACGCAGGCCGCTTCGGACGCGGCGACACCGAGCCGCTCCAGACCGACGTGTAGCGGCTCGGGGTGCGGCTTGCGGCGCACGGTGTCCTCGGCGCAGACGAGACCGGCGAAGCGCGGCGCGAGACCGAACCGCTCGACCTCGCGGACGACGCGCGGGCGGCTGCCGCTCGTCACGATTCCGAGAGCGAGTCCTTCCTCCGCGAGGCGGGTGATCGCCTCCGCCGCCCCGGGGAGAAGCCGCGTCTCCTCCTCGTCATAGTGCGCGAGCCAGCGCGCGTCGGCCTCGCCCCAGCGATCCGGCGGCAGGCCGACGAGGCGGTAGGTGCGGTGCCAGTCGGGAGAGTACGTCGCCTCGAAAACGGAACGGTCGAACGCGATGGCGTACCCCGCGAAGAGGCGCGTGTAACAGCGAAAGCTCGCCTCCGCCGAATCGACGAGGGTGCCGTCCCAGTCGAAGAGAACCGCGGAGAGGCCCGTCAGTGCGACCGCTTCTCCATCGGCAGGAAGTTGCGCTCCGGCGAGCCGAGGTAGACCTGCCGCGGCCGCGCGATTTTCTCCTCGGGATCCTCGAGCAGCTCTTCCCACTGCGCGATCCAGCCCGACGTGCGCGGGATCGCGAAGAGCACCGTGAACGCCGCCGTGGGGATGCCGATCGCCTGGTAGATCAGGCCCGAATAGAAGTCCACGTTGGGGTAGAGCTTGCGCTTGACGAAATAGTCGTCCTGCAGCGCGATGCGCTCGAGCTCGAGCGCGATGTCGAGGAGCGGATTACGGCCCGTGACCGAGAAGACTTCCTCCGCCATCCGCTTGATGATCGTGGCGCGCGGATCGAAGTTCTTGTAGACGCGGTGGCCGAAGCCCATCAGGCGCTTCTCGCCGCGCCCCTCCTTGACCTCCTCGATGAAGGCCGGCACGCGCGCGACCGAGCCGATCTCCTGGAGCATCCGGAGGACTTCCTCGTTCGCACCGCCGTGGAGCGGTCCGTAGAGCGCCGCCGCGGCGCCCGCGACCGCGGAATACGGGTCGGCGTGCGAAGACCCGATCGAGCGCATGACCGCGGTGCCGCAGTTCTGCTCGTGGTCCGCGTGGAGGATGAAGAGGACGTCGAGCGCCTTGACGAGCGTCGGGTTCGGGCGATACCCGCGCGCCGCGGGCATCTTGAAGAGCATGTTCAGGAAGTTCTCGGTGTAGGAGAGGTCGTTATCCGGATAGACGTACGGCATGCCGAGGCTGTGGCGGTAGGCGAACGCCGCGAGCGTCGGCATCTTGGCGATCAGACGGTAGGTCTGCTTGGTCCGCGAGACCTGGTCGTGCACGTTGCGGGCGTCCGGATAGAACGTGGACATTGCCGCGATGGTCGCGATGAGCATTCCCATCGGGTGCGCGTCGTAGTTGAAGGTGTCCATGACCTTCTTCAGGTTCTCGTGGATCATCGTGTGCCACGTGATGTTGTGGACCCACTCCTGATACTGCTTCGTCGTCGGAAGCTCGCCGTAGAGGAGCAGATACGCGACCTCGAGGTAGCTGCACTTCTCCGCGAGCTGTTCGATCGGGTAGCCGCGGTACCGCAGGATCCCCTTGTCGCCGTCGATGAAGGTGATGCGGCTCGTGCAGGAGGCGGTGTTGAGGTAGGCCGGATCGTAGGACATCAGGCCAAAGTCCTCCGGTCCGGTCTTGATCTGGCGCAGGTCCATCGCGCGGATCGTGCCGTGCTGAATCGGCACTTCATAAGTCCGGCCGGTGCGGCGATCAGTGACCGACAGCACGTCGCGCTTGGCGTCCGAGGCGGCGGTCGTCGCGCCGCCGGTCTTGGGCTCGGTGATGGTGCCCATGGCAGGCTCCTCCACAGACATTATATTGAGCCTCGGAATGGCGATGCGCGGCGCGTCCCTCCGCCGAACCGGCCTCCCGGCCAGCCGGCCCGCCCCGCTCCTCGTGGCGCTGCACGGATCGGGGCACTTTGGAACGAGCCTCGTCTCCCGATGGCAGGATCTGGCCGAGACGGAAGGGATCGTCCTCGCGGGGCCCGATTCCACCGACTCTCAGCACTGGTCCTGGCCCGCCGACGGTCCGGACTTCCGGCGCGAAGCGCGGCGAAGAATTCCGTTTCCGATCGCGATCGGCGACCGGGACGAGTTCTTCGCCATCGCCGACGCGCGCGCGACCGTGGACGCGTTGAAGGCGAGCGGATTCCCGGCGGAGATCGTCGAGATGCGCTTCCACGACCACGAGTACGCGTCGAGCTCCGCGAAGATCAACAAGACGGCCGGGGAATTCCTCTCCCGCTCGGCGCTCGAGACGGATCCGAGGTTCGCCGAGTATCGGAAGCGCTGATCGTGGAAGAGAGAACGAGCCTCCAGGACCGTTACGCACCGGGCGATCGGTGCTTCGGCTGCGGCCCGGCCAACGAGAAGGGACTCCGGATCAAGAGCTACGTCGCCGACAGCGGCGAGATCGTCTGCGACTGGACGCCCTCGCCGCACCACCTCGCCTTCGCGGGGATCCTGAACGGTGGAATCTGCGGCACGATCCTCGACTGCCACAGCAACTGGGCCGCCGCCTACCACTTCCTGAAGCGGTCCGGCGCGGACGTTGTTCCCGCCACGGTCACGGCCGATTTTCACGTCAAGCTGAAACGCCCGACGCCGATGGGAGTTCCTCTGCATCTGACGGCCCGCGTCGTGGAATCGACGGACGACCGCGCGGTCGTCGAAGCGACGCTCCAGGCCGCCGGCCAGATCACCGCGACGTGCCGCGGCACCTTCGTCGCGGTGCGCGAGGGCCACCCGGCGTACCATCTGAGGTAGTCCCGCTTCCGCCCGGCGTACACTTATCGGGCACCGCGAACCGAAAGGAGTGGCCATGGCGAAACCCGTCCGCACCGGCCTGTGCGTCGCTGCTCTGTTTTCGTTCATCGCCGCAAGCCTCTTGGCGCAGCAGAAGGCCGGCGTCCCCGACCCGCGGGCGTACGGCATTCAGCACGTGACGATCGACCGCATCGGTGCGCCGGAGTTCAAGCCCGTCAACTCCCGAACGGACTACGACAGCAGCGGGTCGCTCTTGTACTCGAGCGGCGGCGCCGGCACTTTCCACGCGAGTGCGCACATCCCGAAGGGCGCTCTCCTGACGTTCTTCGATCTCGACTATTGCGACGGGGTCACGGGCAGCACCGTCGAAGCGTGGCTCTACACGGCTTCCCATACGAATGGGGGCGGCTCGAATCTCTCGCATCTCATCTCGACGACGCAGGTCACCTGCACGTCGGTCTACGAAGACTTGACCCCCCAGAACATCACTTTCAATGCGAACACGGACGACCTCTTCGTCGACGTCGAGACGCACGGAGGGGACATCTCCAGCTCTTTCTCGGGCGTCTCGATCTTCTACCAGCTCCAGGTCAGCCCGCCGCCGGCGACGGCGACGTTCGCCGACGTGCCGACGAACCATCCGTACTTCAAGTTCATCGAGGCGCTGGCGTCCTCGGGAATCACGAAGGGGTGCGGTTCGGGCATGTTCTGTCCGGGTCAGACGATCACGCGCCAGGAGGTCGCGACCTGGATGGCCAAGGCGCTCGGCCTCGACTGGCCGTGAAGCCGGCGCCCGGCCCGGACTTTCGCCGGTTCGAGCGGGGCGAGATCGAGCAGTCCCCTCCCGGCGCGATTCGAGGCCCAGGTCGCGCGATTCCCCGACCGGCTGGCCGTGCGGGCCGGCGGCGAGGAGCTGTCCTATGGAGAGCTGAACGCGCGCGCCAACCGCATCGCCCGCGCGATCCGCGAGCGGCGTGGAGAAGACGAGGAGCCCGTCGCGCTCCTCCTCTCGCAGGGCGCGGGGCTCGTCGCCCACGAGCTGCCGGGCCGCGACACGGCGCTCTTCGTCGAGCCGGCCGTCGGCGCGCTCGCCGAGAGTCTGGGCACGGCGTTCGGACGGAGCGACGCGGAGGCCGGAAGGGCTATCTCCCGGCGGCCTTGACGATGTCGATGTTGCCGTTGCTGTTGTTCAGGAGAACTTCGCAGGCCCCGTCCCCGATCTTGCCCGAGAGCGCGTCCGCACCGGCCGACGTCGAGACCGTGAGCGGGATCTCCGTCGAGACGCGCCCGAAGGACGTGCGCGCGCTGATCGCGTAGCCGACGCGCGGATCGAGCGCCAGGCGGATCGGCGCGAAGGAGGCCTTGAGCGAGATGCGCCCGCACGCGGCGCTTCCCGCCGCGGCCCGCACGTCCACCGCTCCGTTCTGGTCGTCCACGTCCACGGGGCCGCCGATGCCGTCGGCCGTCACGGGCGCGAACGACGTGCGCGCCGTCAGGCCGCCCCGGATCTGCGACGCGCGCACGCTTCCGTTGGAATTCTCGACGGTCAGCGCGCCCTCGACGACCGAGGCCTCGACGGCGCCGAAGCTCGTCTTCACGTACGCGGCGGCGCCGACCTCCGTCAGCGAAACGCGCCCGTTGCCGGAGACGACCTTCGCGCCCTTCTTGATGCGCGTCAGGCTCGTCTCGCCGAAGGAGTTGCGCACGTCGGCCGATCCGTCGACGTTGGCGAGCGTCACGCGACCGTTCGCGTCGGACACGACGGCGTCGCCGGCGATTCCCGCGGCGTCCACGTCGCCGAACCGGGTTGTGAGCCGCGCGGCGCCCCGCACGTCGCGGACGAGAATCTTCCCGTTCGCGTTCTCGACGTCCGCCGGGCCGCCCACGTCGGCGAGCTCCACGGCCCCGAACGTCGTGCGGACCGTGACGCCGCCCCCGGTTTTCCGTCCGTTCACCGCGGAGTTACTCCCCCGCGCGTCGACGGCGGCCTTCATGTCGGTGAACGAGATCGCGCCGAAGCTCGTCGCCAGGTCCGCCTTGCCGCCCACGCCGGCCGCCGTGACGGCGCCGTTGCTGTTGCGGGCGGAAAGCTCTCCCGACACGTTGCGCACGTCGAGCTTCCCGAACGACGCCTCGACGGACGCCGAGCCGGCGCCGTCGAGCGACACGTCGCCGTTGCTGCTCGTCACCGTGCACTTCTTTCCGGTGCGCGCGGCCGACGTCCGGCCGAAGCGATTGCTCACCTCGAGGTCGCCCTGGACGTCGGACACCGTCACCGCGCCGTTGCCGTTCACGATGACCGCGTCGCCCGCGTTGCCGGTGAGGTCGATGGCGCCGAACGAGTTCTCGAGCCGCTGCCGTCCGGCGCCGTCGCGGAACGCGACCCGCCCGTTCGAGTTGACGACCTCGGACGCCGCCTTCAGGCCGGCCACCGACACGTCCCCGAACCGGTTGCGGAGCGAGAGCGGGGCGTTCTCCGGCATCGCGATCCGGTAGTCGACGGAGTACGACAGCTCGAAGTCGCCGAAGATCCCGTCGCGATGGGGATAGACGGTGCGGATCGAGACGCCGGCACCCGTCGCCTCGACCTCGATCCGGATGTCCGCCGCGAACTTCTCGGCCCGCTCGCGGCTCGCCGCGGAGACGCGGATCGTCGCGGAGACCTGGACCGTCGCGTCCTTGCGCGTCGTGACCTCGACGTCGCCGTGGCTGTGCTCGATCGAAACGCGCTGCCCGGCGCCGAGCGGAAGCGACTTTTCGAAGTTCCGCGAGATCTCGTCGCGCGCGATCGCCGCGGCCGGTCCGGCCACGAGAATCAGAGCGAGCCCGATGGTCCGAACGATCTTCGAGGGAGTGCTCATGACTGACCTACTTTCATCAAATCCTGCAGGGTGCGCTGCTTCTCGCGATAGATCGCGAGCAGCTCCTTGCGGAGGTGCGTGTTGAACCGATTGCGCTCGATCTCGCCGCGCATCTCGGAGATTTCCGAATCGAGGACGAGCAGCTTCTCCCTGGACGCGGCGGCGAGCGCCGAATCCGGATTCTCCAGGCGCGGCCGCGCCACCTGCGAGAGCTTCTCGATCGAGGCGAGGTAGACCTCCTCGGCGGCCTCGACGTCATGGAGCGCGTCCTCGCTCAGGAGCGCGTTTCGCGATGCGGAGAGGTTCGCGAGCGGCTCCCGCCCGCCGCGATCGCGGAAGACGCGCACGCCGATGGCCGAGAGCAACACGAGCGCCACGACGGCCGCCGCCGCGAGCCCGCGAAGCCACGGCGACGACTCCCGCGGCGCCGCGGGCCGCGCCGACCGCGCCATCTCCCGTTCGATCCGGGGCCACAGCTCGGGACTGTCCCAGGACTTCCGCATCGCCGGGGCGGCCTCCGCGATCTGGCCCCAAAGGGCCAGGCGGGCCCGGCACTCGGGGCAGACAGCCGCATGCGCCTGGAGCTCGGCGGAAGTCGCCGGATCCACCCGCTCGGCCGTCCGGTCGAACCGGTCGCAGGCCGGCGCACTCATGCCCGCGCCTCCGGCGCCCGGCCTCTCCACAACATCCGCTGTAACTCCCGCCGCGCCTCGAAGACCAGAGAGCGCGATGCGGTTTCGGAGATCCCTAGGACTTCGGCGACCTCCCGGTGGCTGAACCCCTCGACCGCCGACATGAGAAAGGCCGTGCGGGGCCGCTCCCCGAGGCGCGCCACGGCATCTTCGAGCTCGAGACGAAGGGGATGATCGGCGGCGGCGGCCGGCAGGTCCCGGGCAGCCGGCGTTCCGTCGGGCGCGAGCTCCATCTCGGGCTTGCGCTTCCGGCGCCGCATCTGGTCGTAGCAGGAGTTGAGGAGGATTCGGTAGACCCAGGTCGAAAATCGGGCGCCTCCCCGAAAGGCGGCGGCGCCGCGGTGGACCTTGAGAAAGGTCTCCTGCACCGCGTCCTCCGCGTCGGAGACGCTCCCGAGCAGGTTCGCGGCGATCGATTTCATCCGCGCGCCGTGCCTCTCGTAGAGCCGCTCGAACGCGGAACGATCGCCACGCTGCGCGGCCTCGAGCAGCGCGTCGTCGGGAGCCGGGTCATCCGATGGGGAGTCGGCCAGCGCATCCTCCTGCGAGACGCCTCGAAATGTCCCGTTTTCTCCAAGAGCGGTCAACCCCTGCCCCTCGAGATGCTCATCCGATCCCTTAGACGCCGGGGCGGTGCATTTCGTTGGAGCGGGCGCCGCGGTTGCCGGCACCCTTGACTTAAAACGGTAAGAGGAAAAGACTCCCGCCAGACTTTACGCGGCTCTCGTTTCGATTTTCTTCGGGGAGGTATTGCGCATGCACCGACGACTCCGTTCGTCCGTCCTGGCGTTCGCCTTGATCCTCGTTCTCGTTCCCCGTCTCTTCGCCCAATCCCAGGCCACCACCGGAATCATCGAGGGGATCGTGCTCGATCCCGAGGGCGCGATCCGCCCCGGGGCGAC
>DATJZU010000133.1:0-17531 GCA_035498835.1 Thermoanaerobaculia bacterium
GCTGCTGTGGGAGGACGACCCGGACCTCGCGCATCGCCTTCTCGTGGTCCCGCATCGCGTTCTCGTGGTCGTGGACCACGACTTCGACCTCGCGGAGCGAGTCCTCGACTTCGCGTGCGATTTCCTCCGTATCGACGACCGGTTCGCCATCCTCGTCCTCGACCTCGGCGGACCGCGCGCGGGGGGCCGGAGGGGCGGGCCGCGGCGCGCGCGGCGTCGCGGGAGCCGCGATGGGCTCCGGCGCGGCCGGCGCCTCGGCGGTCAGCGGCGGCAGGGCGAACGTCGAAGCGATCGACCCGCTCATCGTCGTGGCGTTCCAGCGGAAACCCGCGTCCCTGGGAAGCGTCGCGACCACCGCACCGTTGACGGTCTCGAGATCCCAGGTCACGCCGGGCGGCAACGCCTGCGCGGAGGCCTCGACGCGGCCGTTGACCGTCTGCGCACGGACCGAGCGCCGCGTGCCCGACACGAGGACGTTGCCGTTCACGCTGTGCGCCTCGACATCGCCGTCGAGATCGCGCACCCGGACTTCGCCGTTGACCGTCTGCAGCCGTGCCGCCACGCCCGGAGGCAGTACGAGCTCGTACCGCGACGAGATCCGGCAATCATGGCAGTCGAAGCCGGAGCGATGCCGTTCGCGGGAGCGCGACCCCGACGTACCCGGCCAGAGCGTCTCCAGCCGGTACGCGCCGTCGCTGTTCGAGGAATCCACTCGGGTGCCGTCGAGGATTTCCTGGGCGCGCGCCTTCGTCGCGGCCGTCACCGTGGTCGTGACGGTGGCCGAAAAAGCGCGGCCGGGCGAGGTCACGACGTCGCCGTTGACGTTCTCGACGCGCACGAGCGTGCCCGGCGAGAGCGCCGCATCGAAGTGGTCGGTGCGCGTCACGGTCGCCGACTCGCCGGAGGCCACGCTCGCGGCGAGCAGGAGGGCGAGCCCCGCGACGACCAGGATCCAGAGGGCGCGGAGCTCCGCGCGTTCGGCGCGCGAGGGCGAAGCGGCGGGGATTTCGACATGCGGTCTCATCACCGAGAGAGACGCCGCCGCGGCGAAGGAGTTTCGGCTCACGGTCAGAACTCCATCGTTTTGAGCGCGGAGGCCGCCTTGGCGCGCACGAATCCGTTCTCGGCGGGATCCACGGCCTTCGCGCGCAGCGATTGGATCGTGCGCGCGTCCGGCTCTTGCTTGGCCGCGGCGGCGAGACGATCGATCGCCACGAGGCGCACGGCCGGATTCTTGTCGTCGCGGAGCGCGTCGAGGAGCGCCGAGCGAATCTCCGGTGTGATGCGCATTCCGGCGAGCGCATCGGCGGCCTTCTTGCGGACGCCCGGATTCGGGTCGCGCTTCAGGGTCGCGGTCAGCGCGGCGACGATGTCCGGCGACGGCGCCGCTTCGCCCTGCCCGTAGTGTTGCTGAACGAGCTCGATCGCGCGCGACGTCTCGCCGGCGTTCTCTCCGTTGTGGGTCACGACGTACGCCAGCACCTTGGCCACCTCGGGATCGGCGGGGGAGCCCTCGACCTGGTGGCGCGTCGTGACATCGAAGCCGATTCCAATGCGGCCGTTCGGGCCGTTGCCCAGATACGAGAGATTCGACAGACGCGAGTTTTCGCCGAGGCCCGCAATGGCGGGGGCGGGCGTCGGCCCGACCCGGGGAGCCGGAGAAGCGGGTGTCGGGCGGCGATTCGCCGCCAGATAGCCGAGGCCGGCGGCCGCGAGGACGGCCGCGGCCTGGAGCGCCGGGCGAATCCACCGCGGCCGCGGGCGGAACTCGCGCACGCGCGCACGCAGCATTTCTTCCTCGACGAGAGCCTTCCCGCGTCGCATGAATTCGGGCGTCGCCTCGGCGCCGGCGTCCTCTCCCAGGAAGGCCCAGGCCCGCTCGACGGCGGCGGCCTCCGTGCGGCACGCGCTGCAGGAATCGAGGTGCGCGATGAGCTCGCGCCCGGAGTCGGGCGCGAGGTCCCCGGTCAGGCGATCGATGATGCGCTCGTTCAGTTCGCGGCATTCCATGAGGCGGCTCCTTCGGAGAATCGGGCCTTGAGCGTTTCGACGGCCCGGAAGATTCGGGTCTTGACGGCGCCGACCGAGATGCCGAGCACGGTCGCGATCTCGGCATAGGGGAGACCGTGGTAGCGGGCAAGGACCAGCGCTTCCCTCTGTTCTTCGGAAAGCTCGGCGAGGGCGCGGCGGACCGAGTCTCGGCGCTCCCGATCCATGAGGGCGCGCTCGACACCCTCGCCTCGGGCGGCCGGCTCGGGAAGCGCCTCGATCGGGACGACCGGCGCGCGGCGGTCGCGGCGGCGGCGGTCCCGGCACGCGTTGGCCGCGATGGCGAAGAGCCAGGACGAGACCTCGGCCCGTCCGTCGTATTGATGCGCCCTCGAGATCACCTTGACGAAAACCTCCTGCGAGACTTCCTCGGCCTGCGCCCGATCGGACAGCAGGCGGTCTGCAAACCGTAGCAGCGCCGGGGCATAGCGCTCGAACAACTCCGCCGCGCCGTCGGTGTCGCCGCGCCGGATCCGCTCCAGGAGGAGCCGGTCCTCGGCCGACGTGTTTTCCCCGTGTCCGCTTGCGGTCGGCACGACACTCCGGAGACGCCCGGGGATGCCCGAGGTTACGCCCGGGGCCCGAGCGTTCCGGTCACCGTATCACCGGCCCCGCCTGGCAGCGGAGCGTGCGCAGGTATCATCGCCGGCCATGGATCCGGCCAAGATCGTCGACTTCGTCATCACTCTCGCCGTCCTGCTCTTTGCCGTCTCGTTTCACGAGTCGGCTCACGCCTGGGCGGCGCTGCGGTTCGGCGATCCGACGGCCCGCGACCTCGGCCGGATCAGCCTGAACCCGCTCCACCACATCGATCTCTTCGGGAGTATCCTCTTGCCGGCGCTCCTCTACTTCACCTCCGGGCTCCTCTTCGGCTACGCCAAGCCGACTCCCGTCGACCTGCGCAATACGAAGAACCCGCGCCTGGCGAACCTCGCCGTCTCCGGCGCCGGGCCGGCCTCGAACTTCCTCCTGGCCTCCCTGGGCGTCGCGGCGTTATGGGCGATCCAGCGGGCGATGCATCTGCCCCAGCTCGCGGGGCCGTTGTGGGAGGTGGCGCTCGCCGTCGTGCGAGTCAATCTGGCGCTCGCCATCTTCAACCTGCTCCCGATTCCGCCGCTCGACGGGAGCGGCGTGCTCGCGGGCCTGCTGGGGGGCGGGGCGGAGCGCGCCTTCGCGCGCCTGGCACCCTTCGGTTTCCTGATCCTGATCCTGCTCTCCTCGACGCGCATTCTCGGGCTCATCATGTCGCCGGTGTTCGGATTCTTCGAGGGAATCCTTCGGCGGATCCTGGCGTGAGCGACGAGAAGGGCGAGCCCGCCGAGCGCTCGGAGACCGATCTGCCGCCGGTCCAGATCGCGGCTTTCAGCGGCCCCCTGGACCTCCTGCTGCACCTCATCCGCATCAACGAGGTCTCGATCACGGATATCCCGATCGCGCAGATCACGGAGCAGTACACGGCGTATCTCGACGCCATGCGCGAGCTCGACCTCGACGTGGCCTCGGACTACGTGGCGCTCGCCGCGGAGCTGATCTACATCAAGTCGAAGATGCTGCTTCCGCGTCCGCCCGGCGAACCGGCGGTCGATCCACGGGAGGACCTCGCGGCACGGCTGCGGGAGTACGCGCGCTTCAAGCAGGCCGCCGAAAACCTTCACGAGATCGACACGCTGCGGGCGGGTCTGTGGCCGCGAGGAGAGCCTCCGGTTCCCCGATCTCCGGACGGAGAGACCCTCGAGGTCTCGCTCTTCGATCTCATCGACGTCTTTCGCAAGGTGTCGGAGCGGTACCGGCTGGCGCACCCGCCGGCCATGGAGATCAAGCACCTCCGCTTCTCCGTCGCGGAAAAGATGCAGCAGCTCGTCGAGCGGCTGGAGGCGTCGGGCGCGCTGCCGCTTCTCCAGTTCCTCGGGGAGATGCGCTACCGGGCCGAAGCCGTGACGGCCTTCCTCGCGACGCTCGAGCTCATCCGGCTCGGCATCGTCACCGTCTACCAGAACGCGGCCTTCGCCGAGATCCACGTCTCGCGAACCGAGGCGCCGTTCTCGGCGGAGCAGATCCGGGACACATACCGGTAGACCGCCGCTGCGAGACGGGAGACGGTAGACAGTAGACTGGGAGCATGAGCGAGATCCTGACGCCTCCGCCCGCCGACGCGCCGGCCGAGCGCCCGCGAGAGAAGCGCGCCGAGAAGATCGTGGCGGCGCTCGAGGCGCTCCTCTTCTCGAGCGCGCGCCCCGTCAAGAAGAAGGATTTGGCCGAAGCCCTGGAGGCGACTCCCGAGGCGGTGGCCGAAGGGCTTCGCCTCATCGCCGAGGGGGCCGACCGGCCCGAGCGCGGCGTGCGGCTCGAGTCCGTCGCGGACGGGTGGCGCTTCGTGACGCGTCCGGAGTACGACGCGATGCTCCGCAAGTTCCACGACGTCTCCGAGCGGAGCCGCCTCTCGCTCGCCGCGCTGGAGACCCTGGCGATCATCGCGTACCGCCAGCCGATCACCCTGCCGGAGATCCAGGAGATCCGCGGCGTCAACTCGGCGAGCGTCCTCAACACGCTCTTCGAAAAGAAGCTCATCAGCACGGCGGGGCGCCGTTCCGTCGTCGGCTCGCCGTTTCTCTATCGCACGACGCCTGATTTTCTCGTCCGCTTCGGCCTGAAGGACGTGGACGACCTGCCGCAGCCCGAAGAGCTCGCCGAAGATTTCGCCGCGACGGTCGGCGAGGCTCCTCCCGCGGGCCTGCCCGAGGCGATCTCCGCCCCCGCAGCGGAGATGGACGAGGAAGGGGACGACGAGAAGCCGTTCGACCAAGAGGACGACGGTTCCGACGAGGCGGCGGACGACGACGGCGACGACGAAACCTAGCGGGCCGTGGCTCTCGAGCGTCTTCAGAAGATCCTGTCGGAAGCGGGCCTCGCTTCCCGCCGCGAGGCGGAGGAGTGGATCCGGGAGGGCCGGGTCCGCGTCAACGGGAAGGTCGCGGCGATCGGCGAACGGGCCGACGGGAGCCGCGACGCGATCCGCGTGGACGGCAAGCGGCTCCACCCGCCCGCCGCGAAGACGTACCTTCTTCTCAACAAGCCGAAGGGCGTCGTGACAACGACGTCGGATCCCGAGGGCCGCAACACCGTCCTCGAGATCCTTCCGCCGCCGCTGCGCCGGCGCGTGCGGCCCGTCGGGCGGCTCGACGTCCAGACCGAGGGCCTGCTCCTTCTCACCGACGACGGCGATCTCGCGGCCCGCGTCTCGCATCCGCGTTCGGGCTGCGGCAAGGAGTATGCCGTCAAGGTCTCCGGCGTCCCGTCGGAGCCGGATCTCGAGCGCCTGCGGCGCGGAATCTTCCTCGACGGGACGCGCCTTCGGCCGTGCGGCATCGAGCGGATCTCGACGACGGGCGGCCGCGGGAAGGGCAACTCCTGGCTGCGGGTCACCCTCTTCGAGGGCCGGTCCCGCCAGATTCGGCGGATGTTTCAGACCGCCGGGCACCTCGTCTCGAAGCTGAAGCGCACGGCGATCGGGCCGCTTCGGGACGGCCGGCTCCCGCCGGGCGCCTGGAGGGCGCTGACGCCGGCCGAGGTGAAGGCCCTCGAACGAAGCCTGACGCCGCCGGCCGGATCGGAGGCACCGGAGCGGAGCCGTCGGTGACGGCCGCGCTCATCGTCGCGATCGACGGTCCGTCGGGCGCCGGCAAGTCCACGGTGGCGCGCGCGCTCGCCGCGCGGCTCGGCGTGCCCTACATCGACACCGGCGCGATGTACCGCGCCGTGGGACTCGCGGCGCGCGACGCCGGCCTGCGCCTCCCGATCCAGGATCCCGAGGCCGTCGTCCGTATCGCGGAGTCCGGCGAGATCGGCCTCGAAGCAACCGGCGGCGGCCTCCGCGTCCGGTGGAACGGCCGCGACGTTTCCCAGGCGATCCGCGAGCCCGAGATCTCGTTATACGCGTCCGCGGTCTCGGCGATCTCCGGCGTGCGCCGCCGCCTCGTCGCCGAGCAGCAGCGCCTCGGCCGGCGCGGGGGAGGGGTGCTCGAGGGGCGGGACATCGGGACCCACGTCTTCCCCGAGACGCCCCACAAGTTCTTCCTCACCGCGTCTCCGGAGGTCCGGGCCGAGCGCCGGACCCGGGAGCTGGCCGATCGGGGCACCCCCCGGCCGCTGGCCGAGGTGCTCGATGAGATGCGCCGGCGGGACCGTGACGACAGCACCCGGAGCGACTCCCCGCTGCGACTGGACGACCGCTACGTGCTCGTGGATTCCACCGGCCGGGACGCGCCGGCCGTGGTCTCCGAGATCGAGGAGCGGGTCCGCCGGGACCGTGGTTGACTCGCCGGCGGGCCGCACCATAGAGTATGCTTTTGCGGTTCAAATACTTATGAGAGGCCTTTCCCTTTTCCGATGACGGCCAAGAAGCCTGAAGGAGGACGCGAAGAAGCGCCGATGGAGACCGAACAGGAGCTTTCGCCCCAGGAGTACGAGCACCTCCTGGCTCAGTACGAAGATTCTTTCAAGAATCTGCAGGAGGGACAGATCATCCGGGGGCGCGTCATCGGCATCACCCCGTCCGAGGTGATCGTCGACATCGGCTACAAGTCGGAGGGGATCATCCCCGTCTCCGAATTCACCGATTTTGCGGGGAAGGTCACGGTGAAGGAGGGCGACGCGGTGGACGTCCTCCTCGAGCGCACGGAAGACCAGAACGGCTACGTCGTCCTCTCGAAGGACAAGGCCGAGAAAATGAAGGTCTGGGACGAGGTCGAGAAGTCGTACCGCTCCGGCACGACGGTGCGCGGC
Organism: Thermoanaerobaculia bacterium; assembly: GCA_035498835.1. Taxonomy (GTDB): domain Bacteria; phylum Acidobacteriota; class Thermoanaerobaculia; order UBA5066; family Gp7-AA6; genus DATBFU01. Next base: position 6,832 of record DATJZU010000133.1, read on the forward strand.
CGCGTCATCGACCGCATCAAGGGCGGTCTCGCCGTGGACATCGGCGTCAAGGCCTTCCTGCCCGGGTCTCTCGTGGACGTCAAGCCGGTCAAGAACCTGGAGTCGCTCCGCGGCCGCGACTTCGACTTCAAAGTCATCTCGGTCGACAAGAAGCGCGGCAACATCGTCCTCTCGCGCAAGGCCGTCGTCGAAGTCGAGCAGGAGGCGAAGAAGAAGGAGACGCTGCAGCTCCTCGAGGAGGGCCGCGTCCTGCGCGGCACCGTCAAGAACCTGACCGACTACGGCGCCTTCGTGGATCTCGGCGGCCTCGACGGCCTCCTCCACGTCACGGACATGTCCTGGGGCCGCGTCAACCATCCGTCCGACCTCGTCAAGGTCGGCGACGAGATCGACGTCGTCGTGCTGAAATTCGACCGCGAGACGGAGCGCGTCTCGCTCGGAACCAAGCAGCTCACCGAGGATCCCTGGTCGCACGTTCCCGAGAAGTACCCCGCCGGCTCGCGCGTGACCGGCCGCGTCACAAACGTCACGGACTACGGCGCCTTCGTCGAGCTCGAAGAGGGCGTCGAAGGGCTCGTGCACGTCTCGGAAATGTCCTGGTCGAAGAAGGTCAAGAATCCTTCCAAGGTGGTTTCCCCCGGCGACACCGTCGAGGCGGTCGTCTCCGACGTCAACCGCGACGCCCGGCGCATCTCCCTTTCCCTGAAGGACACGCTCCCGGATCCCTGGGACAGCGTGCTCGAGAAGTACTCCGTCGGCGGCCGCGTTTCGGGCAAGGTGCGCAATCTCACCGACTTCGGCGCGTTCGTCGAGCTCGAGGAGGGCATCGACGGCCTCGTGCACGTCTCCGACATGTCGTGGACCAAGCGCGTCAAGCACCCGTCCGAGGTGCTCAAGAAGGGCGACGACGTCGAGGCCATCATCACGTCGATCGACCAGGAGAACCGGCGGATTTCGCTCTCGATCAAGGAATTCCAGCCGAACGACTGGCAGACCTTCCGCAGCCGGCATCAGCCGGGCGACATCGTGGAAGGCGTCGTCTCGCGCGTGGCGGATTTCGGCGTCTTCGTGCAGATCGACGGCCTCGTCGAGGGGCTCCTGCATGTCTCCGAGACCCCGGTCCCGCGCGGCGGAAAGCTGACCGACCACTACCACGAGGGCGACACGATCAAGGCCCGCATTCTCCGCATCGAGGACGCCGAGATGAAAGTCGGGCTGTCCGGCCTGAATCTCGAGGGCGGCTCCGCGGCCGAGGCTCCGGCGGCAGCGCCCGATCAGGCCGCGGCGACGCCGGCCACAGCCGCGTCCGATGCCCCGGCACCGGTCGAGGCGGCGGCCGAGGCGGCTCCGGCCAAGAAGAAGCGCACCCGCAAGAAGGCGGACGATCCTTCCACGGAAGCGTAGGGAGTACCGGGACGGCCCGGAGCGGACCGGCTTTCAGCGAGGACCGATATGACGAAGGCGGAACTGATCGAGCGCGTCGCGGTCGCGACCGACGTCACGAAGAAGCAGGCCGAGGCCATCGTCGACACTGTCTTCGATGCCATCGTGCGCTCGCTCAAAGACGGCCAGAAGATCGAGCTCCGCGGCTTCGGGTCCTTTCGCCTCCGGGAGCGCGGGGCCCGGATGGGCCGCAACCCGAAGACCGGCGTCAAGGTCGCCGTGCCTGCCAAGAAGATCCCGTACTTCAAGCCCGGGAAGGAACTGAAGGAGCTGATCAACCGCTGAGCGCTGAGCGGCCCGCGACCCGATGCCCGAAGTCCTGTTCGCGCCCTGGCGGTACGAGTATCTGGTGGCCGACAAGTCCAAAGCCTGCATCTTCTGCGACGCCGCGGCCTCGAAGAGCGACGAGGACGCGCTCGTCGTGCTGCGCGGCCAGCGCGTTTTCGTGATCCTGAACCGCTACCCCTACACGAACGGACACGTCATGGTCGCCCCTTACCGGCATGACGCCTGGCTGTCGTCGTCCGATCGCGAGACGCTCCAGGAGCTCATCGCGACGGTGGCGAAGGCGGAGCGCGTCCTCGTCGAGACCTATCGGACCGACGGTCTGAACGTCGGCATCAACTTCGGGTCGGCCGCCGGCGCCGGCATCGCGGACCACTACCACGTCCACGTCGTTCCCCGGTGGAAAGGAGACACCAACTTCATGACGGTGACCGGAGACGTCCGGATCGTCCCCGAAGAGCTCCAGGAGACCCGCCGGAGGCTCGAGCGCGCCTTCGCCGGCGTGGCGGCTTGAGCGAATCCGCGGTCCCGCAGCGGCGGGCCGCTACGGCGGTGCTCCTCGCCTGGATCGTTCCCGGCCTCGGCCACTTCTACCTCGGCCGGCGCCGCACCGGCATCCTGTTCGCGATCATCGTGACGGTCTGCTTCGTGCTGGGGCTCTCCTTCGAGGGACGGCTCTACACGATCGAGCAGGGGCAGCCGCTGACCATCCTCGCCACGTTCGCGGTGTACGGCGCGGGCATCCTCAATCTCGCGGCACGCGCACTCTCCTCGAACATCGGCGGAACCGTGCTCGCGCCCACCTACGAATACGGGTGCGCGTACATCCTGACGGCCGGCCTGATGAACCTGCTCCTCATGCTCGACGCGTGGGACATTGCGACGGGGAAGAAGAAATGATCGCGGCGCTCCTTCCGGCCGACCATTTCCTGATCATGACCGCCTATGCGCTTCTCGTTTCGGCCTTCTTCGCGCTTCTCTGGCGCAACGGCCGGCGCGAACGGTGGAAGCTCTTCGGAATCCTCATCGCGTGCCTGATGGGGGGAGGGCTCGCGGTCGCCTGGTTGATGTACCCGTTCCCGAGCTGAGGGCGCGAGGCGGCCCTCGCTTTGGGACCGAAAGGTGGTAGTGGCGGCGTCTTGAACCTTCTGATCTCGGCCGGGGAAGCATCGGGAGACCTTCACGGCGCGCGTCTGCTCGCGTCCCTTCGCCGCCGGAGACCCTCGCTGAAGGCGTTCGGAATGGGAGGCGGTCGCCTCGCGGCCGCGGGACTGGAGCGGCTCGCGCGCGCTGAGGACCTCTCGGTCATGGGATTCGCCGAAGTGCTCGAACGGCTTCCGTCGGTCCTGCGCGCGCTGTCCGCCCTGCGGACCGCGGCCGCTCAACGGCGTCCCGAGGCGGCGGTGCTCATCGACTTTCCGGATTTCCACGCGGCACTCTCGCGCCGCCTCCGGCGGGAGGGGATCCCGCTCATTTACTACGTCAGCCCGCAGGTCTGGGCGTGGCGTCCGGGCCGGGCCCGCGTCATCGCCGAGCGCGCGCGCCGCATCCTGACGCTGTTTCCGTTCGAGACGGCGATCTACGAACGTTACGGCGCGGACGCGGTGTGCACGGGGCATCCGGTCGTGGACGACGTTCGGGAGGCGCTGGCGAACGAGCCGGACCCGCCCCCGAAGACCGGTCCGCGTCTGATTCTCCTGCCCGGAAGTCGGCGATCGGAGTTGCGGCGGCACTGGCCCCCGATGCGCGACGCGGCGGCATCGCTTCGAGCCCGGCGGGGAATCGAGGCATTCGTCTCGCGCGCTCCCGACCTGGAAGCGGACCTCTACCCGGGAGCCGCGGAAGCCGGCATCCGCTTCGCCGGACCTGGCACCCATCGCCTCGTGGCATCGGCAGATCTCGCGTTCGTCGCGTCGGGCACCGCGACCCTCGAGGTCGCGCTCTGCGGCACGCCGATGGTCGTCGTCTATCGCACGTCGCGTTCGAGCTTCGCGATCGGAAGCGCGCTCGTGCGCGTGCCGTGGATCTCCCTCGTCAACATCGTGGCGCAGGAGGCCGTGGTTCCCGAAATCCTCCAGGACCGCCTGACGCCGGAGGCTCTTTGCCGCGAAGCGGCCATCCTGCTCGACGACGATGAGCGCCGGCGGATCATGAAGCGGGGCCTCGAGCGCGTGGCCCGCGAGCTCGGACCGCCCGGAGCGAGCGATCGCGCGGCGGACGCGGTGCTGGAGGTCGTCACGGACGAGGGCCGCGTGCCCGTAAGCCTGGCGGGCCGATGAGGGGCGGCGCCGCGGCTCCTTCCGGCCGGCCGTTCGCGCGGCTCCTCGGCTACTTCTCGCGCTATCGGGGGCGCGCCCTGACGGCGCTCCTCGCGATGGCGGTCGTCTCGCTCGCGACGGTCCTTCTGCTCTTTCTCTTCAACAAGGTCATCGACGACACGCTCGGCGCCGGGACCGCGGCCTCGCTCACGGGACTCAAGGGATCATCCGCCGCCGGCCGCGCGGCGCCGCTGTTGCGATGGCTCGAGAGCGGTTACGCGGTCGCGATGGCCGCCGCCTCGGCGGCCGGGATCCCGACCCACTTCACCGTTCCTCTGCTGCTCGCCGCCGCGCTCCTCCTCAAGAACGGCCTGTCCTACGTCTCCGAGTACGAGCTCAACGGCATCGGCCTGGGCATGGTCCGCGACCTCCGGCGCGACGCCTGCGAGCGTCTGATCCGGCAATCGAGCCGGTTCTACGCGCGCGCTTCGACGGGAGATCTGATGAGCCGCCTCCTGACGGACGTCGAACAGATCCAGCTCGCGTTCGGGAGCCGGCTGGCGGATTTCGCGCAGGGCGCCCTCACGATCGTCTTCGTCCTCGCCTACGTCTTCTCTTTGAACGCGCGCCTCTCGTTCGTCGTCTTCGTCGTGACCCCCGTCATCCTCGTCTCGATCGTCGAGAACGCCCGGCGCCTGCGGCGCACGGCCATCAGTTCGCGCGAGCGCATCGGCGAAATGGGAACGCGGCTTTCCGAGGTCTTGAAGGGCAACCGGATCATCAAGACGTATGGCATGGAGGACTACGAGGCCGAGCGGCTGCGCGAGGCCAACGATCGCTACTTCCGGGTCAGCCTCCGGACCATCCGGATCCAGGCCCTCAACTCGCCCCTCATGGAAATTCTCGCCGGCCTCGGCCTCGCCGCCGTGTTCGTCTACGCCGCCGGCCAGATCCACCAGGGCCGCATGACGGTGGGGGAGCTGCTCTCGTTCCTGGCGGCCGTGCTCATGCTCTACAAGCCTCTCAAGGACGTCACGCGGACGAATCTGGCCCTACAGTTCGCCCTGTCTTCGGCCACGCGGATCTTCGAGCTCATCGACGCGGAAAACGAGATCGTCGAGAAGCCCGACGCCCGGGACCTCGCTCCGCTTCGCCAGGCGATCCGCTACGAGCACGTCGGCTTCCGGTACGGCGAGGATCCCGTTCTCTCCGACGTCAACCTCGAGATCCGGCGCGGCGAAACGGTCGCGATCGTCGGACCCTCCGGCGCCGGCAAGACTTCACTCGTGAATCTGCTGCCGCGGCTCTACGATCCGACGGCGGGCCGCATCCTCTGGGACGGCGTGGACCTGCGCCACGCGACACTCGCGTCGCTGCGGAGTCAGATCGGACTCGTCACGCAGGACACGATCCTCTTCGATGCGACCGCGGGCGAGAACATCGCCTACGGCGATCCGGACGCACCGGCGGAGCGCGTGCGCGCCGCGGCGCGGGCGGCCTGCGCCGACGAGTTCCTGGAGAAGCTGCCGCAGGGCTACGACACGCCATTCGGCGAGGGTGCCGCGCGCCTGTCCGGGGGCCAACGGCAGCGCCTCGCGATCGCGCGCGCGCTCTACAAGGACGCGCCGGTGCTGATCCTCGACGAAGCGACGTCGCAGCTCGACGTGGAGTCCGAAGCGCTCGTTGCACGCGCCGTGTCGAATCTCATGGCGGGACGCACGACGCTCGTCATCGCCCATCGACTGTCCACCGTGCGCCGCGCGGACCGGATCATCGTCCTCGACGGCGGCCGGATCGCGGAGACCGGCACGCACGCCGAGCTCTTGACTCGCCCCGGCGTGTACCGCAGGCTGCACGACATGCAGTTCTTCTCCGAGGCCGACGCGGCCGCGCCTCCCGTGGGAGCGGCGGCGCCGTGACCCTGCGGAGCATGACGGGATTCGGCCGCGCCGGCGGCGTCCTGGGTCCGGATTGGACCGCCGAGCTCACGGTGCGCTCGATCAACCACCGCTTTCTCGACCTGACCGTCCGCGTCCGGGACTCCGAGTCCGTCCTGGAACCGGTCCTGCGGCAGGTCTTCGCGCGCCGCCTCGCCCGGGGGAAGGTCGAGGTGACGCTGCGCTTGACGCGGTCGGGCGGCGGCTCCGGTCCGACGATCTCCGTGGACGAACGCCTGCTCGAATCGCTTCTGGCGCGCGTGGCCGATCTGTCGACCCGTTACCCGATCCGCGGAGAGCTGCAGGCCCGCGACCTCCTGACGATCCCGCAGCTCTTTTCCGTCGAGAGCCCGTCCGACGGCTTCGGTCCCGACTCCCTCGCCGCCGCGGAGCGCCTCGGCGAGCAGGCGGCCGACGCGCTCGTCGCGATGCGCGAGGCCGAGGGCCGCCGGCTGGCGGAGGAACTGCGCGGGCGCATCGCCGCGCTCGAGGCGGGCCTCGCGCCGCTCGCGGCGCGCCGCGACGAGATCGTGCGCGCGATCGCGGCGACCCTCGCGGAGCGCATGAAAACGCTCTTCGCGGATCTGCCGCTCGATTCCGGCCGACTCGAGCAGGAGGCGGCGCTCGCCGCCGAGCGCTCGGACATCGCCGAGGAGCTCGCACGCCTGACGGGACACCTCGCCCAGTTTCGCGAGCTGCTCGATGCCGAGGCCGGCCCGGTCGGCAAGAAGCTCGAGTTCCTCTCCCAGGAGATTCTCCGCGAGATCAATACCCTGGGCTCGAAGGCACGGGATCGAGACCTCGCGCGCCGGGTGCTGGAGATGAAGTCGGAGACCGAAAAGATTCGGGAACAGGTCCAGAACCTCGAATGACGGGGGCACCGCGGGGCGATCTCTTCATCGTCTCGTCGCCCTCCGGCGGCGGCAAGACGACCCTCATCCGGCGTCTGCTCGAAGATCCTCCGGGCGCGCCGCTGCACTTCTCGGTCTCCCACACGACGCGCGCGATGCGGGCCGGCGAGCAGAACGGCCGCGAGTATCACTTCGTCCGCGTCGAGGAGTTCCAGCGGATGGTCCAGCGCGACGAGTTTCTCGAGCACAACGAGGTGCACGACAACATCTACGGGACTTCCCGGGCCGAGGTGCTTCCGCGCCTGGCGGCCGGCGAGGACGTGGTCCTGGACATCGACGTTCAGGGCGCCCGGGACGTGCGCCGGGTCTACCCGGAGGCCGTTTCGATTTTCATCGTGCCCTCGTCGCCGTCGGAGCTCGAGCGGCGGCTCGTGTCGCGCGGGCTCGACGGCCCCGAGGCGATCCGCAAGCGCCTCATCAACGCAGCGCGGGAGATCGTGGAAGCCCCGTCTTTTGAATACGTTATCGTAAATGACGACCTCGACCGGGCCACTCTTGAGCTACAATCGATCGTTCGGGCGCGGCGCCTCGTGCCGCTGCGCCAGGCGGAGCGTCTGGAGAGGCTTCGCCGGGAATTTCGATAAGAGCGAGGAGAGGGAATGATTCAGAAGATGCCGGACGGTGTCGACAGCAAGTTTCGCCTCGTGCTGCTCGTGGCGCGTCGCGCCGAGCAGCTCATGCGTGGCGCGCGGCCCAAGCTCGAGATGGACCGGCCGCTGAAGCCGACGAAGCTCGCCGCCCAGGAGTTCGAGGAGAACCGCGTCCGCTGGGACTATGGCGAGGAGGGCGGGGTGCTCGAGCTGCCCGGTGAGGGCGGCGCCGAAGAGGCGACCGAGGCCGCCGAGGCCGAGGAAGCGGCCGTCTCGGAGTAGCCGGCCCGGTTTCCCGGCTTTTTCCCGATCGCCATGTCGCGCGCCCGCCGCGTGGTCCTCGGCGTCTCCGGAGGGATCGCCGCTTACAAGGCGGCGGAAGTGACGCGGGGCCTGGTCAAACGCGGTGCCGAGGTCCAGGTTGCGCTCACGCGCGGCGCCCGGAACTTCGTCTCGCCGCTGACCTTCGCGGTGCTGTCGGGCCGCGAGGTTCACACGGAAGTCTGGGGAGACGGATCCCGCCCGGCGGTGGACCACGTCGCGCTGGCGGACTGGGCGGACATCCTCGCGGTCGCGCCCGCCACGGCGCACACGCTCGCCAAGCTCGCCAACGGCCTCGCCGACGACTTCCTTTCGACGTATTTCCTCGCGCACCACGGCCCGGTCCTGCTGGCTCCCGCCATGGAGACGCGGATGTGGGAGCACGAGGCCGTGCGGCGCAACGTCGAGACGCTGCGCTCGCGGGGCGCCCGAATCGTCGGCCCGGAATCGGGACCGCTCGCATCGGGCCACGAGGGCACCGGACGCATGGCCGAGCCGGAGACGATCGTCGAACAGATCCTGCGTCTGGCGGAGGGCCGTCGCGATCTCGAGGGATTGAAGCTCCTCGTCACGGCGGGACCGACGCGCGAGCCCCTCGATCCGATCCGCTTCGTCTCCAACCGTTCCAGCGGGAAGATGGGCCTCGCTCTGGCCGAGGCGGCCCGCGACCGGGGCGGCCGGGTCACCCTGCTGCTCGGCCCGGCGTCTCTGCCCGAGCCCGAGGGCCTCCGCACCCGGCGCTTCGCAACGGCCGACGAACTCCACGCCCTCCTCCTCCAGGAGTTTCCCGACTGCGACGGCCTCGTCATGGCGGCGGCCGTGGCCGACTTCATCCCGCTGGCGCGCCCCGAGCGGATGCACCGCGACGCCGGACCTGTCCGCGTGGACCTCGAGCCCGGGCGCGACATCCTCGCGAGCCTGCGGCCTCTGAAGCGCGGCCAGACGGTGGTCGCCTTCGCCGCGGAGACGTCCGACCTCGAGACGCGCGGCCGCCGGAAGATGGAAGCGAAGGGCGCGGACCTCATCGTCGTCAATGACGTCGGCCGGCCCGGGATCGGGTTCGACGCGGAGGAGAACGAGGTGCTGTTGCTCGCGCGGGACGGCACCCGAGAGACCGTCGCCCGCGCGCCCAAGCGCGAGATCGCCGATCGGATCTGGGACGCCTTCCGTTCCGTCCGGGATCAGTCCTCGCGCTTTTCGGCGAGCACGATCCACTTGTCCGACAGCCAGCCGAAGTAGCGCCGCGAGGGCGCGGCGGCGATCAGGCGGAGGCCGACCTGCCGCAGCTCCTCGTCGAGGCCCTCGCGCGTGAATCGGTGGGGGATCTCTTCCAGTAGCCCCAGCCGGCGGCGGATCCTCCAGCTCACCCAGCGCAGGTTGTAGCGGTGCCGGTAGTCCAGCACGAGCCACCGCCGCGCGACGCGCCGCATCTCCCGGAGCACCTGCAGGCGCGTGGGGAGGTCGAGGTGGAAGAAGAAGCGGATCGCGAGAACGGCATCCACCGACGCGTCGGGAAGCGGGATCGCGTTGGCGTCGCAGCGGAGGATGCGGATCCGGTCACCGTACTTCCGGCGTGCCCGGCTCATCATCGCGAGCGAGATGTCGGCGCCGAAGTCCCGGATGCCGCGCTCGCGAAAGAGCGGCACGAGCCGCCCCGTCCCGCATGGGAGATCGAGCGCCGTCCGCACCGGATCGCCGCGGCGGGCCGTCTCGTCGAGCGCGCGCCCGATCGCCTGGAGGTCACGGGCATTGCGCCGGCGGCCGCGCCGCGCTTCGTATCGCCAGGAGTCGTAGGCATCGACGACGGCGACGTCCTGATAGTGCGTCCGCGCCCGCTCGACGCTTCTCCGAGTTCCCACTAGCGGGATCCTCGCCGCGGGAGGGCCGCCTCCCCGGCGATAGACTGCGGGCGATGGCCGACGGCTCGACCCGAGACCAGCTGGAGTTCTTCCGCGATCTGGGCGTGACCGAGGTCTATCTCGATCGGGCGGCGGCGGCCAAACCCGCGGCCATCCCCGGCTCCATGCCGGACCTGCCGGGTCTCCACCGCTTCCTCGAGGGCTGTCCGCGATGCAAGCTCTCGAAGACGCGGACGAACATCGTCTTCGGCCAGGGCAACGCGCACGCGCAACTCATGTTCGTCGGCGAAGCGCCGGGGCGCGACGAGGACGAGCAGGGGCTCGCGTTCGTCGGGAAGGCGGGACAGCTCCTCACGCGCATCATCGAGGCGATGGGCCGAAAGCGAGAGGACGTCTTCATCGCGAACGTGCTCAAGTGCCTCGCGGGAGACACCCCGGTCCACCTGGGCGACGGCACGAGGCAGCCGCTCCGGCGTCTCGTGCACCGCCGGTACGACGGTCCCGTGATGTCGGTCGATTCGACCGGCCGCGTCGTCCCTCGCCGCGTCACGGGCTGGCACGCGAGCCCGCTCGCCGGACGGCGCGCGGTCCGGCTGTCGCTTCGGTCGCGCGGACGCCGCGCGCCGATCACGCTGACCGGAGATCACGAGGTCCTGACCGAGTCCGGATACGTTGCGGCGGAAATGCTCTCCGCGCGCCATCGCATCGCCGTCGGCGTTCCGGGGGTCGGCGCGCTCGAGGAGGAGACGGAGATCCGGGCGCTCGCCGCGGGGGAAAGCGAGGTACGGAGCCTCCGTGCGCGTTGGTCCATCCATCGGGAGCTTCAAACCATTTATGACGAGGCGGCGGTCGAAGACGTTACGGGGCGCCACCGGCGGGATGAATTCTTTTATTGCCTCGACGTGGAAGGCACCCACAATTTCGTGACGAGCGGCGGCGTCGTGCACAACTGCCGCCCGCCAAACAATCGCAATCCCGAGGCGGACGAGGTCGCTTCCTGCCTCCCGTTTCTCGAGGAGCAGATCCGCCTGATCTCGCCGCGCGTCATCGTCACGCTCGGCACGTTCGCAGCGCAGGCCGTGCTGCGCACCGACGA
>DATJZU010000134.1:0-14803 GCA_035498835.1 Thermoanaerobaculia bacterium
GAACGCGCAGTGTCGGGATCACGCGTCTGGTCGAGGCCGATTCGGCGAGCCGGACGCCGGTCGCGGAAGCGAGATCCCGATGCAAGCGGACGCGACGGTCGGAGGGTCCGAGCTTCGATCCGGGTGCGAGGGGCATGCGGCGGTGGGGATTGTATCGGTAGGAAGTCGACCGGACCCCCAAGAAGAAACGTAGGGGCGGGGCTTGTCCCCGCCCGGCATTGTGGGGCGGCCGCAAGGGCCGCCCCTACGAACGGTGAAGGGTCATCCCGAGTGGGGCAGCCGCAAGGGCCGCCCTACGAACGGTGAAGGGCCATTCCGAATCTCACCGCTTCTCGCCGCCCCGGCGGATCGATTCGACCGCGCGCTCGCAATCGTCCTGGATCCGTTGACGGTCGACCCGGTACTCGTGCTCGGCCTTCTCGCGCTCGGCCGGATCGGAGGTCTTTCGCATGGCGTCCCCGAAAAGGATCTCTCGCTCCGCGAGACGCGCGGTGGCGGTGCGACGTGCCTCGGCGATCGCGCGCTTCTGCGTCGAGCTCGGCGGGGTCTCCTGGACTCCGGCGGCCCGATCGGCGGCGCGCAAACGCTCCATCGCGAGCTCGAAGGAGGACTTCGGCGCGTCGACGGGTTTTCGAGCTCTCCTGGTGGCCTTCCCGGCCGGCGGCGTCGCCTTCTTCACTGGAGGGCCTCGCTCAGTGTGAGGGGGCGGTCCCGGACGGCGCCTTCAGATACTTCTCGAACCACTTCGTCACCGCCACCGCCGACCGGATCCGGTTCGGCGTCTTGCGGAAACCGTGGCCCTCGTCGGGGAAGAGGACGTACTCGACGGGCACGCCGCGCTTCTTGAGGCTGTCGACGACCTGCTCCGCCTCGACGACCGGGACGTTGGTGTCGTTGGCGCCGTGCAGCACGATCGTCGGCGCGGTGACGCGGTCCACCTTGTGGATCGGCGACAGCCGGCGCAGCATGTCGGCCTCCTTGTCGGGGTCGCCGTACTCGGTCTTCGAGATCGCGGCCATCCAGGGCTCGGTGTGCTTGAAGAAGGTCTCGAAGTTGACGACGCCGAAGAGGTCCGCGCCGGCCGCGAAGAGATCCGGGTACTCGGTCAGGCCGGCCATCACCATGTACCCGCCGTACGACCCGCCCATGATGCCGATGCGCTTCGCGTCGGCGACGCCGGACTTCACGACGGCGTCCACGCAGTCCTTGATGTCCTTGACGCCCTCGACGCGCAGCGCGCCGTTGTCGAGGTTGACGAATCTTTTTCCGAACCCCGAGGAGCCCCTCACGTTCGGCGCGAAGACCGCGATGCCGCGGGAAAGGAGCGCCTGATACTGGGCGTTGAAAAACGGACGTTCCTGGCCTTCGGGGCCGCCGTGGAAGGAGAGGACGGTCGGGAAGGGCGCGGCGCCTGCGGAAGGACCCGCCGGCTTGTAGAGCCAGCCGGAGAGCTCGAGCCCGTCGTGCGCCTTGAAGCGCAGGAGCTCCGGACGCACGAGGCGCGAGAGATCGACGCCGGCGTGCGGGCTCTTCGTGACCTGCCGGAAGCCGCCGGTCGCGACGTCCATGATCCAGATGTCGGCGGGAGTCGCCGCGCCGGTCGCGACGAGCGCGAGCGACTTGCCGTCGCGCGAGAAGTCGAGGCCGAAGGCGGTCTCCGCCGGAAGCTTCGGATGCAGGATCGCCCTGCCGGACGCGAGGTCGAGGATCTCGAGGTCGTTCTTGCCCGCGACGTTCCAGAGGAGCGCGGCCTTCGTGCCGGTGTCGTCGATCTGGAAGCCTGAAAGCTCCGCGTCGGGACGCTCCGCGAGGATCGTCGTCTTGCCGGGCGCGCCGTCCGCCGTCAGGTCGAGCCGCGCGAACGCCGTGAGGTCGCGGCCGCCGTTCGTCGCGAGATAGACAGAGCGGCCGTCCTTCGAGAACACGCCGTCGAATGAGCCCGGGCCCTCGTGCGGGGTGAGCAGCGTCTCCTTGCCGCTAGGGAGATCGACGAGATAGAGGTTGTTGTCGCCGCGGTTGACGAGGCGGTTCAGAAGCGCGCGCTTCTTGTCGCGCGTGATGTCGTCGAAGGCGCCGATGCCGCGGTTCTGCGTGACGAGGCGCGGCACTCCGCGGGCGACGTCGTAGACGTAGGAGTCGATCGCGTCGGCGCTGCGCACGTTCGAGCCGAGGACGAGAAGGGAGCCGTCGTAGGACCAGGGCCCGAGGCGGTTGGTCTCCTTGTCGCCGCTCGTCACGCGCTTCAAGCCGGAGCCGTCGGGGCGGACGAGATAGACCTGCTCGTTCATGCCGCCGCCCGGCGCGAGCGAGAAGGCGAGCCACGCGCCGTCGGGCGACCAGTGGACGGCGCCGACGGGATCGTCGAACGCGGTGACGAGCTGGGGATAGCCGCCCGCGGCGTCCACAAGCCAGACCTGCGGGAGGCCGGAGATATTCGTCACGTAGGCGATGCGCTTGCCGTCGGGGGAGAAGGAGGGCGAAGTGGCGTTGCCGACCTTCGCCATGAGCGTGACCGAGCGCTCGAGGTCGTCGTCGGAAGTCTGGGCGAGGGCGAACGCGAGGGAGACGAGCGAGAGGGCAGCGGCGGCGAGAAGAAGACGGCGCATGGGGGAAGAGTATGACGGGAGCCGTCATGCCGGGCGGGGGCAAGCCCCGCCCCGATGTCCCGCAACGCCGGTCGTCGCAGGGGCGGCCCTTGCGGCCGCCCGACGAGCTGTCATCCCGACCGATGGCGAGGTCTGGAGGATGCCAGAGCGGGGCGGCTCAAACGGACGTCGTTTCCTCTTGTTTCCCTCGCCTCCGTCTTCGGGGAGAGTGAGGGTGAGGGGCGCGCCGCTGATCATCGACGGTTGCGCGCCGCCTCGTGTGATGAGTTCCCGGATCGTCGAGCGTCGCGATGACGCCGCGCCGCCGCGACTAGAATCCCCGCCGCGAACTCGACATCCACAAACTCCGAGGAGGACGAATCGATGATCGCGACGATGTCCATGTTGCTCGGTCTTCTCGCGGCCGCCGTGCCCGCGACTCCGCCGGCCGCCGGCGAGATCACGCCGCGGATGATTCTCTCGGTCAACTCGATCCAGGACGTGCGGCTGTCGCCGGACGGCCGGCAAGTGCTCTACGAGCTACGCCGCACGGACTGGGAAGGCAACCGGTGGAAGACCGAGCTGTGGCTGGTCGGCACGGAGCCCGCGGCGAAACCGCGCAAGCTCATCGACGGTGTGACCGGAACATCGCCGTACCGCAGCGTGCACGCGACGTGGCGTCCGGACGGGCGCGCGATCACGTACTTCCTGGCGCGCGAGGGCGGCGACGGCCAGATCTGGTCGACGGACGTCGCGACGGGCATGGAGAAGGCGCTGACGAATCTCAAGGGCTGGAAGGAGATCAATCCGCGCGGCATCCAGCCTTCGTTTCTCAAGTGGTCGCCGGACGGCAGCCGCGTCGCCTTCGTCATGAACGTGACGCAGCCGGTCGATCCGGAGAACGACCCGGCGGACACGGCTAAGAAGGGCTACGAGGCGAGCGTCTACTACCCGAATGAGTCCTACGTGTCGCTCGGGCAGCTCTGGATCCTGACGGCCGCGGACGGGACCGCCAGGCGGGTGAGCCGCCCGGACCTGTCGGTGACCGACATCGAGTGGTCGCCGGATTCCAGGCGCATGGTCGTCTCGGCGATGCCGGTGCCGAAGGAAGGCCGGATCCTCAACCATTACGCGACGAACGGGCTCGACAACGACCTGTACATGCTCGATCTCTCGACGGACGACGCGAAAGTAATGCCTCTCGTTGCCCAGCCCGGATGGGAGACCGCTCCCGCCTGGTCGCCGGACGGGCGCTGGATCGCATTTCAGTCGCAGCACGGGATCAAGGACTGGAACTACACGTCGTACATCGGCGTGGTGTCGGCGGACGGAGGTCCCGTTCGCTATCTCGACGAGGAGTTCGAGAAAGTCCGCGGCAGCAGCGCGACGGGCCTCCTGTGGGACGCGAAGAGCGAAGGCGTTTACTTCACGGCGTTGTATCACGGGCGGCGGCCGCTCTTTCACGCGGCGGCCGGCCGCGACGGGAAGGAGCGCGTCGTCGAGATCACGCCCGGCTCGCCCGGCGCCACGTTCTTCAACCACTACAGCATTCGTCCGGCGGCGAACGTCGTCGCGTGCTCGGGGGAAACGATCACGACGCCCGACGACCTGTACGTCTCGCCTCTCGACAAGTTCGCGCCGCGGGTCGCCGCGCCCGTCAATCCCGACTGGCCGCGCGCCCGGCTGCCCGCGATTGAAGAGGTCGAGTGGAAGAGCGACGGCATGGAGATCCACGGATATCTCCTGACGCCGCCCGGTGCCGCCCCCGGCAAGCCGCTGCCCGGCATCGTCTACACGCCCGGCGGGCCGTCGATGGTGCGCACGGGATTCCAGTTCGACGAGGGGCTGTATCCCTTCCTGACGTGGGCGACGCGCGGGTACGCGGTCTTCGTTCCGAACAACCGCGGGCGCAACGGTTGGGGATTGCCGCTGCGCCAATCGATGCCGGAGCATTCGGACTACGTCGCCGGCCCTTACCGCGACGTGATGGCCGGCATCGACATGCTCGTCGCGCGCGGCACGCTCGATCCCTCGCGGCTCGGCATCAGCGGTTTCAGCTTCGGCGGCGCGCTGACGGCGTACATCGTCACGCAGACGGACCGGTTCAAGGCGGCCTCGATCGGCGAGGGAGCGGTCAATCCGGTCGCGCAGCTCTTCGGGCTCGCGGGCCAGCCGGACGCCGTGCAGCTCCAGCACGATCAGCGCGGGTACAACCTGCCGTGGGATCCCGCCGCGCGCAAGACGATCGAAGAACAAGCGCCGCTCTACCTGGCCGACCGCGTCAAGACGCCGTGCCTGCTCGAGTACGGCGTCCTGAGCGAGGCGAAGAGCGACGGCGTGCCGTTCTTCAACGCGCTGCAGCATTTCGGGGTGCCGTCGAAGCTGATCGTCTATCCGCGGACCGGCCACGGCCCCGACGAGCCGCTGCTCTATCTCGACAGCTTCGAGCGCAATGTCGCCTGGTTCGATCAGTGGCTCGCGGGGAAAAAATGACCGGCGCCGGTCGTCGTTGGGGCGGCCCTCGTGGCCGCCCGGAATAAGAGGGCGGGGACGAGCCCCGCCCTTGCGCCGTCTCCCGAGAAATAGAAGAAGAGGCGCCGCCCGCCTTTAGTGCGCGGTGTCCGGCGAGGCGCTCGGCCGGCCCGCGCGACCCGGCGCCGCTGCCGGCGCCCCGATCGGCCGCTTGGCGGGCTGGTAGGTCCCGGCCGGCGTGCGAAACGCGATGTTGAGGCGGTTCCAGCCGTTGATGGCGACGACGCAGAGAGTCAGGCCGATGAGCTCGGCTTCCGTGAATTGTCTGCGAGCCTCCTCGAAGACTTCATCGGGCACGTGCCCGTCGGTCACGCGCGTCACGGCTTCGGTCCACGCCAGCGCGGCCCGCTCGCGGTCGGTGTAATACGGGGACTCGCGCCAGGCGTCGAGGCCGTAGAGGCGCTGCTCGCCTTCGCCGTCGCGCCGCAGGTCCTTCCAGTGCATGTCGATGCAGTAGGCGCAGCCGTTGACCTGCGAAGCCCGCAGGTACACGAGGTTCTTCAAGCTCCGGTCGAGGCCGGTTTGCGCGATGTGCTTCTCGAGATCGAGCATCGCCTGCACGGCGCCTGAACCTGCCTTGGGGTCCTTGATCCTTTGTTCCATGGGTCGTCTCCTTGCGGCACGACGGGCCGCGGTGAAATTCGAGTTTCTTCGGCGCCGGCCTCGCGGCGCGGCCGCCTGCGGGTTGGTCCTCGTCGTGCCCAGGAGCTTCGGTCTTTGCCATTGTGTCTCCCTGGGTGAGGTCTCCCGGATACGGATGCGGCGGGCGGGGCGCGGGGCCGGGCGCTGGGAGAAACCGTGGTCGCGAATCCGGGGAATGTCGTCAGTCGCCTCCTGCCGCGCCCGATGGGCGTGCTGCACCCTGCCACCGCGACGGGGGCGGGCGCGCTCCGCCACCCGGAAGCGCAGCAAGATCGGTGCCGGCAGGGGAGCGGCCAGCGGTCCGCGAGGAGGGCGTGCCCGGTCGAGTCAGCTTCCCGAGCGCGATCGAAGGAAGAGATGGAAGAGCACGGCGACGGCGACCAGGAGGACGACTCGCGCGACGGCCATCATCTTTGAGCTGGCGACGGGGCGGGCGCCTCGCGGCCGGAGGCCGAAGACCGCGAAGAGGACGCTGACGGCGACGGCGACGGTCAACCAGAATGCCCAGCTCATGTGACCTCCTCGGGACGGCGCATCACGATAGAGTGTGCCCAAGTTTTCGCCTCAAAGGGAATGAAGGGGATCTCGCCGGGCATTTCGTCCGCCGCTGTCCCTCCCTTGTGGCGACGAGGGTGCCGCGCACCGGGGAGGTCTCATGAAACGTCTGACTCGCCTGATTCCCATGCTTCTGGTTTTCGGTTTTCTCGACGGCTCCGCCGCTCGGGCCCAGATGGCCAAGCGGCAGGAGATGAAGCCGCCGACGGCGAGGGTCACGCTCGTTCGAATCGCTCCGGGCAAGCATCTCGAGTTCCTGAAGTGGGCCGCGGAAAACGAAGCGATCGCCAAAGAAGCCGGAGTGCCGGCGACGCAGGTCTACGAGCACACGAATGGAGACGCCTGGGATTACATGCAGATCGCGCCGGACCTGACCGACGCGCAGCAGGCCAAGGTGGACGAGGTCACGAAGAAGCACGGGGGCAAGACCGGTCTGGCCGCGAGCCTCGAGTTCCGCACGTTCGTCGCCTGGCACACCGACACGGACACCATCGGACCGGTGAGCGCGGCGGAACTGGTCGCGGCAGCGGGCAAGTAAGAAGGAACGGCAGGATTGCGGGCGGCCAACCCGGTCGCCCGCGATGGATCGTAGTCTTCGCGGGACTCACGCAGCGAGATCTGGCTCGGAGGCTGGGTTGCTCGTGGCAGTTTCTTCGAAAGTGGTCCGCGGCATGTGGAGCGATCCTCAAGCTGGAGTTGAGCCGAGGCGGGAGGAAGACCTAAGGGCGGCTCCCGGCGGTAGCAAGGGACCCGGACTCGGCAGGCCCTGAGCGAGAAGAGAGACCCACCTCCACCCTCGCCCGTCACCGGGAGAGGGAGTGCTGTTGGTTCCCTCGCCCCCGTCTTCGGGGGAGAGGGTCAGGGTGAGGGGTCACCCGACTCTCTCGAACCCGTCCTTGCTCCAATCCTCGCTGCCGATGCCGTTGTGGACGAAGAAGAGCCCGTCCGGGTCGTACTTCTTCTTGATGTCCGCGAGGCGCGGATGGTTCGTGCCCCAGTACGATTTCTGGAACCCGCGCTCGAAATAGTTGCTCTCGTTCGAATACGACGCGGCCTCTGGTACGACCGCGCGCAGCTTCTCCATCGCCACGGTGATTGACCCCGCGTCGGCGCGCGCCTTCGCCGCGTCGGGCTCGTGCCCGGCGACGCCGGGATTCGCGTGCGGCGCGCCGGTCGCGATGATGACGAGCGTGAACGCGTCGAGGACCGCGGGGTTCACCGGCGTGTCGCGCGCGGCCGCGATGGCCCCGGCCGGCGCGCCGGCCAATCCCTTGTTGAAGTGGAGCTGAACCTCGAACCGGCGCGAGCCCTCGTACACCGTGTCGGCGAGACGATCCGGGTCGCGGAAGAGCGATGCGGGCATCCACAGCGACTCATAGCCGTGGATGAAGGCGTTCACCTCGCCGGAGTTTCCGGACCACCAGACGTTTCCGCCCGGCGCGCCCGGCCGCGGATCGAACTTCATGGCATCCGGCGTGTGCTGCGCGCGCCAGTCGTAGTCCCACCACCGGCGCGCGGGCATGGTGCCGACCCGGATCGGTTCGACGGCGGTGAAATCGTCCGGCGAGCCGGCGACGAATTTCCGGAACGGGTTCCACGCGGCCTCCGCCTGATCGTCCGTGAGATCGGCAAAGACCATGTGGAGCTGGAGCGTGTTGTCCGGGCCGACGATCGCCTGCTCGCCCCAGTGCGGGTTGAAGAGCGCCTTCTCGTAGAAGCGCAGGAATTCGCCGACGAGGCGGCGGTACGCGCGGTCGGACTTCGCCTGGATCTTGCCGGACGCGCCGCCGAAGAACTCCGGCAGGTCGTGCGTCGCGAGCGTCATCCGCGTCACGACGCCGAAGGTGCCGCCTCCGCCTCCCTTCAGCGCCCAGAAGAGATTCGGGTGCGTGCACGCGTTCGCGACGAGGGCCTTGCCATCGGCGGTGACGACCTCGGCCTCGAGCAGGCTCGCCGCGGCCATGCCGAAATGCTTCGAGAAGCTGCCGAAGCCGCCGCCGCAGACGAGGCCGACGACGCCGACCGAGCAGCAGCCGCCGCCCTGCACGTAGCGGCCGGCGCGCGTCGTGACCGCGTCGTAGGCCTGGACCCAGCGGACGCCGGCCCCGAGAGAGACGGCTTTGCGCGGCGGCGTTCCGGCGCAGCCCTGCGGCACGAAGTCGTCGTGCACGGCGATGCGGCGCAGGTCCTTCGTCCAGACGAGGAGGGAGTCCGGCGCGTTGGAGGTGCCGAGATAGCTGTGGCCGCCGCCCTTGACGACGAGGCGGAGGCGGTTGTCGCGGGCGAAGTTGACCGCGGCGACGACGTCCTCGGTCTTCTGCGCCTCGACGGCACAAAAGCTCGGCGAGGACGTCCACGCGTCCTGCCAGCCCGCGAGCTGCGTCCCGCCGACTTCATCGGCGATGAACCACGGGTTCTTCATGTCCTCGAGTCGCGCGGCGCACGCGGCGCTGCCCGGCGCGTCCTTGCACGGCGCGAGCGGCGAGGTCACCGGGATGAGGCGGCCGCCGACCTGCTCGCGCAGACGCGCCCATTGTTCGGGCGACGGCCAGTCGGGATCGGCGGGACGCACGCGCCGGAAGGGTTTCGAGGAGACGGCCTTCGGCGTTTCCAGGTTGAGCTTCGCGAAGAGCGGCGAAAGAGCGGGAAGGACCGGAATCGCGGCGGCGTGCTTGAGGAACTTGCGGCGATTCATGAGAGGGCCCGAGAGGAGGATACCGCGGGGACGGGGACCCTCACCCCGACCCTCTCCCGTCACCCGGAGAAGGAGTCCTTTGAGTTCCCCTCGCCCCCGCCCCGACTGATGCATGCGCATCTGGGGAGAGGCAGCGGCCCGGCCATAGGCTCGGATCGAGGTAAGCGATGAAGTATGTACGCCTCTTTTCTCGCTGGGGCGCGGTCGCGGCGGTTCTTTCGGTGGCTGCGGTGGTGGTGTTTGCCGCAGACGGCGGGACCGTCGAGGAGATCGCCAATTACGTTCGTGTGACGGAGGCGGTGGCGACCGGCGGCCAGCCGACGGCGGCGCAGATTAGGGCGCTCGGCCATGCGGGCTTTCGCGCCATCCTGAATCTGCGCGAGGACGAAGAGTACGACTCGAAGGAGGAGGCGGCGGCCGCGCGAGAGGCGGGGCTGACCTACCTTCGCATTCCGGTCAAGGGCTCCGATCCTCGCGACGCGGAAGCGGACGAGTTCCTGCGGGTCACCGACGACCCCGCCAACTCCCCGATCTTCATCCATTGCGCCGCGGGCAACCGCGTCGGCGCGTTCTGGCTGATCCGACGCGTGCTGCGCGACGGGATGAGCTTCGAGGAGGCGGAAGCCGAGGCGCGCCTCATCGGGCTGAAGAGCCCGAACCTGGTGGAGTTTGCCCGGCAGTATGTGGCCGCGCGCGCGGCGAAGCGGTAGGGAAGAGAGGAGACCCTCACCCTTCCGGAGATGGGGTTTGTCTCGTTGCCGCGCGACGCCGGCTCTCGCGGGGGCAGTCTCCAGGGGGCCGCTGAGCGGCGAATAGACGGCGCGACGCGATTGAATATGCTGTAGGGCGAAAGGGGCATCCAATGAGGAAATTATTCGGGGCTCTCTTCATGGCCGCGGTTGGCGCGGCGACTTTCGTTCCGGCCCAGGCCACCGAAGCCCCAGGCAAGGCGGCGATCGAGCGCCTGAGCTCCGAGTTCGCCGCGGGCTGGAATGCCCATGATGCGAAGAAGATGGCCGCCGTGTGGGCCGCCGACGGCGACCTGATCAATCCCTTCGGACAGAAAGCGCACGGCCGCGACGGCATCGAGAAGTTTTTCGAGGGGGAGCAGTCGGGCCCGATGAAGGGCACGACGTACAAGATCGAGTCCACCTCTGTCCGGGAGCTCGACCCGAACTGCGCGGTCGTCGACTGGGATGCCGTCGTGACCGGGATGATGGATGCCGGCGGAAAGGCGCAGCCCCCATTTCCTCACCACGTGTTCGGCGTATGCGTGAAGAGGGGCGGGCGCTGGCAGGCGGCAGCCATACGCGGCTTCGGTTTCGAGCCCGTTCCCGGCGCTCCCGCCAAATAGCGAAAGCGGCGCCTTCTCCCGTCAGCGGTAGGAGGGTCTGTCTGCTTCCCTCTCCTCCATCTTCGGTGAAGATGGGTCAATGTGAGGGAGCGCGCCGCTGCGCCTTCCCGTACAGTCCGTTCGCCGACACGCGCCGGCCTTTCTCGACTTTCGGCCGCGCGGTGCGCGTGGGCTCGAGGGGTGTGAGGCCGAATCGGGCCATCTCGCGGTCGAGTTGTTCCGCGTCGACGAGGAAATGTCTTCCGCCGCTTTCGAACCCTTCGTAGACGTGCGGCTCCCCGGGCACCGCGCGAAAGCCGCGCCCGTCGAGATCCGTCTCGGGCGTGAAGACGGAGACGAGGAGCCGGCCGCCGGGCGCGAGCACGCGCGCACTTTCCGAGAGCGCGCGATCCCACTCGGCGCGGCTCTGCGCGCAGTGATAGAGCCCGAGCGCGACGACGAAATCGAAGGACGCGTCGCGGGCGAAGGAGAGGTCGTCCATCCGTCCGACGCGAACGCGCCGGTCCGCCTCCTCGGCTCCCAGGATCGGCGCGAGGCGCTCGCGCGTCTTCGCGACCATCGCGGGCGAGGCGTCGACCGCCGTCAGGTCGTACCCGGCGCGCGCGAGCGGCACGGCATTGCGGCCGCCGGCGCAGCCGATGTCGAGGACACGTGTCTTCGGCGGTTCGGCGTTTTCCGCCAGGAGCGCCATCAGGCGGACGTCCGGCTCGCGGGCGGCGAAGCGCTCGACGATCTCGGCGGATTCCCAGAAGGGGTTGGACAGGGGCGACCTCCCGCGAAAGAATCCTAACGGCCTTCACCTTCGATCGCCATTTCGTCGCGGCGGGGTACGAGGGTGACGCCCGAGGCCTGACTGAGGCGAGGGCTTCCTCCGCTGGCATCCCGAGCCGACCCGTCCTCGACAGCTCGGGGGGCCGCCGCCGGGGGCCGCCCGGCGAAGGGAGAAATAGAATGCCCCCCATGAATTCAAGCGATCTTTCGGTGCTGATGGCCGTGTGTCTCTTCGCGGGAGTCGTTGCGGGAGGAGGAGCGGCTCCGCCGCCGCCACCCGCGGACCGCTTCGACGACCTCGTCACGCTCTTCAAAGACTTTCGCTCCTTCCAGAAGCCGAAGCTCGTCAACGGGGCACCGGACTACTCGGCGGCGGCGATGGCGGCGCAGGCCGCGCGCATACCCGAGTACCGCAAGCGCCTCGCGGCGATCGATGTCAGCGGCTGGCCGATCCCGCAGCAGGTGGACTGGCATCTCGTCCGCGCCGAGCTGAACGGCCTCGACTTCGACCACCGCGTGCTCAAGCCCTGGGCGAACAACCCGGCCTTCTACGTCACGGTGTTCGACGAGGAGTCCGACCAGCCGGCGCGCGAGGGGCCGTTCGCGGAGGGCGCGGTCGAGCTGTGGAGCTACAGGTTCCCGCTGGCCGCCGCCGACGCGGCGAAGATCGGCGCCGGCCTCCGCGCGATCCCGGTGCTCCTGGCGCAGGCGAAGACGAACCTGACGGGAAACGGCAAGGACCTCTGGCTCTACGGCGCGAAAGCCGTGCGGCAGCAGAGCGGCGTGCTCGACGCGCTCGCCAAGAAGCTCAACGGCTCACCGGCGGATCTCGCCGCCGATGTCGTGAGGGCGAAGCAGGCGACCGACGACTTCGCGGCGTGGGTCGAGTCGAAGCTGCCGGCGAAGACCGGGCCGTCGGGCGTCGGCATCGAAAACTACGACTGGTATTTGAAGAACGTTCAGCTCGTTCCGTACACCTATGCGGAGGAGGTCGCGCTCATGCAGCGCGAGCTCGGGCGGTCGCGCGCGCTGCTCGCGATGGAGGAGATCAAGAACGCGAAGCTGCCCGTGCAGGAGCCGGTCGCGGGCAACGCCGCCGAATACGACAAGAAGTTCAACGACGGCGTCACGGAGTACATGGCGTTTCTGCGCGACCACGACATCCTGACGATCGAGCCCTGGATGGACGCGGCGATGCGCGCGCGGATCGGAACCTACGGGCCGCCGCCGCGCGAGTTCTTCTCCGAGGTCGACTATCGCGACCCGGAGCTCATGCGGACGCACGGGTATCACTGGCTCGACAAGGGATTCCTCGTCCATCACCCGTCGGCCGACCCGATCCGCCGCGACGTGCTCCTCTACAACATATTCGACACGCGCACGGAGGGACACGCGACGGGCTGGGAAGAACTGATGATGCAGGCGGGAATGTTCGACGCGCGCCCGCGGTCGCGCGAGCTCGTCTACATCCTCGTCGCGCAGCGGGCGGCGCGGGCGCTCGGCGAGCTCCTCATGCAGGGACAGGGGAAGCCGCTCGAGGAAGCCGCGGCCTTCGCGTGCGCGCACGTGCCGCGCAACTGGATGCGCATGGACGGGAACCTCGTGCGCGGCGAGCAGCATCTCTATCTGCAACAGCCGGGCTACGGGACGAGCTACCTGATCGGGAAGATCGAGATCGAGAAGCTGATCGCGCAGCGCAAGGCGCAGCGGGGCGACAAGTGGTCGATGAAGGCGTTCATGGACGACTTCAACTCACGCGGCCAGATCCCGGCGGCGCTTCTTCGGTGGGAGATGACGGGGGAGAAGACGCCGGACATCGAGAGGATGCTGACGCCGTAGGGCGCGCCGCACGGCCGCAACAAAAAAAAGAGGCCCCGCGCGGGGCCTCGCACGACGAGCGCCAACGCGCTCGTTTTCTACGCACGAAGGAATGAGGAGGCCGTTTCGTAGGTCTCCACCTTCGGCGTTCCCTGGATGACGTTGGTCAGCTTCGCCAGGAGCTGCGGATAGGTCTCGGTCTGGTACGTCTCGGCGCTCTTGCGATCGTCCCGCATTTCTTTCGCGGTCGCGGAGCGGGCGCGATGCTCGTGCGTTGCGCAATCCGAGAGCCGTTTCGCTCTCGAGGAGCTACGCGAGTCGGTACTTGGCGCGAAAGTCGTCGATGTATTTCGCCGACATGTTCGGCTCGGGCTCGCCGCGCGAGAGTGTGCTGAGCAACTCCGAGTGATGCAGGTAGCCGGCGAGGTCGCGGCGCGTCGCGGGATCGCGCGCGGCGCGCTCGAGCAGGACGCTCAACTCGTCGTCGCGAAGAGCGCGCGGACGGTACATTGAGGCGGCCCTACCTCTGCAGCAGCGCCAGCCCGAAGAGAACGAGGCTTGCCGCGACGAGAGACAGAACGAACGAGAAGCTTGCCCGCCGCTGCATGAGATTACCCAGACTTTCTGCCGACTGCCGACAGCGAGCGTTCAGTTTTTGGGCTGACTCGGTCCGTCGAGAATCGGAGAGGGCAGCGTATCACGGAGGCGGAACGGCTCAGGGCCCTCCGGGCTCGAGATCCCTCGCGCTTCTGAAGGCCACTCGAAGTATCGGTCTCGCCCGTCACTCCTCGCCGCTGATCCGGCCCCGCCCCGCCTTGACGCGCGCCCTTCGAACCTTGGCGACGAGTCGCCGCTCGCGCGCGGCCCCGGTCGGCCGGGTTCTCTTCCGCGACTTCGGCCTGAGTGCCGCCGCCCGGACGAGCTCGAGCAGGCGCTCTCTTGCAGCCACGCGGTTCTGCGCCTGCGTCCGGTGCTCGCGGCTGTCGATCCGGAGGACGCCGTCCGAAGTCATCCTCCTGCCGGCCAGCGCGATCAACCGCGACTTGACGTCCTCGTCGAGCGCCGAGGCGCCGACATCGAACCGCAGCTCCACCGCGGTCGACACCTTGTTGACGTTCTGCCCGCCGGGTCCCGAGGCGCGAACGAACCGTTCGTCGATCTCCTCCTCGCGGATCGTGATGCCCGGCGTGACGCGAAGCATTTGTCGGTCCGTCAACTACCCGATCGGATCGATCGGCGTGCGCTTGGGCACCTTGCCGAATCGAATCCGCGACTTCTCGATCATCCTGGCGATCTCGACGTCGCGATCCTTCGGCGGCGCGCTCGTGACCCAGCCGCGGACGAGTTTCCCGGCCGCCGCCGCGACCGCATCGACGGCGTCGTTGAAGAGCGCCTCGTTGGCCTTCGACGGCTTGTTGGCGCCGCTGATCTTGCGGACGAACTGGAGCGACGACGCGCGGATCTCGGCTTCCGTCGCGGGCGGCGCGAAGTTGGCGAGGGTGCGGATGGCTCGGCACATGCCGGCATGCTAGCGCGTCAGGGCGTTTCCCCGGCCGGAGAAGAGCGATTCAGGAAGAGAGGCGCGCGAGTCGCGCTGCGAACTTCTCCATCTTCTTCACGTCGGCCGACGTCAGGCGTCGCGGAGTCCGGATGCTGCGGCCGATGTCGGTCCCGGAGCGCGTGATGGGGTGGCCGCTCGAGAAATCGAGACGCTTCAGGACCCGAGCGGCGTCGCCCTGGCCATCGGCGAAGGCGAAGACGCGGCTCTTCCTGCGGTCGCCGACGATGCGGAACTTGCGGCCGCCCTTGCCCACCCTGGAATCCCGGCGCGCGACCTCGAGCTGCTGGAGG
>DATJZU010000135.1:0-4812 GCA_035498835.1 Thermoanaerobaculia bacterium
GGCCGTCATCCCCGTGGCGGCGCTCGATCCCTATCTGACGCTCGACCTGCTCATCCTCGCCAATGCCCTCTCGATCGACCGGGACAACTCCGTCGGAACGGCGCCCGACGCCATCCATCGCGTGGGCGCGCGGGCCGTCACCGTCCTGATCGACCGCCTGTCGGGCCCGGACTTCGCGCGCCTGCCCGAGGGCGACAAGCCGGGCGCGGTCCTGCGGCGAGCCGCCGTCGCCGCCGCCGTGGCCGCCGGACGCTATGCCGAGCGGTACTCGATCACCCGCGAGCGCGGGTACACGCTCGGGCTCCTCCACACGGTGGCCTACGCCGAGATGCTGGAGCTCCTCCGGCAGATCGAGTTCCCGTCGGGCCCCTTCCGCGCCATGGCCCTCGAGACGTATCGTCCCGCACTCGGCGCGGCGCTCGCCGAGAGCTGGGGTCTCCCGCTCGACTTCGAGTCGGTCATCTCGGACGACGGCGCCGAGCCTTCGGCCGCCGCGGCGCTCGTCCGGACCGCGCGCGCCGCCGTCCCGTCGTGCGCCCTCGGCGCCGTGACCCACGAATCGGTCGAGCCGATGTGGTCCGACGAGATCGCGCACGAAGTGAACGTCGTTTTCGACTTCCTCGGGCTCGAGGCCGTCGAAGTGAAGTCCTCCTGAGCGGTTGCGCCTGAAGATGTCCTAAAAGGAGGACTCTTTCGGAATCGGCCCCGCCGTCCCAACGTTCGATAGAGTCGGGATGGTGAAACCGATGAAACGGACGATTCTCACGATTCTTCTGGCGGCCGCCTCCGTCGCGCGGGCTCAGCAGCAACCCCCGCAGCCTCCGGCGGAGAAACAGCAGCCGCCGCTTCCCGCGTTCACGGAATCGGTCGAAGTCCGCGCGATGGATCTCGACGTCGTGGTCACGGATTCGAAGGGCCAGTCGATCTCCGACCTCACGCGGCCGGACTTCACGGTCCGGGTGGACGGGCAGCCGGTGCCGATCGACTATTTCGCCCGCGTGGACGACGGAACGATCCACGCGCCGGACCTCGCGACGGCGTCGCCCGATCGCGTTCTCGACGTCTACCGCAAGGGCAGCGAGGCCTTCGTGCCGCGGCACTTCCTGATCTACATCGACTCCGGCGACCTCTCGCCGCTCACGCGCAACCGCGCGCTCAATCAGTTGCGGGACTTCGTCACCCGGCTCGGCCCCTCGGACACGGCACGCATCGTCCTCTTCGACCGGCGGCCGAAGGAGCTGACCGATTGGACGACGAGCAAAGAGACGCTGATGGCCGCCGTGGACACGATGGAGAAGGGCGTCGGGATGTCGCGGCTGCAGAACGAGATGATGACGCTCCGGTCGATCGATTCGACACGGTCGCGCTCCAGCCGCGAATGGGCGGCGCGCACTTACGTCGACGAGACGGCGGTCGAGCTCGACCTGATGGTCAAGGACATGCGCGTGCAGCTCGCGACGATGACGCCGCTGCCGGGGAAGAAGGCGTTCCTGTACGTCTCGGGCGGCCTCCCCTCCCTTCCCGGTTATGCGATGTACACGTATGCTGTCGGCAACTTCGGCTCCGCGGCCTTCGCCTCGCTCGACACGCGCCAGATCGGCCAGCAGATCGCGGACCTCGCGCGGCAGGCGAACGCCGACGAGATCACGTTTTACACGGTGGATGCGCAGGGCCTGACCGGCGACGGCGCCTCGGCCGCAAACGACGACCCGCTCTCCCTGCGCGCGAACGTCTCGTTCATCGCCCGGCAGGACGCCCAGTCGGGAATGCTCGAGCTCGCGAGCCAGACGGGGGGCCTCGCGCTCATCAACTCGAACGACTTCGCCAAGGGCTTCTCGCGCGTGTACGCGGACGTTTCGAGCTACTACTCGATCGGCGTCAACCTGACGAACCTGCCCGCGGCCGGATACCAGAAAATCGAGGTCACGGTTTCGCGTCCGGGCACGACCGTCCGCTACCGGCGCGGCTATGCGACGCGCACCAACGACGACCGGGCGCGGGACATCGCGCGGGCGGCGCTCAAGACGAGCGTCTCGTACAGCGCCTTTCCCGTGAAGCTCCAGGTCGGCGCGGCGACGAAGGCGAAGAAGCAGTACGACCAGCCGATCACGGTGCTGATTCCCGCCGCGGCGCTCACCTTCCTCCCGGCGGGAGATTCGTCCAAGGCCGACGCCGAGATCTACGTCGGCGTCGTGGACGAGAGCGGCCGCACGAGCGACATCGGCAAGGAAGAGGCCGCGTTCAAGCAACCCGCCGACGGCGCCGTCCAGGAGGCGGCGCTCGCGTACCCGATCACACTGCAGATGCGCAAGGGCAACTCGCGAATCGTGGTCAACGTGCGCGACAAGGCGACGGGCAAGATGGGCACCGCCCGCGCCGACGTCCACATCGAGTAAGGAGCGGGCTCCGCCGCCGCGCCCTTCAGCGGACGCGGAAGTCCGCCGAGCGCAGGGCGTACCGGTCCGGCGGCGAGACGCCGTCGCGGACCAGCACGTAGAGCCGGTAGTCGCCCGCCGCGATCTTCGCCAGGGAGATCTCGAACCCCGCGATGTAGCGATTCGGCCCCACGGGTGTGAATTGCGCGGGAAAAGGCGCCTGGGTCCGGACCGCCGCATTGCCCTGGCGCAGACGCAGCTCGAGCGTCACCTTCGCCGGGTCCGGCGCGTTGGCCGCCTCGACGTAGAACCAGAGGCTCTCGGACGTTGCGAACGTCGCGTCGGCCCGAGGCGGCAGCACCCCCTGCCCGATCGTGAACGGCGACCCCTCGTTCTGCGCCGCGAGCGCGGCCGCCGCGTGCGTCAGGAGAAGCGGCGAAACGGCGAAGCCCGACGACAGGTCCGGCACCGAGATCCTCGCGCCGGCGGACGCGATCGGCTTTCCGCCGCCCTCCGTCACGGCGACGGAGGCCTCGTAGGATCCCGGAGGCAGATCGAGCACCCGGATGTAGACGTCGCTCGGCGTGGCGCTCGAGAAGGCGTCGGACGGACCCGACGCGTCGGCGAACGATGCGACCTCGTCTCCGCCGCTCTCCTTGCGGACGACGCCCTGGAACGACCGCTTCGCGCCCGCGGCCGCCGGCGGGACCGAGAGCCAGAGGAGCGTGCGCGCGTCACCCGTGTCGCGCCAGAGGACGGCGTCCCCGAAGACGGCGTCGCCCGAGCGGGAGACGTAGGGCGCCTGATCGAGCGCGGCGCGAAGACCGGCGTCGAGGACATCGCGGGGAAGAGGCTGAGGGCCGGCGAGCGCCGGGGCCGCGGCCGGGGCTGGAGGGGCGGCCGGAGGCGCGGTTTCGGCGAGGGATCTCGCGGCTCCGGCAGACGGCGGAACGGCGTCCGGATTGACGATCGTCTGGCGCGCGATCTTCTCCCGCAGCTCCATGACGAGTCCCGGGGACTGGATCGCGTCGGTGTGCCGGCTCGGTTCGACCGAGAACTGCACCTCGAAGTGCGGCAGGCCGACGGCGTCGAGGATCTTCGGCGTGCGCTTCAGGTCGTAGGACCATCTCGAGATCGTCTCGTTGCTCTCCATTTCCGTGGCGTCGATCGACCGCGACCGCGAGGACGTCGCGGCCTGCGGGTGCACGTCCCGCACGCGCGCCGGACTGCCGAAGATGATGAAGACGAACCCGCGCGCGGTGCGCGAGCCGGGAGTGCCCTCCATCCGGAACTGCTCGTCGGCGGACTTGATCCGCGCGAGCACCGCCTCCTTGAACTCGTTGCGTCCCGTGCCCTGGGTCGGATCGCGCTTCAACCAGTAGCGCTCCTCAAACGCCTGACGCGCCTCGCGCGAGTCGATGGTTTTCCATTCGGCCATCTCGTCGGAGGTCAGGAAGTAGGCCTCCGGCGTGTCGGCCCAGTCCTCGCTCCTCCGGTCGGGCCAAACGCCGCCCCCGAGCGCTGCCAGCAGACCCAGCAGAAGCCAGACCCGCACGATCCCGAGCATGTTCGGATTCTCCTCCTCCGTGGAACCGCGGACCCAAAAAAAAGAAAAGGCCCCGGATTTCTCCGGGGCCTTCGTCTGTGAAAGGGCGCTTAGAAGCGGATCAGGCCCGTGAACCGGTAGTTACGCGGCGCCTGGAAGGAGTTCCGCGACGTCGGGAGACCGAAGTTCTGATTCGGCAACAGGCTGATGAGCGAGTTGCTGACCTGCTGCTGCTGGTTGGTGAAGTTGAAGACCTCGCCCTTGACGCCGAGCTCG
The DNA here is from genome assembly GCA_035498835.1 of Thermoanaerobaculia bacterium. GTDB lineage: Bacteria > Acidobacteriota > Thermoanaerobaculia > UBA5066 > Gp7-AA6 > DATBFU01. Next base: position 4,198 of record DATJZU010000135.1, read on the forward strand.
AGCGGTCCGCCGATGAGCCAGAGACCCTGGTTTCCGATCGGCTTGAACGTGGCCTCGAGCGCGAAGTTGACCTGATACGCGGTCGGGAGGCGCGAGGAGCCGCGCGGCGTGTAGAAGTACGTGCTGCGGCTGCCGTCCGGGTTGCCGTATGTGGCCTGCTCCTGGTAGGGCAGACCCGAAAAGATCGTGCCCGAGGGCGCGGCCGTGATGTTCACGATCGGCAGGTTCCAGGTGTAGGCGACGAATGCGTTGGCCACGCTCGTCCGGTCGTACGACGCGATGCCGTACTGGTTGGTCGACGAAGCCGTCGTGCAGGGGATCGTTCCCACGAGGCTGACGGTGCAGTTCTCACCCGGCCAATCGAGCTGCTGCGAGGCAAAATCCGAGAACTGGTTGCCGCGCGCGCGCGACAGCGTGTAGTTCACCAGGGCCTGCCAGTTGCCCGAGAAGCGCTTCTCGAACGTGAACTCCAGGGCCTTGTAGTTGCGCTTCAGGACGTCCGAGCTGAAGTTGTACGGCGTCAGGATCAGATTGTCGTTTGCATCGAGCGTCTTGACATCGTCCACGAGGTTGTACCACTTGCGGTAAATCCCCCGGACGCCGATCGCCATCGTG
>DATJZU010000136.1:0-10496 GCA_035498835.1 Thermoanaerobaculia bacterium
GTCGCCAGCCCCTTCTTCGACAAAATCAACGTGATCGCCGCCGTCAACGTCGTCTTCCCGTGATCCACGTGCCCGATCGTCCCGATGTTCACGTGCGGCTTCGATCGATCAAACTTCTCTTTCGCCATGTTCTCCCTCGTCCAATTCTCCGGGGCGCTATCTGGAGCCCACGACCAGGATTGAACTGGTGACCTCGTCCTTACCAAGGACGTGCTCTACCAACTGAGCTACGTGGGCGCTGGCGCCGCGAGGCGTCAGGCGAAAGGCGTCCGTCCGGTTCCCACACTTCGTCAAGATCTCGTCCCTCTTTCGCAAACCTTCGCCGACGCCTGTCGCCTCACGCCTTACGTGTGCTGGAGCGGGAGACGGGATTCGAACCCGCGACCAACAGCTTGGAAGGCTGTGACTCTACCCCTGAGTTACTCCCGCCTCGATTCGACGCTGCCTCTCTCACGCCGTCCGCTTCGTCATTGGTGGGCAGGGAAGGATTCGAACCTCCGTAGCGCGAAGCGCGGCAGATTTACAGTCTGCTGCCATTAACCACTCGGCCACCTGCCCGAGCTCTCGAAGCGTGGAACCCACCCGATGAACCCCGCGTCCCGCCCTGACTCGTCCGCGCCGCCGCGTCTCTTGGAGCCGGCGGTGGGACTCGAACCCGCAACCTTCCGATTACAAATCGGATGCTCTACCCGTTGAGCTACGCCGGCGGAGACGGCAATTCAAAGAGCACACCCATCCCGACGGCGCGAACCGGGGAGTCTAGCAGCGCAAGTTCCGCCGATCAAGGGGGTTTCGGCAAAGATCTTTGCCGGACGGCCTCATAGGCGGCGACGGCCGAGGCCGACGCGACGTTCAGGGACGCCACCCGACCCCGCATCGGAAGACGGGCCAACCGGTCGCATCCTTCCCGAACGAGGCGGCGCATCCCCTTTCCTTCCGACCCCAGAACCAGCGCCAGATCCCCCGTCAGATCCAGGCCATAGAGGTCCTCCCCCTCCGGATCGAGCCCGATGACCTGAAACCCCTGAGCCTTAAGGGAATCGAGGAACCTCCGGAGGTTGCCGGCCCGGTAGATCGCCACGCGCTCGACGGCGCCGGCGGAGCTCCGGGACACCGCTTCCGAAAGCGGCGCCGACCCACGCTCCGGCAGGACGACTCCGGCGCCCGCCCCCTCCGCCACCCGGAGGATCGCCCCCAGATTCTGGGGATCCTGGACCCCGTCCAGAACCAGCAGAAATCGCTCCCCGGCGGCACCCTCGAAGGCCTCCTCTTCCTCCCGGTAGGACCGCGCCGCCAGCCGCGCGGCGACTCCCTGGTGTCCCGCGCCGGCGGCCCGCTCGAGCGCGGCCCGATCGCCGCGCCGAAGCGGCACGCCGTGGCGGCGGCAGAGCGCCTCGATCTCCCGGACGCGGCGGTCGCGGCGACCCGCGTCGACCAGCACCCACTCGATCTCACGCGGCCGGGACGCGATCGCCTCCTCGACGGCGTGGAGGCGCGACAGGATCATTTGCCCGACGCGGCCTCGAGGAGCACGACGGCCATCGCCCCGATCCCCTCGCGGCGGCCGGGAAATCCGAGACCGTTGGTGCTCGTGCCGCGAACGTTGACGGACTCCGCCGCGACGCCGAGGATCGCGGCGATCCGCTGCCGGAGCGCCGCCGCATGCGGCGCGATCCGGGGCTCCTCGGCAATCACGACCGCGTCCACGTTCGCGATCTTCCAGCCCTTCGCCCGCGCGAGCTCGACGGCCCTCTCGACGAACCGGGCGCTGTCGGCGCCCTTCCAGGACGGGTCACGATCGGAGAAGAGCTCGCCCAGCGACGGCAGCGCCGCGGCTCCCAGGATCGCGTCCGCGATCGCGTGCAGGAGCGCGTCGCCGTCGGAGTGGCCCCGAAGGCCGGGAGAGCCCACAATCTCGAGGCCGCCCAGCCGGAGCGGACGACCGGCGTCGAAGGGGTGAGCGTCGAAGCCGAGACCGACCCGCCCGCTCACGAGGCCACCCCGCGGCCGCGGCGACGCAGAAGCGCCTCGACGAGCTCGAGGTCTTCGGGCGTCGTGATCTTGATGTTCCAGCGCGAGACCGGCACCGCCCGCACCGGCACACCGAGAATCTCGAGGAGCCCCGCCTCGTCGGTCGCCTCGCGGCCGGTGTCGAAGGCGCGGGCGAGCAGATCCGCCCGGAAGGCCTGAGGCGTGCCGGCCGCGTAGAGGCCCTCGCGGTCGATCGTCGCGACGATCCGCTCGCTCTCCACGCGCTTGACCGTGTCCACGATCGGCGTGGCCGCGGTCGCCGCGCCGGTCGCCCGCGCCGCCTCGAGCACCCGGCCAATCTCCTCGGCGGAGATGAGCGGGCGCGCCGCGTCGTGGATGCAGACGACGTCCGCGCCGCACGCGCCGAGCGCCTGAAAGGCCGCGCGGACCGACGCGGATCGCGTGACACCGCCCGCGACGAGAGCGGCGCGTCCCTTCACGACCCGCTCGAAGTCGCGCATGCGGTCGGCCGGGGCGGCGATGACCGCGCGGTCGAAGGTCTGGCCGGCGAACGCCTCGAGCGTCCAGGAGAGGATCGAGTGTCCGAGGATCGGAACGAGGGCCTTGGGGCCGTTGTGGCGCAGGCGCGTGCCCGAGCCCGCCGCGGGGATCACGAGAAACGTCGCCATCGCGGGACGACTATACGGCGAGGATTTCCTGCTCCTTGGCCTTGAGCAGATCGTCGATTTCCTTGATCTTGCGATCGGTGAGCTTCTGCGATTCGTCGAGGCCGCGGCGCTCCTCGTCCTCGGAGATCTGCTTGTCCTTGAACATCTTCTTCAGCCGGTCGTTCCCCTCGTGGCGGAAGCGCCGGATCTCGATGCGCACCTCCTCGGCCATGTGGTGCGCCTTCTTCGCGAGGTCCTTGCGCCGCTCCTCGGTGAGCGCCGGGATCGGAATGCGCACGACTTTGCCGTCGGACTGCGGGTTGAGGCCGAGATCCGACTTTCGGATCGCCTTCTCGACCTCCGCCGCCATCTTCGGGTCCCAGGGCGCGGCAACGATGAGCGTGGGGTCCGGCACGGAGAGGTTCGCCACCTGATTGATCGGTACTTCCGCGCCGTAGGCCGTCACGCGGATGCCGTCCAGGATCCCGAGGTTCGCCCGGCCCGTGCGCAGCGTCTTGAACTGCTCTTTGAGCGCCTCGACGGCGTCGGTCATCCGCTTCTCGATGTCCTTCAGTTCCTGTCTCATGCCGCCCCCTCCGCCGTGACGAGCGAGCCGATGTCCTCGCCGCGGACGACCCGCTCGATATTGCCCTTCACGCGCAGGTTGAAGACGCGGATCGGAACACCGTTCTCCATGCAGAGCGCGATGGCCGCCGCGTCCATCACCTGCAATCCGGCGGCGAGCGCCTGCCGGTAGCTCAGGCTCTTGAGCATCCGCGCGCCGGGCGTCTTGTCCGGGTTCGCGTCGTAGACGCCGTCCACCTTCGTCGCCTTGAGGAGCGCGTCCGCGTGGATCTCGTTGGCACGCAGAGCGGCCGCAGAGTCCGTCGTGAAGAACGGGTTGCCGGTCCCGCCGACGAAGAGAACGACGCGGCCCTTCTCGAGGTGGCGAATCGCCCGCCGCCGGATGAACGGCTCGGCGATCTGCCGCACCTCGACCGCCGACATCAGACGCGTCACGACGTCCCGTTTCTCCAGGGCATCCTGGAGAGCGAGCCCGTTGATCACGGTCGCGAGAAGGCCCATGTGGTCGCCGGCGACGCGGTCGATTCCCTGCGCGGCCGCGGCGACTCCCCGGATGATGTTGCCGCCGCCGAGGACGACCGCGGTCTGCACGCCCAGCCGATGCACGTCGCGCACCTCGTCGGCGAGCCGGGCGACGACCTCGGGTTCGATCCCGAAGCGCTGCTCCCCCATCAACGCCTCTCCCGAAAGCTTCAGGAGAATCCGGCGATAGATGGGGGCGCTTCCCATTCGCGCGCCGGCGTTACGCGCTCGCCAGGGTCGCTTCGCCCTGGACGGCCGTCCGGCCGAGGCTCTCTCCCAGCTTGAACCGCGCGAAGCGCAGGTCGAGCGCTCCCTTGCCCGCGCGCTCGACGAGCACCTGCCCGACGCTCTTTTCGGGATCCTTCACGAAAGCCTGCTCGGTGAGCACGCTCTCCTGATAGAACTTCTCGACCTTCCCGTCGGCAATCCGCTCGACGACGTTGGCCGGCTTTCCGGCCGCGGCGGCCTGAGCGCGCGCGATCTCGCGCTCGGTGTCGAGAATCTCGGGCGTCACCTCGGCGCGCGTCGCGAAGCGCGGGTCGGAGGCGGCCACGTGCATCGCGACGTCGCGGCGGAGCTCGTCGTTGCCCGCGGCCACGCCCACGAGCACGCCGATGCGCCCGTTGCCGTGGATGTACTGCGCGAACTCCTCGCCCGTGCGCGGCACGAGGCGGACGAAGCGCCGCACCTGGATGTTCTCCTTGAGCGTCGCGACGAGCTGTGCGACGGCCACCGCGACCGTCGGCTCGGTCGGCCACGAGAGCGCGGCGACCTCATTCCCGGTTCCGTTCCGCGTCTCGCCGAAAGCCTCGTGCGTCGCGATCCGCTCGGCGAGCTTCTCGGCGAACTGCCGGAACGCCTCGGTCCGTGCGACGAAGTCGGTCTCGCAATTGACCTCGACGAGCACGGCGGCTTTGTGCGTCACGTGGGCGACGACGAGACCCTCCGTCGTGGCCCGGCCGGCCTTGCTGGCCGCGGCCGCGAGGCCCTTCTTGCGAAGAATCTTCTTGGCCTCCTCGAAATCGCCGCCGGCCTCGACCAGGGCCTTCTTGCACTCCATCATGCCGACGCCCGTCTCCGCGCGCAGGTCGGCGACCGCTTTGGATGAGATTTCCATGGCTCCTCGATCTCGACGATGAGTCGTCAGTTATCAGTTGTCAGTCGTCAGTCCCGAAACCGAAAACTGAAGACGGAAAACTGTGAACTCTCCCTACGAAGCGACGTCCGAAACGACGGCGGTCGTCGAAAGCTCGGGAGTCCGCGGACGCGCCTCCGCGCGCGCGGCCGCTTCGGACTCCGCGCGACCCTCCTGCGTGTGCAGGCCGTCAAGAACCGCGTCGGCGATCCGCGCCGTGAAGAGCCGGATCGCCCGGATGGCATCGTCGTTGCCCGGGATGACGTGGTCGACGAGATCCGGATCGCAGTTGGTATCCACCACCGCGACGACCGGGATCCCGAGGATGTTCGCCTCCTTGACGGCGATGTACTCTTGCTTCGGGTCGATGACGAAGAGGGCGTCCGGAAGTTCGTCCATCTCCTTGATGCCCGCAAGATTCTTCTGGAGCTTCTCCTTCTCGCGCTCCAGACGCAGGCGCTCCTTCTTGGTCAGGTTCTCGTTGTCTTCCTGCGCGAGGATCCCCTCGATCTCCTTCAGGCGATGGATGGACTTGCGGATCGTCGTGAAGTTGGTCAGCGTGCCGCCGAGCCACCGCGTGTTCACGAAGAACATCCCGCAGCGGTTGGCCTCTTCGTAGATGGCGTCCTGCGCCTGGCGCTTCGTGCCGACGAAGAGAAGATTCTTCCCCGACGCCGCGAGGTCGGTCACGAATTTCGAGGCTTCCTTGAACTGCTTGAGCGTCTTCTGCAGGTCGATGATGTAGATCCCGTTGCGCTTGCCGAAGATGAACTTCTTCATCTTGGGGTTCCAGCGCTTGGTCTGATGACCGAAGTGGACGCCAGCCTCGAGCAGTTCCTTCATCGAAATAGATGCCAGATGACACCTCCCTTTCTAGTTGTCGGTCATCGGCCGTCAGTCATCGGTTCCGGACCCGGAACTGAGAACTGAAAACTGTGAACTGACAACTGCTCATCGCTTGCTGAACTGGAACCGCGCGCGCGCTCCGCGCTGTCCGTACTTCTTCCGCTCCTTCATCCGGGGATCGCGCGAGAGGAATCCGTCCTTCTTGAGACGCTTCCGCAGCTCGGCGTTGTACACCGTGAGTGCGCGGGAGATCCCGTGCCGGATCGCGCCGGCCTGTCCCGAGGGGCCGCCGCCGGTGACAGCGACGTGGATGTCGAAGCGCTCCGCCGTCTCCGTCGAGAGCAGCGGCTGCTTGATGATCATCTTGAGGACGTTGTTCGGGAAGTACTCGTCCAGGGAGCGCCGGTTGACCGTGATCGCCCCCGAACCCGGAACCAACCGGACGCGTGCGACCGACGTCTTGCGCCGCCCGGTCGCTCGGTGCTGGATTTCGACCGCCAAGAGTCCTCCTTACTGCTTCGCCCGGGCCTGACGCGGGCGCTCGAGGGGTTTCGGACGCTGGGCCTCGTGCGGATGGGAGGCGCCGCGATAAACCTTCAGCTTTTTGAGCTGCCGCCGGCCGAGCTTGGTCTTCGGCAACATCCCGCGAACGGCCGCCTCGATGAGACGCTCGGGATACTTCGCGCGCACTTCGGGAGCCGCCACCGTCTTGAGGCCTCCCGGGTAGCCGGTGTGGCGGTGGTAGACCTTTTCTTCCGCCTTGCGGCCGGTCAGCTTGACGCGCTCCGCGTTGGTCACGACGACGAAGTCGCCGGTGTCCAGATGCGCGACCCAGTTGGGCCGATGCTTGCCCGAGAGAACCCGCGCGACGGCGCTCGCCAGGCGCCCGAGCACCTGGTCGGAGGCATCCACGATGTACCAATCGTGGCGGATGTCGGCGGCGCGAACCATCGGGGTGCCAGAACTCATTTCAAGACCTCGGACTTCGACAATAAAGAGCCGCTCCCGACCGGGGCAAACGCGCGAAGGGACGGCCCACAGGCGCGAAAGGGCGGGTAAGAATACGTAAGGCTGGCGGGGCTGTCAAGGCGACGGGTTCGGGACCGGAGGACGCCGTCAGGCGTGCTTGCGCTCGGCGAAGGAGAGCAGGATCAGGTCGGACCGCCGCTTGACGCCGTGCTTCCCGAGAAGGTTCGAGACGTGGAACTTGACCGTCCTCTCGGACATGTGCAGCCGCCCAGCGATCTCCTTGTTCGAGAGGTTCTCCATCAGGAGCTGGTGCACCTCCCGCTCGCGGCGGCTCATGTGGGCCCCTGCGTGGACGAGCTTCGGGCGGCGCAGCGAGGAGAGGGTCGAATCCACGAACCGGGACAAGAGCGACCGCGGGACCCAGAAGCCGCCCGAGACCACCTCCCGCACGGCCGTGACGAAGTGACGCGGCAGCTCGACATAGCGCACGAGGCCCTTGGCGCCGACCCTGAGGAGCGGAAAGGCGTCGGCGTCGTCGAACCGCTCAGCGACCACGAGGAGACGGGCATCCGGTCTTTTGGAGAGGATCTCCTCGACGATCGCCTTGGTCGCCTTATTCCGGGCGTTGGCTTCGACGACGTGAGCGGCGGACGGGAGAACCGGAAGGGCCTCCAGTTCCGAAAGTCGCGATGGGTCCAGTCGATGGGATCGGGTCTGGCAGCCGTTCTCTTCGAGGAGCCTGCAGAGCTCCGCCAACACCAACGGATGGAACGAATAGAGGGAGACCCTGTGACCCTTGGTTTCTTTAGCCAACGTCCCTCAGGTTAGCCCAGGTCCCCGGGCAGAGCAAGGATTCCGGCTTAAAAAGAGCTTAAAAAAGGCCCCGGAGAGAGCTCCCAGAGCCTCACGGCAGGTCGAAAGTCCTCACGAGGAAGACCGACATCTCGCCCCGGCTCGCGACCTTCGACGGACAGAAGTCTCCCCCGCCGCAGCCCGACGTGATTCCCTCTTTGGCGAGCTCCTCGATCCAGGCCGCGTAGGTATCCGACTTCGGCACGTCCGAAAAGACGCCCGTGGCTGCGGGCGGCCGATACGCGCTGCCGTGGGCGGTCTTGAGCAGGAGGACCGCGAGGGACGCCCGGTTGAGCGTTTCGCCGGGACAGAAGTTGCCGTTCCCGCATCCGCTCGAAATGCCCTCCGCCCAGAGCTGCTCGATCCAGCCGGCAAAGGGATCCGACTTCGGAACGTCGAGGAAGACCGTGCCCCGCGCCGGCGGCGGAACGTAGGACGCTCCGTGCTCGCCGCGCAGCAGGAACTTGGCCGCCTGGGCGCGCGTCAGGGTGCCGTCCGGGCAGAAGTTGCCGCCGCCGCATCCGGAGGTAATCCCGGCACGCACCGCCTTCTCGACGGCCCCTTGAAAGATGTTCGTCGCAGGCACGTCGAGAAAATCGGTGAACCACGCGTCGGGCCGGCTGGCGGAAAGGCCCCCCGGGTTCGTGACGATGACATCGTTCAACGTCCCGGGCGGGAGGGCGGGAAGCTTCGCAGAGATCTGCGTCGGATTCACGGAGATGCCACCCGCCGCGAGCCCCCCCACCTGAACGGTCGCGCCGGCCTGGAAGTTGGCGCCGTCGATCGTCATCGGCAATCCGGCGCTCGGCGGTCCGGAGTCCGGAGTCAGAGCCTCGATCAGGGGCTGCGCCGGAGTGGGCGTCGGCCCGTTGGGGGTCGGCGTTCGGGTCGGCGTCGCCGTCGGAGGCACCGGCGTCGGAGTCTTCGTTGGCGTGCGCGTCGGCGACGGAGTCGCGGTCGCCGTGGGCGGAACCGCGGTGGCCGTCCGCGTCGGCGTGGCGGTCGGGGGCACGGACGTCGAAGTGCGCGTCGGCGTGAACGTCCGGGTTGCGGTCGGCGGCACCGGCGTGGGAGTCCGCGTTGGGGTCTGAGTCGCGGTCGCGGACGGCGGGACCGGTGTCGAGCTACGAGTCGGCGTTGAAGTCGCAGGGACGGCGGTTGTCGTGCGTGTCTGCGTCGAAGTCGGCGGCACTGGCGTCGAGGTGCGGGTCGCGGTCGGAGGAATCGGAGTCGCAGTGCGGGTCGGAGTTGCGGTGGGCGGTATCGGCGTCACCGTGTGCGTCGACGTCGGCGTCGGGGGCACCGCCGGTGAGGTCCGCGTCGCCGTCGGCGGGATCGGAGTCGCAGTGCGGGTCGGAGTTGCGGTGGGCGGTATCGGCGTCACCGTGTGCGTCGACGTCGCGGTCGGCGGAACCGGTGTCGAGGTCCGCGTCGGCGTTCGAGTGGGCGTCGCGGTGGAGGTGAACGTCGCTGTGGGCGGCACGGGCGTGAACGTCTTCGTCGCCGTTCGCGTCGGCGTGAGAGTGACCGTCGCCGTCGGCGGCACAGGCGTCGGGGTCCGGGTCGGGGTGGCCGTCGGTGGAACGGGTGTCGGGGTGTGCGTGGGCGTTCGCGTGGGAGTCGCTGTCGGTAGCACCGGCGTCGCGGTGCGCGTCGGCGTCCGCGTCGGCGTTGCCGTCGGAGGGAGCGGCGTCGACGTCCGGGTCGGCGTTGGGGTAGGCGTCGGTGTCGCTCCGGACGTGAAGCTCGCCGTGTAGGTCGTGTCCGAGACCGGCGTCGAGATGTTGTGGGTCGCAGCGCCGCTATCGGACCAGGACACGAAGTTGTACGTCGTCCCGCTCTTCGTCTGCGGCGATACCACGCCGAGCGTCCGCTGGATTCCCTCGACGCCTACGACCGTGGCCGGAGTCGCCAGCGGCTGGCCGTCGAGCGTGATCTGCAACCCGGCCGGGTTCGTCGCGAACGTCATCGTGGTCGTGCGGGGGACGACGTCCGTGTAGGTCGTCGTCGACAGGCCGGTCGAGTCCGTCACCGTGAGGTGAATGCGATACCAGACCGTGGCGGATGTCTCCCCTGTCGTCGGCACGACGAAGGAGCCCGACTTGGCGCCCGTCCATGGGGCGATGAAGGGATGCGTGTGCGTGTCGTGGTGGAACACGACCTCCCACTCGAACGCGCTCGCCGGAAGCGTGCCGTCCTGGGGATCGGTGCCGGTGCCCGAATAATTGATCGTGTCGCCCCCCGCGTACGTGGCTCCCGCAGCCGGCGCCGTGATCGTCGCGACCGGGGGCAGGTTCGCGGTCACACTCAGCGTGGCGCTTGTGCTCGTCGCGCTGCCGTACGCGTTGCTCACCTTGCAGCGATACATCGTCGCGTTGTCCGCCAGCTGCGCGGACGTGATCGTGTAGGTCGGCGAGGTGGCGCCGCTGATGTTGGCGGTGTTCTTCTGCCACTGGTAGGTGAGCGGCGTCGTGCCCGAGGCGCTGACCTGGAAGGTCGCGGACTGGCCGACGGAGACCAGCACGTCGGTCGGGTCCTCGGTGACCGTGGGAGGCGTGTTCAGCGTGTACTGAACTTGGTAGACACCTCCCGCATTCGAGCCGACTCCCCGAGCGAGGTAGTAGAGCGTCCCGTCCGGAGCCACGTCGAGATCGACCGGATAGTAGATTCCGGTCCCGAAATCGGTTGCGGCCGTATAACCCGTGGACGACTCGAGCCGCCGGATCGCGAATCCGCAATAGTCAGCATAGAAGTAGTCGTGCTCGTACGTCCCCGGGAACTGCGGGTTCGGCGGATCGTAGAAGACCCCTCCGGTGATCGCACACATCGTCCCGTCGTGGGGGTAGGTAAAGATCGGGGTCTTGTACTGAGGATCCGACGTCGCGCCCTCCGTGGCGGGCCACCCATAGTTCGCGCCGGCGACGCCATCATTGATCTCCTCCCAGGAG
>DATJZU010000137.1:0-12937 GCA_035498835.1 Thermoanaerobaculia bacterium
ACCTTGCTGCGCGAGTGGGCCTACAAGCGCCCCTACTCCACCTCAGCCCAGCGAACCGATCGGCTGCCTCGCTACCTCGGCTACTACAATCTCAGGAGACCCCATGCTGCCCTCAACAAACGCACCCCAGCCCAACGCCTCAGTGAACAACCTCTTGAGAACTGACAGCTAGCGCGGCGCCGGCGCGTAGAAGGAGACGTTCCGGACGTTCTCGTCGATCGAGAGGCGATTCGCGATCGACGGAAAGGCGCGCTGCCCGCACTCGAGCCGCTCGCAAAGACGACACGTCACGCCGATCGGCACCGTGGCCTCGGGGCTTTCGAGATCCACGCCGTCGGCGTAGACGAGCCGGCGCGCATGCTTCACCTCGCAGCCGAGCTCGATCGCGAGCAGCGTGTGCGGCGAGCCGTAGCCCGCGCGCGCCTTGCGGATCGTGCGCGCGACGGAGAAGTACGTCGTGCCGTCGGGCATCCGGGAGACCTGCGTGCGCACGGTCTGCGGCGTCATGAAGGCTTTGTGGACGTTCCAGCGCGGGCAGGCACCGGAGAACCGCGCGAAACGGATGCCCGACGCGGAGAAACGCTTGGAGATGTTGCCGGCGATGTCCACACGGATCAGGTGGAAGGGGACGCCCTCGAGCCCCGGCCGCTGCAGCGTCGTCAGCCGGTGGCAGACCTGTTCGAAGCTCGTGCGGAAGCGGTGGCCGAGCAGCTCGACGTCGTAACGCACGGCCTCGGCGGACTCCCGGAATCGCTCGTACGGCATGAGCACCGCGCCCGCGAAGTAGTTCGCGAGCGCCACACGGCAGAGCGTCACGGAGTCGGCCGTCGTCAGATGCGAGGAACGCACGATCTCTTCGAAGACGGGGGCGAGCGTCAGGAGACCGATCTGGTGCGCGAGCTGGAAGTTGCGGCTGCGCGGCGGCAGGACCTCCGAGACGAACAGGCGCCGGCCTTCCGGATCGAATCGCCGAACGGCCGTCGGATCGTTCTCCACGGTCGTGATGACGACGTCGATGCCGTGCGCGTCCTTGAGGTGGCCGACGAGCCCGGCGTAGAGGTCCGCCGGATCGAGGCGCGCGTCGCGCGTGAGCGACTCGGCAGCTTCCTCGAGCCCCGGGAAGTGGTTGCGGTTCCGCTGGATGACGTCGGAGACTTCCTCCGACGGCAGGTGCAGGCGGTCGAGCTCGGTGACGTCGATGCCTTCCTCGAGCCGCTCGGCGAGGGCGCGCGCCGAGTCGCGCGTGCTCTGGTAGGCGCGATAGAGAGCGAGCACGGCCCGCGCCGCGGAAGGATTTCCCGCCATCTCGCGCACGTCCGCCGCCAGCAGCTCGTGATCTTCGAAGAGCGGATCGCCGAAGGCCTCCTGGAGATCGGCGGCGAGGCGGCCTTCGTCGTCGCCGCCGAAGGAGTCGAGATCCAGGTGGAAGAGCTGCGCGAGCTTGAGCAGCAGCGGCGCGGTGAGCGGCCGCCGGTCGTGCTCGATCAGATTCAGATAGCTCGCGGAGATTTGCAGCTTTTCCGCGAGCTCCGCCTGCGTCAGCTTCTCGCGCCGGCGGAGCGCTCGGACCCTGGCGCCCAGCTTGACTGTGGCCGTCACTCAGTCAACGTAAGGCATTTCACAACTTTGCAAACGGATCCTTACAACGTATTACATCATAACAGTCTGATTACACTATATTTATTGACTTCGCTTCTCGAAAGAAAGACATTGACAGCCCGCGATGAACACGTCGCTTCTCGCCCGCGCAGAGGCCGTCGCCGGACCCGCCGGCGTGGATGTCCTCGGTCCGGACACCGCCTCGAGCGACCGGGTCCTGACGCCGGGAGCCCTCGATCTCCTCGGCCGGCTCGCGCGCGCCTTCGAGCCGCGCCGCCGGCAGCTCATCGCGCGCCGCCGCGAGATGCAGGCCCGGCTCGACGCCGGCGCGCTGCCGGACTTCCTGCCGGAGAGCGCGGACCTGCGCTCATCCGATTGGTCCGTGGCGACGCCGCCCGCGGACCTCCTCGACCGGCGCGTCGAGATCACCGGGCCCACCGACCGCAAGATGGTCATCAACGCGCTCAACTCCGGCGCGAGCGTTTTCATGGCGGACTTCGAGGACTCGAACTCTCCCACGTGGGCGAACCTCGTCGCCGGCCAGGCCAACCTGATCGACGCCGTCGAGGGCTCGATCGCCTTCGTCGCGCCGGAGACGGGACGGCAATACCGCCTCGAGGAACGCGTCGCGACGCTGATGGTCCGGCCGCGCGGCTGGCACCTGCCCGAGAAGCACGTCCTCGTGGACGGGCAGCCCGTCTCCGCTTCGCTCTTCGATTTCGCGCTCTTCTTCTTCCACAACGCGCGCCGCCTCCTCGCGAAGGGCACCGGCCCCTACTTCTACCTGCCCAAGATGGAGAGCCATCTCGAAGCGCGCCTCTGGAACGACGTGTTCGTCGCGGCGCAGGACGCCCTCGGCATTCCGCGCGGCACGATCCGCGCGACGGTGCTCATCGAGACGCTGCCGGCGGCCTTCGAGATGGACGAAATCCTCTGGGAGCTGCGCGAGCACTCGGCCGGACTCAACTGCGGGCGCTGGGACTACATCTTCAGCTTCATCAAGAAGCTCCGCGCGCGGCCGGAGTCGCTCCTGCCGGACCGCGGACGCGTGACGATGGACCGGCACTTCCTGCGCTCCTACTCGGAGCTCCTCGTCCGAACGTGCCACCGGCGCGGCATCCATGCGATGGGAGGCATGGCGGCCCAGATCCCGATCAAGGACGATCCGGCGGCGCATCACGCGGCGATCGAGAAGGTCGTGGCCGACAAGAAGCGCGAGGCCGCCGCGGGACACGACGGGACCTGGGTCGCGCATCCCGGCCTCGTCGCGACCGCCCTCGGCGTCTTCGACGCGGCGATGCCCGGACCGCACCAGATCGCGCGGCTCCGAGAGGACGTCGCCGTCGCGGCGGCGGACCTGTTGCAGGTTCCGGAAGGCCCGGTCACCGAGGCGGGCCTGCGGCACAACGTCAACGTCGGCATCCGTTATCTCGCGGCCTGGCTCTCGGGCTCCGGCTGCGTCCCGCTCGACCACCTCATGGAGGACGCCGCGACCGCCGAGATCTCGCGCGCGCAGGTCTGGCAGTGGATTCGCCATGGCGCCCGCCTCGAGGACGGCGTGCGCGTGACGCGCGACCTCTATCGCGAGGTCCGGCGCGACGAGACGAAGTCGCTCGAGAAGCGCCTGGGTCGGCCGGCCTGGACCGCGGGCCACTACGACCTCGCGGCCGCGCTCTTCGACCGCTTGATCGAGGCGCCCGAGCTCGAGGACTTTCTGACGCTTCCCGCCTACGACGAGCTCTTGAAACTCGAAACGTCCAACGCCTGAAATCGAGAGGAGACGATCCATGCAGCCCAAAGACGCCCGCCGGATCCGCGAGGAGTGGAGCGAGAACGCGCGCTGGGAAGGGATCTGCCGTCCGTACGCCGCCGAGGACGTCGCGCGGCTGCGCGGCTCGATCGAGATCCGCCACACGCTGGCCGAGATGGGCGCGCACCGCCTCTGGTACCTCCTGCACACCGAGGAGTTCGTCGCCGCGCTCGGCGCGATGAGCGGCAACCAGGCGATGCAGCAGGTCAAGGCGGGGCTGAAGGCGATCTACCTCTCCGGCTGGCAGGTCGCGGCGGACGCGAACCTGTCGGGCCACATGTACCCCGACCAGAGCCTCTATCCCGTCAACTCGGTCCCCGAGGTCGTGCGGCGCATCAATCGTGCGCTGCAGCGCGCCGACCAGATTCACCACGCGGAGGGAAAGAACGGCGTGTACTGGTTCGCGCCCATCGTGGCGGACGCGGAAGCGGGCTTCGGCGGCCCCCTGAACGCGTTCGAGCTCATGAAGGGCATGATCGAGGCCGGCGCGGCGGCCGTTCACTTCGAGGACCAGCTCGCCTCGGAGAAGAAGTGCGGGCACATGGGCGGCAAGGTCCTCGTGCCGACCGGCGCCTTCGTCCGGACCCTCGTCGCCGCGCGCCTCGCGGCGGACGTGTCCGACACGCCGACGCTCATCGTCGCGCGCACCGACGCGAACAGCGCGCAGCTCCTGACGAGCGACGTCGACGAGCGGGACCGGCCGTTCCTGACCGGCGAGCGGACGACGGAAGGCTTCTTCGGCATCCGCGGCGGCCTGGACATGGCGATCGCGCGCGGCCTCGCGTACGCGCCGTACGCGGATCTGCTCTGGTGCGAGACATCGACACCCGACCTCGAGGAGGCTCGGCGCTTCGCGGAGGCCATCCATGCGCGCTTCCCGGGCAAGCTCCTCGCGTACAACTGCTCGCCGTCCTTCAACTGGAAGAAGAAGCTCGACCCGGGAACGATCCGGCGATTCCAGGTCGAGCTCTCGCGGATGGGCTACAAGTTCCAGTTCGTGACGCTCGCCGGTTTCCACGCGCTGAATCACGGCATGTTCGAGCTCGCCCGCGCCTACAAGGACGAGGGCATGGCCGCGTACTCGCGGCTCCAGGAGGCCGAGTTCGGAAGCGAGGCGCACGGCTATTCGGCGACGCGGCATCAGCGCGAGGTCGGTACGGGATACTTCGACGATGTGGGATCGGTCATCGCGGGCGGCCTGACGGCCACCGCGGCGCTTCGGGGGTCGACGGAGGAGGCGCAATTCTCGTCGCCGTAGCTTGCTCGGGGAGCTGGCAGCCGCCGATTCGATGAGCGACTGAAGCCTTCGTCGGACCGGCGGCTGCCACCGGCGAACGACTCGGCCAAAGGGCCTCGATCGTTCGCCTGCTCCCCTCGCTACGCTCCGGCTCCCGCGGCGCGAGGCTCCTCCCTCGATGACCTCGGGAGACTCCTCGCGCCGCGAGCTCATGGGAGACTCGTCCGGTGCTAGGTCTCTCCTCCGTCTTTCGTGCCCTCGTCCTCGGGCCGGCGCGGCGGCATCCGCTGCGCGTGATCCTGCCGGTGCTGGGCGTCGCCGTCGGCGTGGCCGCCGTGGCGGCGATCGGCCGCGCCAACGCGAGCGTCACCGAATCGTTCCGCGACGCCGCCGCCTCGATCTCGGGAAGGAGCGATCTCGTCGTCACCGGCGCCGCCGGCGTTCCGGTCGCGGCGCTCGAGCGCCTCTCGTTCCTCTGGGATGTCGGCGCCTTCTCGCCTGCGGTGACCGGCTGGGCCGTCGTCGGCGACGACTCAGGAGAGCTCGTGGAGATCCTCGGCCTCGACGCCGGCGGCGACGCCGCCGTCCGGGACATCGCGATCGTCTCGGACCCGCGCGCCTCGCGCGCGCGCCTTCTCTCGGGAGACGCCGTCTTCCTTCCCGAGCCGTTCGCGCGGCGCCACGGGCTGGCTCCGGGCGGCGCGATCACGCTGCTCGCCGGCGGCCGGACGCACCGGCTTCGGGTCGCCGGCCTCCTCGCCTTGTCCGGTGTCGCGCGCGCCTCGGGCGGCGACGTCGCCGTGACCGACCTCTTCACCGCACAGCGGATCCTCGGAAAGGCCGGGCTGGTGGACCGGGTGGACGTCGTGCTTGCGCCCGGCGCCGACCACGCTGCGGTCCGCCGGCGCCTCGCCGCGGCGCTCGCTCCGGGCCTCTCGCTCGAGCCGCCCACCCGGGCCGCGGCCACGGCCGACCGCATGGTGCGTGCGTTCCGATTCAACCTGAACGCCCTCGGATCTCTGACGCTTCTCGTCGGGATGTTCCTCGTGGCCAACGCCGTGTCGATTTCCGTCCTGCGCCGGCGGCCCGAGATCGCGACGCTTCGGTCGATCGGGACCTCGCGCGCGATGCTCTTCGGTGTCTTCCTGCTCGAGGGGCTCGCCGTCGGAATCGCCGGCACCGCGCTCGGGCAGGCGGGCGGCGCGCTCCTCTCCCGCGCGGCCCTTCGGGCCGTCTCCGCGACGGTGACCGGCGTCTATCTGCCGACGGCGAAGATCGGCCCCTCGGCATTCGCCGGGCCGGCGCTGCTCGCGGGCGCCGTCGGCCTTCTGGCGGCCGTGGCGGCGGCGGCGCTTCCCGCCGCGGAGGCGATCCGGGTCGAGCCCGCGGCGGCGCTGCGGGCCGGCTCGATCGAGAGCGTCCGGCAACGGCGGCTGCGAGGACGGACGATCGCGGCGGCATTCCTCATCGCCGCGGCTGCGGCGGCCGCCGCGGCTCCCGCCGTCGCCGATTTCCCGGTCTTCGGGTTCGCGGCCGTCGCGCTCGTCGTGGCGGCGCTCGCGCTCGTCTCCCCTCTCCTTGTGCGCGCCGCGGATCGGGTGTTCGTGCGCCCGCTCGCGCGGCTCTTCGGGGAACCGGGGCGGCTCGCGAGCCGGTTCTTCGGCGGATCGGTCGCGCGCAACGCAATCGCCGTCACGGCCCTCGCCCTCGCGCTCGGCATGACGCTCGCGATGATCGTGACCGTGGCGTCGATCCGCGAGACCGTGCGCGTCTGGGTCGAGTCGACGCTGCGCTCCGACCTCTGGGTCAAGTCGCCCGCGGGAAGAGCCTCCGGCGTCATCGGCGATCTGCCCGAAGACGTGGTCGCGTTCCTGAGGGAGCAGCCGGGCGTCGCCGCGGTCGATCCGTTCCGCGCGCGCGACCAGGTGGACGCGCAGGGCCGGCCCTGGACCCTGGGCTCCGGCGACTTCCGCGTTCTGGCCCGCCTCGGCGGGCTCCCGTTGACCGACGGCGCCGATGCGCACGCCGTGGCGGAGCGGGCGCGCGCGCTCGGTCAGGCTCTCGTTTCCGAGCCCTATGCCCGCCGATTCGGCGTCGGCGCGGGAGGCGCCGTCACGATCGCGACGCCCCGAGGCGAACGGCGCTTCGAGGTGGCCGGCGTCTACCGCGACTACTCGAACGACCGCGGCACGGTGCTGCTCGACCGCGCGCTCTATCTCGCGCTCTTCGACGACCGCCGGGTGACGAGCGTCGCCGTCCTCGCGGCGCCGGGCGTGGACGCGCCCGACCTGCGCCGGCGGATCCTGACGGCGGCCAATGGCCGCTACGCCCTCTCGATCGCCACGAACGTCGAACTGCGCCGCCAGGTTCTCCGCATCTTCGACCGCACGTTCGCGGTCACCCACGCCCTCGAAGCGATCGCCGTCCTCGTCGCGATCCTCGGCATCGCCAACGCGCTCGTCGCGTCGGCGATCGAGCGCCGCCGCTCCTTCGGGCTGCTGCGCGCCGTCGGGGCCTCGGCACCGCAGATCCGCCGCGCCGTGCTCCTCGAAGCGGGTCTCACCGCGCTCACCGCCGCGGCCGCCGCTCTGCCCGCCGCGGCCGCATTCGCCTTCCTGCTGCTCGCGGTCATCAACCCGCAATCCTTCGGCTGGACGGTCGTCCCCGCGATCCCGGCCGCGCGCCTCCTCGGGGCCTCGGCGTTCGTCTTCGCCGCGTCCCTCCTGGCGGGCGTCTATCCGGGCCGGCTCGCGGCCGGCGTGAATCCGGCGGCCGCGCTGGCCGAGGAATGATGGTCCTCGCGGGGATCGCCGTGCTTTTTCTCGCGGCCGCCCCGGGCCTCGAGTTCCCGCGCGACCACGGCGCGCACCCGGACGCCGCGGTCGAGTGGTGGTACTACACGGGACACCTCGCCGACGCGTCCGGGAAGCCGTACGGCTTCGAGCTCACGTTCTTCCGCGCCGGCTCGCTCCACCTCGCGCACTTCGCGTGGACCGACGTCTCCGGAAAGACGTTCCGGTACGAAGAAAAGGCGCACCTGGAGCTGCCGGGCATCGCCTCGGCCGATGCCGGACGCCTCCGCGTCCGGAACGAGAACTGGTCGGCCGAGGAATCGGGCGGCGTGCATCGGCTGCGCGCGAACGGCCCGGACGGTGCGCTCGAGCTGGCGCTGCGGGCCGCGAAGGCTCCCGTCGCTCACGGCCCGGGCGGCGTCTCCAGGAAGGGCGCGGGCGCGAACGAGTACTCGCATTACGTCTCGATCACCCGGCTCGACGCCTCGGGGACGCTCTCCCGCGGCGGCCGGCGCACGGCGCTGACCGGCTCGGCCTGGTTCGACCACGAGTGGGGTCCCGGCGCGCTTCCCGCCGGCGTGGCCGGCTGGGACTGGTTCGGCGTCCAGCTCTCCGACCGCTCGGAGCTGATGCTCTACCGGCTGCGGGACGCCGCCGGCCGGGCCACCCCGTTCTCCTCCGGCACCTTCGTCCCGCCCTCGGGCGCGCCCGTGCCCGTGGCATGGGACGGCGTGACCCTCGAGGAGACGGCGCGGTGGACGTCGCCGCGCACGAGGGCGACCTACCCGGCGAGCTGGCGGATCGCCGTGGCTCCGCTGCGCCTCGCGCTCGAAATCTCGCCGCTGCTCCCCGACCAGGAGCTCGTGACCGAGAAGTCCACCGGCGTGACGTACTGGGAGGGCGCCTGCCGCGTCTCGGGCACGCGCGCCGGGGTCGCCGTGACCGGGCGCGCCTATGCGGAGCTGACGGGCTACGCGGGGCGCGACGTGCCGGGGTTCGCGCCGCCCGCCGACCCCGGACCCCGCTAGTCTTTCGGCCGGTCCGCCATCTCCATCGTGACGACGAAGGTCTTCGCCTTGTCCATGTGCCGGAAGACGTACGGAAACTCGATCCGGGCGATGTCGCGCTCGCCAGCCTTGAGGTACCCGACGTGGGTTCCGCTCGATCCGGCCGCCACGACGTTTCCCTCGCCGTCGAACATCACCACGGCGACCCCCACGATCTTGTCCGCCGCGCCGTTGTTGTCGACGCGCACGTCGGCGGCGGCGTCCGACTTGCGGATGCCTGCGCCGAGCGACTTACCGGGCTTGAAGGTGATCTGGTTCAGGCTCACCTTGTCGAGCTCGAACTTCAGGTCCTGCACGCCGTTGACCGGCGCGTAGTCGAACTTCTTGGTGACCTGCTGCGCCGCGAGCGGCGCGGCCAGGGCGGCGGCCAGCAGTACCAGCGAGAGTTTGCGGAGCATGGTCGTCCTCCTTCCGAAAGGAGAACGACCCTATCACCCGGGCGGGCCGCCTAGGCCTTCACCTTGGGGACGTGGGAGCCGGAATCCTAGGGGACCGGCGTCGGCGTGGGGCCGGGAGCTTTTCTCCCCTTCTCCTTGGTCTCGAGCGTGATGAGGAAGGACTTGGCCTTGTCGAAGTTGCGGTACACGTAAGGGAAGTTGATCGTGTAGCGCGCGCGGTCGCCCTTGTTCAGGTAACCCCATTGCGTTCCGCCGGAGCCGGTGGCGACGACGTTGCCCTCCTCGTCGAAGACGACGACGGCGACACCCACCTCCGTGTCGATGAAGCCGTTGTTGTCGATCCGCACCTTCGCATTGGCGCTCGACTTGCGCACCGGAGTGCCCTTCAGCGTCGAGCCCAGGTCGAAGACGATCTGACCGACGACGACGTGCTGCACCTCGACGTTCACGTCCTGGATTCCGCCGACGGGCGACCAGTCGAACTTCTTGGTGATCTGGTCGGCCGCGGCGGGCACGGCGACGGCGGCGGCGAGCAGAACGAGGACCGTTCTCCGAAAACTCATGCGAAACACCTCCTCGCCGGGCCGAACAAGCCGGACCGGCCTTTCCTTCCAACCGGTTGCTACGACTTTGCCGGGGGGGCCGACGCGCCGCGGCCGGCGGCGCCGAAGCGGCTGTGCCGGTAGCCGTACGAGAAGTAGAGAACGAGGCCGATCGCGAGCCACACGCCGAACCGGATCCACGTCGCCATCGGCAGATTCTTCATCAGGTAGAGGCAGATCACGATGCCCGCGATCGGCACGAAGGGCACGAGCGGCGTCTTGAACGGCCGCGGCCGGTTCGGTTCCTTGCGTCGCAAGACGAGGACGCCCGCGCAGACGAGCACGAAGGCGAACAACGTGCCGATGTTCGTCAGCTCGACGAAGACGTCCAGGTTCGCCACGGCCGCGAGCACCCCGACGACGACCCCCGTCCAGATCGTCGTGACGTGCGGCGTGCGGTACTTCGGGTGGATGCGGGCGAACGAATCCGGAAGCAGGCCGTCCCGGGCCATGGAGAAGAAGATGCGGGGCTGGCCGTACTGGAAGACGAGGAGCACGGCCGTCGTCGCGATGACAGCGCCGAAAGCGACGACGCCGGCGGCCCAGTTCATGCCGAGGAGCGAGAACGCCTTGGCGAGCGGCTCGCTCGAGCCCTGGATCTGCGAAAGCGGCACGATGCCGGTCAGGACCAGGGCCGTCGCCACGTACAAGACCGAGCAGATGCCGAGCGAGCCGAGCAGGCCGATCGGCATGTCGCGCTGCGGGTTGCGGCATTCCTCGGCCGCCGTCGAGACGGCGTCGAACCCGATGTACGCGAAGAAGATCAGCGCCGCCCCCGACCCGATCCCCGCCCAACCCGTCGGCGCGAACGGATGCCAGTTGGCCGGCTTGACGTAGAAGGCGCCGACGACGATGAAGAAGATCAGGATCGCGACCTTCGTCAGCACCATGACGTCGTTGAACTTCGAGGATTCCTTCACGCCGATCACGAGGACCCAGGTCACCAGCGCGACGATCAGCACGGCCGGCAGGTTGAAGACGATCGGAATGCCGAAGACGTGCGGCGCCGCGGCGAGGAATCCCGGCGTCTTGATCGCCGTCGTCAGGTCGGTCTGGAGCCACTCGGGCACGATGATGCCGAAGCCCTTGAGCAGCTCGCAGAAGTAGCCTGACCACGAAACGGCGACGGCCACGTTGCCCATCGCGTACTCGATGATGAGGTCCCATCCGATGATCCAGGCCACGAGCTCTCCGAGCGTCGCGGCCGAATAGGTGTAGGCGCTGCCCGAGATCGGCACGAGCGCCGCGAACTCCGCGTAACAGAGCGCGCAGAAGCCGCAGCCGATGGCCGTGATCAGGATCGAGATGACGAGCGCCGGACCGGCGCCCGGGTGGTGCGCGCCGCCGGCCGCGGCCGTTCCGATGACCGCGAAGATCCCCGCGCCGACGATGGCTCCGATGCCGAGCGAGATCAGCTCGATCGGGCCGAGCACGCGATTCAACTTGTGCTCGTTCGCCTCGGCGTCGCCGACGATCGCGTCGAGCGACTTGGTCCGGAAGAGCTTCTGGGTGGAGCTCAAACGCGCCGGAGGATAGCAGAAGAAGGGCCGGGCGCGGCCTCGCGATCGGCGAGACCCATCCGCGCCGGCAACTCGGCGAGGCTCTCGATCCGGTCCGGTGCGCCTCCGTGCCGCCCGGCCCGGTCGAGGAGCAGGGCATGGAGCCCGGCGGACCGCGCCGCCTCGTAGTCCTCGCGCGGCGAGTCACCGACGTGGAGGGCCTCGGAGGCCGGCACGCCGAGGCGCGCGCACGCGCGGCGAAAGATCTCGGGATCGGGCTTGCCGGTCTCCTCGATCGCCGAGACGAGGATCGCGTCGAAACGCGGAGCGAGCTCGAGGTCCGCGAGCAGGCCGGGCAGCTGCGAGTCCCAGTTCGAGACGATGGCGAGCGGCAGCCCCTCCGCCGCGAGCCGGTCGAGCGTCGCGACGACGTCGCCGTAGACGGCCCAGGACGCCGGGTCGCGGAAGTGCGCGGCGAGCCGCGCGAACGCCTCCTCGGAGACGCGCCCTCCGTCGAGGCGGCGCCGCACGCCGTCGAGGAAGCGCCTCCAGAACTCCGGCTCCCCGGTGACGCCGCCGTAACGGTCCGACGCAGCGGCGGCGCGCTGGACCTCGAGCCAGGAGTCGCCGAGAACCTCCGAAACGGCCGACGCCGGAAAACGCGCCCCGTCCCGCGCGAGTTCGCGCGCGTAGACCTCCTCGACGGGAGGGTCGGGATGGAGGAGCGTCGCGCCGGCGTCGAACAGGACGGCGCGGATGCGGATCAGGCTCGTCCGATCTCCCGCATCACGCCGTCGAGCGCTCGGTTGAGCGCGTCGAGGCAGCGGCCCGCGGCCGCGAGGGCACGCTCCCGGTCGGCCGGCGTCTCGGCAATGCGTCCGAGGGCCTCCCGCTCGACCTGCCGGTGCCAAACGTCGGCTTCCTCGTGGACCGTGAAGAACTTCGTGGCCGCGGCGTCCGCGATGCCGTAGTAGGACGCCAGCCCCTCGCGCTTGGTCTTCGCGATCTCGGGAATCTGCGACTCATAGGCGTAGAGCGCCGCGAGCCCCTCGGCGACCGAGCCGGAGCGCGTCGCGGCGAGGAACTCCTCGACGGCGGCCGCGATCTCGGGCGTGCGGGGCGCGCTCGCGAGATCCGACGAGGCGGCCCCGAGCGAGGCCGCGAAGCGGCGCCAGAGGGCCGGGTGGTTCTCCGCGCCGCGCTCCTCTTCGATCAGGTTCTCGAGGAGCTCCTGCCGCAGCGCCGCGTCCTCGCAGGACGCGTGGACGCCCGAGACGTAGCGCGGAAAGTTCGCGACCTGCGGGTAGTAGGAGACGGCGTACTGGCGCAGGTCCTCGCGCGAGAGCTTGCCCTCGTTCCAAAGCACGTAGAACGGATGCTTCAGGAGGTGCTTCTCGGCCACCAGAGCGTCGAGCCTCGCCAGGAATTCCTTCTGGTCCATTTCTTCTCCTCTCGAGTCAGGACGATTTTGCGGGCGATAACTTAGCACTTCGCCGCGCTCGGGTCACGAAGAGCGCGAGGCCGAGGAGACCCGCGAACATCAGGCGCACGCCATCGCGAAGGCCAGGCGCCCGGTACGAGAAGACGACGCGATGTCGACCGGCCGGAACCTTCACCGCGCGAAACGCCGTGTCGGCGCGGAAGACGTCGGCCGCTGCGCCGTCGACGGCCGCGGTCCATCCCTCCTCGAACGCGTCGAAGAAGACGAGCAGCCGTTCGGCCGGCGCCTCCGCGGCGAGCTCGACGCGCGAGGAGCGCCGCGAGACGAGGCGGACGCCGCCCGCCGGATCCGACGCGCCGCCCTCGGGCAACCGCGCGGCCTCGTCCTCGACGACCGCGGCCTGTCGTGGATCGAGCCGCGGGTGGAGCGTGGCCGCGAGCGCCTGCTCCGGCCGGACGTGGATGGTGCGCGCGACGAGGAGCGCGCGCGGCA
>DATJZU010000138.1:0-3157 GCA_035498835.1 Thermoanaerobaculia bacterium
CCGAAGTACCACACGCCCTACGTCGCGATTCTGACGCAGTCCGGACTCGCGGCGGCGCTGATGCTCACCGGCACCGCCGAGCAGCTCGCCGAGCTGTCGGTGATCGCAAGGCTCGCCTCCTACATCGGGACGGCGGCGGCGGTCCCGATCCTCCGGCGCAAGATGCCCGCGACGGAGCGCACCGTCCGTCTGCCCGGCGGACCGGTCATTCCCCTCGCGGCCCTGGCCATCTGTCTGATGTTCGTGTTCTCGGCAACCGCCAAGAATCTGATCGCCGGCGCGATCGCGCTCGCCGCCGGCGCCGCGATCTTCCTGTCCCGCCGGCGCGAGATCCTGCCACCCGAGTCCGCTTAGAGGAGAAAAGGAGAGTCTCGATGCGCCGATTCTTGGGATCCGCCCTCGCATTCCTGGCCGCCGCGGCCGCCTTCGGCCAGAAGCCTCCGGCGCCGTCGCCGACCCCGCCGTCCGTGACGGTGCTGCGCGCCGCGCGGCTTTTCGACGGCACGGGCGATCGCGTCCTCGAGAACGCGGTCGTCGTGGTCGAGGGGTCCAGGATCAAGGCGGTCGGCGCGGGAATCGCCGTCCCCGCCGGCGCGACCGTCGTCGATCTGCGCGACGCGACGCTGCTGCCCGGGTTCATCGACGCCCACACGCACGTCACGTTCGAAGGTGGCGGCAACTATCTTCAGAGCTTCTTCGACGGCCTGCGGCGCACCGTCGCGGAGGACGCGTACCTCGCCCAGACCTTCGCCCGGAAGACGCTCGATGCGGGGTTCACGACGGTCCGGAACGTCGGCGCCTCCGACGACATCGACGTCGGCCTGCGAAACGCCATCGCCAAGGGATGGGTGGCGGGCCCTCGCATGCTCGTCTCGCGCTACGCGCTCGGCGCCGTCGGCGGCCACTGCGACCGGACGGGATTTCCCGAGGGGACGTTCGGCCCGGGGGAATACGGTCCGGAGAAAGGCAAGCTCGTCGGGACGGATCAGGCGCGGCAGGCCGTGCGCCTCCAGGTCAAGTACGGCGCCGACGTCATCAAGATGTGCGTGTCCGGAGGCGTCCTCTCGCTCGGCGACGACGTGGGCGCGCCGCAGATGACCGACGAGGAGATCGCCGCCGCCGTCGACGAGGCGCACCGGCTCGGCCGCAAGACGGCGGCGCACGCGCATGGCGATCTCGCGGCACGGTCCGCGGTCAAAGCCGGTATCGACTCGATCGAGCACGGCTCCTTCATGACGGACGAGACGCTCGCGCTCATGAAGACGAAGGGCACGTATCTGGTCCCGACGCTCATGGCGGGCGAGTGGGTGACGCGGCCCGACGCCGACTACCCGCCGGCGATCGCGGCGAAGGCCAAGGCGGCGATCGCGGTCCGCTCCGACATGTTCCGCCGCGCCCTCAAGGCCGGGGTCCGCGTCGCCTTCGGAACCGACGCGGGCGTCTTTCCCCACGGGATGAACGGACGCGAGTTCGGCCTCATGGTCGGGCTCGGCATGTCGCCGGCCGCAGCCCTGCGGACGACGGCCACGGCCGCCGAGCTTCTCGGCCTCGCGGCGTCGATCGGGACGCTCGAGGCCGGGAAGGAAGCCGACATCGTCGCCGTCCCGGGAAATCCCCTCGCGGACATTCACAGCACCGAGAAAGTGTTCTTCGTCATGAAGGGGGGCAAGATCTGGCGAAACGACGGCAAGTAGCGGTCCTCGCACTCGCGGGCGTTCTGCTCTCGGGCGCCCTGCTCGTTTCGGGCTGCGCGCGCCGCGGGAAGGGCGGCCGCGTGATGGTCCTCGGCATCGACGGCGCCGATCCCGAGACGATCGACCTCCTCATGTCGGAAGGCAAGCTCCCGAACTTCGCGCGCCTGCGGCGGGAGGGCGCCTACGGTCCCCTGAAGTCGCAGGAGCCGCTCCTCTCGCCGGTCATCTGGACGACGATCGCCACGGGCAAGACGCCCGCGGAGCATCACATCGGCCATTTCGTCGCCGTCAATCCCTCGACGGGCGAACAGCTCCCCGTGACGAGCCAGATGCGCAGGGTCCAGGCCCTCTGGAACATCCTGTCCACCGGCGGCCGAACGACCGACGTCGTCGGCTGGTGGGCGACGTGGCCCGCGGAGAACATCCGCGGCTCCGTCGTCAGCGATCACTTCGCGTATCACTTCCTGCTCGAGGACGGGCTCAAGGACGCGAACGCGCCCGGTACGACCTCGCCGCCCGAGCTCGAGGCGAAGCTGCAGCCGTTCCGGCGGCGGCCGCAGGACGTCACCCGTGAAGAGCTCGCGCCGTTCGTGGACGTGTCGCCGGAGGAGTGGGCCGCGCCGTTCCGGTTCGAGGACGACCTGTCGCACTTCAAGTGGGCCTACGCGACCGCCGGCTCCTACACGCAGATCGGCCTGTATCTCTGGAAGACCGAGAAACCCGACGATCTCTTCGTCTACGTCGAGGGCGTCGATTCGGCGTCGCACCTGTTCGGCCACCTCTTCCGGGCGAGCGGTCTCTCGGGCGAGCTCCTCGAGCAGCAGAAGAAATATGGCCACGCGGTCGAGCAGATGTACCTCTACGCGGACCGCCTCGTCGGCGAATACCTCGCCGCGATGGATGCGCGCACGACGCTCCTCGTCCTCTCGGACCACGGATTCGAGCTCGGCCGCCTGCCCGACGATCCGAGCAAGACGCGCGACATGCGGCGCGTCAGCGAGCGCTATCACCGAATCGAGGGGATCCTCTATCTCTTCGGCCGCGGCGTCCGGCCGCGCACGCGGCTCGAGTCGCCTTCGATCCTCGACATCGCGCCGACGGTGCTCGCTTTGAACGGCCTCGGCAAGGGCTCCGACATGCCGGGCCGCGTCCTCTCCGAGGCCCTCGATCTGCCCGTGCCGGCACCGGTCCCGACGTGGGAGAGCCGGGGTGCGACGCCGGTCCCGGGAAGCGTCGCGGCGGACTCGCGGGTCGATCCGGAGGTCGTCAAGAAGCTGCAGAGCCTCGGGTATCTGTCGGCGAAGTCTCCGACGGGGGACCGCAACCTCGCGGCGATGCATTTCCAGGCCGGTAAGTACGCGGAGGCCGCGGCCGAGTACGCGAAGCTCGTCGAGGCCAATCCGAGCGACAGCGGGCTGCGCGCGAGCCTCGCGGGCGCGCTCGGCGCTCTCGGCCGTTATGAC
>DATJZU010000139.1:0-29984 GCA_035498835.1 Thermoanaerobaculia bacterium
GACGTCGGTTGCCGAGATCAACCGGCTTCTGAAGCAGTACCAGCAGATGCGAAAGCTCATGCGGATGGCGAAGAAGGGGGGCCGGGGAATGGACATGTCGCGCATCCCCCTGCCCGCCCCGAAGTAGGCTCGCAGGCCGCCCCCTTTTTCAGCAACCTGCTAGAATCCGCCGTTTTCGAGGAATAGGGAAAGGACCGTCGAACCATGGTGAAAATCCGGCTGCGCCGCATGGGCGCCCGCAATCGTCCGTACTACCGCATCGTCGTCTCCGATTCGCGCCGCACGGCGCGGGCCGAGGTGCTCGAGGAGCTCGGCTCGTACGACCCCGTCGTCTCGCCGGCCGTGCTGTCCTTCGACCGGGAGCGCGCCCGCTTCTGGGTCGCGAAGGGCGCGAGCCTCTCTCCGACCGTCGCGTCGCTCCTCGCGCGGCCCGAGCCGGCCGCCGTCCCTGCCGCGTCCTGATGCGCAAGCTCGTCGAGACGGTCGTCAAGCGCCTGTCCGACCATCCGGACGAGGTGCGCGTGCACGAGTTCTTTGAAGGACCGACGACCATCTACGAGATCTCGGTTCCGGCGGGCGACCGCGGCCGGCTCATCGGGCGCGATGGGCGCACCGTGCGGGCGCTGCGCGGCTTCGTCAACGCCGCCGCCTCGGCGCGGGGGAAGCGCGCCGTCGTGCGGGTCAAGGACTAGACGGAGAGGCCGCGGTTCTTCTCGTCGGCCTCGTCCGCCGGCCCCACGGCCTCGACGGAGAGGTTTCCGTCGATCTCGCGACCGATTTTCCCGAGCGCTTCCGGCCGGCCACCCGCGTCGCCTGGAGGCGCGCGGGCAAAGAGCGGGCACTCGTCGTCGCATCGGCCCGGCCCCACGCGCGACGGATGCTTCTGCGATTCGAGGGCGTCGTGGGCGTCGAGGCCGCGCGGGCTCTTTCGGGCGGCGAGCTCTACGTTCCCGAGGCGGACGCGTTTCGCGCGCCCGAAGGCTTCCACTATGCGCACGAGATCCGCGGCTGGCCGTGCGAGGACGAGGCGGGGCAGCCTCTCGGGGAGGCCGCGGAGCTCGAGACGACCGCCGCCGGACCGCTCCTGACGGTGCGCACGCCGGAAGGAAAGCTCGTCCTCGTGCCCTTCGTCGCGGGGATCGTCGTGCGCGTGGACTCCCTGGCGAAGCGCATCGTTCTCGATCCGCCGGGAGGCCTCTTCGAGCTCGTGGCGGACGTCTAGCCTCGGAGCCGCCGCCGATGCGCATCGAGATCCTGACCCTCTTTCCCGGCTTCTTCCGGTCGCCGCTCGAGGAGAGCCTTCTCGGCCGGGCGCTCGAGGGCGGCCGCTTCGAGGTCGCCGTGACCGACCTGCGCGACTTCGCACGCGACCGCCACCGGAAGGCGGACGACGAGCCGTACGGAGGCGGCCCGGGGATGGTGCTCCTCGCGCCGGTCGTCGCGGAGGCGATCGAAGCCCGACAGGGGAATCCGCCCGCCTGGCGGGTGCTGCTCTCTCCCGACGGCCGGCGTCTCGACCAGGAGGGCGTCGAGCGGCTCGCCGCGCGGGAACGGCTGCTCCTCGTCTGCGGCCGGTACGAGGGCATCGACGAACGGGTGCGCGACCTCGGGCTCTTCGACGAGGAGATCTCGATCGGGGACTACGTCCTCTCCGGAGGCGAGGCCGCGGCGCTCGTGCTCGTCGAGACCCTTTCGCGCCGCGTGCCCGGAGTCGTCGGCCGCGCCGAGTCGGTCGAGCGGGATTCCTTCGTGGGAGACCGTCTGGACTACCCGCACTACACGCGGCCGCAGGAGTTTCGCGGGCTCCGGGTTCCCGACGTCCTCCTTTCGGGCGATCATGCTCGCATCGAGCGATGGCGCCGCGCGCGGGCCCTCGAGCGCACGCGGGAGCGCCGGCCGGACCTGCTGAAAAAGCGCCCGGTGGAGCCCGGGGAGTCCGACGGCGGGTAGGCTTGCGGCGGCGGGCCGGTTCGTCTAAACTCCGACGTTTTCGCCGAGGAACCCTTCATGAGCGACCTGCTGTTGGAAGTCGAAAAGCCCTCCCTGCGCGCCGAGGTCCCGGACTTCGCGCCCGGCGACGCGATCCGCGTCCACGTGAAAGTGCGCGAGGGCGAGAAAGAGCGCATCCAGGTCTTCGCGGGCGTCGTCATCGCGCGGCGCGGCGGAGGCGCG
Source organism: Thermoanaerobaculia bacterium (assembly GCA_035498835.1). Taxonomy (GTDB): domain Bacteria; phylum Acidobacteriota; class Thermoanaerobaculia; order UBA5066; family Gp7-AA6; genus DATBFU01. Next base: position 2,173 of record DATJZU010000139.1, read on the forward strand.
CGCGAGACGTTCACCGTCCGCAAGATCTCGAGCGGCATCGGCGTCGAGAGAATCTTCCCCCTGCATTCCCCCGTCATCGATCGCATCGAGGTCGAGCGCAAGGGCGCCGTGCGGCGCGCGAAGCTCTACTACCTCAGACAGCGCAAGGGGAAGGCCGCCCGCATCGACGAGAAGCGGGACGAGAAGCGCGCCGAGTAGGCGGAGCCCCGACGCCCCGTGCCCGCCGACCCGTTCTCCGCGCTGTTCGCGGAGCTGGGTCGCCTTTCCCGGCTGAATCGACTCGAGCGCGAGCTCGCGCGCCGCGGATACCGTCTCGTCGCGGGAGTGGACGAGGTGGGGCGCGGCTGTCTCGCGGGGCCTGTCGTCGCCGCGGCCGTGATTCTTCCGTCCGAATGCGTGCTGCCGGGTCTCGACGACTCGAAGCGCCTCGACGCCGAGACGCGCGAGAAGATCGCGAGCGTCGTGCGCGCGCGGGCCGTGGCGTTCGGCGTCGGGACCGTGGCGGCTTGCGAGATCGATCAGCGCGACATCCTTCGCGCGAGCCTTCAGGCCATGCGGCTGGCCGTCGACGCGCTGACGCCGCCGGCCGAAGCGCTCCTCGTCGACGCGGTGACGATTCCGGGCGTCCGCCGGCCGCAGCTTCCAATCGTCCACGGCGACGCCCTCTGCGCCTCGATCGCGGCGGCCTCGATCGTCGCCAAGGTCCATCGCGACGCGCTGCTGCGGGATCTCGCGCGCCGCTATCCCGTGTACGGGTTCGAGCATCACAAGGGGTACGGCACCTCGGAGCACTGGGACGCGCTGCGGCGCTACGGACCTTGCCCGGAGCATCGTCTGAGCTTCGAAGGGGTCGCCGAGGGCGTTCCGCGGCCCGTTGCGACGGTCCCGGCGGGGCGCCGCCGGGAGGCGCGCTGACCTCGGCGGCGCGCCCCGGGCCGAGCGCACGCCCTTCTCCGGTTAGAATTTAGGCAAACATGGCCAATCGGGATCAGATCCTTCAGGGCGCCGAGAAGCTGCTCGCCCGGGGAAAGCTCGACGCCGCGCTGAAGGAGTACCTGCGCGTCCTCGAGGAGAACCCCAAGGACATCTCGACCCTGAACAAGGTCGGGGACCTGTACGTCCGGATCAACCGGCCGTCGGACTCGATCCCCTTCTTCATGCGGATCGCGGACTTCTATGCCAAGGACGGCTTCTTCCTGAAGGCCATCGCGATCTACAAGAAGATCAACAAGATCGATCCGGCGCGGCTCGAGGTCTACGAGCAGCTCGCCGACCTCTACCACAAGCAGGGCCTGACGCAGGACGCGCGGAGCCAGTACCAGGTCCTGGCGGACCACTACTCGAAGAACAACCGCCCCGAAGATGCGATCGCGGCCTACAAGAAGATGGTCGCGGTCGAGCCGGGCGATCTCAAGATCCAGGCGCGGTTGGCCGACCTGTACCGCGTCAACCGCCAGATCAACCACGCGGTGGCGCAATACGGCGTGATCGGCGCGGCGCTCGCCGAGCGGGGCGCCCACGACGAGGCGATCGCCGTCTTCCAGAAGGCTCTCGAGCTCGTGCCCGGCGACGCGGACGTCCAGCGCAAGCTCGTCCGCTCGATGCTCGCCCAGAAGAACGCCGCCGCCGCCATTGCGATCCTCAAGAAGGCGCCGGCCACACCCGAGGGGCTCGCGCTCCTCGCCGAGGCGCAGTTCGACACCGGAGACCCCGCCGAGGCCGTCCGCTCCGCGGAGCAGGGTCTGGCGCTCGATCCCGCCAGCGAAGGGTGCCGCGTCCAGCTCTCGCGCGTCCGCATCGCGCAGGGCAACGCCGACGCGTCGCTCGCGGCGATCTTTCCGGCCGTGGACGCGGCGGTTTCCGTGAAGGATTTCGCGCGCGCGGCGGCGCACCTGGCGCCGATTCTGGAGGCCCAGCCGTCCTACGGGCCGGCACTCGAGAAGCTCGCGGAGGTGCGCGAGGCGGAGGGCCGTCGCCCGGAGGCTGCGGCGCTTCTCTCGACGGCAGCGGCGGAAGCCGTCCGCCTCGGAAACAGCGACGTCGCGGTCGCAATGTACCGCAGGGCGCTCGCTCTCTCGCCGGGAGACGCGGAGGCGACCGCGAGGCTCAAGGAGCTCGCGCCGTCCGCGTCGCCGGCACCGGCGCCTCCCGCTCCCGAGATCGAAGTCGAGGTGGAGGTCGAGGACGAGCCGCCGGCTCCGGCGACGCCCGCCGCCGTCTCCGTTGCGCCGCCGGTCTTCCCGACTCCGACGCCTCCGCCCGCCGGCGTTCCGCCGCCGCCGGTTGCCGCGGCGCCTTCCGCCCCGCCCGAGGATCGCGAAGTCGAGACGCTCGTCGTCGAGGCGGAGGTGTTCGCCCGATACGGCCTGGCGGACAAGGCCGTCGAGCGGCTGCGCACGCTCGTGCGCCGCCGGCCCGATCTCGTGCGCGCGCGCGAACGGATGATCGAGCTGATGGCCGAGTCCCAGAATCCGGCCCTCGCCCGCGAAGTCGACGAGCTCGCGGCCTATTACCGGAGCACGGCCCGGAATGCCGACGCCGAGAATCTGCTGCGGCGCTACGGCTCGCCGGCGGCGGCGCCCCCGGCACCCGCACCGCCGCTCGCGGCCGCCTCCGGAGCGGCCGCGGCCCAGGCTCCGCCTCCCGCCGCTTTGCCGCCGCCCGCGGCGCCGGCCGAGTCCGCTTTCGACGAGTTCGGCCTCGAGGGCGGCCCGCATCCGGTCCTCCCGGAACCGCTGCCGGTTCCCGAGCTCCTCGAGGATTTCGAGCCGGAGCCGGCCGCTCCCGCGCCTCCGCCTCCGTCAGCCGCGATGACGCCGGCACCGCCACGCGCTGCGGCGCCTCCTCCGGCCGCTCCGCCTCCGCCCGCCGCGGCGCCTCCTCCGGACATCACGGCGCCCCGCGCGACGTCTTCCGTGCGCATCGCCGCGCCGTCGGACTCCGAGTTCGTCTCCTACGAGGAGCTCGGGTCACTCCTCGAGGAGGAGATGCAGAAGGCCGGTGAGGCGCCGGAAGGGGAGACCGCGGCCCCCGAGCCCGTCCTGGACGAGCAGAGCCTCTTCGCCGACGAGCAGCAGTTCTTCAATCTCGCCGAGGAGCTCGAGAAAGAGCTCGCCGAGGAGGCGCCCGTGCCGGACGCACCGGCGCTCGGCGGGCCCGAGGGCGAAGCCTCGCTCGAGGAGATTTTCCGCGAGTTCAAGAAGGGTGTCGAGCAGCAGCTCTCCGCCGAGGATTACGAGACCCATTTCAACCTCGGAATCGCCTACAAGGAGATGGGCCTGACCGACGAAGCCATCGGCGAGTTCCAGCTCGCGAGCAAGGATCCCGCGCGCATGGTCGAGTGCTGCAGCATGCTCGGGCTCTGCTTCCTCGAGAAGGGCATGCCGCAGCTCGCGATCAAGTGGTATCGCAAGGGGCTCGAGTCGCCCGACATCAAGGAGGTCGAGACGGTGGGTCTCCTCTACGATCTCGGCGGCGTGTACCAGGACACCGGCGATCTCGAGCTCGCCTACCGGACCTTCCTTGAGGTGTACGGCCTCAACACCAACTATCGGGACATCGTGAACCGCGTCAAGGAGCTCGAGGCGGTCAAGAAGAATTGACGATCGGTTGATCCGATGACCGCGCCGCTCCTCTCCGTCGCCGACCTCTCGGTCGAGTTGCCGCGCTGGGGCCGGTGGTTTCCCGCGGTGAACGGCGTTTCGTTCACGCTGAAGCGCGGAGAGACGGTGGCCCTCGCGGGGGAGAGCGGCTGCGGCAAGAGCCTGCTGGCGCGCGCCCTGATCGGGCTGCCGCCCGAGTCCGCGCGCGTATCGGGCGCGGTCGCGTGGGAGGGCCGGCGCCTTCTCGGCCTTCCCGAGAAGGAGTGGGAGCGGCTTCGCGGGGCGCGCATCGGCACGCTCTTTCAGGAGCCCGGCGCCGCCCTTGATCCCGTCCGGACCGTCGGCGACCAGATCGGCGAAGCGATCCGTCTTCACGCGCGGATGTCGGCGGCGGAGGCTCGCCGGCGCGCGGTCGATCGTCTTCGCGAGGTGTCCTTGCCGGATCCGGAGTCCGCGGTGGACGAGTATCCACACCGGCTTTCCGGAGGACAGAAGCAGCGCGTCGGTCTCGCCATCGCTCTCGCGGCCGATCCGGCGCTCCTGATCGCCGACGAGCCGACGACGGCGCTCGATGCGACGGTCGCGGCCGAGGTCCTGGAGCTGCTGGCTCGCCTGAGGCGAAGCCGCGGCCTGACGCTGCTCCTCATCAGCCACGATCTCGGGCTCGTCGCGCGCGAGAGCGACCGGGTCCTCGTCCTTTACGCGGGACGGATCGTGGAGGAGGGCCCGACGGCCGAGATCTTCCGGTCGGCGCGTCATCCCTACACGCGCGGGCTCCTCGCCTGCCGGCCGCGACTCGACATCGATGGCGGTTCGCGCGGCCGGTTCCCGGCCATCCCCGGAACCGTCCCGGATCTCTTCGAGCGCGTCGAGGAAGGCTGCGCGTTCGCGCCGCGCTGTCCGGAGCGCTTCACGCCGTGCGACCGCTCCCGGCCACCGCTCTTCACGGACGGCGGCGTCGGCGTGCGCTGCTTTCTGTACGAAGGTTCAGGCTCGGGCTCGGACCGCGATCGGCGGGCCTCATGAACGGCGAGCCGGCGCTCTTCGAGGCGAATGGGCTCGTCAAGGTCTATCCCGTACGCCGCGGCCTCTTCGGCGCGGCCGCGGGGCACATTCGCGCCGTCGACGGCGTGTCGCTCGCGATCGCGCGCGGCGAGACGCTCGGGCTCGTCGGCGAGTCCGGCAGCGGGAAGAGCACGACCGGCCGGCTGCTGCTCCGCCTCGAGGAACCGACGAAAGGCGAGATGCGGTTCGACGGCGAGGACTGGACCGCGCTGTCGGGGCGGCGCCTTCGGAAGAAGCGGCGCGACATCCAGATGGTCTTTCAGGATCCGCAGAGCTCGCTGCACCCGCTCCTCCGCGTGGGCGATCAGATCGCGGAGCCGCTCCGCGTCCAGCGGATGGCGGGGGGCCGCGCGCTCGCCGAGCGCGTCGCGGCTCTCCTGACGGAGGTCGGCCTCTCTCCGTTCGCCGCGGACCGGTACCCATCGGAGTTCTCCGGGGGGCAGCGCCAGCGCGTCGCGATCGCGCGCGCGCTCGCGACGCGACCGAAGCTGCTCGTCTGCGACGAGCCCGTGTCGGCCCTGGACGTGTCCGTGGCGGCGCAGATCCTGAACCTGCTCGCGGACCTGCGGGAGCGGACCGGGATGGCGGGGCTCTTCATCTCGCACGATCTCGCCGTCGTCTCGCGCGTGGCGGACCGCGTCGCGGTCTTCTACTGCGGGCGGATCGTCGAGGAGGGGCGCGCTGCAGACGTGGCCGCATCGCCGCTGCATCCCTACACGGTGGCGCTGCTGGCGGCGGCCACGGAGGGCTCGAGAGCTCGGGGCCTCGTTCTCTCGGGTGAACCGCCGTCGCGCGTAGCGCCGCCGTCGGGATGTGCCTTCCATCCGCGCTGCCCGATCGCTCGTCCGCGCTGCCGCGTCGAGACGCCGCCGCTCGACGCGAAGCCGGGCGGCCGGGCGGCGGCGTGCTTCTATGCCGGAGAGCTTTCGCCCCGGAGCGGCAGCTCCCCTCCGGTATGATGGACGTCTCCGCCGCGTGGGGTCGCCGCGCCGGTAAATGACGCTCCGGAAAGGGAAAAGGGGCGATTCGGGGAAACATTCGTCCGGCATGTGCGTAGAAGGATTGACGAAGGAGTGACAGGAATGAGCAGGTTCCCGATTCTTCGGTGGGGTTGCGCTGCCCTGGCTCTGGGCGGCTTTTTTGCGCGGACTCTCGATGCGGCCGGGCAGACGGCTCAGACGGTTTCCGCTCGGGCGGGCCAGCGGACTCCGCGCGCGTTTCCGGCTCCCGTGGACGGGCAGATCAAGCTGTCTCTCGACGAGGCAATCTCGCTCGCGCTCGCGAACAATCAGGATCTGAATGTCACCGTCAACGCGGCCGCGGCCACGGATTACGAGCTCGTCGCCAACGAAGGAATCTTCGATCCGGTGCTCAGCGGCTTCGCCAACCGGAACCACCAGGACTCGCCGGCCTCGAACCAACTCGCCGGCGCCCCCCGGATCGTCCAGGACACTTACAACTACGGCGCACAGGTCCAGCAGCTCGCGCCGTGGGGCGGCACCTTCACGCTCGGCACGAACGGCGGCCGCTTCGTGACGAACTCCCAGTTCTACAATTTTGGCGGCATCAACCCTTCCTACAACGCGGGGCTCACGATTCAGTTCTCGCAGCCGTTGCTTCGCAACTTCGGGTTCACCGCCACGAAGTGGCAGATCTACATCGCGAAGAACACGCGTGACGCGGCGTACCAGCAGTACGTCCGCAGCGTCCAGACGGCCGTCAACAACGTCGAGCAGGCGTACTGGGATCTCGTCTACACGATCCAGAACCTGGACGTAAAACGCGAGTCGCTGCGCATCGCACAAGAGCTGAATCGAATCACCAAGATCAAGATCGACGTCGGCTCCCTCGCTCCGATCGACATCACACAGACCGAGGTCGGCGTCGCCCAGGCGGAGCAGGACATCATCACGGCCGAGGGGCAGGTGGGCGACGCCCTCGACCGCCTCCGACGCCAGCTGAACATCGACCCGGCCCTCGGCAACGTGCCCATCGTCGCGACCGACGACGTTCACTCGGAACCCATGACGGTCGATCTGCCCCAGGGGACGCGCCTGGCGATCGAGAAGCGGCCCGAGGTCGTGGCCGCGGCCTACCAGACCGAGTCCGACGAGGTCCGCCTGGAGTACTGGAAGAATCAGCTCCTGCCGGGCGTCAACCTCGTCGGGAGCTACGGCAACATCGGTCTCGACGGGACGGTGCACGACGCCGACGGCAACGTTCTGGCCGTGAACGGGCTCGGCGACGCCTACCAGCAGGTCTTCAACCGGAGGTTCAAGAACTGGTCGATCGGCCTGAACGTCTCCTATCCGATCCTCAACCGGTACGCCAGGGGCCAGCAGGGCGCGTCGCAGTACCTCCTGGAATCGGACCGTGCCGTCCTCACGACCACCCAGCAGAACGTCGTCGTCGACGTGCGCGCCGCGGCGCGGGCGATCGACACGGCCCAGCGCCAGATCGTCGCGGCCTCGAAGGGCCGGGAGCTCGCCGAGAAGAACCTCGACGCCGAGAAGAAGAAGTTCGACAACGGCATGAGCACGACGTTCCAGGTCAACCAGATTCAGCGAGACCTGTCCGCCGCGCGCACCACGGAGCTGCAGGCGCTGGTCGTTTACCGGAAGGCGGTCGCGGCATATCATTACTCCGTGGCCGACAACCTCGAGTGGAAGAAGATCGGCGTGGAGGGACTCCCCGACACGACGACGCCTCCCATCCCGCCGCCCTGGCCGAGCGCGCCTGCCGGGAAGCCGTGAGCGCAGAGGCCGGCGCCGCCCCGCCGCCGACCTCCGGGGACTCCGCGATCGCGCGGATCCCGGGAACGTTTTTCGCTCCGGGCAAGACCTTCGAAGCGATCGCGCGGCGGCCGACGTGGATCCTTCCGGTCGCGATTTGGATCGTGCTGTCGCTCGCGATCTCGGCCGTCCTGCTCCCGCGGATGGACTTCGAGAAGATGGTTCGCGACCGGATCGAGAAGAGCGGCCAGAAGGTTTCCGACGAGCAGCTCCAGTCGATCGTCGCGCGGCAAAAGTCGTTTGCGCCGATCTTCAGCTACGTGATCGGCGGCCTGGCGCCGCTCGTGATCACGCTGGTCTGCGCCGTCGTGATCTGGGGGGCGTTCAAGGCGTTCGGCTGGGATCTGACATATCCGCAGTCTCTCGGAGTCACGTCGCACGGATTCCTGCCCGGCGTCCTCGGGGCGGTGCTTCTCCTGCCCCTCCTCGCCCGCCAGGAAACCATGGATCCGAACGCGATGGGGGATCTCCTGCGCTCGAATCTCGGCTTCCTGGTCGGCCGCGACGAGAAGGTCCTGCACTCGCTGCTGTCCTCGATTGACCTGTTCTCGTTCTGGAGCCTGGCGCTGTTCGTGATCGGTTACTCCATCGCCGCGAAGGTTCGGAAGGGGCAGGCGGCCGGCGTGATCGTGACCCTCTGGGTCGTGTTCGTCCTGGGAAAGGCGGGGCTGGCCGCGGTCTTCTGAGACCGGGCGGCCCGCCGGTCGAACCCGCGGCCGCGCCGCCCGTATGAACCCTCAGATCGAAACCCCATGCTGATCGATATCCGGAACATCACGAAGGTCTACGACATGGGGGAGGAGCGCGTGCACGCGCTCGACGGCGTGTCGCTCGGCGTCGAGCGGGGGGAATACGTCGGCATCATGGGCCCGTCGGGTTCGGGCAAGTCGACGCTGATGAACCTCATTGGATGCCTCGACACGCCGACGTCGGGCTCGTACGTCCTCAACGGCCGCGAGGTCGCGCGCATGACGGACGACGAGCTCGCGCAGATCCGCAACCAGGAAATCGGCTTCGTCTTCCAGACCTTCAACCTGCTTCCTCGCACGACCGCGCTGCAACAGGTGGAGCTCCCGCTCGTCTACACCGGCGTCCCGCGGAAGGAGCGCCACGAGCGCGCGGTGAAGGCGCTCCAGGCCGTCGGGCTCGGCGACCGGATGGGGCATCAGCCGAACGAGATGTCGGGCGGCCAGCGGCAGCGCGTCGCGGTGGCGCGCGCCCTCATCAACAATCCGTCGATCCTTCTGGCCGACGAGCCCACCGGGAACCTCGACTCGCAGACCGGCACGGAGATCATGGCGCTCTTCGACGAGCTGAACTCGCGCGGCAACACGATCATCCTAGTCACGCACGAAGAAGACATTGCCGCGCACGCGCGCCGCATCGTACGGTTGCGCGACGGGAAGATCCGCGAAGACCGCGCCAACGAGAGCCGGGCGGCGCGCGAGACGAGCACCGCGACCGCCCACTAGCAGCCTGCTGAAAATGGATGCGGGCGTCGTGCCCGGCACTTTGCAGGCGGCGCCCTCTGCGGAATTCTTGCCGGGCTTCCCTGGCGTCGCGCCGGGTAGGCGCCGGCTAAGTGCCTTCCGCCCTTCGGGTTACGGCGGCGCGGGACCGTCTCCTTCGTCATCGCCCCTCGACGATGCGAAGGCATCGCGCATTGCTTCTGTCGCGCTTCCTCGGATCCGACCTCGCGGCGCTCGTAACGCCATCCCACGCCCTCTTTGAGCAACCTGCGAGAGATTCAAGGAACCAGCGAGAGCTCGTCCTCGGGCTTCGCGCCCGACATGGGCAGGTACTCGCCGGTCCTCCAGAGCGGCAGCAGATTCCGGTAGTGCCCGGAGAAGACGTTACCGGACTGCCCGGTCGTGTGCACGAAGACCGACTTCGAAAAGTCCGAGAGGTCCACGATCTGACGGTAGCTGGGGCCATCGCTCATGGTGTAGGACCCGTCCCTCCGGTAGGCGCCGACGTTGACCGTCGAGGCGTCGCCACCCTGGCCCGTCTCGAGCGAGAAGAACGGGCGGAGCCACGCCACCTTGTCGAAGACGCCGTGCGGGAAGCGGGCGCGGTGGAGCCGCTCCCAGCGCCAAGCGGACGGGTCGGGCCCGAAGCGCTTCCCGAGGAAGGCGACCGCGCTCGCGAGCGCCGCGGTCTTGAAGTCGGCGCACGTCTCCTTCTGCGGGGTTCGGACGTCGTCGCACCAGCTCGCGTCCGATCGCAGCGAGTCGATCAGGAAGCGCGACCGGACGCTTCCGAGCGGCGCGTCCCCGGCCTCGTCCTCCGGCATCGCCGACAGCGCCGTGTACCACGCCGCGTAGATCGTGGCGGCCGGCGACTCCGGCCCGAAATCGCGATCCCAGGCCCGAAGCGTCTTGAGTGCCCGCGCCGACGCCGCATCCGCGGGCTTCGTGTCGAGAAGCAGCGGCAGCAGCTCGTCGGCCTGCTCGGAGTGGCGGTCGAGCTGGATCGCGCGCATCGAGGCGACGTCGAGCCGGGGTGTCGCGAGGATGCGCTTCGTGATCCGATCCGCCCGGTAGGGCTCGGGCCAGTCCCGCGTGAACGGCCACGGATAGCGCTCCGAGACGACCCGGTTGTTCGCCGTCGCCACGAAGCCGCGCGGCGGATCGAACGCGCGGGGGAGACGCTCGACGGGGATGTATCCGGACCAGTCGTCGTCTCCGGTGCCGGACACCGGCAGGAGGCCGTCGGATCGCGGCCGGATCGGGATGACGCCGGTCGCCGTGTAGCCGATGTGCCCGTCGACGTCGGCGTAAACGACGTTCTGCGCCGGCGCCTTGAGGAGCGCGGCCGCCTCGAGGAACTCCCTCCATGTCGAAGCGCGGTCGATGCCGAGGAACGCCTCCGCGGTCGTGTCGCCGGAATCGAGCCCCGTCCAGCGGAGGGCCACCGGCTGGCCGAGGGTGGCGGCGCCCTCCATCACGTCGCTCACGATCGGACCGTGGACGGAGGAGCGAACCGCGAGCGCGACGTCTCGAGCGCCGCGGACCCGGATCGTCTCCGTGCGGGTCTCGAATCGGAGCCATTGCCGGCGATGCAGGTAGCGCGTCGGGTCCTTGGGATCCGTCTGCTCGAGGTAGAGATCTTCGACGTCGGGCTCGACGCTCGTCAGCCCCCACGCGATGCGCGCGTTGTGGCCGATGATGACGCCGGGGACGCCCGGCAGCGTCGCCCCCGCGACCTCGAGCCCCGGCGCCTGGAGTCGCGCGAGGTACCAGACCGAGGGCGTCCGAAGGCCGAGGTGCGGATCGTTCGCGAGGAGCGGCTTTCCCGACGCCGTGCGCGAGCCGGCCACGACCCAGGAGTTACTGCCGATCTCCTCGCCGCCGAAGCCGAGCGGCGAGAGCACCGCGAAGGCCGCGTCGAGGCGCCGCCAATCTCGATCGCCCGAGCCTCGCAGCGCCGCGGGAAGGGCGGACACCGCGGCGGCGGCGGCCTGCCACTCGACGTCGCGCAGGATGGTCGGTTCGGCGGGGACCGCGGGAAAGAGCGCGCGCGCCCGTTCGGCTCCGAGCGCAGCGGTCAAGCGGGCGCGTCGGATCTCGTCGCGTGCGTTGGCTCCGAGATCCCAGGCCATCATCTTGGCCCAGACCAGCGAATCGACCGGAGTGAAGGGCTCGGGCGCGACGCGCAGCAGGCGAAACTCCACCGGCCGGGCGCGCTCGGCGGCGAGAAAGGCGTTGACGCCCGCGGCGTAGGCCTCGAGCGCGCGGCGCGCCGCAGGCGACAGGGTCGGCCAGCTCGCCTCGGCGGCGCGGCGAAAGCCGACGGTTCGGAGGAAGCGGTCCGTGTCGACGAGCTTCGGGCCGAGGATCTCGGCGAGGCGGCCGCTGCCGATCCGCCGCTGGAACTCCATCTGCCAGAGGCGGTCCTGAGCATGGGCAAACCCGAGACCGAAGAGCGCGTCGTCTTGGGACGCCGCGCGGATCGTGGGAACTCCCGCCGCATCGCGCTGGATCGCGATCGGCGCCGAGATCCCGTGGACACGGTGGGATCCCGAAACGGCCGGAAAGGTCGAGGCCGCGAGCAGCGCGAGCCCGAGCCCGGCCGCGGCGAGGAGAATGAGGCCGGCGAAGGCTGCCTTGCGGAGGGCGGACGCCGCCATCAGGGGGTGGCGGCGGATGCGGGAACGAGCGGCGCGGTGATCTTCGAGAGCAGGTCGGGCCGGGTCTCGTCGCGCTCGAGGCGCGGATATCGCTCGCCGCCCGAGTACTCGAGCCGGTGGGTCGCGAAGGCGTCGCCGTTCTCGACGATCAGCTCGACCGGCCGCGACGCCGAGTCGCGGATCGCGTCGCGCAGCAGATCGCGGGAGTAGCGGCGCCCGTTGACGGCCACGAGTTTGCTCCCGCCCGCGACGCCGGCGCGTGCGGCGGGGGATTCGGGGATCACGTCGGGGATGTCGCCGTCGTCGTCCACGGTGAAGCCGAGCGAGAAGCGCGCGTCCACGAGGCGGCCGGTCTCCTCCGCGGCGCGCTGCATCTCCGTGGGCGTCGGCCCGTAGGCGAGTCTCCATCCGCCCGCCGCGATGCCGTCGAGCGGCGCCCTGGACCGGGTCCCTTCGAGCCGCGCCTTCCAGAATCCGCTCCAGTCGTACGGCGCGACCTGGTTGAGCGCCGCAACGACATCCTCGAAGCGGTAGGGCCGGACGGCGGGGGGGCCTCCCGGGGCGCCGTGGAAGAGGCGACAGAAGTCGTCGAGGCTGCGCTTCCCGGCGCTCTCGCTCCGGATGATGGTGTCCGCTTCGAGCCAGAGGAGCTCGCTCTCGGGGTAGAAGTCCGTGCCGCGGCGCCAGGCGCCGCCGTCCGGCCGCGCCGGAAAAAGGATCTGCGCGGCGACGGCCGTGTCGGCGAGCGGCCGCCAGTCGCGGCCGCGCTGGATGTCCATCTCTCCGGCGGTCTCCGCGAGCGCTTCGCGGTACTGCGCCGGGGTCAGGAGCTTCGCGCGCGCGGCGAGGACCTGGCCCAGGTACTCCGTCAGCCCTTCGTAGACCCAGAGGAGATCGCCCTGCATGGGCTGGTCGAAGTGGCCGGGCGCGAGGTCCGCCGGACGACGGTACTTGCCGTTCCACGAATGGACCATCTCGTGCGGCAGGAGCCCCGCCATCATGCGCCGCGCATCCTCGTCGATGAGCGAGCGCTCGGCGACCCGGTCGTCACTCGATTCGTGATGCTCGAGACCGAAGTGCGCCACGTGGTCGGAGAGGGTCAGGAGGAAGTCATAGTGCCGGTAGTGCCGCGCGCCGAAGAGCGCGCCGGTCTCCGCGACGAGGTTGCGATAGGCCGCCTCCTCCTCGGGCCGCATGGCGAGCGCGGCATCGCCGTCGGCGGCGATCCGGATGCGGTGCGGGATCGGGCCGCCGTCGAGCGTGACCGTCCGGAAGTGCGCCCCCGCGAGGACCGGCGAGTCGACGAGCGCCGTGAGCGACACCGGTGCGAACGCGATCCCGTCCGCCCCCTCGCGCGCGATCGCGAGGGCCGTTCCGTATTTCCAGCCCTCGGGGAGCCGGAGGCTGGCGGCGCAGACGAGCTCGTCGGGTGGGACGGACTTCGGGTAGAGGAGAACCTGATTCCAGCTCACGAGCGCCAGCTCCGGCGTGGACGACGGGCCCGAAGTGAAGGCCTGTGCCGCGGCCGGAGAGAGGAAGTCGAGCGCGACCTCGACGGCCCCGGCGCCGGCCGGCACGTCGAGATGAAAGGCGTACATGTCGACTGGATCGCGCTTCCAGGGAAGCGTGCGTCCGCCGGCCGAGAATCGAAGCCCCGCGAGGTCGGCGATCGGGCCGGTGGGTGAGTGCTCGCCGGGCAGCCACTGGGGATAGAGGAGCGTTAGGGGCCCGGCCGCGGCCGGGATCCGGAGCCGCGCGTGGAAGACGCGACGGGGCGCCTCGCGCGCGTCCACGTCCACCGTCATGGGCGCCTGTCCCGCCAGCCGCGCGGCGCCGACGAACAGCGCGAAACCGGCGGCGGGCGCGAGGCGGCGAAAGGTCATGTCGTTTCTCCGGCGCGGAGCTTAACCTAGGCTCCGCATGCCCCGCGTCCTGCTCCTTCTGCCGACGACGACGTACCGCGCCCACGATTTTCTCGAGGCGGCGGCGCGGCTGCATCTGGACGTCACGGTCGGGACCGAGGAAACGAGCGCGCTAGAGGGCGTCAACCGGCAGGGCCTCCTGACGCTCGACTTTCGCGATCCCGCGGCTTGCGCGCGCCGCGTCGAGGAATTCGCGCGGGACGTTCCGGTCGACGCGGTCGTCGGGGTGGACGAGGAGACCGCGGTCGCCGCGGCGGCGGTCTCGGCGCGCCTCGGCCGGCCGTCGAATCCTCCCGGTGCCGCGGTGGCGGCCTGGCACAAGGGCACACTGCGGCGCCGGCTCGCGGCGCACGGCGTCTCGCAGCCGGCCTTCCGTCTCTTCTTCCGCGACGAATCCGCGGCGAGCGCGGCGGCCGCCGTCCGATATCCGTGCGTGCTCAAGCCGACGTTCCTTGCCGGCAGCCGGGGCGTCATCCGCGCCGACGGCTCGGAGGAGTTCCTCGCCGCTTGGGCGCGGATCGGCCGGATCCTGGACCTGCCGGACGTCAAGCGCCGCGGCGGCAAGCTCGCGCGGGAGATCCTGGTCGAAGAGTTCGTGCCCGGCCCCGAGCTGTCGCTCGAGGGGCTTCTCGATCGGGGGTCGCTCTCCGTCCTCGCCCTCTTCGACAAGCCCGATCCGCTCGACGGTCCGTTCTTCGAGGAGACGATCTACGTGACCCCGTCTCGGCGGCCCGTGGCGGAGCAGGCGGCGATCCGCGATCTCGTTGCCCGAGGCGCGCGGGCCCTGGAGCTCTCCGAAGGTCCGGTGCACGCCGAGGTGCGGTGGGGCCCGGGCGGGCCGCGTCTCATCGAGATTGCCGCGCGGTCGATCGGAGGCCTCTGCTCGCGGACGCTCACGTTCGGCACCGGGATGTCGCTCGAGGAAATCATCCTCCGCAGCGCGCTGGGGATGCCGGTCGAGACGCTCGAGCGCGAGAATCGCGCCGCCGGCGTCCTCATGATCCCGATTCCGAAGGCGGGCGTCCTCGAGTCCGTCGCCGGGCTCGATCGGGCGAAGGGCGTGCCGGGAATCGTGGACGCCGTCGTCTCGGCGCACGCGGGCCAGCAACTCGTGCCGCTGCCGGAAGGTTCGCGCTATCTCGGGTTCGTCTTCAGCCGCGCCGCCACACCGGAGGAGGCGGAGGCGGCGCTTCGCGCGGCGCACCGGCGCCTGGAGTTCCGGATCGCCTGATCGTCCGGGGCGCCTACTTGGCGGGGGAGTAGTACGGATTCCGTCCCGATGCGTGATCGGTCGTGTCGAGGATCTCGCCGACGGACGGCGCGAGATCTCGGATCGCCCGCTCGATGCCCTGCTTCAGCGTGACGTCGGCGGCGCCGCAACCCTGGCATCCGCCGCCCAGGCGCAGGTACACGTTGTTCTTCTTGACGTCGATGAGCTCCACATACCCGCCGTGCTGCGCCACGGCCGGGTTGATCTCGCGCTCGAAGAGATCGTGGATCGCCCATTTGAGATCTCCCTCGGAGGGGAGGCTCTCGAAGTACTCCGGCACGACGGCGGGCACGCCGGCGCGCAGGTGCCTGCGAATCACGTTCCCGATGCCGAGGGCCGGCCAGTCCACGGCGTGAGCGGCCGAGACCGTGACGACGTTGTCGGCGAGAAGAACCGACGCGACTCCCGGAAGCGCGAGCAGATCCGCCGCGAGCGGCGAGAGACTGGCGGCCTGCGCCGGGTCCGAGAAGTGCGCGGAGCCGTCCGGGAGCACCGGGCGATCGACGAGGAAGCGGCAGCGGTCGCCCGCGCCGGACGGCTCGCCGGTGATCTTGATCTCGTCGCTCACGCATCGAGTATAGCCCCGCGTTGACGGGGTTTCGGGCTCTCGCAGATAATCGGCCGGATGAGCGAAAAGATCACGCGCAAGGAATTGAAGAGAAACGATCTGGTCGAGACGGTCGGCCGGACGATGGACTACGTCACCTCGCACCGCAAGGGCGTCGGCGAAGGGGTCGCCATCGCCGTCGGCGCGGCGCTGCTCGTGGGCGGATTCTTCCTCGTCAAGACGTACCGGGAGGGCCGGGCCGGACGGGAGCTCTCGGCCGGGCTGGCCGCCCTGGACGCGCCGCTCGCGGCCGAGCCGGGCGCGTCGTCGGCGCCGCTGTCCTTCCCGACGGCCGCCGCCCGGCAGCAAGCGGCCGAGGAGCACTTCCGGAAAGCTTCGTCCTACGGAGGCACGACGCCGGCCCGTGCCGCCTCGGTGATCCTCGCCGCCGGCGGCGGGAAGGGGACGGCCGCCGAGTCTTTCGAGCGCGCCGCCCGCGACGGGCACTCCGAGGTCGCGGCCGCGGCCGAGATCGACGCGGCGCGGCTGCTCGCCTCACAGGGAAAGATCACCGAAGCCATCGAGCGCCTGAAGCGCGCCGTCGAATCGCCCGAGGCGACCGTTCCGAAGGACGCGCTCCTCTTCGCGCTCGCGCAGATCTACGAGGGCAGCGGCGCTTCTTCGGACGCCCGCTCCGTCTATCAACGCATCGTCAACGACTACCCGAACTCACCGTACAGGGCGGATGCCCGACAGAAGCTTCCAAACGGATGATGGTCGCGGCTCCCTGAAGCCGGACGGCATTTGAAGACTCTCTTTGCGCCGGCGCTGGCTGGATCGAGAAACGACATTTCGGGTCCATGCGCCGGCGCGCTGTAGTCCTCGTTTGTGATGGGCTCGGGGTCGGCGAGGCGCCCGATGCCGAGGCCTACGGCGACGCGGGCAGCAATACTCTCGCGCACGCGCTCGCGCGGCATCCGGCGGCGCTCCCGAATCTCGAGCGGCTCGGCCTGACGGGCCTCGTCGGCAAAGGCCGGCCCGGCGGCGCGCGCGGCAAGATGTCCGAGCTCTCGGCCGGCAAGGACACGACGACCGGGCACTGGGAAATGATGGGCCTGGTCGTCGAGCGGCCCTTCCCGCTCTATCCGCACGGCTTTCCGCCGCAGGTCGTCCGACCGTTCGAGGAGCACGCCGGCAAGGCGGTCCTCGGCAACAAGGCGGCATCGGGGACCGTGATCCTGGAGGAGCTCGGCGCGGAGCACCTGGCGACCGGCCGGCCGATCCTCTACACGTCCGGCGACTCCGTCTTCCAGGTGGCGTGTCACGAAGAGCTCTGGCCGCCCGAGAAACTGTGGGAGCTCTGCCAATTCGCGCGCGGGATCCTGACCGGCGTCCACAACGTCGGGCGCGTGATCGCGCGCCCGTTCGTCGGGCGTCCAGGCTCCTTCAAGCGCACGGCGAACCGGCGGGACTTTACGGTCGCGCCGACCGGCGAGACGTGGCTCGACCGCCTCGCCGCCTCGGGGCGACGCGTCTTCGGCGTCGGCAAGATCGTGGACATCTTCTCGGGCCGCGGCATCACCGATGCGGTCCACACGGGCTCGGACGCCGAGGGACTCCGGATCACGGCGGAGCGTCTCCGCTCGGGCGGCTCCGACCTCGTCTTCACGAATCTCGTGGATTTCGACAGCAAGTATGGGCATCGCAACGATCCGGAGGGATTCGTTCGGGCCCTCGCGATCCTGGACGAAGGGCTGCCGGAGGTCCTCGCGGCGCTCGGACCCGAGGACCTCTTCCTCCTGACGGCCGACCACGGCTGCGAGACGACGGACGTCTCGACCGACCACACGCGCGAGTACGTGCCGCTCCTCGCGGCGGGTCCGCGCGTGCGGCCGGACGTCGACCTCGGGGTGCGGCGCGGCTTCTGCGATCTCGCCGCGACGGCCGGCGAGTGGCTCTCCGTCCCGGCCCCGCGCGGCGCGAGCGCGCTCGCGCAGATCCTCGCCGGTTAGCCGCGATGCTCCACGCGGCACTCGCGGCGGCGGCGGGGATCGAGGCCGTCTTCCTGGCTCTCGTACTCGCCAATCTGGCGCTTCTCCCGCGCCTGCCGCGGCGAGCTCCCACGGCCATGCCGCGCGTTTCCGTCGTCGTTCCGGCGCGCAACGAAGAGCGCGACGTCGAGGCCTCGGTGCGCTCGTACCTCGCGCAGGATTATCCCGATCTCGAGGTCGTCGCCGTGGACGACCGCTCGACCGACGCGACGCCGCGGATTCTGGAGCGCCTGGCGCGCCAGGACCCGCGCCTCCGTGTCGTGCCGGGCGTCGAACCGCCCGCCGGCTGGCTCGGAAAGCCGCACGCCCTCGCGGAGGGTGCCGGCGCGGCGCGGGGCGAGCTCCTGCTCTTCGCCGACGCCGACGTCCGCTACGCGCCGGACACGGTTTCGCGGGCCGTCGCGCATGCGGAAAGTGAAGGGCTCGACTTCCTCTGCCTCCTCCCGCGGATCGAGATGCGCGGGTTCTGGGAGAACGTCCTCCTCCCGTATCTCTACGTCGCGCTCTTCCAGTCGCCGGCCTTCGCCGCGAACTGGCGCCGTCCGCGTTGGATCGCCGTCGGGGGAGGGGCGGGCAACCTCGTTCGCCGCGGCGTGTACGAGAGGGTCGGCGGCCATGCGGCGTTGCGCGACTCGGTCATCGACGACGTGCGTCTCGGGTTCACGGTCAAAGCCGCGGGATTTCGCTTCGGCCTCGTGCGGGCCGAGGACGCCGTCGGTGTTCGGATGTACCGCGGGTTTCGCGAGGTGTTCGACGGATTCACGAAGAACGCCGCGTACATCTACCAGGGCGCGGCGGGCGTCGGCTTCTTCGCACTGACGGCCGCGACGCTCGGCTCGGCGTTGTTCCCTCCCGCCGCTCTTGCCGCTGCAGTTCTCGGGGCACCGCTTGCCGCCGCCGAGGCGCGGCTCGCGATCGCCGGGACCATCCTCGCGCTCCTCTCGCGCCTCGTCCTCGCTCGGGCGCTTGGCGATCCCCTGTGGCCCGCCTTCACGCACCCTATAATGACGGGCATCTGGACGGGGATCCTGTCCCGTTCCCTGTTTCATCGTTTCGTGCGGCGGCGCCTGACCTGGCGCGGCCGCGAGTTCGAGGCGCGCGGGGCGCGCTTCTGATCGGAAGGGAGGAACGGATGCGCTTCCTGGGTCTTCTCGGCGTCGCCGTGATCCTGGGCGTGGCGCTCCTCTTCTCGCACAATCGCCGGGCGATCCGCTGGCGGACGGTCGGATGGGCCTTCGCGCTGCAGGTCGCCTTCGCGTTCCTCGTCCTCGACTGGGACCAGGGCAAGAACGCGATCGAGCGCTTCTCGAGCTTCGTCTCGAATGCGATCGGCTACGCCGACCAGGGCTCGTCGTTCCTGTTCGGCTGGCTGGCCGGCCCGCAGGACGCTCTGGGGCAGAAGCTGGGGCTTCCGATCGGCGGCTTCCTGTTCGCCTTCAAGGTCCTGCCGCTCATCATCTTCATCTGCGCGTTCTTCTCGATCCTGTACCACTTCGGGATCATCCAGCGGATCGTCCAGGCCATGGCGTGGGTGATGCAGCGCACGATGAAGGTGTCGGGCGCGGAGGCGCTCTGCGTCGCCGCCAACGTCTTCATCGGCCAGACCGAGGCGCCGGTCATGATCGCGCCCTACATCGCGCGGATGACGACCTCCGAGCTCCTGACGATGATGACGGGCGGCATGGCGCACGTCTCGGGTGCCGTCATGCTCGCCTACGTGACGATGGGCGCGCCGCTCAAGTACCTGATCACCGCCTCCGTCATGGCGGCGCCGGGGACGTTCCTGATCGCCAAGATCCTGTGGCCGGAGACGGAGGAGCCCGTCACGATGGGCGAAGTGAAGATGAAGGTGGAGAAGACGAGCGCCAATTTTATCGATGCCGCGGCGGCCGGCGCGTCTCAGGGAATGACGCTCGTGCTCAACATCTCCGCCATGCTCATCGCGTTCGTCGCGCTCGTTGCCATGGCGAACGGAGTGCTCGGCTGGGCGGGCGGCCTCTTCGGCGCGTCCGGATTCTCGCTGCAGACGATCTTCGGCTGGGTCCTCGCGCCGCTCGCCTTCGTCATGGGCACGCCGAAGGCGGACATCCCGATCGTCGCGAATCTGATCGCCAACAAAACGGTCATCAACGAGTTCTTCGCCTTCTCGATGTTGAAAGGCGTCGTCGGTCAGCTGTCGGACAAAGGCAAGCTCATCGCGACCTTCTCCCTCTGCGGCTTCGCGAATTTCTCCTCGATCGGGATCCAGATCGGCGGCATCGGCGGGCTCGCGCCGACGCGCAAGTCGGACCTGGCGCGCCTGGGAATGAGGGCGCTTCTCGCCGGATCGCTCGTGTCCTTCATGACGGCATCGCTCGCCGGCATCCTCTTCGAGCTCGGCCAGTGAAAGAGTCGGCGCTCCTCGCGCGGCTCGATGAGGCCGCGGCGGCGGTCCGGAAGGCGGGAGGCGGCGCCGGTCCGGGCGTCGGGCTCGTCCTGGGCTCGGGCCTCGGCGGATTCGCGGCGAATCTCTCGGGCCGCCGGGCCATCGCGTACGGCGACATCCCGAACTTCCCGAAGCCTTCGGGCGTCGTCGGGCATGCCGGGGAGCTCGTTCTCGGAAGGGTCGGCAAGACGGCCGTCGTGGTCCTGTCCGGACGCATCCACTACTACGAGGGCCGCCCGATGACGGACGTCGTCTTCCCGGCGCGCATGCTCGCGCGACTGGGAGTGCGCGCCGTGATCCTCACGAACGCGGCCGGCGGGATCCGCAGGGGCTTCCGGCCGGGCGATCTCATGGTGATGTCGGACCACATCAACTTCTTCGGAACCAACCCGCTGATCGGAGAGAACGAGGAAGCGCTGGGTCACCGCTTCCCGGACATGAGCGCGGTCTATGACGTCCGCATCCGGCGGCTGGCGAAGGAGACCGCGCGCCGGCTCAAGATCCCGCTCAAAGAAGGCGTCTACCTCGGGACACACGGGCCTTCCTACGAGACGCCGGCGGAGATCCGGGCGTTCACGCGCCTCGGCGCGGACGCGGTCGGCATGTCCACCGTTCCCGAGGCGATCGCGCTGCGGCACGCGGGCGTCCGGGTCGCCGGGATTTCGACCATCACGAACATGGCGGCGGGGATACTCCCGAAGCCACTCGTCCACGAGGAAGTGCTCGAGGTCACGAAGAAGGTGGGGCAGCGATTCGTCGGCCTCCTCACCGCCCTCGTGCCGCGGGTAGCCGAGGAAGTGGGCGCGTGACGCCGACGTCCGGCCGGGAGAAATCCTGGGTCGAGGCCGCCAAGCGAGTGCGCGAGAACGCCGTCTGTGGCCGCAGCGGATTCGCCGTCGGCGCGGCGCTCGAAGCCGCCGACGGCACGATCTTCACCGGCTGCAACGTGGAGAACTCGACCTACGGCCTGACGGTCTGCGCCGAGCGCGTGGCCGTGTGGAAGGCGCTGTCGGAAGGCGTTCGGCGTTTCACCGGAATCGCCGTGGTGACCGACGCCGCCGAGCCGACGGCGCCCTGCGGCGCCTGCCGGCAGATCCTCTGGGAGTTCACCGGCGACATCCCGGTGGTGATGGAGACGATGGGCGGAAAGCGTAAGCGGATGAGCCTCGCGGCCCTCTTTCCCGAGCCCTTCGAGTTCTGATGCGCCGGCTCGCGTTCTTGAGCCTCTTCCTCGGAGCGGCGTCGCTGCGCGCGGCGGGTCCGACGGCACAGACCCCGGCCGCCGACTTCCTCATCGTCAACGCGCGCGTCGTGACCGTGGACGCGAAGTTTTCCATTTACGACCCGGGCGCGGTCGCCCTCGGCGGCGGCCGCATCGTGGCCGTCGGGCCCGCGACGGATCTCGCGCGGCAGTTCGCCGGTGTCCGGCGCTGGGACGCGCACGGCAAGATCCTGTTGCCCGGACTCGTCAACACGCACACCCACGCGGCGATGACGCTCCTGCGGGGCCTCGCGGACGACCTGCCGCTCGACCGGTGGCTCCACGAGAAGATCTTCCCGGCCGAGGCGAAAAACGTCTCGAAGGACTTCGTCTACGACGGCACGCTCCTCGCCGCACTCGAAATGATCCGCGGCGGCACGACGACTTTCGCCGACATGTACTACTTCGAGGATGACGCCGCGAGGGCCGTCGACAAGGCGGGGCTCCGGGGCGTCCTGGGCGAGACGTGGATCGACTTCCCCGTGCCCGACCACAAGGACATGGCCTCGACTCTCGCCTACATGCAGTCGTTCGTTAAACATTGGAAGGGCAAGGCGCGCGTGACGCCGGCCGTCGCGCCGCACTCGTCGTATACCTGCTCGAAGGAGACGCTCCTCGCGGCCCGGGACTTCGCCGTCAAGAATCGCATCCCGATTCTGACCCATCTGTCGGAGACTCGGAAGGAACGCGAAGACGCCATCGCGAAGTGGGGGAAGTCGCCGGTCGCATACGAGGAGGAGATCGGTTTCTTCGACGGGACGGGCGTCCCCGCGAAAGTCCCCGTGGTCGCGGCGCACTGCGTTTCGGTGGACGAGGCCGACCGCGCGATCCTGAAACGCCGCGGTGTCGCCGTCTCGCACAACCCGGAGTCGAACATGAAGCTGGCCTCGGGAATCGCGCCGGTCGCCGCGATGGCGAAGGAAGGCCTCCTCTGGAGCCTCGGCACCGACGGTCCCGCGGGATCGAACAACGACCTCTCGATGATGGAGGCCATGGACTTCGCCGGAAAGCTCGCCAAGGTCGCCACACTCGATCCCACGGTCCTCCCGGCGGCGGATCTCGTCGTCGCGGCGACGCGTTCCGGAGCGCAGGCGCTCGGCCTCGGCTCCCGGATCGGCTCGATCGAGCCCGGCAAACAGGCCGATCTGATCGCCGTGGACGCCCGGACGCCGCACGCCGAGCCCTTCACCGACCTTGCCTCGACGCTCGTCTATGCGGCCAAGGCCTCCGACGTGACGGACGTCTGGGTGGACGGCCGGCGTCTGCTCGACGCGCGGCGTTTCGTGACGCTCGACGAGCGGGCGATCCTCGACGCGGCGATCCGGTGGCGCGCGAAGGTCGAGGCGTCGCTTCGGACGGCTGCGGGGGCGCCGTGAGAACGATCTACGAGATCCTCCGGGCCAAGCGCGACGGGAAGGAGCTCGCCCCCGAAGAGATCGCTTCGCTCGTCGGAGGGCTCGTCTCCGGCCAGGTCGCGGACTACCAGGCGGCGGCCTTCTTGATGGCGGCGATGATCAACGGCCTTTCCACGGCCGAAGCCGCGGCCCTGACCGAGGCGATGCGCGATTCGGGAGAGAAATGGGACCTCTCGGATCTGGCGCCGGTGGTGGACAAGCATTCGACGGGCGGCGTCGGGGACAAGGTGACCCTCGTGCTCGCCCCGCTCGTGGCGGCGTGCGGGGTGCGCGTCGGGATGATGTCGGGGCGCGGCCTCGGCCACACCGGCGGGACACTCGACAAGCTCGCGGCGATCCCCGGGTTCCGCACGGACCTGGACGAGAGGCGCGTCCGCCAGATGCTCCAGAAGGTGGGGGCGGCGCTCTTTGCGCAAACCGACGCGATCGCGCCGGCCGACCGGATCCTCTACGCCCTGCGCGACGTGACGGGGACGGTCGAGTCGCTCTCGCTCATCACGGCCTCGATCCTCTCGAAGAAGCTCGCCTCGGGAACCACCGGCATCGTCTTCGACGTGAAGACCGGCGACGGCGCTTTCATGAAGACGGTCGAGGAATCGCGCGCGCTCGGGCATTCCCTCGTGGAAACGGCGCGCGCCGCGGGCCGGCAGGCCTCCGGCTGGATCACCGACATGAGCCGGCCCCTCGGCCACGCCGTCGGCAATTCGCTCGAGGCGGAGGAAGCGATCCGCGTGCTGCGCGGCGAAGGGCCGGACACGGTCCGCGAGATCTCCATGAGGCTCGGCGCCGAGATGCTCGCTTTCGCGGAGCCCGACCTCCTCGAGGCGGCCGCGCGGGAGCGGCTCGAGGCGGCGATCTCCTCGGGCAAGGCGGCGCGCGTCTTCGAGCGGCTGATCGAGGGGCAGGGCGGCGATCCGAGGGTCGTCGAGAGCCCCTCGCTTCTGCCGCAGCCGAAGGCGAAGAGTCCCGCCGCGGCGCCGCGCTCCGGCGTCGTCCAGTCGATCGCGACCGAGCGCATGGGTTTTCTTTCGATCGACATCGGCTGCGGCCGCCGGCGTCGCGAGGACACGATCGACCCGGCGGCGGGATTCCTCGTCGAGAAGACCGTCGGCGACCGCGTCCGCGAAGGTGAGCCCCTCGCGTTCCTCTGCCTCGGCGAGCGGCCCGCCCCGCGTTCCGGCATCGAGAAGGAGCTCGCGGCGCTGTTCACGATCGGCGACGCTCCCGCCGCGCCGCCGCCGCTCATGCTCGAAAAGCTGTAGGCCGCCACCCCGGAGCCGCCGGCCACGCCGCGCCGGTTCCCGCTAAAATCGCGCCGTGCTCTACCGATTCGATCGCGTGCGCAAGGCCTACGGGCCCAAGGAAGTGCTCCGGGACGTCACCTGGCAGCACAATCCCGGCCAGAAAGTCGGCCTCGTGGGACGCAACGGGGCCGGCAAGACCACGCTCCTTCGCTTGGTTTTGGGCCGCGAGGAGCCGGACGCCGGCGCGATCGTGAAGGCTTCGGGGGTGCGCATCGCGACGGTCGAGCAGATGCTGGAGGCGGACCTGTCCGAGACGCTCCACGACTACGCCGCCGCGGCCTTCGAGCATCTCCACAAGATCGAGGCCGAGCTGCGGCGCCTGGAGCACGCGATGGCGGACGGACAGGATTCGGCGGCGGTTCACGACAAGTATGACGCCCTGAGCCACCGCTTCGAGAACGAGGGCGGCTACGACATGGTGGCCGAGGTGGAGAAGGCGCTCTCGGGCCTCGGGTTCGACAAGGCGGATTTCGCGCGGCCGCTGCGAGAGCTCTCGGGCGGCCAGAAGAACCGCGCGATGCTCGCCCGGGCGATCCTATCGTCCCCCGACGTCCTGCTGCTCGATGAGCCCACGAACCATCTCGACTTCAACGCCGTCGAGTTCCTGGAGGACTACCTCGCACGCTCGCGCCGGGCCTACCTCGTCGTCACGCATGACCGGCGCTTCCTGGATCGCGTCGCCGAGGAGATCGTGGACCTCGAGAACGGCCGCCTGACCTCGTACACCGGAGGCTACACGTCCTATCGGCGTCAGAAGGCCGAGCGCGTGCTCGCGGCGACCCGCGTCTTCGAGAAGCAGCAGGAGTTCATCGAGAAGGAGAAGGAGTACATCCGCCGCAACATCGCCGGCGTCAATTCCCGCCAGGCGAAAGGGCGCCGGACGAAACTCGCGCGGCTGGAGATCGTCGAGAAGCCGACCGAGGACACGACCCGCGTCGCGTTTCGGTTCGAGGCGGCGCGCGTCGGCGGGCGAACGTTTCTCCGCGCGAAGCATCTCGACGCCGGCTACGAGAGCGTGCCGATCGTCCGCGACGTGTCTTTCGAGCTCCTGCGGGGCGAGCGGCTTGGGATCCTGGGAGAGAACGGCACCGGCAAGACGACCCTTCTCAAGACTCTGGCGGGCCGCCTTCCGCCGCTCGCCGGGAGCGTCTCCGCGGGCCACGACGTTTCGATCGGTTACTACGACCAGGAGCTCTCCGATCTCGATCCGAGCCGCCGCGCGATCGACGCCGTCTGGGACGAGCACCCCGGCGAGACGGAAGAGGCGATGCGCTCGTATCTCGCGCGTTTCGCGTTCCGCGGAGACGACGCCTTCGCCGAGATCTCGGGTCTCTCGGGCGGGGAGAAGGGCCGCCTGACGCTCGCGGTCGTGATGCGGCAGATGCACAACCTGTTGCTGCTCGACGAGCCGACGAACCATCTCGACCTCGACTCCCGCGAGGCGCTCGAGGAGTCGCTCGACGACTTTCCGGGCTCGATCGTCTTCGTGTCGCACGACCGGGCGTTCATCGACCGGCTCGCCACGCGCGTGCTCGATCTGCGCGGCGGCCGAGCCGTTGCGCTCGACGGCAACTACACCGAGACGGCCGTGGCGCGCGCCCGGCGCCGGGAGCGGCCGGAGCCGCCCTTCGCCGCGCCGTCCGCTGGCGACGAGCCCGTTCCGGCGCCGGCGCCCCCCGCCCGCCCTCGCCGCCCGGCGTCGCGGGACCCCGAGTCGGCCACAGACAAGGAGGCCGCGAAGCGCCGCCGGCGGATCCGGTCCCTGGAGGAGAAGATCGCGGGCCTCGAGAAGGAAGTGGACGGGATCGAGACGCGGCTCTGGGAAGAGGCGTTGACGCTGGGGTCGGTCGAGGCCCACCGCCTGGCCGGCGAGAAGCTCGAGCGAAAGGCGGAGCTCGACCGCCTCGTCGAGGAGTGGGCGGCGCTCTCCGAAGAGGAGGGCCGCGCGGCGGCTCCGTCGGCCCCGCAGCGACCGTGATGCCTCGCCCGGACCATGCTGCGGCGATCGTCGCGATCGGCAGCGAGATGCTGTCGCCGCTGCGGTCGGACACGAACTCGCTGTGGATCACCGAGCGGCTCGAGGCCGTGGGAATTCGCGTCGTCCGCAAGTCGATCGTCGGCGACGACGTCGGAGCGATCGGCGCGGAGCTCGACGCGGCCGCGGCGAGCGCGCCGCTTCTCTTCACGACCGGCGGCCTCGGTCCGACGGCGGACGACGTCACGGTCGCGGCCGTGTCGCGGTGGCTCGGCGTGGAGCTCCGGCGCGACGCCGCCTTCGTGGCGAAGATCCGGGCCCGCTTCGAAGCGCGCGGAGTCCGGATGCCGGCCGTCAACGAGAAACAGGCCGACTTCATCGTCGGCGCCCGCGTGCTCGAGAACCCGCGGGGCACGGCGCCGGGTTTCTGGGCCGCAGGCCGCGGCGTGGAGATCGTCGTCCTGCCCGGCGTGCCGTCCGAGATGAAGGAGATCATGACGGACAGCGTCCTGCCCGAGCTCGCGGCGCGGGCGAAGGGCGAGTCGATCGCCCGGCGCGTGCTGCGGATCGGCGGCACGGGCGAGTCCGCCGTCGAGGAGCTCGTCGAGCCGATCTACCGCAAGTGGGCCGGGCACCCGGTCACGATCCTGGCGGCGCCGGGGGAGGTCCAGCTGCACCTCGCGGTCCGGGCGGCGCCGGAGCGCGCCGGGGAGATCCTGGCGGCGATGGAGAGCGACTTCCGGGAGGCGCTCGGTCCGAGGGTCTTCGGCCGCGACTCCGAAGATCTCGCGACGTCCGTCGGAAATCTCCTCCGGCGGGAGCGCAAGTCGCTCGCCGTGGCCGAGTCGTGCACGGGCGGGATGATCTCGTCGCTCCTGACCGACGTGCCCGGATCCAGCGAGTATTTTCTCGGCGGGGTCGTGTCGTACGCGAATTCCGCGAAGGAGCAATTCCTCGGAGTTTCGCCGGCGACGCTCGCCGCGCACGGCGCCGTCTCGTCGGAGACGGCGCTCGAGATGGCGCGCGGCGCCCGGGAGCGCTTCGGTGCGGATCTCGCCGCCGCGGTGACGGGAATCGCCGGGCCGGACGGCGGCTCGGAGGCGAAGCCCGTGGGAACGGTCTTCCTCGCGCTTGCGGACGGCGGGGGCGCGATCTGGCGCAAGCGTTTCTTCGGCGGCGACCGCACCGTCGTGCGCCGGGCAGCATCGCTCGCCTTGCTCGAACTGATCCGCCGCCGCGTGGCCGGGACCCTCGCGCATGAGTGAGCCGGCCGTGAGGGCCTTCCTCGCGATCCCGCCGGACGCCGGCTGGTCGGAGACCGCCCGGCGCCTGCTCGCAGAGCTGCGGCGGGATCTTCCGGACGCGTCCTGGACGCGACCCGAGACGTGGCACGTGACGCTGCGGTTCCTGGGCGACATTTCGCCGGAGACGCTCGCGAGGATCTCGCGATGGATCGGAGAGTCCGCGGCGCGCCTCGGTCCGGCGAGCCTCGTCGCCCGCGGGGCGGTGCTGCTCCCGCCGCGCGGACCGGCTCGGGTGGCGGGAATTGCATTCGACGGGGATGGGGCGAGCGGGGATCTCGCCGCCGCGTCGGAGGCGTGCGCGCGGCGCGCGGGCCTCGCGGCCGAGACGCGGCCATTCCATCCGCACGTCACTTTCGCCCGGATCCGGCGGCCGTGGCCGCGCGAGGCGGTCGCGCGGTTTCGCGAGGCGGCGGACGCCTGGGAGCTTCCAGTCTGGCCGGTCCGGAGCTTCGCGCTCTACCGCAGCGAGCTTCATCCGCGGGGCGCGATCCACACCGAGATCACGCGCTGGGAGCTGCCGGCGAGGGAGGGGGCGATCGCGTGACTTCGCAGATCGCGCTCTTCGCGCTGGCCGGCTACGTCCTGGGGTCCATCTCCTTCGCCGTGCTTCTCGTGCGGCGGCGCACCGGGAAAGACATCCGACAGGAGGGCTCGGGCAACGCCGGGGCGACGAACGTCCTGCGGTCGCACGGCAAGGGGCTGGCCGCGGCGGTGGCCGCCGCCGACATCGCGAAGGGCGCAGCCGCCGTG
>DATJZU010000140.1:0-54324 GCA_035498835.1 Thermoanaerobaculia bacterium
TCCCGACACGCTCCTACCGCACAGGTCCACCAGCCCCAGAGATGTTTGGCCCTTCGTTTCTCGGTGACGCCCGAGAACGCCCCGAAGATGAGCTACGCGATGTCCTCACCGACAACCACGGCACCGTCGTACACGGCCTGCCCTGGTTCGCATGGGACGAACACGCCAACACCAACCAGGCAGACGAGCTACAAAGCAATCAGGGACGACGCGTCGCCATTGTCACGGCAGGAAAGACCGCCCACGTTCAAGACGACGACCAAGGAGCAGGCATCATCACCATACTCCTGCAAACCAGCCCTGCCCGCGACGGGACCAGCCTTCGACGCTGGGCAGCAGCGTGGGTCAGCCCACTCTGGACGACGCAACTTAGCCAGGACTACCGCTTCACCATCACCAAGCCCGACGGCAGCACCACCTGCTCCCAGCCATTCGCCGTCACAACGCCACTCCCCCCAACAAGGGACGCCATCCCGGCGAGCACCTGCCCTTAGGCACCCCCGCCTGTGAAGAACATCGTTATCTGCCTCGACGGAACCGGCAACGAATTTGGCGACGCCAACTCCAACGTCGTCAAGCTCTACGCCACCCTCGACCACAACACCACCGAACAAATCGCGTACTACCACCCAGGACTCGGCACCATGGGCGCACCCAACGCCCTAAGCAAGGTCGCCAAGTGGTGCACGCGCCAATTCGGGCTCGCCTTTGGCTACGGCATCGTGGGCGCCATCGAGGACGCCTACGCCTTCCTCATGGACACGTACCAACCTGGGGATCGCGTCTACCTCTTCGGGTTCAGCAGAGGTGCCTACACCGCCAGAGCACTCGCCGGCATGCTCCACATGATCGGCCTCATCAGAGCAGGCAACAAAGACCTCATCAAGTACGCCACCCGATTCCTCACACAACCAACCGAAAAGACCTGGTCGATCGCCGCACAGTTCAAAGCCACGTTCTCCCGAGAGTGCAAAGCGCATTTCGTCGGCGTCTGGGACACGGTCAGCAGCGTCGGGTGGATCTACGACAGCGTCAAGCTCCCTTACACCGCGAACAACCCCGACATGGCAATCGGCCGCCACGCCATCGCCATCGACGAACGCCGATGCTTCTTCAGACAAAACCTCTGGACATCACGCAAAGACACACAAGACATCAAGCAAGTCTGGTTCGCAGGCGTCCACTCCGACATCGGAGGGAGCTACCCCGAAGCAGAGAGCGGCCTTGCCAAGATCACACTGGAATGGATGCTGCGCGAAGCCGCGAACGCAGACCTTCGCATCGACCCTGCCAAACGCGATCGCGTCCTCGGCAGAACCGACACACACTTTGCACCACCCAACCCGACCGCACCAATGCACCAGTCACTGCGAGGATGGTGGCTCCTCCTCGAGATTCTACCTCGACGCCGCTACGACAACACCGTCGAGCCACCAGAGTGGCGCTGGCAACTCCCACTCGGCAGAAGACGCCGCATCGACCCACCAATCACCCTCCACCACACCGTCATCACCCGAATGGCCCGGTTCGGCTATGCGCCGACCAACTTGCCAAGCGAACGGACCATCGAAACCTGACGATCACTGGCTTGCGTCGAGAGAGTCGTAGAGAGAGTGAGAGAAAAAGATGCGACACCGAATCAGCCAAAGTCCTCTGCTGCTGGGCCTGCTCGCAATCGCCTTGCACGCGAGTGCTAGCGAACGGGGGCCTCGCGAGGTCATATTGGAGCCAAAGGGCTTCGAAAGCCAAGCGCGGCT
Source organism: Thermoanaerobaculia bacterium (assembly GCA_035498835.1). GTDB lineage: Bacteria > Acidobacteriota > Thermoanaerobaculia > UBA5066 > Gp7-AA6 > DATBFU01. Next base: position 1,758 of record DATJZU010000140.1, read on the forward strand.
CCTTGAAACCCCAGCCGAGCCGCGCAGCAGGCCCAGCGTCATCATTCGCGGATCGATCAGCTTGGCGCGCTCAATGACCTGGTACGTCAGAGACGTCCGATTCGACCCGTACGGTCAGGTGTTCCTGCGTGGGTTCTCCCTCACGATCGATGTCGCGGAAGACTTGACCGCGACGGGAAGCAACGTCGATCCTCAGATCGGTGGCTTTCCAAGCAACGAGCGAGCAACAGACGGCCGCAACGGAGCAGATGGCGGTCCAGGAGGATATCCCAGCGGCCCCGGCCAGGCCGGAACAGCGGCGGAGAACGGACAGAACGGCCAAGACGCAGGAAGCCTCACCCTCCGCTTCACCAGACAACCAAAGCTGATCACCCTACGCATCAGCCTGGCCGGTCAAGCGGGCGGTAACGGCGGCAACGGCGGAAGCGGTGGCAAAGGCGCTCCCGGCGCGAAAGGCGAGACAGCAGCGAGCGGACCCTTCGGATGCAACCACGGCGGCGGCAACGGGGGCAATGGCGGCCGCGGCGGTGACGGCGGCACTCCCGGATGCGGCGGCGCCGGCGGTACCGGTGGCACTGTATATCTAAGCATCCAACGTGACAACGCACAACAGCGCAGAGAAAATGACACCGGTCTCTTCGCACGCATCCTGCCCAACTGCGTTCCAGGCCCCGGCGGCAAAGCAGGCAAGAACGGCGTTCCCGGCAATCAAGGACTCGGCGGAGACCCAGGAGCCGGCGGGGATGGTAGCGGCTTTTGCAACGGAGGCAGACCAGGACAGCCAGGAGAACAAGGACGCCCAGCAAACCAAACAGCGTGCACACCACCAGATGGCGCAACCGGACGCCTCCTCTCCGGGGAGGCACCATGAACTTCTTTCAACCCAGTCGTGCGCTCACCGACACCGAGCTGCAGGCAGCATTCACCGAGCACTGCGCCGACGTGCGCAGCGAACTACAAACCGAAGGATGCCCCCAGCCGGACATTGACAAGATCAGCGACCTCCAGAGCCTCGTCGGTGTGAAGCCCTATTCGACACTCTTTGCCGACCTCCGGCGCCTGCGCTTTGGAGCGCTCTTGGAGTGGCGTGACAAGCAGTCGCCTGGCAACCGCGCCGGCACGCTGCGCGACCTCGCACTTCGGGAGAGCGACCTCAGCGGCGCCTCAGGAACGGCACGCCTTGCCCTTGAGCGAGCCATCGGCGACCTGCAAGCCGGCAAGAACGTCGAAAAACAAATCCTAGGGATCATCACCGACATGTGGCGCGACGATGCTGCCGTTGCCGTCGAACAACGTCAAGTGCAGCAAGTAGTCCGCCGCCTCGTCACAAGCGTCGTCGTCTTCTTCCTCCTCATCATCTGCTTCCAACAACTCACCGACATCCTCTACACGTACATCCACGGCAACGCAACGATCGACGCCTTCAGAGACACCACGAGACTCATCGGCAACCTCATCGCCAGCAAATGGGTCATGTGCAGCCTCTTCGGCCTCGTGGGAGCGGTATTCAGCATCTGGCTCGACAAGAACTTCACACCACCACTCCCACACTGGATCGTCCTCCGACGCTCCGCACGACGAACCAGATGCTGGGGCGGCATCATCGTCGGACTCCTCGTCAGCGTCCTCGCACCAGTCCTCCTCGGCGAAGAGTTCGCGCAAGGAAACATCAAAGTAGCAGCGCTAAGCGCATCCGGAAGCAACCCCACACCACAACCAGAAACCGACGCCGGAAACACCATCCTCCGCCTCTACGCCTTCTCACTCGCACTCGGATTCTCACAGGACGTCTTCTTCAAGAAAGTAAGAGCGTTTGGCGGAGAGTAGATAATGGCGGAGTGCCGAGTGGTGGATAGAGAGAGCCGGCGAGCCTAGGTGGTGAGGACGGTGTGGAGGTCCCGGCCGCCCTGGTCAAGAAGCAGATAGCCAAGCCGATACCGGTAAGATGGGCACAGAAGGCCGCGGCAGGAAGAGTCTCTTCTAACCTAGTCCAGTGTGCGCTCTGCCGCAGCGGCGATTGTGATGCGTCGGCTTATCGCTCGGATGCCAGCCGGCAGGCCAGACACCATGACGGCCAGCCCTAGAATAACGACGTCCGCGACGCGGTGCTTGGCATCCAAGTTGGCCAGCACCGAGCCCCCTATTAGCACGGTGATAAGGGCAACAAGCCGGCTGACGCGGTCGTCATAGAGCACGGTCGCTAGTCCCGCGAGCGAGAAAAGCACTGGCGTAAAAACACTGTCACGCATGCCGCCGGTCCGGTCGACCACCTCGGTAAGGAAGAACGTATCTAGGCAGAATGACGCGATATTGAGCAGGCGACCAGTCAGGAGGCGAAGCCGGTTGCGGCCGGTGAGAAATATGATGGTGAAGAGAAGCGTCAACTTTCCAGCCGCAACGAGAGCTCCCACCAGCGCGTAGTCCCGCGCATGGTTCCATGCCTGGTTTGTCGGTTCGTCGTGAAGCCGGCCGCCGGCGATAACGACGGCTATAGCATAGAGAATGAAGCCCAAGAACAAGCCGATGCTGGTTTGGGAGAGCCGGTTGCTTTCTGCCGGAGTGGCAGGGCGCCAGGCGGAGACTTTGTCGTGATGTTGGAAGTGCATCGGCACCCTCCCCTGCAAGCGATACGGTAGTTGACTGCGGTGATTCTAGACGAAGACCGCGAGGAGGGGCTGCGCGAACCGCCTCGGGGGAGCGCAAGAATTAAGTACTTCCGGACCTCGGATGGTTCCCTATGGAGGAGGAGAAAGAGTGCAAGGCAGGTACCCCCCCCTATCACCTGGGATACCGGCTCAGCGGCCTTGAACGGCTCATGCTGACAGGTCTTCTTGTAGGCGTCGTCAGCTCGATGATCTACGCGCACAATGCAGGCCGAGACCCTTCCGAAGGAAGAAGCAACTGGGACGTGCCGTCACTGTCAGCGACGATCGTGGGCTACGGCGTTGGTCTTGGTGCTACGTACCGTGTCGGCCGACGGTCGAGACGCGTGAAGTAGCGGTCGGCTGGGCGTTGATGAGAGCAGACCTCATCACGGGAACGCAGCAGGCAGACGAGGGCGAAAGCCTTTTCGCCAACGCGGGGTTCAAGATCATTTTGCGCTGCGACTATCCCCGCAATGGGCAAGGTGCCGCCCGCTTGATGCAGCTTGAGGAGAAATGGTTGCGACGCGGTGCTCCTGGGCCAGGCCATCGTGCGGCTCCCCACCCGGCACCACGGACCATTCCGGATCGCATTTCCCCGGCAGCCAGTCAAGAACATGCCGGTATCCGACGACCAGCGCCGCTCACATGCTCCGCCCGACGCTGGCTCGACGATTACCGAGAACGAAGGGACCTGCGTCGAGGCGAGGCGCTAGTACCACCCGAGCCTGGGACGCCGTTCTGAAATCTCGAGTTCGATGTTGGTTCATTCCCGGTGCCTTTCAGCGGGGTTGCGCTCGGTTGTTTCGAGCTCCGCGCTTTTTCTTCCTTGCTCGAGTATCTGGTCGCGGGTTCGGTAGTCACCCGGGTAGAAGAGATGGACCGGTAGCGCGGGGACCTTCAGGTCGAGCACGGCAAATTCTTTGTAGTCGTACTTGGCGAAGAACGTGATCTCGAGTGGGCGATCGTCGGGTGGATCGTCACCGTGGGTCATCAGGTACCCGAACGGTGGGTAGGTGATCTCGCTGACCACGGTCGATCGGCCGGACCGGAAGCCGTCGCCGAGCTGCACGACGCCGGTGCCTGCAGCGTATCGGAGTCTTCCCGTCGTGTTGTAGTAGACGAAGAACCGATACCGCGGCGAGAGACCTATCCGATCCCGGTTGAGCACGAAGCCGACGAGCTCCTGGTTGACCGTGTGGAACCCCTCGGAATTGATGGAGAAGAACATGACCGCAAGCTGCTTGATGATGCGCAGGGGAAAGAGATAGTGCAGGTGGACGAGCGCGGGGTTGCCGCCGGACCGGAGCATGATGTCCATGCCCTGGTAGCACCAGGCCACGAACGCGGAGCCGTACCAGTGCCCGGTCTGGTTGTTGCACCGTCCACAGAGGCTGTAGAAGCCCACGCCGCCCTGCTGGTAACTGCCCTTCGGGATCTCGTCCGGGCCCAGCGAGATGACGTCCTCGAACTTCGCACGAATCGTCACGCGATCGTTGAACGCCGCGCGGGGTGGAATGTGCTCGAACGTCAGAGGCCCGCACCTCCCACAAATGCGACAGACGCCAGTCGGAGCTGATCCTCTCGGCATTTGCCTCTAGATTCCGAAATGGAACGAGCAAAGGTAGTGACGCGGAGCACCAGGGAGGCCCCAGGGTGAGCTCCGCGTCGCCAGCCGCCTATCGGCATTCTTGGAGGGCGAGGAGATTGTCGTTCCACTGGCCGTCCCGGTGAGTCCGGACGTAGGGGCCATTGGGTCCGTGGACGATGCCGATCTCGGCTCTGGTGCCGTTGACCTGCGTATAGAACGTGTTGGTCTTGGCCTGGATGGAATCGACGACTTGCTGTCGAGGCCAGCGCCAGCCGCCGCCTCCGGTGCCGCCAAGATGGGTGATGCTCTCGTGGGGCTTTTGTCGCGGTTGCTTGTTGATGCAGGTGACCTGAACGTCAGCCATGACCGTTGCTCCTCTTGTTCTTGGTGTTCAGTGTTTTCGGTCCTTCGGCGGGTTGGGATCGTTGCCGTAGCTGTCCGAGTCGCGAATCCGCCCGTCCGTCCCGTGGGTGACCAGCTCGGTCCGTTCGCGTTGGGCGGTGGGCCTGGCGGCGTCGATCGCCTCCGCCTGCGTGGGATGAACGCTGGAGGCGCGATCGCTGCCCTCGCGTCGGACCGCCCAGCCGTCCTTGTGGGGAACAACGTGAACTCGGTTGCTCATGGGGATAGCTCCTTCCCGTTTCCTAAGCGACCTTGCAGTAGGTCAGGCTCAAGAGGTTGTTGTCCCTGATGCCGTCCGCTGTGGTCCGGACGTACGGGCGCTGACCGCAGACCTCGCACGCTCCCTCGATGACCTCGGCTTCCCAGCCGGTCGAGGGAGAGATCGTGTAGTACCGGTCGCCCCAGGGCGACCGCAGCTGCTGGATAGCATCCGGGACGCTGACGCGCCGGGACCATCCCGTCTCGTCGCCGAGACCGAGGTACTCGATGTGCTTGTGTGTTCCGGCGGGACCCTTGTTGATGCAAGTCACTCTGTATCTCATAGTTAAGAAACTCCTAGCGGCCCTAGACTTCGGTCGATCGGGTGGGCCGCAGGATTTCCCGACTACCGTGTTCTCTTGTCGCCTGGACCGAGTTCCCGACGGAGAGAAGGCGGTCCGCGAGTTGGCTCCATTCGGGCGGCGAGACTCAGCATGTCATGCATATCGCTTGCAGATTCTAAAGAGCGGTGCTTGTTCTGTCAAGCAACTACCGCAAGCACTGCTTGACGGGACTTCGACTCCTGTGGGAGTCTCTACGGTGCGGCCATGGCGGAACGGTTGTCGCATGTACTTCGGCGTCTTCGCGGTATCCGGGGGGCCACGCTCCGGGAAGTAGACGCGAAGACTGGCATCTCCAATGCGTACCTGTCGCAATTGGAGAACGGGAACGCCTCCAATCCTTCCCCTCATCTGCTCCTGAAGCTCGCGGAGTACTACGACGTGCCGTACGAGTCGCTGCTGGAGGCCGCAGGGTACCTTCATCGTTCCGAAGGTTCGAAAACCTCGGGTCGCGTGAGTGCGCTCCAGGCGGCGCTGCTGGGCGCTCAGCTCACGGATGACGAGCAGGTTAAGGTCGGGGAGTTCATTGAATTCTTGCGGATGCAGCGGACGTCCCGGAAGGGGTCGTCGTGACGTCGCGATCCCACGGGCTCGTTTTCCGACCGGACTCCGAACTGATGATCCGCCAGATCGCGGAGTCCCTTCTCCGTCGCAGCAATGTTGCCGGGTATCTGCCCACCGATGTCGAGGTGCTTATCGCAGCCTCGGAGATCGAAAACGTCGGTGATCCACAGTCGTTTCTCGACCGATTCATCGCTGGCCTGCGGAAGGAGGCCGTCTCCGTGTTCCTATCGGCCTGGGAGAAGGTGCGCGGTATCGCGGACTTACGGACGAGAGCGATCTATATTCCCGGGACAACGAATTTTCGTCGCAAGCTCTGGGCGAAGACGCACGAACTCGGGCACCACGTGCTGCCCTGGCAGCAGGTCAACACGGCATATCGCGATGATAGTTACAGCCTTAGTCCCGACGCTGCGGAGCTCTTTGACCAGGAAGCGAATCTCTTCGCAGCAGAGATCATTTTTCAGGGCGAGCGGTTTGCACACCGCGCTCGCCAGTTCACGCCGACGTTCGACGCCGTGTTCGGGCTCGCCGACGAGCACGGCGCCTCGCGGCACGCTACCCTCTGGCGGTTTGTCGAGGATCAGGACGAGGTCGTGGCCGCAGCGACATATTGGCCGAGTCGGTACGCTCTCGATCGACAGGGATTCCCGGTTCTTCGCCGCGGGAAGGTTGTAGGCTCGCCTCGGTTCCAACGGCGATTCCACGACATCGCGCTGCCGGCGGAATTCGGCTCAGAACACCCATGGGCTGCCGCGCGTGCGTGCGAATCGGTCTGCACTGGCGACATTGCACTGACGGGGGGCGGCATGTCGGTCCGTTTCCAGTGGCAGTCCTGGTGGAATCGGTATGCCCTCTTCGTGATGCTTCGTCGCCGCCCCCAACTCGCCCTCGTCGGGCACCTCATCAATTCCTAGTATTTCCCGTTCTTTCTGGGGGGCCTCCCAGGGGGCTGACCAAATATCGGGAGCAATCGGGCCAACTTCGGGGCGAGGCACTGGTCCGACCTGATGCTGGGACTCCCTTCTGAAGGGCGCCGGCGCCGGCCGGTCAGTCCAGAAGCCATCGATTCCGCCCTATGCCCGACCGAACATACTCCCCACTCTCGCCCAGCAGCGCCAGAAGTAGACGCGTATTGAAATAGGCGAGCTCGAAGTGGAGGCTTGGGTGGTCCTTCGTGTGGCTAAACTCGATCGGTGCGCCGGCCCACAACGCCTCATGGATGAACTCGTTCCGCAGGCGCGAGCGCGATGACTGGCCACCCGAAATCACCGCCCAGCGCGGAATGGTGAGCTGGTAGGCATTGCTCATCTCCACGATGCGACCCGCATGGGTGGCCTCTGGTTTGGGGATTGTGATTGGCCCCTTGGGCCTGAGTTCAAAAGAGCGTTCAAATCGGATTCCGAAAATACGACAGGCGGGGCGAGGAGACGAAGCGGAAAGCGGCGAGCTTGCTTCATGTTCCGTATCAGCGAAAGTTCCCGGCGATGTCGGGGCAGGAGAGGACTGGTTGATGCCGTCAAGCGGCTCCACCGAGGGGCTAGAGCAGCCGTGCCGGTTGCTCGATCCTAACGGCCTAGCGAGTTGTGTCATCAATCCGAGAGCCGGCGGCAGCTCCCCCGAGCGGCCCCCCCGCGGGTCGGGCACGCCGTCACAGGCCCACCTCCCTCCCGGCCAAATGAGCCTCGCCGATCGACATGACGCCGGGGTGGGTCTGGGCGTGCCGTTCTGTGCCGCACCGGAGAGACGGTGGCGGCCAGGCCGATATGATGTGCAAGTGCGGTTCGGCTCCCTGTACTCCGTCCCGGTCAAAAGACAGGACGAGGGAGTGGTGGGCGTCTGTTGCTGGGGTGGAGACAGGGCGCTATCGCCAATCCATCGCCCCGCACCACGTCAGCCGGCAGGCGTCCTGGAGTCATTCAGCGCCCAACTGCCATATCGGGTTGGGTTGCGGGGCCTGTGACACGGGGGGCGCGCATCTCCGCCGGGCTGTTCCTCGGCTTCTTGCTCGCGTTCGTGGCGACGGCCCCGTGGCACATCCAGTCCTGGGAGGTGGGCCGGCTAAGCGCAGCGCTCGCGGCAGACCTAGTCATTATTGGCGGGTCCCTCTTTCTCCCGAGCGTGCGTGCCTCACTTCTGGACCTCCTCCGCCGCGGCTGTCCGCGCCTCTCACGCCAATCGGTTCTCTTCGCTGGCCTTGCCGTCACGGGCTTTCTCCTGCGAGTGGTCACCAATAGGTTCTTAGCCCTGAAAGTGAACGCCTGGGACTTTTCTATCGTTGACCGGGCACTGGCACGACCGCACACCGGCGACGTCCTCTACAGCGATATTCTTCGGCAATCGTATTTCGGTGTGCACGCCAGCTATCTTCTTTTCGCGTTTATGCCCCTCTACAGGGTCGTCGCATCACCAGTCTGGCTACTCCTAGCTCAAGCCGGCGCCATCGCCGCTGGCACTATCATGGCGTTCTACGTCTTCCGTATCATCGTGGAAGACGAACTGGCTGCAGTGTTCCTCGCGATCGGGTTCCTGCTGAACGCCTACACGGCGAAGGCCGCTCAGTATGTGTTCCATCAGGAAGTGTTCTATCCGGTTGCGGTGTTCACGCTTCTCTGGGCATTCCTGCGGAGCCGACCGGCTGCGTTCGGCCTAGCTTTACTATTGCTACTCACCATCAAGGAGGATGCGTTCCTGGTCACCCTGGGCTTCGCGCTCGCGGCATGGCATTTCTACCGACGCCCTCTGTGGGGAGCGGTCGCCGCAGCAGCCGGTGTCGTGTTTGCCTGGATCGCCCTATGGCGTGTGCTCCCAGCGTACTCGCAGAGTGCCCAGCCGTCGTACTCTTGGTACTGGCACAGCTTCGGCGCCACTCCACTGCAAGCAATGCTCGGCATGCTGACAAACCCGGGCCGGTTTCTCGGTGCGCTCGGCCACTCCGGAGCGGCAGGAGTGCTTGAGACGTTGCTATTTCTGCCCGTGGCAGGACCAGCGTGGCTCGTGGCTTCCATGCCCGCGCTCCTGCCGTTTGCGGTATCCGATTTGAAGCAGCTTGCCCATTTCGGCCTGTACTATTCGATGCCAATACTGCCGTTTCTGTTCGCGGCGACAGCAGCCGGTGTGCGGCGGCTCGGGCTCTACAGAAACGGTTCGCCACTCCGCGTACGAGTCTTGGCGCTAGCCGTAATGCTGGTGTGCTCGCTCGACGGTGGTGGATACACATTCGATCGAGCGCGGCCGGAGCGGCGCGAGATCACAACGCTACTCGCAACAGTGCCGAGCCGGCTGATAGTCCGGGTCCAAGGTTCACTTTTACCGCACGTTGGTTACGCTGAAAGTTACGAAGTACTGGACGCTACACCGATCAAGCCTTCGGAGGCAGTTCTCCTGGATCCGACTGGCGACCCGTTTCCATTCGACCGAAAGGCGCTCCAGGAGATGGTTAGGCAGCTCGGGCGGACGGGACGCAAGGTTGTCCACAGCCAGCATGGACTCCTCCTCTTCAGAAGTGGTGCGGGAGAGTGACTACAGAAAAGGGTTCGCTGAGGCCGCGATCACACCGGACCCAATTTTGCGCTATGCTGATGAACTCGGCGCCCAAATCGAGACTATTCCTGCCGCGCTGGCGCCTGAGGGGAGAGAGGGGGAAACCATGAGAAGGGGAGTTGTCGTCGCTGTCCTCTCGCTACTGTGCTTACCAGCACTGGCGAGCGGTCCCGTGACGCTTGGCGTCAATGGCTTTGGGCCGTTGGCTACTCAGGCGCACATCGGCTGGGCGAGAATATCGGCCTATTGGCGGGATATCCAAGCGACTTCCGACCCAAATCCGGCAAATTGGCAGTGGGCGGCCATTGACGCCAACGTCAATGATGCGCGCACAAATGGTCAGCAGGTGCTGCTAATTCTCAGCGGGTCACCCGCATGGGCAACACCCGGTCAGCCCAACGCGAACGGGGCTTACCCGCCTACTAACATCGCGCTCTGGCAAACTTTCGTTGACGGCGTGAGCCAGCACATGGTCGGTCGCGTCGCGGCCTACGAAATATGGAACGAGCCAGATCTGAGCGGCAACCCAACATTCGGCGTCGGCTGGGACCGCGACCTAACCCAAGCCCCCACATACGTCGACTACTTCGTTGCCGCCGCAAGACTTATCCACGCGAACGCACCGGGGACGCTTGCCGTCGGTCCAGTCCTCTCTGGTGCGAACAACAGCGCGATAACCACGATCTTCAACCAATTCGAGAACACAACCTACAACGACGGGACCGCGTCCAGTTTCCTGGACGTCCTTTCCGCGCATGCCGACGCCGGCAGCAGCGACTCAATCACCGATGCCGCCACTCTTCTCGCAAGTGTGCTCGTCAAGCGAAACGCCAGCAACGGAACCAAGCCGATCTGGATCACCGAATTCGGCTGGCCATCCAGCAGCATCGGCCAATCCGGCCAATCAACCAACATCAACGGCCTCGTGGAAGAAATGACCGGCGGCCGATTCGCTATCCTCTTCGGCTATCAGATCACTCAGGCATTCATCTATGTCCTGCACGATGACGGGTCGAGCAGAGGAATCTACACACCCGCGCCAGAGACGCCGAAGGCCGTAGTGACGGGGTACCTGCAGCACCTCACGGCACCGGCGGTGCAGTTTCCGCGCCCAAGCGAGACGGTCCTCTCTCCACCCGCTGGCCCGGTCGGGACGCTGGTGACGATCACAGGAGCGTCTTTCGAACCCCAGTCGCGCATTACTGTAGATGGCGTGACTGTAACTCCGACGTACGTGAACATAAACACGTTGAGGTTTACGGCGCCCAGCCATGGCGCCGGCAGCGCCCTTATCGTAGTGCTAAACGAACCATTCGATGCTGCACGAACCTCGACGTCGAAGACCTTCACGTACACCACCGCGACGAGCACGCCGACGAAGACGAAGACTCGGACTCCAACGCCATCGCAAACACGCACTGCGACACGCACACCGACGCCTACGCCGACGCCGCCGGGCGGCGTGGGCCTCTCAACCATTACGTTCAAGGGTAGCGTTATGGTGGGCACAACCGTTACAGGGACTGCGGTCTTGAGCGGCGCTGCGCCAGCTGGTGGCATCACCGTGAGCCTGGCAAGCTCAGACACCTCCGTTGCAGACGTCGATCAGTACGAGGTCACCGTTCCGGCAGGCGCCACCTCCACAACCTTTGGAATCTCGACCTTCGAAACAGGTAGCACCACAATCAGCGGCACGTACGCGGGTACAACCAAGTCCAAGCTCCTGACGGTAACTGGCGGGCCAGTACCGCCGCCGCAATAGGACGACGCAGCGACCGAGACCCCGGCCGGGCTCCGCTGAGCCCGACCGGGGTCCTCTCTCGAACGGCATCGTCGGGCCCGCTGCTCGCCTCGAGGTCATCACATCGCCAACGACCGAGTCAGAGACTACGCAGCAGGGAAGAGGGACAACGAATCCCGAGGACGAGGTCTGGGAGAGCGTGGGGGCGCGCATGTCAAGTGACTCGCCTGCCTCGCAACCGAGTAATGCCCTTACGGATCGTGCCGATTCGCTGGCACGGCCAGTAACCTGTCTTTTGCCGCTGTCGTCGGGCGGCCCGTCCGTCGAGTCCTCGAGGTGATCGACCAGCCACTTGTCGAGGTCCTGCCACTTGCTATTGTCGCCGATGGGGCAGGCGCGTGAAAACGGGGATTGGCCGTCTTTGGGCGCAGCCGAGCTCTATCGAGTACGTCACGGACGAGAGAGGTCGGCCGCCTAACATGCGCGTCCAGCGGACTCGCCGCTCCTCGCTCCGCTCGGGTCGCTCGCTTCGCTCGCTCCAGCTCGCCGAGAAACGGTTCTTGCTTCGGCGGGGGTCGGTGAATGCCTTGAGGTAGAACTCCGGGAGAAGGTGATGGTCAGCGCCCGGCTTTCCCTTGAGGGTGAAGATGCCGTCCAGACCTTCGGGCTGCCTCTTCTTCACGGCGACTGCGCGGACTCGACGGATCTCGCGGGAGCGGCCCTTCGCTACTGGAGGCGCACCTCGAGTTCCGCGGTTTCCATCGGCGCCAGCGTGACGGTTGAGATGAAGCCGTACTGAAGCCCTTCAGAGATCGTCGCCTCAGAAGACGCGTCCTGCAGGAAGACGTCGTAGTTTCCCGGAGGGAGAGCGACGATAGTCAGCCGGCCTCCGCTATCAGTACCGTCGGGCATCCCAAGGAAAATCAGATGCGAGCTGAGGATCTCGCGGGGTATGAGAATCCCGTTCCAGCGGAGAAGGACGCGCTCGTCCTGAACCCCCGTTCTATCGGTCTTCTTCATGGTGATCTCGAGGCTTGAGGAGATTGTGGCGCATCGAAGTCTCACGTCCTGCCCGTCGTTCGCGATGTCCGCCACCTGCAACGGGCATCCGAGTCCCGTCACAAATACTCTCGTTGTTGACCCCGACGCCTTTGCCACGGAAAAGTGGCCGTCAGGCTCCGTCAGCACGCTTCCGGCGTTGATCGGCGCCCTGCCCGGCGCGGCGTCGTACGTCGCGACACCGATGCCCGCTGCTCCGTTGCCGTCGGGCCACAGGATGTGTCCGTCGATCGTGTCGAGGTGACTGACCACGAGCATTTGCGGTGGGGGGGCCTGATCGGGCGAGACGTTGAGTTCGATCTCGTCCGAATTCTTGTATCCATCTTTGCCAGCCATGAGCTTTAGACGTCCGCCCTCTTGAAGCGGAAAGGAAAACTTACCGTCTTCGTCGCCGTATCCGTATCGATTCTCCCATCCACCGGGTACACGAAAACTCAAGTTGACCCATGCGTTCGGAACCGGCTTGTTCTGCTGATCGACGACGACGCCGGAGACATCGCCTTCGTTCAGCTGAAAATCTACGACTGCACCGTCGTCTCCGACGTCGACGGTCTTCGTGCCGGCCGCGGCTAGGCTTCTGCTCGCTACGGTGAAGGTATAGCGACCACTTCTCCAGACGGTGCCATCGTAGCGGCCTTCGTCGTCGGTTTCGAGCTTCAGGGGGTCCGGGGGAGCACTCCTGCCGGCAGGGAATCCCGGGAAATCCGCGTCGTTCGTGACGAAGACTAGTGCACCTGCCTCGGGCTTCTCTCCGCGCCGGACGGTCCCAGAGACGCCATACCGCCTCAGCTTCACTTCGAGGTCGAGCGCCTGGTCCTCGGCCAGCGTGATCGATTGGTCGTCGGAATTCCCCGAATCCTTCGGTATGACGCGAAAAACGTAGTCACCGTGAGCCATCCGCGGCGTCTCGCAGATGCCACTCTTGGAAACCTTGACCTCGGCGAGCACCTCAGCCGTCGGCAGCCGGCTCCCGGAATCTCGCTTCTGCTGTGTTGAGGCGATCTGACAGGCCGATCCAGTGGCAGGCGTCCCGTCCAGGGTAACCTCGGCCTTCACATAGCCGCCCCGTTCGAGCGCCATCTCGCGGAAGGTGAAGGTGCCTCGTCCCGCCGTGATCCCGGGAGCCGACGTCTTCAGATAGCCGGCCGCCGAGACGGAGATCGTGACGTAGGATTCCGTCACTCCGGAGATCGTGCCCAGGCCGTCGCGATCGCTGACGGTCTTCGCGAGCTCGCGCTCCTTACCGGGAGCCGCGGCGGACAGGAGGCTCGCAGCAGCTCCGTCGACTGGAGCGCGCTCAGTGGCCACACTCCGAAAGAGAAGCGACCATCCCGGCCGCCGGTGGTAGTCAATGTGGTATTGCGACCCGGGCTTGGCAGAGAGCAGCTGCAGGTCGGGGGCGTTGCGGCCGTCCGAAAGTGCCAAGACGAATCGCTGGGCAGGAATCAAGAGGCCCATTGCCTTAACGTTCTCGAACCGAAAGGCCGGTTTCCGAAAAGTGGCGTCGTCGCTTCCGTAGAGTGAAAGCGTGATCGGATCCGCGGGAAGCCCCTGAATGGCAAGTTCCGCCTTTCGGGGAATCCGAACCGACAGCTCGTCGGTTCCCTCGTGTCTGAGGTCGATTCGGCGGAGATGGATCGGCCCATGCGACGGCCCTTCGGCCGTGAGACTGTCAAAGTCCCGCATCGAAGTCGGAACTTCGTAAGGGGACTGCTCGAAGCAAATCGTCTCGACGCCTCGATAGACGCAGACCTTAATGGAACTTCCGATCGTGCTGCCCCGGTCGTCCAGAAGGTGCAAACGAAGCGGCGCCGCCAAGGACAGCGGCGCCGCGAACATGAGAAATGCGGCGAGATGGCCGCCCGCGACGAATCGAGGAAGACGAAGATGTGCCATCGAAGCCCTTCGATTCTAGAACTGTCGAGTCTCAGGTCCGAGCGGGCAACCTGTCGGCTCGGACGACCCTAAGTGTCGGACGTGGAATCTCTGCCAACAGCTGCACCCTGTTCGCGCAAGCCTCGGCTTCAACAGTCGCTGGCTGGCTACCTGTGGCGGCCGCCTGCACGCTCGAGATGCAATGATCTGTTGTCGTGCAGCTTAGGAGACCCCTCTGGCAGCCCGTGGAAGCTGCGAACACGCAATGCCCGTTCGGGCCCGGAGGCTCGCAGATGGCGCACGCCTGAGCCTTCTGGGCGCCCAGAAAGATGAACCCCACGGCCACCAAGAGCAAGACCTTCATCCTCGAGAACTGATTCATAAGCCTTCCTTTCTGTCGGTCGCGTGTCCGAATCTCGACACGCTGAGACGGAGCTGACCCCCTCTTCAGTGACCTCCCTTCTCCCATCCCTCTTTCCCCCGGAGGGGGAGAGGCTCAAGCTGGGGATTGCTTGGGTTCAACGATGGCGGCAATGCTTTCGCGCGCGGGCGTGCGATGTCTCGATGTCTCGGTGAAGTGTCCCGCGAGACGGTGGTGCTCGAGGGGAACGGAGTGGAGCCGAGCAGCAGGAGCGCGAAAGCCCGAGGAATCCATAGGCGCGAATGGCCCGTGTTTCCCTCCGATTTGCGCGCAGGATTCTACGCTGAGCATGAGATCCGCGCAACCGATTCGGCAGGCGGCGGGTTGCCGGCTTGCCACGCGATCTGAGCGGACCGGTGAGTTGAAGGATGCGGCGGTTCGAAAGGCGTCCACGATGGCCAGCCAAGTTCCTTCGGGAACTTGGACCCCTTCAGGCTACGTTGACTGCTCGGTTGACTGAACGTCCGGGAAGGTAGTCATTTTCTCGCGCACCGTGGCCTGCGTCGCTTCGTCGACACGAGGCTTGATCGCCTCGAGCCTGTCGTCCACCGCGCGACGTCGCACCTCCGGAACGTGAGTCGGATCCGTGTCCCGTCCCACGCATCCTTACGGACTGGGGCCTCCCGGCGCGAATCGCCGGCTGAGGCGATCCAGATTTCGCGACATCGAGTTCAATCGTTCGGATTCGCCCGCACCCTCAGAGAAGAAGGCTCAGGGGAACGCCTTGACTGGGCTTGTGTCTCTTCGAAGTCAGTGAATGGCACAGGTCTTGATCAGGGACGCTGGGGTGTCCCGGCTCCTCTGTGACGCCCGCTCGCGCTCTGATGGAAAACGGAGTGGAACGATGATGAATCAACAAAGGGCCGTCCGTATTCTCGCCCCGACCCTCCTTTCTGCATTGAGCTGGAGTGGCCCGGCGCAATCGCAAGCCCTCAAGATTCCCTATCCCGAGATGGCGCCGGTCGAGCAGTACCGCATCGTAAACCGCGAGGATGAAATCGCACTGGCACGCAGTGCCGCGCCACCGTCAATCTCTCGGGACGCCGAGGTGCTCGTGCTCAGCGGCCACGGCTATGAGTCGGCGGTGAAGGGCAAAAACGGCTTCGTCTGCTTCGTCCAACGCTCTTGGGCGGCCGGGTTCGACGCTCCCGAGTTCTGGAATCCCAAGATACGTGGGCCCAATTGCTTCAACCCGCCAGCCGCGCGGACCGAGCTGATACAAGAGCTCAAGCGCACCGAGTGGGTCTTGGCCGGCGCCACGAGACAGCAGATGATCGAGAAGACCAAGGCCGCATTCGCTCGCCACGAATTCAAAGCTCCCGAGGCGGGCGCCCTTTCCTTCATGCTGTCGAAGAACGGCTACCTCAGCGACGACGGTGCGGGCCCATGGCTGCCCCATGTCATGTTTTTCCTTCCGCACGGCCAGGTCGACAATTGGGGCGCGGGCAAGGAAGGCTCACCCGTCATCGGGCAGGACGCCAGCGCCATAGAATCGACGGTCCTCTTCATTCCGGTGCGAAGCTGGTCCGACGGCTCACCTGCCCCGCCGCCCGCCACGAAGAACCGCATGTAACGACGCGTCTCAGTGGCGATGCCGCTCGTCACTGGTGCCGCCGCGTGGCGATCCGAGAACGTGAACGCGAACGGACGACCGGCGCTCGCCCCCAGCAGCCGGAGAGCTCACCCCCTCGGGCGCTCCCGGCGGCCAGAAAGATCGAAGGCCCGGGGCCAGGCGCTCGCACGTCTCGCGAATGCGCTGCGGCGTCATGGTTCGGCCCATCGTGTTCGTCCGGTTGGCGTCGAGAACGACGGCCTGGCCGTCGTGGAGCACATAATCGATTTTTCCCCGATCGAGACCGATGCAACGAGCGGCCGCAAACGCGTCCGGGTGAGGCTCGACGTCCTCGGCTCGGACTGCGTTGGACGACTTGACGACGGGCGAATTCGAAGTGATCCGACGGCTGATCCAGCGGTCACCGAAGAGCGCCAACGTCCTCAGGACGTACAGGGCGCCTTCGCGCTCCGGAAGAAATCGCTCGACGACGAGGTACGGATTGCGCCAGACGTCCGCCGGCACCTCCTGCATAGATCCGAGGACGGCATAGTCCAGCGTCGGTAGATGACGCCGAGTCCGCCACGGATGGCGAGACAGCCGCAGCCGCAAGTCGTCCCAGGCTCGCCCGACCCGGCTTCGGAGCATCGACCGCTCGAGCGCCCCGCCGTAGTTGCGATTCGTTTTGATGATGACGGCTCCGTCCCATCGCTCGCTTTGCGCCACGAGGCTCCGGCTGACGATCCGTTTCGAGGTGTCAATGCAGCGGCCATTGATCGCGACCCCGTAGCGCGCCATGTGGCGCACATAGGGCGGCGGCACGACGGTCAGATCCACGTGGTTGACGACCACATCGGCATCGAGGAAACGGTCGATGCCATGCTGCACAACGACCTCGATGCCCCAGGACCGCCAGACATCGGCGATTGCCCAGATCTGGTAGGGGCGCCGCTCCGCCAAACGGTCGCGAGCGTGGACGAGAATGAGGATCCGGCGGGGAAGCTCGGAAGACATGGCCGGCGCGCGGATGATACCTTCGGCCGGAGGTCATGACTCCGGCGCGATCGGACTCGGGTGCGTCCTCCCTCGTCCCGGCGCTCACCCTGGCCGATCTCTTCGGGCCCGGTGTCGTCTACACCTCGCGACGCTCCCCGAATCTCCCGGGCTGGGCGCCCACCGCCGCGGGCGTCATCGACAGCCAGACGGGCAACCAACTCGCAATCGCCGGCCGGATGCCCTACGTCGCGAGCGCCGGCGCCGTGACGCCTCCCGCGCTCGAGCTGCTGGCAGACGCCGGCCTCCCCGTCGAGGCGGATCTCAACGTCTATTGCTCGCCAGCCGAGTATCTCGATCTCCTGCGTTTGCTCTCGGCGCGAGGCCTGCGGCTCGCGACGCAACGTCCGCACCCTGCAGAAGAGGTTGCGCCGGCCGCGTCGCTCGTCCGGGCCGAGCTCCTGTGCGAGCTCAACGACAAAGGCCGCATGGAGGATCTGGTCCCAGCCGACTGGCTGCCCCTCCGGCGTCTCATCGAAGTGCGCGAACTCCCGGCGGCCGAGGTCCTGCTCGCCGGCGGAGAGCCCGTGGTGCTGAAGGCCGCGACGGCGCTCCCGAGCGGCGGCGGCCATTGCGTCTGGGTGTGCCGGGCGCCGGCGGACGTCGAAGTGGCGCGGGCGGCGCTCCGACACGAGCGCCTCGTCGTCATCGAGAAATTCCTCCGGCTTCGCCGCAGCGTTTGCGTGCATGCCGTCGTGCCAGCCGATGGCACGGTATCGGTCGTCGGCTGCGCGGAGGAGGTCTGCGGTCCGAACGGAAAATGGCTCGGGAACTGGCTCGATTCCGAAGCGGATGCCCTCCCGACCGGCGTCGAGGAGGTCGTTCTCGAAATCGTCGGTTCCGCCGCCGCCCGCGGCTTCCGCGGCATGGCGGGTATCGACGTCGCATTCCCCGAAGACGGGCCGCCGCGCGTTCTCGATCTCAACTTCCGCGTCAACGGCTCAACGGCGGCGGTATGGCTGCGGGGCAGCATCGAACGAAGAGAAGGCGCCCGGTCGATGCGCCTGCGCGGCTGGGCGTGCGAGCGGAGTTTCAGCGACCTGCTGCGGATCGCGCGCGGCGCGATGAAACGCCGCGCGCTGATCCCCCTCGGCCTCTACGACCCGGCGGCTTGCTCGGAGGGGGGACTGCCACGACTTCACGGGATTCTCATCGGACCATCGCGAGAAGCGGTCCGAGAAGAGGAACGCCTTCTCGCCCGCGAGGGCCTGACCTGAAGCCCGCGCCGCGGCATCTCCGCGTGCCTGACACGTTGACGTCGGGGGCAAAACCCGCCGCCCACTCCTTGCCGCATCGACGATCTTAGAATCGTCGCGGCGACCGCCCGCTCATCGGACATTGCTCACGGCTGGCAGAACGAGACGACTCCTCTCATGGCGAGGGTGGATCGAAGACGCTGACCGGCAGCTTCACCGTTCTCGACAGCATGTTGACCAGCCCCTGCCCGACATCCTTTCTCCCGGAAAGGCGGATCTTCGGATCGTCGAGGGCTCCCGTCACTTTCACTCCAACGGAGAGGAAATTTCTCCCGAGGATGTGCCGGAGGACCGGGATGGCCTGGATGATCTTGTCGGTGGTCGAGAAGGGGCGCACCAGAACCGTGAAGTCCAGGGACTTGTCCAGATAACTGAGCGCCCCGCTTCCCGCCATCGCGAAAGACGGCGACTTCAGGGCCGCCTCACGAATCGATACACGGCCGTCTTGGATCTGCCCAACGATGGTGAATTCGTCGAACGTCATCGCCTCGCCGAGACGATCCCGAGTCTTCCCCTTGAAAACGTCCGTCACGTTGACGGCCGCCAGAATCCTCGTCAGCAGACTGGCCTTACCGATCTTCCCCTTCGAGGCCTGAAATGTGAGCGGGCCCTGTAAGACGCGCGGAAGCTCCGCCGCCGCTTGCCCTTTCCCCTCGGCCTGGAGGCTCAGGTCGTAGAGTCCCGTCATCCGGGCTTTCGAGAAGCCGAGACAGCTCAGCGGGACGTTGACGTCCTCGCCCGCGGAAGCGACACGAGCCGCGGCGGACACGGCGCCGCCAGGGAGAAACTGGAGCTCGCCCGTCGTCGAGATGCCGCAGACCTCGGCCTTCCGGACCGTGGCACTGACCGACTCGTGCGCCAGCACGATGTCGGCGCGAACCGGTTTCCACGCAAAGTCTCGATACGTGAAGGAGCCGAGGGAGAGGCGGAGGATGCCGGTCACGGGGAAAGAAGACGATTCGCCTTCTTTCGTTCCGGCAGCCGACCTTTTCTCCGCGTTCATGCGGTCGAGAACCTTCTCGACGCGGTCCCACGAGATCCCTCCGGCGGCGACGTCCATATCGAGAACGATCCCCTCGTCCTGAAGGGTGGCATCTCCGGTGACCGAGAGGCGCTGCTCGTCCAACGCGAGGGAGGAGGACGACGCGGTGAACCGGTTCCCCGCGGCTCGAACGTCGAGGATCTCGATCGTGATTTCGCCGGCGGGAGTCGGAATCACGAAGTCTGACCCCTTCAGCATGCCGCCCGCCGACGTCTTCCCGAGGTGATCCCGGGGCACGAGCGCATGGAAATCGCCCTCGATACGGCCATGTCCCTGGCTCTTTCTCCCGAGAAGCTCCTCGATCGTCGCGGAGGCGAGGTGACCGGTGAATCGGACTTCGTACTCTGTCTTCCGAAGACCGAGAGAGATCGAGGCGTCGGAGAGGTTGTCGGCGATCGCGAGCTGGCGAACGTCCGTTCCCTTTCCGTCCTTGAGGACGTCGAGTGTCACGCGAGGGCCGTTCCGGAAGGCGAGGCCGCCGGCGAGCGTGAGCGTCTCTTCGCCGGCGAGCCCGACGCGAACTTCTCGAAGAGCGATCGGCGCCGCCGGAATGAATTCGACGGGAAGAGACGCCTTCTCCCAGATCCAACGGACGGCCTCCGGCCCCGTCTCGCCGTCCACGACCGCTTCGACTTTCCGGGGGCCCCGCCGCAGGCCGTCGAGGGCGCCGGAGACCCGGAGGGCCGCGTCGAGCGTCCGCGCCTGGAGCCCCGTCGCGCGGATCGACTCCCCGTCGATCTGAAAATCTCCGGATTTCACCTCGAGGGTCTCGGGAAGGAATGACGTCTCGAGCAGGACATCCTTCAAAGATCCCTTCGCCTCGTATCGCCAGTTCACCGGCCGGGAGATCGGCCCGGAAAGTCCGCCGACGGACAAACCGATGGAGCCGCGCAGCCCGGTGATCTCCGCTCGAAGCGCCTCCATCCCCTTTCGGGAGGCGAGCCAGGGAAAGAGCTCGTCCAGGGTCAGGTCGAACCTGCCGGAGACTCTTTCGAAGAGAGAGGAATCTCCGAGTCGCAAACGGGCCACCAGGCCGGAGAATGTCGAGCTTCCGACGCTTCCGGAGAGGCCGATCACTCCGACACGATTCCCGTCGTAGAAGAAGGTCCCGCGCTGGATCCGGATTGGCCAGGGAAGCCGCCGGTAGCGCGCGGAAAGTTGCACTTCGGAAACGGAAACCTTCGTCTCCAGCGCTCCCGCCCGGTCCCCGATCGTGATCCTCGCCGTCGCGTTCCCCGCGAGATCCTCCACGAGGGACAGCTCCTTATTGAAGGAGCCGCCGCGAACCGCCCGGGAGAGGATCCCGGGAAGCTCGGCGAGGTCCGACCGCACCGTGGCCTCGACCCGCAGGGTGTCGTCGTTGGCTGCGAGCCCGATCCGGACGCTTCCATCCGACGCCTGCGACTTCCCGATTCGCGCCGCGGCGTGCTCCGCGGAGAGAACTCCCCTTTCGACGGCGACGTTTCCACTCGCCTCCCGGAGATCGAGGCCCACGCTCTCGATGCGGACGTTCCCGCCGGCAAGAACCGCCTGGATCGACATCCGCTCGAAGATCCCCAGATCCCCCACCGTCTTCCCCCCGGCGGCGAAGGAGAAGGAGGTCAACGTGCCGGCCCGGAAAATCTCGAAGATCGCCGCGATGGTGGGGTCGTCTCCGGCGAAGGAGAGAAGCTTCCCACGCAGCGCGGTCACGTCGAGGCCGCTGCCGCGGGCCGTCAGGTCGATTTGCGGGGCGGCGCCGTCGGCGGAGAGTGCGACCTCCGCGAGAAAGCGGGGAGACTCCGTGGAGAGACGCGAGAGCGCGACCGCCGTCTTCCCGTCGCCGGCGTCCAACGCACCTTCGATCCTCAAACCGTCGACCTCGAGGGCCTGCCGATCGCTCCGCCGAAGGGAGAGGGAGGAAGCGGAGACCCGCGCGTCCGCGTGGAGCTTGCGGGGGCCCGTCGGCGGGACCTTGACGCTCACATCGAGGTCGCTCAGGACCGCGAGGGTTACCCCGTTTCGGGAAGCCGCCACCCGCCCTCCGCGGATCTCGACGTCCAGTCCGGATTTCTCCGAGGCAAGGGAGGCGACGAGCGGCGGGATGCTCTGCAGCGGATCCGGACCGGACGCCGGCTTCTGCTCTTTGGCCGTCTCGGGGATGTCGATCGTCAGTTCCGGTCCATCCGCGCGGACCGTCGAAAGGCGGAACCGGCCGCGAAGGAGCGAAAGGAGCACGGGGGAAATGCCCACGGAGCGGACGGCGCCACGGACCTTGCCCGGGCCGGACAGCTCCACTTTCCGGACGACGATTTCGAGACGCGGGAGGAAGGAGAGCTCGATTCGTCCAACCGTCACTTTGCCGCCGAGGGCCGCGGAGGCGGCGGATTCGATCCGCTTCCGGACCGGCTCGAGGTTGATCCAGCGTGGAGCGAGAACCACGGTGACGACGCCGAGGAGGACGACGACCCCCACGGCGGATGCGACCGTCACGACGACCTTCCGGCGCCCCGTCATCGGCATCGTCGTGGCGGGGCCCTCAGAGATCGACCCCGACTCGCGTCTCCGTAGGATCCAACTCGAAGAGGCCTTCGTTCACGCTCATCACGAACTCGGGTTCCGACGAGTGAGGCTCCGGCATGGTGTCGAAGCTCATTCCATGGATCCCGGTGCCCGGCGTCACAGCATGAAGATAGCCGAGAGAACGGAGCAGGCCGAGCCGGCAGTTCATCTTGTCCCGCCGGGCCGACTCCCATCGCCGCGGGAAACCTTCTCTCTCTCTCGACGCCGGCGGCGCCCGGCGCTCAGCCGTGAGGGTGCGGAGGCGGAGGTCGCGGCGCAGCCCGAGGAGGCGCGGCCCGCGGCGGAGCGCTGCGCGGCGGGGGGCTGGGCGGCCGGGCGGCGCGCGATCGCTGATCTCCCGTCACTCGCGCGCCGTGCTCTCGCTCGAGCGGCTGAACCTGCTGGCGGTCGGGAGGACGGACGTCCCGCGGACCGACCTGCTGCCAGTTCCCCCGCGCGTCCCGGCGGTAAACGCGACCATCGGCGCCGGCGTAGACGTCGTTTCCGACGGAACCGGACGGAGGCCGATAGACATTGCGGACGGCTGCCTGCTGTCCCGCCGCCAGGGCGCCGGTGCGGGAGTTGTAGGCGCGGCCATAGAGGCCGACCGGATGACGCGTCCCGGGCTGGCCCGCGGGAGCGGGCCGCGGCGAAACCGTCACGGCTCCGCCCCATCGCCGATAGATGCCTCCCCTTGCCGCATTCCAGCCGCCCGGGCGCCACGGCATCGTTCGCGGGACCCGGGATCCGCCGTCGCGCCACTGCCATCCGCCGGGTCCCCAGCCCCATCCGATCGGTCCCCACCAGGGGGGCGGAATGCATCCCCACACCCAGCCGGGACCCCAGCCCCACCCGAAACCGACGTCGAAACCCCACCCCCACCACGGCGTCCAGACGAGACCGAAACCGAGCCCCCAGGTGACCGGCGGCCCGTACCAGACGCTGCCGATCCAAGGCGTGTAGACGTAGCCGGTGCCGTAGACGATCAAGCCGTCGTCGTCGACGTAGCTGCCCGTATAGCCCGGCGTGTATCCGACCTCCACGGAGTCCGCCGAGGAATCGTAAATGCGCACGTACGTCACGTAGTGGAGGGGCGAGTCCGGCGGGATCGAATAGATGGAGGGCGGCACGCTCCGCGCGACCGCCCAGGGCCCGCGGTCCGAGTCCGCGACGAACCAGACGCCGTTCTCGACCGAGTACCACTTCCCGTCGTCGGCGAGGATGACCGGCAGCGAGGCGTTGATGACGTACTGAAGCGGCGTTCCGGAGATCGACGCGAGCCTTGGTTCGCCGTCGTATTCGGGAACCGTCATCTCGGTCTCACGGAGGTCGACTTTCGCCGTCTGGGGGATCTCATCGGCGATGAGAGCCTCGGCGGCCTGCGACGTCCCGGGCACCGACGCCTTGACGTTCTCCTTCGGGCTGTCGTCCGGGATGCTCGCAAAATCGGCGGGCAGCGCCTTGCCCGAGACGTACTCCCATGGACCGCTGTCCGAGGATCCGCGGTACCAGCGGCCCGAGATCAGGACGTATGTCCGTTGGTCTGACAGGGCCTTGAAGACGTTGCCGGTCGTGTTCTGGATGTAGAGCAGCCGCGTGCCCTCGACCGGAACCCAGTTCGGCTCTCCGTCGGTGACGATCAGTTCCGTCGGCGAGGTTGCCACGAACACGGATGGAACGGGCTCCCGGGCGAGCGAGGGCTTTGTCGGGGCACTGGCGCTCGCGCTGCCGGCGGGGCCGGAGCTCGCTTGCGGGACTTCGCCCTCGAGCAGGTCGACCGGTTGTCCCGAGGCCGCCAGCCGCTCGAGAGCCTTTCGGAGCTCGGCCGGAGGGTCCGGGGCGGCGACCCAGGGCCCGTCCAGCGACGGGGCCGTCATCCAGCCGTCGAAGAGGTGGAGATATCGGGCGCCCGAGGGGGCCTTCAGGAGAAGCGGTCTCGTGTTCAGGACGCGCTCGAGCGAGGTCCCTTCCACGGCCCGGTAGACCGGAGGACCGTCGATCGAGACCAGAATCGCGGGCCGGCTGGAAAAGAGAATGCGTGGCGGAGCGTTGCGGAGCGGGAGCGCCGCGCCCCGGCGCTGCTCTTTGAGAATGGCCAGGCTCGCCTCGAGACGGTCGAGTGCGATCGGCTTCGACCCCTTCGACATCGCCCGGCGGAATAAGTCGAGGTACTCGCTCTCGCTGGCCGGCGCCGAGGGAAAAGTCGCCCTCGAAAACTCGATCTGATCGAAGTCGACCAGGCGGTTCTCCTTATCGACGTTCGTTCGCGCAGAGATCCAGAGGATGCCGAACGTCGATTCGGTCGCTTCGGCCGGATGAACGGAGACGGCCGCGTGGGCCTCGAGAAACCGGCCGTCCCAGCCGTCCAACTGCGGCTGGTACATCGTCAACTCGGTGCCGCCGCTCGTGAAATGCCGCGGCCAGGACTCGTCGACCGCCGCGGGGGCCGCAGGGCCCGCGCCGAGAATCGAAGCGAAGATGAAGGCTGTGAGGGAGGCCGGGATGAGCATGCGTCACCGCCACATCAGAGTTGGTGCCCGGCGGCCGGGCGAAGCCGGATGTTCCCTGGTACGGCCGAGAATGACCGGAAATACGGGATTCCAATCCTGAGGGATGCCGAGGGCGACCTTCGTTGCGGGCAGATTGAGCCATGGACGCGCGAAACCGATCGGACAGGTCGCGACCCCTTCGGCATGCGCGGCCAGCATCAAGTTCTGGGCTGCGAGACAGCAGTCCTCCGCCGCCTGGGACTCCGTGGACGTCGCACAGATCACGACGAGCACCGGCGCGCCGTAGAAGATGTTGAAGGCCGGATCCGAGAACATCGCCCGCACCTTCGGGGACCACCCGCTCTGCTCGGAACCGCGCAGAACCACCCGCTTGGCTTCCTCCGAGAAGCCCCGAAGGCGCTCTCGTCCTTCGAAGACCACGAACGCCCACGGCTCCAGGTCCCTCGCGCTCGGCGCCTGCACCGCGAACTGAATCAGCCGCTCGACCGTCGCCCGGTCCAGCGCCTCGTCCGTATAGAAACGCACCGCCCGACGCTCGCCGATGGCTTGGTGGACGTCCACTCGATCTCTCCCGTCGGAGACAGCTTGGCCCTCGCCCTGCGCAGCCGCCTGATCAAAACGCTTCAGTGGCGCCGTGCTCGCGTCGGCGTCCGGTGGAACATGGATTGAGGTTTCTTGGAATGAGGCTTGTGCGTTGGTGTGGCCTGCCGGGGCCTGTCGCGTTGCCGAGCGACTAAGATCCGAGGTCGGGGGTCGGTGGAATGAACCCGCGCCAGGTGATCGGCCGTCTCTACAGTCGCAGAGCCCTCCTCGTCGTTGCGGCCGTCCTCGCCGTGTGGGCGGTGGCCGGGTTCCTGGTGCTTCCCCATTTCCTCCGCTCGGTCGTCGAACGGAAGATCTCGGAGGGACTCCACCGTCCCGCCACACTCCGCCGGCTCTCGCTGAACCCGTTCGCGCTGTCCGTCACGATGGATGGTCTCGACGTGAAGAACAGAGGAGGGGCCGGTCCCTTCTTCTCGGTCGAGCGCCTGTACGTGAACCTCGAGGCGGTCTCGATCTTCCGAGGCGGGCCCGTGATCCGGGCGCTCACGCTGACGAAGCCTTCGCTCACGATCGTACGGAACGAGGACAAGTCGTACAACGTCCAGGACCTTTTCGACGAAGCTTCGAAACCGAAGCCCCCAAAGCAAGAGAAGGAGAAGCCGCTGCGCTTCTCCGTGAACAACATCCGAGTCGAAGGCGGCAGCGTGGACTTCGACGACCGCCCGGAGCGGACGAAGCACACCGTTCGCGACCTCAAGATCGGCATCCCGTTCCTCTCGAACATCCCTTCGAAGGTCGAGATTACGACCCAGCCCGTTTTCGAAGCCAAAGTGAACGGCACGCCTTTCTCGCTGCACGGAACGACCAAACCGTTCAGCGAGACGCGCGAGACGTCCGTGGACATCGATCTCTCGGACATGGACCTTCCGCATTACTTCGCCTATGCGCCACCCTCGATCCCGTGGAAGCTCGCCTCCGGCCGGCTGGACGCGAAGATTCGCGTCGTCTTCACGCAGCCGCCGGGGAGCAATCCCGCGCTCGTCCTTTCGGGCACGGCGGCTGTGCGGAGCTTCGCCGCAAGAAACGGTGACGGGCCGCTGCTCGCCTGGGACCGATTCGAGGCCGTCGTCGACTCCTTCGACGTCTTCGAGCGCAAGGCCCGGATCCGGAGCCTGAAGGCGGTCGGGCTCGAGGCCTGGATTCGGCGCGAAGCGACGGGCGAATACCGGCTCGTCGCGGCCTTCATCGCCCCGGCCGCCGGGCCTCCGAAGCAGGCCGGCGCTCCCGCCGCGAAGGGTCCCGCGGCCGCCCCGGCGTTCACGGTCGAAGTCGCCGACGTGAAAGTGGAGCGCGGCAAGATCCACCACGACGACACCGCCTTTGCCCGGCCGTTCCATGCGGTTCTCGAAGACGTCGAAGCTTCCGTCAAGGGCTTCTCGACGAGCCCGGGCAGGGCGGCCTCGCTGGCCGCGTCGGCAAAATCCGACGCCGGCGAAATACTGAAAACGGCGGGGACGGTCTCGATGGAGCCGTTCGTCCTCGAAGGAACGGTCGAGATCGCCGCCCTGCCCCTGAAGCGCTATGCCCCGTTCTACGAGAGCCTCGTGACCTTCGACGTCGACGACGGCACTCTGGATCTCGCGACGAAATACCGCTTCTCCGCGGGGCCGGGCGCCAACACGACCCTGTCGGCGCTCTCGGCCAACCTCCGGTCCCCTCGTCTCCGGAGGCGAGACGCGAAGGAGCCCTTCTTCGCGGCGCCATTCGTGAAGATGACCGGGACCTCCCTCGACCTCGGGAAGCACGACCTCGCGCTCGGACAGATCTCGAGCGACGGCGGCGTCCTTGCGGTCGTGAGAGGAAAGGACGGCAACGCCGACCTCGCCGGGCTGATGGCTCGCCCGTCACCCGGCGCCCCTCCGGAGCCGCCCTCGGCGCCGTGGAACGTGTCCCTCGGAAGACTCGCGCTCGACGGGTACACCGTACGCATCGAAGATCACGCCACGGGACGGCCCGCCCGTTACGCGCTGACGAAGACGGGCCTCTCCCTCGAGAACTTCTCGACGGCACACGACGCGAAGGGAATGCTGTCGGTCCGTTTCGGCATGAACGGCCGGGGATCGGCTTCGGCGAAGGGTCCCGTGGGCATCCACCCCACCTACGCCGAGCTCGACGCGGAGGTGAAGAGCCTCGATCTGGTTCCCCTGGAGCCCTACGTTCTGTCGAACTTCAAGCTTTCGCTCGCCCGGGCAGCGCTCTCCGCGCGCGGCCTTCTCTCGCTCCGCGAGACCGCGGAGGGCAAGACGGGGATCGCCTTCGCGGGAAGAGCGTCCGTCCAGAACCTCCTGACCCTGGACGAGTCGACGAAGCTCGACTTCTTCAAGTGGGACGCCTTCTCTCTCGAGGGCATGAAGGCGGGCTACAACCCCACGTTTCTCCAGGTGGGCAAGCTCGCCGTCACGGGCCTGGCGTGCGACATCGTGATCGAAGCGGACGGCACGGTGAATCTCCGCAGGATCGTCGGCAAGCCGGCGCCCCCCGAGGGGGAGGAAGACGAGGCGGAAGAGCAGACGGCGGCCACGGATTCTCCGCCGGCGGCCGCCGCACCGGCGCCTCCCGTCCCGGAGGCCGACGAGAAGGTGCCGATTCGCATCGACGCGCTCACCCTCGAGGGCGGCCGGATCGGCCTTGCCGACCACTTCATCAAGCCGAACTACGCCGCGACGCTCATGGATTTGGGCGGCAGCGTGACCGGCCTCTCCACCGAGGAGGGCTCGGTCGCGCAGCTCGACCTGAGCGGCCGCCTCGCAAGCAGCTCGCGCCTCCGAATCGCCGGCCGGGTCAACCCGCTCGCGGCAACGGCTTTCGCCGACGTCACGGCGAGCTTTCGAGACATCGACCTGCCGCCCTTCACCCCGTACTCCGGAAAGTACGCGGGATACGCGATCGCTCGCGGCACGCTCACGATGGAGCTCAAGTACAAGCTCGAGAATCGCAAGCTCGCGGCCGAGAACAAGCTCCTCATCGACCAGTTCGAGTTCGGGGAGAAAGTCGAAAGCAAGGACGCAACGAAGCTGCCGGTCCGCCTCGCCGTCTCGCTCCTGAGGGACAAGGACGGCTTGATCGACCTCGACCTGCCCATTGAGGGTTCCCTGGACGACCCGAAATTTCGTCTCGGAAAGGTCATCTTGCACGTCATCGGGAACCTGATCGGAAAGGCGGCGACGGCGCCCTTCGCGCTCCTCGGAAAGCTCCTGGGGGGCGGCAAGGGGGAGGAGTTTTCGTCGGTCGAATTCGCCGCCGCCCACGACACGCTCGACGACGCCGCCCGGAAGAAACTCGACGCTCTCGCGAAGGCCTTGAACGACCGGCCGGCCCTGAAGCTGAAGGCGATGGGCCGCGTCTCGGGCGAGGACCCGGAAGCGCTGCGGCGCCTCCGGCTGGAGCGGAAGATCAAGGCGCAAAAACTGGCCGATCTCGCCGAGCGGGGCGAGGCGCCCGGCAGCGTGGACGCCGTCGTCATCGACGAGACGGAATACGCGGCGTACCTGAAGAAGGCCTACAAGAAGGAGAAGTTCAAGAAGCCCGGCAACTTCCTGGGAATGGCGAAGGACATCCCCGCGTCCGAGATGGAGAGCCTCATGCTCGAACACCTGACCCCAACGGCAGACGACCTGAGGCAGCTCGCCCTGGCGCGAGCGAATGCCGTGAGGGACCACCTGACGGGGCCCGGAAAGGTCGAGGGGGGGCGCGTCTTCATCCTCGAGCCGGGAGACAAACCCGCCGCCACGAACGGGAAGGTGAGCGCCAGCCGCGTGGACTTCACGCTCGAATAAGCCCCGAGGTTCTCTTGCAGTCCCTTCCCGGAAGAAATCGGAATTCTCCCCGCGTTAGGTAACCCGCTGGATTTCATGCGAATCAGCCCGCATCGCAGCCTTCGAATCGCCCTGATCCCCGCGGCGCTCTTCGCCGTGGCGGCGGCGCCTGCGTCTGCCCAGGCGCCCGCGCCCGCGAAGCCTCCCCGGGAGGAGTTGACGATCGATCCGGCGACGATTCTGCAGCCGTGGAAGGGCGACCTCGACGGGATGGCCGCACGTCGAATGGTCCGCGTTCTGGTCGTGCCGAGCAAGACGTTCTATTTCAACGACCACGGCACACAGCGCGGGATCACTTACGACACCTTCCAACTGCTGGAAAAGGAGCTGAACAGAAAGATCGCAGGGAACGGGAAATCCGCGCGCGGGAACCTCAAGGTCAAGTTTTTCTTCGTGCCCGTCGGCCGCGGCGACATTTTCGAAGCCCTGCGACAGGGCAAAGGCGACATCGCGGCGGCGAACCTGTCGATAACGCCGCAGCGGCAGGCCCTCGTGGATTTCGCCGCGCCCGTCATGACGGGCGTGCGCGAGCTCGTGGTCACCGGGCCGGCCTCCCCCGCCCTGTCGGCGCTCGACGATCTCGCGGGGAGAGAAATCTTCGTCCGCAAGTCCTCCAGCTACTGGGAGAGCCTCGTCGGGCTCAACAAGCGTTTCGCCGCCGAGGGAAAGCCGCCGGTGAAGCTCGAGGAGGCGCCGGACGAGCTCGAGGACGAGGACCTGATCGAGATGCTCAGCGCCGGCCTCGTTCCGACCCTCGTCGTGGACGAGCACATCGCCCGCTTCTGGAAGCGGGTCTTCCCGAAGATCGTCATCCACGAAACGATCGCGGTCGGCACCGAGGGGAACATCGCCTGGGCCATCCGAAGAGACAGTCCGAAGCTCAAGGCGTTCCTGGACGGCGCCGCGGCCGCCATCACGACCGGCCACCTCGAGGACGAGCGGGAGTGGATCCTGACGAAGTACCTCAAGCGTCTCACGCACGTGAAGAGCGCCGCAGCCGAAGCCCAGCGGAAGAAGTTCCTCTCGCTCGTGGGCCTCTTCCGCAAGTACGGCGACCGCTACGACGTGAACTGGCTCCTGATGGCGGCCCAGGGCTACCAGGAATCGCGGCTCGACCAGAACGCCCGCAGCCCTTCGGGCGCGATTGGCGTGATGCAGGTCCTCCCATCGACGGCCAGGGACATGAAGGTCGGCGACATCACGCAGACGGAGCCGAACATCAACGCCGGCGTGAAATACATGCGGTTCATGATCGATCAGTACTACGCGAAAGAGCCGATGACGAAGCTCGACAAGGCGCTCTTCGCGTTTGCCGCTTACAACGCGGGGCCGGGGCGCGTCGCGCAGCTTCGCCGGGAGGCCGCCCGGCGAAGCCTGGATCCGAACGTCTGGTTCCACAACGTGGAATACGTCGCCGAGGAAAAGATCGGGCACGAGACGGTCACGTACGTGAGCAACATCTTCAAGTACTACGTCGCGTATCAACTGATCGAGGACACCTTGAAGTCGCGAGAGCAGGCGAAGAAGACTCTCGAGGCGGGCTCCCGATAGCCCGAGGCGGCGGCCCGTCGGCCTCTCAGCGGCTCGCCAGGCCCCCCGCGATTTCGCCGCCGTCGATGATCACGGGATGTCCCGTGATGTACGGCGCCTCGTCGGAGGCCAGGAACGCGAAGAGCGCGGCGATCTCCGCGGGCGCCGCATGGCGGCGAAGCGGAATCTTCGCGTCCACGGCCGCCTTCATCTCCGCCGTGTACTCGGCCTCCTGCATGGCCGTCCAGACGTAGCCGGGGCACACGGCAACGACGCGGATCTTCGGCGCGAGCTCCAGTGCCATCGTGCGGGTGAGCTCGATCACTCCGGCCTTGGCCGCGTTGTAGTCCGCGTAGCGCGGGTAACCGTTCATGCCCGAGGTCGAGCCCATGTTGAGGATGACGCCGCCGGCGCCGGCGAGCATGCGCCGGGCCGACTGCTGGGCGACGTAGAAGACACCGTCGATGTCGACGCTCATCACCCGGCGCCATTCGGCCGGCGTGATGTCCATGAAGTCGTGGCGGATGCTGATGCCCGCGTTGTTGATCGTGACGTCCGGGCCGCCGAGCAGGCCATCGAGCTCGCGGAAGGCGCGATCGACGGCGGCGGGATCGGCCACGTCGGCCTCGATGACGCCCGCCAGATTCGGATGTCGCCGGCGAAGGGCCCGGCCGGCCTCCGCGTCGCGGTCGATGACGGCAACGCGAGCGCCCTCCTGCAGGAAACGCTCGACGGTCGCGGCGCCGATGCCGCTCGCGCCGCCCGTGATCACGACACGCTTGCCGGCCAGCCCCCTCATCGTCCGCTCGGCGGTCAGCCGGCGATGCCGCCGCCGTCGACCACGAGCGCCGCTCCCGTCATGAAGGAGGAGTCGTCGGAAGCGAGGAAGAGCGCGGCCCGCGCGATCTCCTCCGGAGTGCCGACCCGGCCCAGCGGGCGATTCGCGGCGCCCCGCATGTAGTCCGCATAGCTCATGTGCCGGGCCTCGGCGTCGGCCGCGAGCATCGGAGTGTCGACGTCGCCGGGGCAGAGGCAGTTCACGCGAATGCCCTGCTTGCCGTGATCGATCGCCATCGCCTTGGTCATCACGACGAGCCCGCCCTTGGCCGCGCAATAGGCGACGGCCTCGTCACCGCCCTGGATGCCCCACCCCGACGCCTGATGGATGATCACGCCGCGGCCCCGGGCGATCATCGTCGGAAGCGAGTACTTGGCCATCAGCCACGCTCCCTTGAGACTCGAGTCCACCGTGTCGTCCCACTCCTCCTCCGTGCAGTCGACGGCATCGTGGGGATGAAACACGCCCGCGTTGTTGAAGAGGATGTCGAGGCGGCCCCCGAAGGCGGAGAGCGTCTCCTCGACGACCCGCCGGCAATCGCCCGAGACCCGCACGTCGGCCCGGACGAAAACCGCGGTACCGCCGGCTGCCGCGATCGCCGCCGAGACCGCGCGGCCGCGGGCCTCGTTGCGCCCGGTCAACGTCACGCGGGCGCCCTCCCGCGCGAAGAGCCGCGCCGAGGCCTCGCCGATCCCGGAGGTGGCGCCGGTGATGATGGCGACGCGGTCCTCGAGCTTCATCTTCGATCGCGCTCCGCGTGTAGCGTATCTCGCCGCCCCGAATTGGTGTGAAATGGCCGTGTTCGTGAAACCGGAGGAAGACATGAGGTCTCACCATCGTCCTCGGTCCATTGACGCCCGGAGCCTGGCCGCGATGGCCGCAAGCATGGGAGCGGTCGCCGTCGGCGCCTTCGCCATCGGCGCGCTCGCGATCGGACGGCTCGCCGTCCGCCGCTTCCTCGCGGAGAGCGTCGAGCTGAAGTCGGTCAGGATCCGCGATCTCACCGTGTCCCGGCTCGAAGTCCGCGAGGCGATCTCGCTGCCCGACCGCCCCGCCGGCCCGAGCCAGAGTTAGCAGGAGACGTGGCCGCCGCGGCAGAAAACGGACGCGCCATTGGCCGCGAAGGCGGCCGAATAGGAGGAGACATGACCTTCAATCGGCGGCACCTGCTGAGATTCGGAATCGCTTCGGCCGGTCTCGTTTCCTCGGCAAGAAGTCTTCGGGGGAACGCCGCGCCGGAGGGTTGCGCCTCGCCGATCCCGTGGAATCACGCGCCTTCCAACGGCGGCCCCTGCCCTTATCCGATTCCCTGGCTCGACAAGAACGGGAATCACAATCAGAGCCCCGGACCGAGCGTCGAGCTCTCGAGCATCTACCACTTCAAGGGAAAGCTGGCCCGGTGCAACGGCTTCCATGGCATGGGCACCGACAACAAAGGCAACCGCCTCGCTTGGGGCACGCCGACCACCGACTACAGCTACATGGCGGGCGAATACTGGGCGGCGCGGCAGCCGCACACCGCCGTCTTCGCCCACACTTGATTCACGGTCTTCCGGGGACCGGCGGTCCCTGCGAATCAGATCCACGATTTTCATCCTCCGATCTCGCCCGAGGGCCTTTACTGGGTCACTCCCGTTCCTCCCGCCGGAATCACCTTCAGCGCGGACGGGAAGACGGCGACCCTCCAGATGACGAACGTACCCATCATCGACCAGCCGCGATGGCCGGCCATGGACGCCGAAACGACGCCCGCGTTCATGGACTTCAAGATGGTCCTCAGGGCCTGGGGCGAGCCCGTCAGGTACGAGGATCCAGCGCGACAGTACCGATTCGAAGGGTTCCAGGCCTCGGCCCGGCTCGAAGCCGCGTTTCGCGTGCCGTCGCTCGACTTCACCTTCCGTACGGACCCGCTGGAATCTTCCTCGAGCGATTTCGCCGTGATGGGAGACGAGGTGAACGGACGGTACTACGAAGGAGGGCCTCGATGAATCGCCTTCGCCGTGTGGGTTGGACTTCCGTCGCCATCTTGATTCTCGGCACGAGCCTCTCCGCCACGCCATCGCAGCCCGCGAAGGGAGATGCCATCGCGTCGCGCACGGCGACGGTCGACGGCCTGAAGCTCCACTATCTCGAGGCCGGATCGGGGTCCGTCGTCGTGCTCCTCCTGCACGGCTACGCGGAGACCTCCCGCATGTGGAGGCCGATCATCCCGGAGCTCGCGAAGCGGTTCCGCGTGATCGCGCCGGATCTGCCCGGGATCGGGGACTCGGACATCCCGAAGGACGGCCTCGACATGAAGTCGGCCGCCGTCCGAATCCACGCGCTCGCCCGCCAGCTCGGCGTCTCGAAGGCGCGCGTCGTCGGGCATGACATCGGCCTCATGGTGGCCTACGCATACGCGGCGCAGTTTCCGGCGGAGACCGAGAAGCTCGTGCTGATGGACGCCTTTCTGCCGGGCGTCGGCCGGTGGGAGACCGTATACGACGATCCCGGCATCTGGCACTTTCGCTTCCACGGGCCGACGCCGGAAGCCCTCGTCCAGGGCCGCGAGCGAATCTACTTCGAGCATTTCTGGAACGACTTCGCCGCCGACAAGACGCGCTCGATCCCGGAGGCGGATCGCAAGGCCTACACCGCGGCGTACTCCCGACCGGGACGGATGCGCGCGGGCTGGGCTTACTTCGTCTCGTTCCCGAAAGCGGCTCAAGACTTCGCGGAGCTCGCGCGGACGAAGCTGACGATGCCCGTGCTCACGATCGGCGGCGAGAAGGCCAACGGCGAGTTCCTGAAGCGGCAGGTTCCGGAGGCCGCGACCGACGTGCGTTCCGTCGTCGTCCAGAACGCCGGCCACTGGATCCTCGAGGAGCAGCCGAAGGAGACGACGGAGGCGCTGCAGAGCTTCCTCTGAGGACCGGCCGCCGTCGCGGCGTGCGACTTCTTCGCGGGCGGGGGACGACGCGCCGCGGGAACGGTATCCTCCCGAGCAAGGAGGACGCGATGTCACGCGAGTCGCGCTTGCTCGGCGGGGTCCTGCTCGTCGTCTTTCCCACGGTTGTCTTCGGCGGACTGTCTCTGCTGAAGGCATTGACCACCGGCGCCCCGGGATACGTCGACAATCCGCTGCGCCACGACCTCTGGCGCGCCGGCCATGCGCACGCGGGCGTCTATCTCGTCCTGTCCCTGGTCCTTCTCCGCTACGTGGACGAGGCGATGCTTCCGCCCGCCGCGAAATGGCTGGCACGAACCGGCGTGCCGATCGCCGCGATCCTGATCCCCACGGCGTTCTTCCTGTCCGTCGCGGCTCCCACGGCAACGCAGCCGAGCGGATGGATCAGCCTCGCCTACGTCGGCGCGCTCTTTCTCGCCGGCGCCGTCTTCACGCTCGGCGTCGGACTGATTCGCGCCGCGCGCCGCATGGAGACTTGAAGGTCGGCGCGGCCTCCCGCCGGACCGCGCTCCTCGCGGCCGCGGCGCTGCTTCTCCCCTTCGCCGTCTTCCTCGGGGACGGCCGCTATCTCGGCAGCGGCGACACGGCGCCGGCGGAGCTTCTCCCGGTCGCCGTCCTCGATCACCATGCGCTCAACTTCGACGCGTTCGTCCAGCCCGGCGAGACCCTGCCGTATTGGTTCCGCGTCCGGAACGGCCACGTCGTCTCGGACTACCCGGTCGTTCCGGGGCTCCTCAACGTGCCCGTCTTCGCCGCCGCGAAGGCCGCCGGGCTCCCGCTCTTCGAGAATCGATTCCGCCTCTCGCTCGTCACCTCCGCCGCGCTCGCGGCGGGCTCGGTCCTCTTCCTGTTCCTCGCGCTGCGGAGGATCGGGCGGTCGGACCTCGCGGCCTTCGGTTTCGCGCTGCTCTACGCCTTCGGCACCGAGGTCTGGAGCGTCGCGGGCAAGGGCCTCTTCCAGCACGGGCCGTCGCTCTTCTTTCTGACGCTCGCGCTCTGGCTGATGCAGGTCGAGGCGCCGTCCGCGGCGGCGATCGCCGCGCTCTCGCTCGGCCTCGCGATCGGGATCCGACCCACGAACATCCTCATCGCGGCGCCCCTCGCGTTCCGGGAAATGCGCCGCCGCCCGCGCGGACGCGCCGCCTTCCTGACTCTCCTCGCGCTCCCGGTCGTCCTCGTCGCCGCGCACGCCGCGGCCTCCTGGGGCGATCCCTTCACGCTCGCGCGAAACGTCGTGCCGGCGGGATTCTCCGGAAGCGTGCCGGGAGCCCTCGCGGGCCTCCTGCTCTCCCCGGCGCGCGGCCTCTTCGTCTTCAGCCCGTTCCTGATCTTCGCGATTCCCGCCGGCGTCGCGGCGTGGCGCCGCTCGGGATCGCTCTTCGAGCGGTGCCTGACCGTGGCGGCCGTTCTCACGCTCGCCGCCTTCTCGCGCTGGCGGATCTGGTGGGGCGGGCACTCGTTCGGCTACCGGATCCTGATCGAGATCGTGCCGCTCCTCATGCTCCTCATCGCCGGCTTCTGGCCCGAGATCGCCCGGCGGCGCTCGGCGGCGGCGCTCTTCGCGGTTCTTGCCGCGGCATCGATCTTCGTCCAGTTCCTCGGCGCCGGCTTCTACCCGAGCGGCTTCAACGATGACATCGACCGCGAGCCCGAGCGCCTGTGGCAGGTCCGCGATTCGGAGATCCCGCTCTTGACCGCGAGATTCCTGGGGCGCTCCGGAGCCGCTTCGGCGACGGCGCCGGAGCCGTCGCGCGTCGCAACGCCGCGTCCACACTGGACGCGCGACGCGGCCGCCGATGACATGATTCCCGGCGCGCTCGACTGGCCACGGCCGGACTCTTCCGTGCGGGGTGCCCTGCGGGTCTTCGGCTGGGCGCGATCGCCGGCCGGCCCCGTGGACGTCCAGATCCTGATCTCGCCGGGCGACCGCGCCGTGCCCGCCGCGCGCGTCCCGCGGCCGGACGTCTGCGCGGCCCTGCCCTCGCTCGGGGACTGCTCGCAGGCGGGCTTCGAGGCGGCGCTCGAGCCGGAACCGTCAGCCGCGGAGCATCTTCTCGTCGTCGAGCTCAAGGGCCCCGACGGACG
Source organism: Thermoanaerobaculia bacterium (assembly GCA_035498835.1). Classification (GTDB taxonomy): domain Bacteria; phylum Acidobacteriota; class Thermoanaerobaculia; order UBA5066; family Gp7-AA6; genus DATBFU01. The sequence goes on from DATJZU010000140.1 coordinate 37,964, forward strand.
CGTCCGCCGACTCGGCCCGGTGCGATTCTTCTGGCGCCCGGCGGCGGCCGGCGCCGATAGAATCCGTCCGTGAAGAACGGGAGCCTGGCCGCCCGCCATTGCGTGCCGTGCCGCGGCGGCGTTGCGCCGCTCTCCGAGAGCGCCGCCCGCAAGCTCCTCGCGGAAACCCCGCGCTGGGCGCTCGGCGATGGCGCGACGCGCCTCTCCCGCGGCTTCGAGTTCCGCGACTTCGTGCAGGCCATGGAGTTCGTCAACCGCGTCGCGGAGATCGCCGAGGCCGAGGGCCATCACCCCGACATCACGATCCACTGGAACAAGGTGGCGCTGACGCTATGGACGCACGCGATCGGCGGCCTCCACGAGAACGATTTCATCGTCGCGGCCAAGATCGACCGCCTGCTCGACGACGCGGCCGACGACACCCAGCCGGCCGGCTGATCAATCCGCCCGCGGACGGACCGACAGGAGCTCCCCCAGCGCGGCGAACGCCTCCCGCCAGGCGGCGTCGCGGGCGCCCTCCGGCTGCGACTCGCGCACCCTCCAGTACACGTTCTGAACCCGCCAGAGCCGGACGGGAAACGGGAAGCGGCGAGAGAGCTCGACGGCCCGCCGCAGGGTCTCCAGACGGGCGAGATCCTCCGGTTGCTCGGCGAAGTCGCGCGCGAAAGCGTCCAGGCGCTGGCGCACCGCATACTCGAGCGTTTCGGCATCGAGCGGGATCTTTTCGCGGTGGGCTTCCTCGAGGATCGCGGCAATCGCCGCGCCGTCGAGAGCCGGAGTCCCAAGAGCCTCTCGCAAGGCCGCGTTGGCGATCAATTCCGCCGTCGCCCGGAAGACCCGCGGCAGAGGCGAGCCCAGGTCCGCCAGAAAACGCATCAGCGGCAAGTGCTTCTCGTGGACGCGCCGCAGCGCCTCCTCGGCTTCCTCTCGCGTGGACTCGATCACCTCGCGCAGTACGCGCCGCCGGTCGTCGCCGAACAGGGTCTTGACCGACACGGCGTCGGAGCCGAAGCCCGCCTGGAAGAGCCGCAGCATCTCCGCCACGTCGGCGCGCGAGAACGCGTGCTGGACGTTCTCGGCCAGCGTCTCCCAATCCGCGTCCTCGGGCGCCGCGCACACGCCGCCGTGGACGTTGTGGCTGCCCAGGTGGAGCGCCGCGAAAGCCAGGCGCGCCGATTCGCCGGTGATGTCCGAGGTGAACCGCGCCCTTCCGAGGCCGAGCCTCAGGGGACCCGCCTCCGAGAACCGATAGTCCTGACGTTCGACCGCATAGCAGTAGATGCGGGCTTCGGCGTCGTAGGGCTCGAAGAGGGAGCGGACCGCATAGTGTCCGCCGACCCTCGGCAGGTCGACACGGGCGATCCGCAGCTGGCGATCGTAGAGCGCACGGCCATCACCGGCTTCGGGGCGATTGCTCGAGGCTCTCGAGAGCGCTTCGCGCAACGGTCCCTGGAACGAACCCTCGAAGAGCTCCTCGGCCAGAGTCGCGACGCGTCCGGCGTACTGAAAGACCTGCAGGGCCTCGACACCCGCCAGATCGTCGAAGAACCAACCGCAGCTCGTGTACATGAGCATCGCGTGGCGCTGGAGCTCCAGAAGCTTTCGCGCGGCGACCCGCTCCTCGGAAGACAAGGGACGAGCGGACTGCTCGGCAAAGAAGTGCTCGATGTTTTCCGCGGAACGGTCCAGCACGACGTCGATGGAGGCGTCGCGTGCCCTCCAGGGGTCCGAAAGGTACTTCCCCGCGCGCGCCTCGAAGGGTCCGGCCACCGCGTCCCGCAGCCCGTCGAGCGCTTCCCGAAGCGGCGCGCGCCAGGCCTGGTTCCAGCCGGGGCGGGCGCCCGTCGCGCAGCCGCAATCGTTCCTCCAGCGCTCGATTCCGTGGACGCAGCTCCACGAGGTGTTCTCGCGAATCTGGACTTCGTGATCCGGCGGATGGCGCTCCAGGAACTCGGCGTAATTGGTCAGCGCCGCCCCGTCCGCTTCCTCGACCGCGCGCAACGCGTACGCCAGCGCCATGTCGCCGTGCGGGTGGTGGTGACCGTACGTCTCGCCGTCCGTGGCGAGGTGCACGAGGAGGGACGCCTCGCCTTCCGCGCCGCGAGAATTGAGCAGGCGCTCCGCGAGCTGCTGGCCGCTGTGGAGGAGACCGCCGAAAGCCACGTCGCGCGCGATGGCGGCGTCGTAGAAGAAGACGTCGATCGAGCGGCCCGACGGCAGCGGCGCGCGATAGGCGCGCGTCGGGTCGATGCCCTCGGGCCCGACCTCCGTCCATGCCGCCGTCCCGATCGGGCGGCGCGCGCGCGCCTGATGCGGCGCGAGGATCGTGAATCGAATGCCCGCCTCGGCCAGCGCCTCGAGGCTCGGGAGGTCCACCGCGGCCTCGGGAAGCCACATCCCCTCCGGCTCCCGCCCGAAGCGGCTGCGGAAGTCCGCGATCCCCCAGAGCACCTGGGTGCGGCGGTCGCGCGCGCCGGCGAGCGGCAGGATGACGTGGTTGTACGCCTGCGCGAGGGCCGAGCCGTGGCCGGAGAATCGCTCGCGGCTCTCCCGGTCGGCGTCGAGGACCGCTGCGTAGACGTCGGGCGCGTGGTGCTCGAGCCAGGAGAGCAGCGTCGGCCCGAAATCGAAGCTGATGCGCGCGTAGTTGTTGACGATCTCGGCGATCCGGTCCTTCGCGTCCAGGATCCGGGACGCGGCATTCGCGGCGTAGCACTCGTCGGTGATGCGCTCGTTCCAGTCGTGGTACGGGAACGCCGAGTCCTGGACCTCGATCGCTTCGAGCCACGGGTTCTCGCGCGGCGGCTGGTAAAAGTGGCCGTGGACGCAGACGTATCGCGTCACGCGAGGACCGGATCCTCGACGGGCTCCTCCTCCTCGAGCACAACGTCCGTCTCGAACGGCACCGGCTCGGCTGCCGTCTTCTCGTCTTCTTCGGCCTCCGGCTCCGGATCCGGCCTGAACAACAGCGCCGCGAGCGGCGGCAGATTCACGGTCAGCGAGAAGGAGCGGCCGTGGATCGGCGCCGACGAGGCCTCCACGTCGCCGCCGGCGGGATAGTCGCTGCCGCCGTAGACGCCCGCGTCGGTGTTGAGGAGCAGCCTCCAGGTTCCTCCGCGCGGCGCGCCCAGGCGGTAGCCCGGGCGCGGCACCGGCGTGAAGTTGAAGACGGCGAGGACCGGATCGCGCGCCGTCTTCCCCTTCCGCAGGAAGGACAGCGTGCTCGCCTCGGCGTCGTGACAGTCCACCCACTCGAAGGCCGCCGGCGCGTCCTCGTCGAGCTCGTGGAGCGCGGGCTCCGCGCGGTAGATGCGGTTGAGCTCCTCGACGAGACGCTGCACGCCGCGGTGGAGCGGATGATTCAGCAGATCCCAGTCGAGCTCGCGGTCGTGCGACCACTCGCGCCACTGCCCGAACTCGCCGCCCATGAAGAGGAGCTTCTTGCCGGGCTGCGTGTAGAGGTCGGCGAGCAACAGACGCAGGTTCGCCATCTTCTGCCAGGCGTCGCCCGGCATCTTGTCGGCGAGCGAGTACTTTCCGTGCACGACCTCGTCGTGCGACAGGGGCAGGAGGAAGTTCTCGCTGCCCGCGTAGATCATCCGGAACGTCAGCAGGTTGTGCCGGTACTTCCGGTAGATCGGGTCCTGGCCGAGGTAGTCGAGCGTGTCGTGCATCCAGCCGAGGTCCCACTTCATGCCGAACCCGAGCCCGCCGACGTACGTCGGGCGCGAGACCATGGGCCACGTCGTGGATTCCTCCGCCATCGTCTGGACGCCCGGACAGCGGGCGTAGACCTCCTCGTTCAGGCGCCGAAGGAAGAGGAGCGCCTCGAGGTTCTCCGGGCCGCCGAAGCGGTTCGGAATCCACTCGCCGGCTTTGCGCGAATAATCGAGGCGCAGCATCGAGGCGACGGCGTCCACGCGCAGGCCGTCGGCGTGATAGCGCTCAAGCCAGTACAGCGCGGATGACAGCAGGAAGCTCCGCACCTCGTTACGTCCGTAATTGAAGATGCACGTCTTCCAGTCCGGGTGGTAGCCCTGCCGCGGGTCCGCGTGCTCGAAGAGATGCGTCCCGTCGAAGTAGACGAGCCCGTGCTCGTCGGAGGGAAAGTGCGACGGCACCCAGTCGAAGATGACGCCGATGCCGCGCCGATGGAGGTGATCGACGAAGGACATCAGGTCCTGGGGCGTGCCGTAGCGGGCGGTCGGCGCGAAGTAACCGGTCGTCTGGTATCCCCAGGACGCGTAGTAGGGATGCTCCATCACGGGCAGGAGCTCGACGTGCGTGAAGCCCTGAGCGAGCACGTAGTCGGCGAGCAGCGGTGCGAGCTCGCGGTAGGAGAGAAAGTCCCTCCCGTCCTTGCGGCGCCAGGAGCCGGCATGCACCTCGTAGATCGACATCGGCGCCGCGAGCGCGTTCGCCCCGGCGCGCCCGGCCATCCACTCGCCGTCGCTCCACTCGTAGTCGAGATCCCAGACCACCGAGCCCGTGCGCGGCGGCTTCTCCTGCATCACGGCGAAGGGGTCCGCCTTGTCCACCCGATAGCCGCGCCGCTTCGAGACGACGTGGTACTTGTAGGTCGCACCCTTTCCGACGCCGGGCACGAATCCTTCCCAGACGCCGGGCCCACCGATCGGCGCGAGCGGATGGCTCTCCTTGTTCCAGCCGTTGAAGTCGCCCATGACGGACACCGAGGCCGCGGACGGCGCCCAGACGGCGAACGAGGTCCCGGCGACGCCGGCGACGGCCCGCGGGTGAGAGCCGAGCTTGTCCTGGAGCTGGAGGTGGCTGCCCTCGCCGAAGAGGTGAAGATCCGCCGCCGTCAGCAGCGAGGCGGGTCCGGGTCCGCCGCCGCGCTTCCTTCCGGGGCTCAGGCCTTCTTCCCGGGCAGGAGGATGAAGACGAGGCCGATCACGCCCGCGCCGACGGACAGCCAGCGCGCCGTCTCCCAGCCCTCTTTCTGCGAGCGCTCGGAGCTCGAGAAGGTGGACTTCAACGCCCCCTGGACGCTGTCGTATCCCGCGCGCTTGCTCGAAGCCAGGAGGAAACCGGCGATTCCGAGGACCAGGAGCACCATTCCCACGCGTCGCATCGGCGCCTCCTCTCAGTACTTCCGCAGGTTCGGGTCGATCCGCTCCGCCCAGGCGTTGATGCCGCCCGCGAGGTTGACCGCCTTCTCGTATCCCATCTGCCGGAGAAACTGCACGGCGTTGGCGCTGCGGCCGCCGGAGCGGCAATAGACGACGAGATCGCGATCCTTCGGGACTCTCTCGAGGTTCCGCGGCAGCGTCTGGAGCGGCACCTTGATCGCGCCGGGCAGGTCCGAGAGCGCGTACTCGTGCGGCTCGCGAACGTCGAGGAGCAGAGGCTTCTCGCCCCGGTCGAGCCTCTGTTTCAGCTCCTCGACGGAGACTTGCGGAACATTTCCCGGCATTCGGAAGAAAGATATCCCACGTCGCCATCACCTGCCCGGAACGGCCGGCACGAGGAGCTCGCAACGCGACCAACGTTTCGTCGGGGCGGCCCTTGCGGCCGCCCGCAATGACGGGGCGGGCACAAGTAGCAAGCTCCGGCGACGGTTCAGTATCTCGGCACGCTCGGGTCGATCCGCTCCGACCACGCGAGGATGCCGCCGGCGAGATTTCGCACCCTGCGGAAGCCCGCCTCCTGCAGCTGCTTCACGGCCTTCGCGCTCCGGCTTCCCGAGCGGCAGTGCACGACGATGTCGTCGACCGTCGAGAGGCGGTGGAGGTTCGCCGTCAGCTCGCCCAGCGGAATCCGCACCGAGCCCGGCAGCGCGCAGATCGCGATCTCGTGCGGCTCGCGGACATCCAGGATCAGAGGCGACTGTCCGCGATCGCGCATCGCCGCGAGCTCCTCGACGGATATCTCCGGAACGCCCTCCGGCGGCGTTTCCGTCCCGGCCGCCGCGACGCCGCAGAACGCCTCGTAGTCGATGAGCTTCGTAATCGTCGGGCGCGGGCCGCAGACGACGCAGTCGGGATTCTTCTTGAGCTTCAGCTCGCGGAACTTCATCGAGAGCGCGTCGACGAGCAGCAGCCGGCCCACGAGCGGATCTCCGGTGCCGAGGATCAGCTTGATCGTCTCGGTCGCCTGGATCACGCCGAGAAGCCCCGGCAGGATCCCGAGCACGCCGCCTTCCGCGCACGACGGCACGAGACCGGGCGGCGGCGGCTCCGCGTAGAGACACCGGTAGCACGGCCCCTTCTCCGCCCAGAAGACCGAGGCCTGGCCCTCGAAGCGGAAGATCGACGCATAGACGTTCGGCTTGCCGAGCATCACGCAAACGTCGTTGACGAGATAGCGCGTCGGGAAGTTGTCGGTGCCGTCCGCGACGACGTCGAAGTCCCGCGCGATCGCGAGCGCGTTGGCGGAGGTCAGGCGCTCTTCGAACGGAATGACCGCGACGTTCGGGTTCAAGTCCTTCAGCCGCCGCGCCGCGGCCGCGAGCTTCGGCTTCCCGACGTCGGAGGAGCCGAAGAGGATCTGCCGGTGGAGATTCGAATCGTCCACGATGTCGAAGTCCACGAGCCCGAGCGTCCCGACGCCCGCCGCCGCGAGATAGACGGCGAGCGGCGAGCCGAGCCCTCCGGCGCCGACCGCGAGCACGCGCGCCGCCTTGAGCTTCTTCTGCCCCTCGAGCCCGACCTCCGGCATGATGAGGTGCCGCGCGTAGCGGCGAATCTCTTCATTCGAGAGCGCGGCCGGCGCGACCGGGGCCCTCGCGCTCATCGCGCGAGCTCCAGCCGCCACGTCGAACCGCGCCGGGAAGCGTCCACCTCGCCGAACGACGTCTGCGCCACGAGCGGCCGGACCACCTCGTCGATCTCCCGCGCGGCGAAACCGTGCGTGCGCGCGATGAGCCGCTGCCAAGCCGCCGGGATCCGCAGCCAACCCCAGAACGGCGCGTGGTCCAGCCGGATGTCCTCGTTCGAGGCCTCCGCATCCGGCTCGTAGATCCAGAGGAAGCCGCCCGGCTTGAGCGCCGCGTAGATCCCCTCGAGCCCCTTCTGCGGTTCCTCCCAGTGATGGAACGAGAGCAGCGACACCGCGAAGTCGAAGAGGCGCGTGAACCCGGCCGACTCGGCGGCGCCTTCCTGGAATTCGAGGTTCGGCAGGATCGGGCCGCGGCTCGCCTGCTTGAGCATTTCCGGAGACGCGTCGAGGCCGACGACTTCGAGCCCCGGATTGGCCGCCGCGAGCAGTCGCGAGAACTTCCCCGGCCCGCACCCGACGTCGAGGAGCCTCCCGGTCTCGACGGGAATCTCCGAGCCGATGCGTCGATAGAGCGGGGTGAGCATCGGCTCCGCCCAACGGCGATAGAAGAACGAGGCCATCGCGCCGAAGCGCTCTTCCTCGGCGCCTTTCAGGTTCATGAGCGCCCGCCGCCGCGCTCCCGGACGTGCTCCTCCTCGAAGCCGCGGACGCGAGCCCCCACGACGCTGGAGCGGCCGAGATAACCGGCGAGCCGCCGCGGATTCTCGCGTTCGACGATCGGCAGCCTCCCGATGTCGTTCTCGATCATCCGGCGCACGGCGTCGCGCAGCAGCTCGTCCGGATATCCCACGATGACGTTCGTGCTTCCCGCCTCGCGCACCGTCCGGTCCGCCTCGCCGGCGCGGCGGCGCTCCATCGCGCGCATCAAGTCGCTTCGCGTGATAATGCCGACGAGATTCCCCGCCCCGTCCACGATGGGTGTTCCCTGACGGCGCGAGAGCGCGGGATCGCCGGCCGCGATGCGGCGCAGCAACTCCTCGACCGCCATACCGTCCGGCACCGTCGCGACGTTGCGGTCCATGACCTCCTCGACGCGATGGATCTCGAAGGGGTCCACGCTGTACTCGCGCACGAGGTGGTGGCCTCGCCGTGCGACTTTCTCGGTCAGGATCGAGCGCTTCAGCAACAGCACCGTGACCCCGTGCGCCGCGACCGAGCCGACGAGAAGCGCGGGAAGCGCGTTCAGGTCGTGCGTCAGCTCGAGCGCGAAGGCGATGGCGGTCAGCGGAGACCGCATCGTCCCGCCCATCATCGCCGCCATCCCCACCATGGCCCAGAGGCTCGCGTCGCCCGCCGGAATGTAGGGGGCGCCGAAAGCGCCGAGCGCGCCGCCCATCATCAGGAGCGGCGCGAGCACGCCTCCCGAGGTGCCCGATCCCAGCGCGAAGGACCAGACGAGCGCCTTTCCGACGAGCAGTCCCAGCGCGGCGAAGCCGAGGAGCTTCCCGGCGACGAGCAAGTGAATCGTGTCGTACCCGACGCCGAGCACGCGCGGATCGACGAGACCGCCAATCCCGACGGCGAGCCCGCCGATGACGGGCCACCACATCCAGTGGATCGGAAGCTTCGCGAAGAGATCCTCGAAGCCGTAGACGAGCGACGTCAGGAGGCCGGACCCCAGGCCGGCGATGAGCCCGACGAGAAGCGCGAAAACCAGCGCTTCACCGCCGAGCGGCGCATGGGGCGCGACGGGAAAGATCGGCCCGCTTCCGAGGAGCGGCACGCGCAGGGCCGACGCGACGATCGCCGCCGCCGAGACGGGAATGAAGCTGCGGGGCTTCCACTCGAAGAGGAGGAGCTCGACGGCGAGAAGGACCGAGGCCATCGGCGACGCGAAGATCGCGGACATCCCTGCGGCGGCGCCCGCGACGAGAAGCGTTTTCCGCTCGGCCGACGAAAGGTGGAAGAGCTGCGCGAAAAGGGAGCCGAACGCTCCTCCCGTCATGATGATCGGCCCTTCGGCGCCGAACGGCCCCCCCGTTCCGATGGAGACGGCGGACGAGATGGGCTTCAGGACCGCGACCTTCGCGTCGAGACGGCTGCGTCCGATCAGGATCGCTTCGAGCGCCTCGGGAATTCCGTGGCCGCGGATCTTCTCCGAGCCGAACCGAGCCATGAAGCCGATGATCAGGCCGCCCACGACCGGGACGAGAACCGACCACTCCCCGAGGTGATGCCCCGCCGGCGATACGAAGGCCGAAGAGTATCGATGGAAGTAGGCGAGGTTCGTGATCACGGCGATCAGCCAGACGAGCGCGGCGGCCACGAGCGCGCCGATCGCGCCGATGGCCGTCGCCATCAGGGTCAGGGTCACGACGCGGCGATCAGTGGTGAAATCCGCGAGGGCGTCCGGCCGGCCTTCCGCCATTCTCGCGATGGTACCAAGAGGCCCCGCCACCTCTGATAAGTTTCGCCCCTCGGAGGTTAGACGTGCTCCCTGAATTTCAGAACGAACCCCTGACCGATTTCTCGATCGAGGCCAACCGCAAGGCGTTCCGCGACGCCCTGACGGCGGTCGAGAGGCGCCTCCCGATCGCCGGGAAGATCCGGATCGGCGGGAAGAAACTGTCTTCGCCCGCGACCTTCGAGTCGGTCAACCCCTGCGACCCGAAACAGGTCATCGGCCGTTTCCCGTCGGGGACCGCCGCCGACGCCCGCAAGGCGATCGACGCCGCGCACAAGGCCTTCCCGGGCTGGGCCGCCTTCCCGCAGCACGAGCGCGCGGCCGCGATCCTGCGCATCTCCGCGACCCTCCGCCGCCGCAAGCACGAGTTCTCCGCGATGATGGTTCTCGAGGAATCCAAGTCCTGGCCGGAGGCCGACGGCGACACGGCCGAGGCCATCGATTTCTGCGAGTTCTATGCGCGCGAGGCCGAGCGGCTGGCGGAGTCCCAGCCTCTGACGCCGTTTCCCGGAGAGCGCAATCAGCTCGAGTTCATCCCGCTCGGCGTCTGCGCCGTGATCCCGCCCTGGAACTTCCCGCTCGCGATCCTGACCGGGATGACGGCGGCGGCGCTCGTGACCGGAAACACCGTGGTGCTCAAGCCCTCCTCCGACGCCGCCGGCATCGCGGAGATGTTCGTGCAGGCCTGCGAGGAAGCGGGGCTCCCCGACGGCGTCCTGAACTTCGTCCCGGGCGGCGGCTCGACGGTCGGCAACGCCCTCGTCGAGAGCCCGAAGACGCGCCTCATCGCATTCACGGGCTCGCGCGACGTCGGCGTCGAGATCTCCGAGAAAGCGGGAAAGGTCCCCGAGGGACAGATCTGGATCAAGCGCGCCGTGCTCGAGATGGGCGGGAAGGACTTCATCCTCGTCGACGAGACCGCCGACCTCGAGGAGGCGGCCAAAGGCGTCGTCCAGTCCGCCTTCGGGTTCCAGGGGCAGAAGTGCTCCGCGTGCTCGCGACTCATCGTCCACAAGAAGGTACACAAGGAGCTGCTCTCCCGGGTCGTGGCGAAGACCAAGGCGCTCACCGTCGGCGACGTCCGCGATCCGAAGAACAGCGTCGGCGCCGTCATCAACGCCGGGGCGCAGAAGAAGATCCTCGAGTACGTCGCCGTGGGCCGCAAGGAAGGCAAGATCGTCGCGGGCGGCAAGGCCGGCCCGAAAGGCGGCTTCTACGTGATGCCGACCGTCGTGGACGGCATCAAGCCGAACGCCCGGCTCGCGCAGGAGGAGATCTTCGGGCCCGTGCTCGCGGTCATCCCGGTCAAGAGCTTCGACGAGGGCATCCGGGTCGCCAACGGAACGGAGTATGGCCTGACGGGCTCACTCTATTCGCGCGACCGCGGCCGGCTCGAACGGGGCAAGCGCGAGCTCTTCTGCGGAAACCTGTATCTCAATCGCAAGTGCACGGGCGCGTTCGTCGGCGTCCACCCCTTCGGGGGATTCAACATGTCGGGCACGGATTCCAAGGCGGGCGGACGCGAATACCTGTATCTTTTTACCCAGGCGAAATCGATCTCGGAAAAGCTCTGAAGTCACAGGCAAACGAGGACCCACGGTAAGGGGAGGAACGGGCATGTTTCGACTGTTCGGGCTGGTTGTCCTGATCCTCGACATCGTGGCGATCGTGTCGCTCGTGAAGAGCAGCGCCGACACCGGAACGAAGATCCTCTGGCTGCTCCTGATCGTCTTTCTCCCGCTCGTTGGAATGATCCTCTACTTCCTCATGGGCCCCGGGCGCCGCGCGGCGATCTGAAACCATGACCAGAGGCGCCTACCCCGCTCCGGCCGGCCGCTTCGACTCGGTCGGGTTCTCGGAAATCGTCCAGGTTCGGAATCGGGTCCTCGAGCGGCTCGCCGGGGGCGAGACGGTCTGGCGCTTCGAAGGCGGCGAGCCCTACATGCCGACGCCGCAGCCGATCAAGGACGCGATGACGCGGGCGCTCGCGCGCAACCAGACGCGGTACGCGCCCTCCTCCGGAATCCCGGAGCTCCGCACGGCGATCGTCGCCAAGGTGGCGCGGCGCAACGGAATTCCGGCCGACCGTGAGAGCGCGATCGTCACCAACGGAGGCATGCACGGCCTGTTCGCCGCCTTCGCGACCCTCGTCGACCCCGGCGACGACGTCCTCGTCTTCTCGCCCTATTGGACGCCGATCGTGGACGTCATCAGGTTCTTCGGCGGCCGGCCGCTCCTCGTCCCGACGGCGGCGGCGCGCTCCGAGGGGCTCTTCCTCGCCCTCGAAAAGGCCGTCACTCCGAAGACGAAGGTCCTCTACTGGAATTCCCCCGTGAACCCGACCGGCGACGTCTTCACCCGCGCCGAGATCGAGGGGATGTCCCGCTTCGTCTTCGAGCACGGCCTCGCGGTGATTTCCGACGAGGCCTACGAAGACCTGATCTACGACGGCGAGGGGCACGTCTCGCCCGCGTCCCTGCCCGGCATGGAGGAGCGCACGATCTCCGTCTTCACCCTGTCGAAGACCTTCTCCATGACGGGCTGGCGCGCCGGATACGTCATCGTGCCCGAGCGATATCGCGTCGCCATGCAGACGGTCGTCCTCTACTCGATCAACGGCGTCTCGACGCCGACACAGTGGGCGGCGCTCGAGGCGCTCTCGCTGCCCGACGAGTTCCTGCGTGAGGCGAGGGAGGGCTACCGGCGGCGGCGCGACCGCCTGGCCGCGGGTCTCCGCATCGCGGGATTCGACGTCCCGACGCCGCGCGCGGCGCTCTACCTCTTCCCGAAGATCCCGTCCTTCCTCGGAACCGACTCGCGGGCCGCCGCGCAGACGCTCCTCGAGGGGGCGAAGGTCGCGACGGTGCCCGGCATGGTCTTCGGGCCGGAGGGCGAGGGGCACCTGCGATTCTCCTTCTCGGTGGCCGAGGACATGATCGCCGGAGGCGTCGAGGCGGTGTCGGCGTTCGTCGCGAAGGAGCTCCAGACCCGATAGCGCCCGCTCAGCGCGGGAAGAAGAGCAGCAGAGTCAGGATCGCGCCGATCGCGAACGACACCCACGCGTTCGAGACGAAGTAGCCGTAGGCCATGAGCGCGATCCCGAGGAAGAGCGGCCGCGGCTCGCCCATCTTCTTGCCGTAGCGAAACGCCGCGAACCCCACGAAGCCGAAGAACACGGCGACGACGATCGTCGCGAGCGAGATCCCGAAGAAATCCACGCGCTATCTCTTCTCGAGCCGGCGAAGCCGCGACACCGCCTCCGCGAGCGTCTCGCGCTTCTTGCAGAACGCGAAGCGGACATAACCGCGCGCGTGCTCTTTGTGGTCGTAGAAGGCCGACGGCGGAATCGCGGCGACGCCGATCTTCTCGACCAGGTGCCGGCAGAAGGAGACGTCGTCCTCGAAGCCGAAGGCCGTGAAGTCGGCGCAAACGAAATAAGTGCCGGCCGGCGGCCGCACCCGGAAGCCGATGGCCGAGAGCTCCCGGACGAGCAGGTCGCGCCGCTCGAGGTAGTCCGTACGCAGACGCGCATAGTAGTCGGGCGGCGCGGCGAGGGCCGCCGCGGCGCCGTGCTGGAGCGGGGTTGCCGTCGCGAAGGTCACGAACTGATGGGCCGCGCGCACGGCCGCCGAGAGCTCGGGCGGCGCCGCGGCCCAGCCGATCTTCCAGCCGGTGAGCGAGAACGTCTTGCCGAACGAAGAGATCGTGATCGTGCGCTCGCGCATCCCGGGCAGGGACGCCATGGGGACGTGCGCGCCGTCGTACACGAGGTGCTCGTACACCTCGTCGGTGATGCAGAGAAGATCCTTCTCGCGGCAGAGCTCGGCCAGAAATTCCAGCTCCTCCCGCGAAAAGACCTTGCCCGTCGGGTTGTGCGGCGTGTTCACGAGGATCGCGCGCGTGCGCGGCGTCACGGTCGCGCGCATCTCGCCGCGGTCGAAGCGCCAGTCGGGCGCGCGGAGCGTCACGATCCGCGCCGCGGCGCCCGCCATCGCGACGCTCGGTTTGTAGGAGTCGTAGTAGGGCTCGAACAGGACGACCTCGTCGCCGGGGTCGCAGATGCCCTGGATCGCCGCGAAGATCGCCTCGGTCGCGCCGGAGGTGACCGTGATCTCGGTGTCCGGCGCATAGGACAGGCCGTAGTCGCGCCCGTACTTCGCCGAAAGCGCCGCGTGGATCTCGGGAATGCCGCTCATGCGCGCGTACTGCCCGCGCCCGGCGCGCACCGCTGCGATCGCCGCCTCCTTCACGAAGTCGGGACCGTCGAAATCCGGAAACCCCTGCGACAGATTGACGGCTCCGTGCTCGTTGGCGAGACGCGTCATCTCCGTGAAGATCGTGGTGCCGAATCCTTCGAGCTTGCGGGAGAGCGCGGGCCGCCGCACGGACACGATGATACCGATACCGTGCCGGCGGCTCTGAGGCGCTGAGGCGCTGATATCCTGCGCCCCCGACGGGAGACACGAATGCCCCCTTCGAAGCGCCACTATCGCGTCGCCATCATCGGTTCGGGCCCCGCCGGCTGGACCGCCGCCCTCTACGCCTCGCGCGCCGAGCTCGAGCCGATCGTGATCGAGGGCCCGCAGCCGGGAGGTCAGCTCACCATCACGACCGAGGTCGAGAACTATCCGGGTTTTCGCGACGGGATCCAGGGGCCCGAGCTCATGGAGATCTTCCGCGAGCAGGCCAAACGCTTCGGCACGGAGGTCGTGCTCGACACGGTCACGGACGTGGACTTTTCCGCCCGCCCGTTCCGCCTCCACCTCGACGGCGGCGGGAACCTCACGGCCGAGGCGGTCATCGTCTCCTCCGGCGCCTCGGCCAAGCTCCTCGGCATCCCGAGCGAGGCGAAGCTCATGGGCCACGGCGTTTCGGCCTGCGCCACCTGCGACGGCTTCTTCTTCAAGGGCAAGGAGGTCGCGGTCGTCGGCGGCGGCGACACGGCGATGGAGGAAGCGAACTTCCTGACGAAGTTCGCGTCGAAGGTCACGATCGTTCACCGCCGCGAGGAATTCCGCGCCTCGAAGATCATGCTCGAACGCGCGCGGATGAACCCCAAGATCGCCTGGAAGCTGAATTCCGCGGTCGTCGAGATCCACGGCGCCGCGCCGGGCGGCGTCACGGGCCTGACGCTCGAGGACACGCGATCCGGAGAGTGGTCGCAGTTCGCGACGCAGGGCCTCTTCGTCGCGATCGGCCACTCGCCCAACACGGCGATCTTCCAGGGCAAGCTCGCGATGAACGACGTCGGGTACCTCAAGGTGAAGCATCCGTCGACGGCGACGTCGGTCGAAGGCGTCTTCGCGGCGGGCGACGTGGCCGATCCGACGTACCGGCAGGCGGTCTCCGCCGCGGGCGAGGGCTGCAAGGCGGCGATCGACGCCGAGCGGTGGCTCGCGCACCAGGGAATCCATTGACGGAGGACCCGGGCGGCGTGAAGCCCGATCCGCCTCCGGACACCGCCTTCCTCCCGATCCTCCTCTACGTCTTCGGCTTCTTCCTGGCGCTCGGCGCGCTGGCGTTCCTCGCCGCCTGGGTCTGGCGAAAGTTCTAGAGTGATAATCAGGCGAATCTTCGCCGCCTTGCGCACGCTCGTTACGATCACTGAGTAGAGTCTTTGCAGCCTTACGCCGACCTTCCACGGCTGAATATGAAGCACGATGAAGTCGCGCCCGCGACTCCGCAAACAGCGGTTTCCCAAATCGCCGGTCAGTGGACCAGCCACCGAGGCAGATCCAGCATCGCAATTTCGGGAGCTCGCCGGGTCAGTTCAGAAGGGGCCGCGGTGGGCAACCGATCTGACGGATAGGATCTCCCCAAGATGAGTTGGTGTCCGGGCATCGAGCTGCAAGCCTTACGTTCTCATCGGCCATTGGTGCCAAGACATCCAGGGAGGCCGCGTCGACTTTGGGACTTGCTACTAGATAGCTGACTCAGTCCGTCCATGGCGTTCTTAGCCGTTTTAGCGTTCGCCGCCGGGGCTGCTGGCGCACCGATTGCGATCGGGCCGGCACCCGGCGGCCCTCCCCTCAGTTCGGTGCGGGTCTCGGGTCAGGCAGTTGCGCTCGATTCCGCCGGAAGAGGCGAGGTTCCCGTAGGGACGACTCCGACCGCTAACGGGTTTCGCTTTATCAGGGCGGTGTTTGCCGGTCGCGAGAGCGTTCTCTACCTGCCCTCGAGCTATTGCCTCATTCGTTGGCCGTTGGATGCGGCTGACTTGCCGGACGAGGCCGAGATTGTGACGAAGTCTCATCCGTCGGACTCGTGGACGGAAGGGCGATCTTTCAGTGTCATGAGAGAACGTGAGGGCGCCACGACGTTCGTGCGATTCGTGCTTCCTGCGGGGCGATGGGATGTCGCGCTCCTGATACCCGGCTACGCGCCGGCATTCGCAAGTGACGTGTTCACTGGTAGTCGGTTGCGATCTCTTAACCCCGTGACCCTACCAAAGGCGTCGCGGCTCAAGGCGCGGATTCTGGATGCGCATACGGGACGGCCGGTACCCAGTTGGTCTGCGTTCGTGACAAGCCTGGCCGCCGAGGATCGAAATGAAGCGACATTCTTTGCGACGCGGCCAATCTCGCGGGACAAGTCTGCCCTCGACTTTCAGAGCCTTCCGGTCGGCGGATGGGAGCTTCGAGTCGAGGTGCCGGATCGCGCCCGACGTCGCGTCGTGGTCAGCCAACTGACTCCCGGCGGCACTACTGATCTCGGGGACCTCTTCATTTCCAGCCTGGCGAAACTGCACTTGCGTCTCAGCTTTCCCCGAGAGAGGCCGTCAGGCGAGTTCGTCGTGCACCTCTATCGGCCTGCTCCGAATCCCGTCGATCAGCCGAGAGTTCTTCTCGAGACGAGAACTCTAAATCCAGCGCTCTCAGATGAAGCGGTCTTCACCGGGTTGGATCCAGGCATCGTGACCGTCGAGTGCCAGAACGTGGTTAGTCAAATTCGGCGGGAGACGGACGTCGAACTTGTTTCCGGCCAGGTTGCGCAGGCGACTCTGGTTTTCGCTCCGCTTCGTATTTCAGGCACCGTCCTGGACGGGCAGGACGTCGTTGTCGGCGCTCGGGTCGAAGGCTCCACGGAGGAAACGGACCGCAACCCACCAGTTAAGACCGACGAACTGGGAAAATATTTGCTGATTCTCTGGCCAGCGCGA
>DATJZU010000141.1:0-6742 GCA_035498835.1 Thermoanaerobaculia bacterium
CGGTCGAGCGTCAAGACGCGTTTGCCCATGCGGCGGATGAGCTCGATGTCGTGGGTCGCGACGAGCACCGTCGTGCCCCGGATGTTGATCTCCGCGAAGAGCCGCATGATCTCTTCCGAGAGCGCCGGGTCGAGGTTTCCGGTCGGCTCGTCCGCCAGGAGGAGCGTCGGCTCGTTCACGATGGCCCGCGCGATCGCGACGCGCTGCTGCTCGCCGCCGGAGAGCTCCTCGGGCAGCGCATTCATCTGATGGTGAAGGCCTACGCGCTTCAGAACGTGATACGCGCGGCGCTTCTGCTCGGCGCGCGGCAGCCCGAGCACGTTCTGCACGAACGCGACGTTCTCGAAGACGGTCTTGCGGCCGATGAGTTTGAAGTCCTGGAACACGACGCCGACGGTGCGCCGGAAGTACGGGATCTGCGACGGCGGCAGGACGCCGATGTTGCGCCCGTTGACGACGATCTGGCCCGTCGAAGGCGACTCCTCGCGGAACAGGAGCTTCAGGAACGTGGACTTGCCGGCGCCGGAAGGCCCCGTCAGGAACACGAACTCGCCGCGGTCGATCGTGCACGAGACGTCCGCGAGGGCGTGCCGGAAGCGCCCGTAGTCTTTGGAGACGCGGAAGAGCTGGATCACGCCGGCGCTCCCGGACCGAGCGCGCGCTCGAGCGCCGCGCGGACGGCGGCCGGATCGGCGCGCCCGGCGGTCTTCTTCATGACCTGGCCGACGAACCAGCCGAACGTCTGCGTCTTGCCAGACTTGTAGAGGGCGACCTGGGAGGGGTTGCCCGAGACGATCTCCGAGACGATGCCGTCGAGACTCGCCTGATCGCTAATGACGCTTCTCTTTTCTGCCAGCTCATCGACGTTCGCACTCGGTCCCCAAATCACGATGTCGCCGATTAGTTCCTTGGCCGATGTCGTTGAGATTTGACTCGACGACCAGATATGAACGACCTGGCTCAGCTTCTTTGGGCTAACGACGAACGAAAGCGCGTCTTCAGGAGACAGCTTCTGTTCTTTCATTCGACGCAGCAGTTCTCCAGTTATCCACATCGCAGCGTCCTTCGGCGAGCTACCGTCCGCAATTACTTTCTCGAAATAGTCCGCCAACTCCTTGGCAGAAACTAGAGTCTCCGCATCGGCCGCGCTGAGACCGTACTCTTCGACGAACCGCGCTTTGCGCGCCCGCGGCAGCTCCGGCATGTCGCGCGTCGCCTCCGCGATCCACGCCTCGTCCACGACGAGCGCGCCGAGATCCGGCTCGGGGAAATAGCGGTAGTCGTGCGCCTCTTCCTTGCCCCGCATCGGCGCGGTGCGGCCGGCCGCGGCCTCCCAGAGCCGCGTCTCGAGGACGATCCGCTCGCCGTGCGCGATCGCTTCGGCCTGCCGTTCGATCTCGTACTCCACGGCCTTCGCCACGAAGCGGATCGAGTTGAGGTTCTTGACCTCGACGCGCGTGCCGAGCGGCGCGGTCTCCGAGGCCCGCACCGAAACGTTCGCGTCGCAGCGCAGATTCCCCTTCTCCATGTCGCCGTCGGAAACGCCGGTGTAGCGCAGAAGCCGGCGCAGCTCCGTCAGGTACGACGCGGCCTCCTCGGGCGCGCGGATGTCCGGCTCGCTCACGATTTCGATCAGAGGGACGCCGGCGCGGTTCCAGTCCACGAGCGTTTCGGTCGGGGGCACGTCGGCGAACGGCGTCTCGTGGAGCGACTTGCCTGCGTCCTCCTCGAGGTGAACCCGCACGAGGCGGATCTTCCGCGGGCCGGCCGGTCCGTCGATCTCGATCGCGCCGCCCGTGGCGAAGGGCCGGTCGTACTGCGTGATCTGGTATCCCTTGGGAAGGTCCGGATAAAAGTAGTGCTTGCGCGCGAAGCGCGAGTCGCGGTGAATCTCGGCGCCGACGGCGGAGGCGAAGCGCAGCGCGAGCGTGACCGCGTGCCGATTCAGGACCGGGAGCGTGCCGGGAAAGCCGAGGCAGATCGGGCAGGTCGCCTCGTTCGCCGGCGCGGCGACCGTGACCGGACAGCCGCAGAAAATCTTCGAGCGCGTCTGGAGCTGGGCGTGTACCTCGAGCCCGATGACGGGGAAAACCCGCGTCTTTTCAGACGTTTCCACGGGTGACACTGTAGAATTCTAGCACGGTGGTTGAACCAGACTGGCGCGAGGAGACCGTCGGCGGCGTCGTGACTTTTCGTCCGGCGCATGCGCCGGAGAATCTCCTCGTCGCGTTCTCCGGCCGCGGCGTCGCGCCCGAAGGCGAGCCGTCGCCGACACGCCACCTCGCGACGCGCCTCGCCCGCGCGCTCTCGCTCGACGGCACCCCGATCGTCCGCGCGACGCAGGTGCACGGGAATCGCGCCGTTGCCGTGCGGGCCGCACCGGCGCGCGGCGACGTGGCGGACGCCGGCGAGTGCGACGTGCTCGCGACGGCATTGCCCGGCGTCGCGCTCGCCGTCCAGACCGCGGACTGCGTGCCGATCCTGCTGGCGTCGGACGGCGGCGGCGCGATCGCGACGGCGCACGCCGGCTGGCGCGGCACGGCGAAGAACGCGGCCGGATCGGCCGTGGCGGCGATGCGCGATCTGGGCGCCGACCCGCGCACCATCCGGGCCTGGCTCGGCCCGTCGATCGGGCCCTGCTGCTACGAGGTCGGCGGCGAGGTCGCCGCACAGTTCGCGGGCGAGTTCCTGCGCGCGTCCTGCGGCGGGCGGTTTCATTTGAATCTTCCCGCCGTCAACCGCGCGCAGCTCGAGACGGCCGGCGTGCCGCCGGAGAACGTCTCAAGGCATCCCGCGTGCACGCGCTGCGGCGGCGAGAAGTTCGCGAGCTATCGGAGGGACGGTGCGAAGGCGGGGCGGATGATCGGACTGATCGTCCTCGCGGCGCGGGGCAAGTTCTAGATTTCTCCTGCCAAGCTCCCGCCGCCCCGCACCGGAAGAGAGTTTCAAAGGCAGCCCGGCGAGGTGAGTCGCCGGCACCTATGCCAACGTCAAATCCGCATACCGCGCCACGAACTTCTTCTTGCCGGCGCGTTCGAAATAGACGGTCAGCCGCGTGTCGTCGCCGGAGCCTTCCTGCGACAGGATCGTTCCGATGCCGTAGCGCGGGTGGCGCACGCGGCGGCCGCGGCGTAAGTCGCCCGACTCCTCCGGCTCGGCGGCATCGGGTTGCGCATCGAAGTCGTACTCGACCTCCGCCCGCCGTCCGCCCCGCGGCGGCGTTGCGTCCCGGTCGAACAGCGTCGAACGGAACGACGCGAATCTCGACGGCTTTCCCCGCTCCTCGATCGCGGCCGCCGGCAGCTCCTCGACGAACCGCGACGGCTGGCGGTACTGGACGCGGCCGTACACGAGGCGCCGGTCCGCGAGCGTCAGCGTGAGCTCGTCCTTCGCGCGCGTCATGCCGACGTAGAGGAGGCGCCGCTCCTCCTCGAGCTCCTCGGGGTCCTCGGCGGAGTTCCCGTGCGGGAGAAACCCTTCCTCGAGCCCCACGACGAACACCGCCGGGAACTCGAGCCCCTTGGCCGCGTGCAGCGTCGACAGCGTCACGGCACCGGCGCGCGTGTCCGTGTCCGCATCGGTCGCGAGCGCCACGGCGTCGAGGTAGTCGGAGATCGTCGCGCCTTCCTCGTTCGACCGCTCGAACTCGCGCGCGGAAGACAGCAGCTCCTCCAGGTTCTCGCGCCGCGCCACGTCCTCCGGCTCCTCCGAGCGCTCGTAGAGCGCCGCATAGCCGGTGGCCTGGAGCAGGTGCTCGAGGAGCGCGGACGGCGTCCAGTCGGCGGCCTTCCCGTGGAGATCCGTCACCACGGCCCGGAAGCGGCCGAGAGCCACGCGCGCGCGCTCCGTGAGGCCCGGCAGCGCCTCGCCCGAGACGTCCCACCAGGAACGCCCGCTTTCCCTTGCCGCACGCGCCACGATCTCGAGCGTCGCCGATCCGATGCCGCGCGCCGGAACGTTGACGACGCGCCGGAAGGCGAGGTCGTCCTCGGGCCGCAGCGCGAGGCGCAGGTACGCGAGCGCGTCCTTCACTTCGGCGCGTTCGTAGAACTTCATGCCGCCGTACACGACGTAGGGAATCCGGTGCCGCAGGAGCTCCTCCTCGAACGCTCGAGACTGCGCATTGGTGCGGTAGAGGACGGCGACGTCGGACGGTGGCCGCCCGCTCTCCGACACCGCCCGCGCGATCTCGCCGGCCTCCTCCCGGTCTTCCTCGAATCGCCAGAGCCGGACGCGTGCGCCCGCGCCCCGGTCGGCCCGCAGCGCCTTGGGGCGGCGGCGGCGATTGTGCGACACGAGAGCCGACGCCGCCTCGAGAATGCCGGCCGTCGAGCGGTAGTTGCGCTCGAGCGGCACGACGTGCGCGCCGGGGAAGTCGGCGTCGAACCGCAGGATGTGCTCGACCTCCGCGCCGCGCCACCTGTAGATGGCCTGATCCTCGTCGCCCACGGCGCAGAGCGAGTCGGCGCCCTCGCCGAGGAGCTTCACGAGCGCGTCCTGCGCGCCGTTGGTGTCCTGGTATTCGTCGATCAGAAGATGCCGCGTGCGCCGGCGTTCGGCCGCCAGCACGGCGGCTTCCGACCGGAGGAGCCGCACCGGGCGCACGATGAGATCGTCGAAGTCGAGCGCGCCGGAGGAGGACAAGAGCTTCTCGTACAGCGCGTAGATCCGCGCGATGCGTTCGCTCGCGAAGTCGTCGGCGGACGCCTCGAAGCTCTCGGGGCTCCGCAGGGCGTTCTTCGCCTGCGAGATGCGCGCGCGCACCGAGCCGGGCGCGAGGACCTGTTCCGAGACTCCCGCCTCGCTCATCGCCTGCTTGACGACGGCGAGCTGATCGGCGCTGTCGGCGATGCCGAAACGCGGATCGAGGCGCGCCGCCGCGGCGTGGCGCCGGAGAAACCGCACTCCCCACGAATGGAAGGTGCCGATGAAGGACGCGAGCGCGCGCCCACCCAACAGGCGCAGCGAGCGCTCGCGCATCTCGCGCGCCGCCTTGTTGGTGAACGTGACGGCCACGATCGTGCGCGCGTCCACGCCCGACTCGATCAGGCGCGCCAGCCGGTGCGTGATGACCCGGGTCTTGCCGGAGCCGGCGCCGGCGAGGACGAGCAGCGGCCCCTTCTCGTGAAGGACCGCGGCGCGCTGCTCGGGATTGAGACCCTGGAGGGAGAGAGATTCCACGAGGAGAAGTTATCAGTTGTCAGCTATCAGTTGTCGGTTCAAGACCGGAAACTGAGAACTGAGAACTGAGAACTACTCCACCGTCACACTCTTCGCGAGGTTCCGCGGCTGATCCACGTCGCAGCCGCGGCGAACGGCCACGTGGTACGCGAGCATCTGCAGCGGGATCACCGACAGGATCGGCTGCAGCTCGGGAATCGTCTCGGGAATCACGATGACGTGGTCCGCAATCGCCGAGACGGCGTCGTCGGGCCGCGTCGTGAAGACGATCGCGATGCCGTCGCGCGACTTGACCTCCTGGAGGTTGGAGAGCGTCTTCTCGCGCCAGCCGTCGTGCGGCGCGAGCACGACGACGGGCAGCTTCTCGTCCACGAGCGCGATCGGCCCGTGCTTCATCTCGCCTGCCGGGTAGCCCTCGGCGTGGATGTAGGAGATTTCCTTGAGCTTCAGCGCTCCCTCGAGGGCCGTCGGATAGTGCGGCCCGCGCCCGAGGAAGAGGAAGTCGGTCGCGTGCTGGTAGCGCTTGGCGAGGTCTTCGAGAAGCGGCTCCGTCGAGAGCGTCCGACCTGCAGCGGACGGCAGATGCGAGAGCGCCGTGCGCTCCGTCTCCGTCAGGCCCCGCCCGAGGCCGCGCGATTCGCGCAGCTTCGCCGCGAGCAGGAAGAGAACGGCGAGCTGCGTCGTGAAGGCCTTCGTCGACGCGACGCCGATCTCGGGGCCCGCGTGGGTCGGGAACACGGCGTCCGCCATCCGGGCGATCTGGCTGCCCGGCACGTTCACGATGGCGCCGATCGGGGAGCCGGCCCGCCGCGCCTCGGAGAGCGCCGCCACGGTATCGGCGGTCTCCCCCGACTGCGAGATGCCGATTGTCAGCGTGTTCTCGCCGACCACGGGATGGCGGTAGCGGAACTCGCTCCCGTAGTCCACCTCGACGGGGATCCGCGCCATGCCTTCGATCAGGAACTTCCCGATGAGCGCCGAATGCCAGGACGTGCCGCAAGCGAGGAGCAGCACGCGGTCGAAATCCTTGACCCGCTCGGGCGAGAGCAGCGGATCCGCCAGGAGGATCTCCCCGGTCCCGAGCGAGACCTTGCCGCCGAGCGTCTCGGCGATCGCCGTCGGCTGCTCGTGGATCTCCTTGTCCATGAAGTGGCGGTAGCCGCCCTTCTCCGCCGCGACGGCGTCCCACAGGATGCGGTGGCGCGGCCGCTCCAGGCTCTTCCCCGCCGAGTCCACGATGCGCACGCCGCGGGTGTCCACGCGGGCGATGTCGCCGTCCTCGAGGAAGATCACGTCGCGCGTCCAGGGTACGAGGGCCACGGGATCCGACGCGACGAAGTTCTCGCCCTCGCCGAGACCGAGCACGATCGGGGGTCCCGACCGCGCGGTCACGAGCACGCCCGGCTCGTCGCTCGTCGACACGACGACCGCGTACGCTCCGCGCAGGACGGACGCCGCATGGCGCACCGCCTCGAAGAGGTCGCCGCGGTACGACGCCTCGACTTCGTGGGCGAAGACCTCCGTGTCCGTCTCGCTCGAGAACGCGTGGCCGGCGGCGAGG
>DATJZU010000142.1:0-21545 GCA_035498835.1 Thermoanaerobaculia bacterium
TTCTGCCAGTCGCCTCCGATCTTGATCTCCTGGTTCTTCAGATAGAGCGAGTAGTCGCCGCGGGCCTGCCAGCGCGTCGACGTGTTGTTGCGGATGTAGCCGGTGACCTGCCCGAACCCTCCGCTCGCCGAGTTGGCCTGCACCGGGATGTCACACGGATTCGCCGGCGTCCCGCCCTCGCAGGTCCAGTCTTCCAGCCGGACCCCGGCGCCGGCGCCCGAAGGAGTCGTCTCGTACCGATCGTAGTGACGCGAGCCCTGCAACGCGAGGAGTCCCGATGAGCCGAAGATCTGGTTCAAACGGACGCCGTAATCCGTGCCTCCGATCTTCAGGTCGGACGCCCAGGTGCTCGGGTCGGGGTTGACGATCGGAACCGGGTAGTAGCTGTGCGTCGGGTCGGATGCCCCCGCCCCCGTGACCGACGACGGATCGGCGAAGATCGTTCCCACCAGCGTCGTGCCGCTCGTGACGTTCCACGTCAGCTTTCCGGAGTAGAGGTTGTCCGTCGAGTCCGCCGGGAATTTGTCGTCCTTCGAGACGGTCAGGTTTCCGTTCTCGTCGACGTTGTCGTTGAACCGCGAGATGTCCGTCGGCTTGTCCACGCGGTCGTAAGCGAAGAAGAACCAGAGCTTGTCCTTGACGAACCGGCCGCCGAGGTCGACGCCGAAATCGGTTCGGTTGTACCCGTTGACCCGCATCCCCTGGAAGATGTCGTTCGACGTGATGACCTGATCGGCGCGCATCCCGAAGTTGTCGTAGTACACGAAGCCGTCGCCATGGAAGTCGTTGCCGCCGGACTTCGTGATGACGTTGATCACTCCGCCGAGCGCGCGGCCGTACTCGGCCTGATAGCCGCCGGTCTTGATCTCGACTTCCTGAATGAACTCGTTGTTGATGGCCTTGCCCTGGAAGCCGCGGATGACGTTGGTCGTATTGACGCCGTCGATGATGAACTGGTTCTCGACAGACGTCGCGCCGTAGACCGTGAGGGAGATCGCGCGACCCTGCGTGTCGCCCTGATCCTGGTTGACGCCGGGATTGAGGCGGAGGATCTCCGCGTAGTTTCGTCCTGTCGGGAGTTTTTCGATGACCTTCGCGCTGTAGTTGGTGCCGCCGGTGGTCGACGTCGTGTCGACCATCGGCGCCTCGCCGGTGACGACCACGGCTTCCTTCGTCGCGAGAGACAGCTGGAGGTTCGTCGTGGCCGTCTGATCGAGCAGCACGTTCACCGACTTCTCGACCGTGCCGAGACCCGTCAGCGTCGCGGTGACCTTGTAAGTCCCCGGCGGGAGACTCGGCAGCCGGTAATGGCCGTCGCTTCCCGTCACCACGGTTCGAGTGCCTTGAAGATTCGGGCTCGAGGCCTCTACCGTGACACCGGGAAGCGGCGCGCCGTTCTGATCCAGAACCGTCCCCTCGATTCGGCCAGTCGTCTGCGCAGAGGCGGAAGGCGCGACGAGAAGAAGGAGCACGAACGCCGCAGCCAGGGAGAGAATCCGGGCAACCTTCATACCTACCTCCATAAACGAAATCGAAACCCTTCATCCCCGAAACAAGGCTTTTCGACACCGCCAGACGGAGTTTGGGTAGAATCCCAGCAATGCGACTGCCAAATCTCGATAGATTGTCAGTCGGTGTAAATTATTGATTTTAAAGAGAAAAAATAGATAAAGCGAAGATTAACGCGGTCAGTATCTTGATTATTTTGGACTTTTCTTCAGGTCTTTGAATTCCGAATCACGACCATGAGCGTGCCTCCGTCCACCGCCTCGCCGGCCGACACCGCGCAGCGGGTCACGATGCCCGCGCCTTCCGCCCGGATTTCGTTCTGCATCTTCATCGCCTCGAGAACGATGAGGACCTGTCCCGCCGCGACGGAGTCGCCCTCCACGACGCGCACCTCGACGACGCGCCCGGGCATGAGCGCGCGGATTTCTTCCTCGCCCGACGCCCCGCCCTCCGTCCCGGCGTGGGACAGGCGATCGTTCAGCGGATCCGCCAGAGCGACCATGCGCGGGCTCCCCGCGACGACGACCTCGATCCGTCCCATCGTCAGGGGCCGCGCCCGGCCGGAGATCTGCCGGCCGTCGGAAAAGAGGAGCGAAAGCCGTCCGTCCGGGAGCCTCGCGACCGACACGTCCCGGGTGACGCCGTTTCGCGTGAAGCGCCAGGAGCCCGGCCCTCCTTCGAGCCGCACGGGCTCGGGTTCTCCGTCGCCGCGAAAGATGAGCTCGAGCCGCCGCATCGAGAGCTAGCGCACCCCTTCGAGGCGCGCGGCCCGGCGCCAGGGCGAGCCGTCCGAAGCGGCGACCGGTTCGGCCGCCGGAGTTCCGCCCGCGAGGGCCACCGCGGCGAGCACGACGTCTTCTTCGCGGACGCGCGGAGGGGCCATCAACGTGTCCTCCGCCAGGCGGCGGTCCAGCCACTGGACGTCGAAGTCGGCGCGGAGAAAGTCCGCGTCGGCGACGAGCGCACGGAAGAGGGGCAGCGTCGTATCGACCCCGGTGATCTCGTACTCGGCGAGCGCGCGATCGAGCCGCGCGATCGCGGCCGGACGGTCGGCCGCGTGGACGATGAGCTTGCCGAGCATCGGGTCATAGTCGATGGACACGGTCCCGCCCGCTTCCACGCCGACGTCGTTCCGGATTCCGGGGCCCGCCGGCAGGCGCAGGGCCGCGATCGTGCCCGGCGACGGCGCGAACCCGCGCGCCGGGTCCTCCGCGTAGACGCGGCACTCGATCGCGTGGCCGCGCGCGGCCGGCTGCCCGAGCCCGAGCGGCTCCCCGAGCGCGATCCGGATCATTTCGCGGCACAGGTCCACGCCCCAGACCTCTTCGGTCACGGGGTGCTCGACCTGCAGGCGCGTGTTCATCTCCAGAAAGTAGAAAGAGCCGTCCGGCGCGAGGAGGAACTCGACGGTGCCGCAGGAGGTGTAGGCCACGGTCTCCGCCGCGCGGATCGCGGCAGCGCAGATCCTCTCGCGCAGCGCCGGACCGACGACCGGCGAAGGGCACTCCTCGACGACCTTCTGGTGGCGCCTCTGGATGCTGCACTCGCGCTCGCCGACCGCGAGGATCGCTCCCGAAGGATGCCCGACCACCTGCACCTCGATGTGGCGCGGCTTCTCGACGAGCTTCTCGGCATACACCGCTCCGTCGCCGAAGGACGCCGCGGCCTCGGCCGAAGCGCGCTCGAAGGCCGCCGGCGCCTCCGCCGCGCTCGCGACGCGCCGCATGCCCTTGCCGCCGCCCCCCGCCGACGCCTTGAGGAGGAGCGGATAACCGTGGCGCGCCCCGAATTCCGCGATCTCGCGCGCGCCCGCGGCGGGCTCCATCATGCCGGGAACGACGGGGACCCCGGCCTTCTCCATCCGGCGCCGGCTCTCGGTCTTCGAGCCCATCGCCTCGATCGCCGCCGGATCCGGCCCAACGAACGTGAGGCCCGCCTCGACGCACGCGCGGGCGAACCCCGCGTTCTCGGCCAGGAAGCCGTAGCCCGGGTGGATGAGTCGCGCTCCGGTCGCGCGCGCCGCGGCGATCAGGCGCTCGACCGAGAGATAGCTCTCGCGCGCCGGCGCCGGCCCCAGACGCACGGCCTCGTCGGCCAGCGCGACATGCGGGGCGGCGCGGTCGGCGTCCGAGAACACCGCCACCGTCTCGAGGCCGAGCTCCCGGCACGCCCGCAGGATGCGTACGGCGATCTCGCCCCGGTTGGCGACGAGCAGTTTCATGGCGAGACCTCGGCTAGAGCGGGATGTTCCCGTGCTTCTTCGCGGGAGGCCGCACGCGCTTCGACTCGAGCAGCCGGAAAGCCATGATCAGCTTCTCGCGCGTCTCGGACGGCTCGATGATCTCGTCGAGAAAGCCGTGGCGCGCCGCCACGTACGGGTTCGCGAAGTTTTCGACGTATTCGGCCACGCGCGCAGCCCGCGAGTCGGGCGAGTCCCCCTCGCGCTTGTAGAGGATGTTGACCGCACCTTCGGGACCCATGACGGCGAGCTCCGCCGTCGGGTAGGCGAAATTGAAGTCGGTGGCGATGTCCTTGGAGAGCATGACGCAGTAGGCGCCGCCGTAGGCCTTCCGCGTGACGATCGAGATCTTCGGCACCGTCGCCTCGGCGAACGCGAAGAGGAGCTTCGCACCGTGGCGGATGATGCCGCCATACTCCTGCTGCGTGCCCGGAAGGAAGCCCGGCACGTCCTCGAACACGAGCAGCGGGATGTTGAACGCGTCGCAGAAGCGGACGAACCGCGCGCCCTTGATCGACGCGTCGATGTCGAGGACGCCCGCCAGGTGCATCGGCTGGTTCGCGACGACGCCGATCGCGCGGCCGCCGAGCCGAATGAACCCGACCAGCAGGTTCCGGGCGAAGGCCGCGTGCACCTCGAGGAATCGTCCCTCGTCGGCCACGCGCCGGACGAGCTCCCCCATGTCGTACGGGCGATTGGGCTCCTCCGGAATGAAGGCGTTCAGCTCGAGCGGGTCGCCGGGCGCGTCCCGGGCCTCGCGCCGCGGCGGTTCCTCGAGGTTGTTCGACGGGACGTAGGAGAGCAGCTCGCGGATCGACGCGAGGACCGCGGTGTCGTCCTTGCGGACGAAGTGCGCGACGCCCGAGACGGCCGAGTGCGTCCGCGCGCCCCCGAGCTCCTCCTTGGTCACCTCCTCGTGCGTGACGGTCTTGATCACGTCCGGACCGGTCACGAAGAGATAGGACGTCTTCTCGGTCATGAACACGAAGTCGGTGATGGCCGGCGAATACACCGCGCCGCCCGCGCAGGGCCCGAGGATCGCCGAGATCTGCGGCACGACGCCCGAGGCGCGGGTGTTGCGGAGGAAGACCCTCGAGTAGCCGGCCAGGGAGACGACGCCCTCCTGGATGCGCGCGCCGCCCGAATCGTTCAGGCCGATGATCGGCGCGCCGTTCTGGACGGCGAGGTCCATGACCTTGCAGATCTTGGCCGCGTTGGTCTCCGAGAGCGAGCCGCCGAATACCGTGAAGTCCTGCGCGAAGACGTACACGGGCCGGCCCTCGATCGCGCCGGCCCCGCAGACGACGCCGTCGCCCGGGATCTCCTTCTTCTCCATTCCGAAGTCGCGGCTCCGGTGCACGACGAACGGGTCGAGCTCGAAGAAGCTGTCGGGATCGAGCAGCAACGCGACGCGTTCGCGCGCGGTCAGCTTGCCCTCGGCGTGCTGGCGCTCCGCCCGGTCTTTGCCGCCGCCCTCGAGATTCCTTTCGCGGAGCGCTTCGAGGTGCGCGATGCGCTTCTCGAGGGTCATGGGAGAGCCATCAGCCGTCGGCCGTCAACTCTCCGCCGGTCCGGGGCGATGGGCCGCTCGCGGCCGAGAGCGGAAAGCGGATGACGGAAAGCTTCACAGAACGATCCCGCGCTGCTCGGCGAGCTTCCGTCGGATCCGGCGGAAGAGCTCCTGGCCGTCCACGCGGCCCGACGCGATTTCATTGCGCGCGGCCTCCATCATGCGGCGCGCCTCGTCGTCGATCGTGCGCTCCTTCTCCGCCTCGTCGGCGAGCGCCGCGAGCACGGCCTGCCTCAGGGCGCCCGGCGCGCGCTCGTCGAACAGCTGCCGGGCCGCGATGCCGCGCGCCGTGCGGACGGCGAGGAATTCCTTGCGGAGATCCGACAGCCCCATCGGGGCGCGATGTTATTACACGCTCCCCTCCCGCATAATGCCCCGCCATGGCGCTCGACCCCTCCGCCGTCAGCCGCTTCCTCGAGCCGCTCGCGCGCGAGCCCGGAGAGATCGCCGACGTCTTCGTCGAGCGGCGCCAGGAGATCCGCCTCGACTGGCGCGACGGCGTCGTCGTCGCGACGCGGCGGACGGCCACCGAAGGACTCGCGGTGCGGTGGCGTCGCGGTTCGGCCGAGCGGCTCTGCGCCGTCTCGCGGACGGACGACACCGGACTGCGGGAGGCCTCGCGGCAGCTGCAGGGAGCGCTCGGACGCGGCGTCGTGCCGATCCGCGCGGCGGCGCCGCCCTCGGGCGACGCGTGGCGGCCGCTCTCCGGCGAGCGCTGGCGCCGGCGCCTCGAGGCGATGCTCGCCCGCCACGCGCCCCGGCACGACTTCCGGTGGACGCTCGCCGAGGTCGAGCGCGAGATCTCCCCGGCTCGGGCGCCCGGCGCCACCTCGCTGCGGCGCCTGATATCTCTCGACGGAACGTTCACGGCGTCCTCGCGCCGCGGCGACGAGACCCGCCGCTTCTCGTTCCATGGGCCGGAGTCCGACACGCTCGCCGACGAGCTCCGCGACGCGCTCGCTCGCGCGGCCGAGCCGCACGAGGCCACGGTGCCCTGTCCCGAAGGCGACGCGGACGTCGTGCTCGCGGGCGGATGCGCGGCGGTTCTGTTCCACGAGATCCTCAGCCACCCGCTCGAGGGGGGCGCCGTGTCGCCGCTCTCCGGCCTCTCCGAGGCGCGCGTCGCCGTTGCGGAGCTCGAGGTGCGGGACGACGCGACGCGTCTCGATCTCTTCGGAGGATACGAATGCGACGACGAGGGCGTCCGCCCGCGGCCGGTCAAGCTCCTCGACGCGGGCCGGCTCGGCGGCCGCCTCACGGGGCGCGACCCGGGCGCGGCCGCGGGCCGCGAAACGTCCAACGGGCACGGACGCCGGGCGGAGCCGGGCGACGCCCCGCTGCCGCGTGGCGCGAACGTCGTCGTAGCACCGGGGGGCACCACCCGCGAGGAGATCCTGCGCCGCCTCGACCAGGGCTTCTGGATCGACGCGCTCGATGCCGGTTCGGTCGAGCTCGCGAGCGGCTCCTTTCGCCTGCGCTTTCCGCGCGCGCGGCGGGTCCGCCGCGGCCGCCTCTCCGACGAGCTCGGCCCCGGCCTCCTCGCCGGAGAGATCCTCGGGGTCCTCAAGCGCATCGAGACGGGGCTCGGCCGCGAATCCCACGTCTACCGGCCGCTCGGATGGTGCGCGCGCGGCGGCCAGGTCGTCCCGGTGCAGGGCGAGGCGCCGGACCTGATCGTCCGAGGCCTCGCGGTGCGCAGCCTCGCATGAGCCCGGAGCGGCTGACCGAACGGCTCGAGGCGCTCGCACCCGGAGCCTGGGAGCTCTACTTCAAGCAGGGCATCTCGCGCGAGATCCGGCGCGCGGCGCGCGACGTCTCGGAGACGTTCCGTTCCGAGGAGGGTCTGGCGGCGCGATGGTGGGACCCGGCGCCGCGCTTCGCCGCCGCGGGCGACGAGGCCTCGCTCGCCGGCGCGATCGAGCGCGCCCGCGAGAGCCCGGTCTCCCCCGGAACCCTCCCGTCCTGGCCGACGGGCGCCGCCCCGGCCCCCGAGCTCGTCGCCGCCGAGCCCCCGCCCGACGTGCACGAGGAGCTGGCGCGTCTCGTCGCCGCCGAATCGCGCGGCGAAGCGACGTTGACCGAGCTGACAGTCCGGAGCGGACGCACGATCGAGCGCGTCGTGAACGCAGCGGGTCTCGACGTCGCCTGGAGCGCCGGCGCCCGGACGGGCTTCGCAGCGGCGGTCGGGCGCCGCGGTGCCCGCGCGTGTGAGGCGCGGGTTCCGTTTCGCTGGGATGGCGCGCCCGATCTCCCGAGCCTCGCGCGCCGGCTCTGCGACCGCGCAACGCTCCCGCTCTCGGATCGCGCGGCGCCGGTCGAGCGTGGAGACTGGCTGCTCGAGCCGTCCGTCGCCGCGGCGCTGCTGGCCGGACTCGCTCCGCTCTTCTGCCGGGAACGGTCCGCGCGATGGGCGGCGCGCGGCGGGCTCCTCGCGCCGGAGATCTCGATCGTGGACGACGCCGGCAGCGACGCGCCGTTCGACGGCGAGGGAACGCGGACGCGGCGGGTCGTGGTGTTCGAGAAGGGAGGGCTCGGCCTGCCCCTGCGCGATCTCGCCGCGGCGCGGAGAGACGGCGCCTTCTCCACCGGCCACGGCGTCCGCCCCTCCTATCGCACGCCGCCCGGCCTCGGCGCGCGGCGCCTCTTCTTCGAGACCGAACGGCCCGCGCCGCCGCGGGAGCTGCTGGCCGGCGTACGCCGCGGCCTCTTCGCATCGGCCCTGATCGCTCCGTGGCGCTGCGACCTCGAGAACGACCGCTACGAAGCGGAGTTCACCGGAATCGCCGTCGTGGCGGGCCACGCGCAGGGGCCCGTGTCGTCCGCGCGGTCGCGAGGCCGGTTGTCCGAGCTGCTCCGCCGGATCACCGCGCTGGCGCCGGCCGCCGAGGCGTTCCCCTCGCCCGAGCCCGTCGTCGGGGCGACGGTTCTCGTCGAGCGCGTGTCGTTCGACTAGGCCGGGATTTCGCTTATTGCGGTTCGGGCTCGGGCTGCGGTTCGGGCGTCGGAGGCGGCGGCATCGGCGGCGGAATCGCCTGGGCGGGCACGGGCGTCGGGACCGGGTTCGACGCCGCGGGCGGCGCCATGTCGCGGCGGCCGGGACGCGGAGGCGGAGCCGCCGAGTTGGCGCGGCGCTCCGCGCGAGACGCCGGCGGCGCGGCGCCGGCACGGCCGGCGGGTTGCCGCGCGGGCGTGGAAGGGTGCGACTCGATCGTCTGCGGACCGGAGTCCTCGAGAGCGCTGACCTCGGCGGCGTCGAGGGGCCGCTCGACGGGCACGGGGCGGAACCGCTCCTTGTCGATGTATTCGTCCTCCCTCGCCTGGGCCACGCGCGCCAGATCCGTCGAATAGTTCACGAGGGAGGCCTGATCGAGGAGGCGCGAGTCGACCGCGAGGGGATTCCGATGAGGATCGCGCATTGAGTTGTCGATGCGCATCGCAATGGCGTACTCGGCGATCGCGTCTTCGTTGCGGCCCCCGATCTCGTAGAGCCTGCCGAGCCGGAAGTGCGCCGGCGGAAATCCGGGCCGGCGGTGGATCGCCTCGCGGTATGCCGAGACGGCGGCTGACGGGTGGCCGTTCGCCTCCTCCATCATCCCGAGGTTGTAGGCCGCGAGGAAGAAGTGCTTGTCGAGCTCGAGCGCCTTCTTGTATTCCGCGCGCGCTTCCTTGGGAAACCGCCGCTCCGCGAGCAGATTGCCGTAGTCGTTGCGCATCGCGGCGTCGTTCGGGCTCTCCGCGACCCGCTTTTCCTGCAGCAGGAGGTTCTCGTCGAGCGGATCGCCGGGAATCAGGAACTGGTGGAAGAAGGGCTCGGACGGCTTGGCGGTGCCCTTGTCCTTGGCGGCCGCCGGTCCCGCCGCGACGAGCGCGGCCGAAACGAGCGCGGCGAGGCCGAACACACGTCGGGTTCTCATGGTTTTCCTCCGGAGCTCGGGCCTCCCGCCTTGGCCGCGCGCCGCGCGACGAGCTTGACCTTGCCGTCGCGCTCGGCGACGTCGAACACGACGTCGTCGGTTCCGAGCTTTTCCTTCAAGCGCGCGCGCTCCTGGGCGAGGTTGGCGGCGAAGTGATCGAATTCATAGCCTTCCACGCTCTCCCCCCGCGCCTTCCGGGCATCGAGGTACTTCTGGAAGAGCCCCCGCTCGCCCGACGCACGGGTCTCCGCACCTTCTACGGAGCCCGGCGGCGGGGCGTTGGGGGCCTTCGACGCCGGGGCCGGATTCCCGGCGGAGCTCGCTCGCGCCGAGCCGGCCCCCGTCCCGAAATGGCCGTACAGGCCCGGACGGCGGCCGGACTCCTTCTCGGCCTGGAGGCGGTCCCACCGCTCGAGCATCGCGGTGTACCGGCCCTGGAGCGTGCTGAGCCGGTACCGGTCCGCGGCGGCATCGAGCGGCTCGGTCGACAGCTTCCGGATCATCTGATCGACGTGCTTGCGGCTCACGACCGGCGGGCGCGTCGCCCCGCCGTACAGAAACGCGTCGTATTCCGCGGTCAGGCGGCGGATCGCCTCTTCGAGGACCTGGAACTCCCGTTCGAAAGGCACCGATCTATAGTAAAGGACGTGAGGCGGGACGAGGGCGCCGGCTGGCGCACGGGGCCTTGAAGCCGCCGCCCGCGGCCCCGGTCCGGCCCCCTTCGATGGACTCCCTGCTCGCGGCGGAGGGCGCGCGGGAGCCTTTGCAGCTCTACGGCCGGGAGGCGGTCAAGGAGGAGCTGCGGCGCGCCATCGCGGAGGGCGAGACGTCCTCCGAGGCGCTCCTCGAGGCCGCGCGGAGCGCGCTCGACCGCCGCTTCGCGCCGACCCTCGTCCGGGCAATCAACGCCACGGGCGTTCTTCTCCACACGAACCTCGGGCGGGCGCCGCTCGGCGCCGAGGCGCGCGCGGCGGTCGCCGAAGCGATGCGGGGCTACGCGACGCTGGAATACGACGTGTCGAGCGGCGAGCGAGGCCGGCGCCAGGACCACGTGCGGGCGCTCGCCCGCGACGTCTTCGGCGCTCCCGAAGCGATCGC
The DNA here is from genome assembly GCA_035498835.1 of Thermoanaerobaculia bacterium. GTDB lineage: Bacteria > Acidobacteriota > Thermoanaerobaculia > UBA5066 > Gp7-AA6 > DATBFU01. Next base: position 10,331 of record DATJZU010000142.1, read on the forward strand.
CGTCAACAACAACGCCGCCGCGCTGCTGCTCGCCCTGACGGCCCTGGCGCGCGGCCGGCGCGCACTCGTCTCGCGCGGCGAGCTCGTCGCGATCGGCGGCTCGTTCAAGATCCCCGAGATCCTCGAGGCGTCCGGGGCGCGGCTGGCCGAGGTGGGGACCACCAACCGCACGACCATTGCCGACTATCGCAAGGCGCTCTCGGACGGCGAGGTCGCCGCGCTCCTGCTGACCGTGCATCCCTCCAACTACGAGATCCGCGGGTTCACCGCCCGCCCGGACGCCGCCGAGCTCGCCGCGCTCGCCCGCGAGGCGCGGATTCCGTGGCTCCACGATCAGGGCACCGGAGGCGTCGTGCCGCTCGACGAATTCGGCGTGCCCGGCGAGCCGACGGTGTCCGACGCGCTCGCACAGGGAGTCGATCTGGTGACGTTCTCGGGAGACAAGCTCCTCGGTGGTCCGCAGGCCGGGCTGGTGGTCGGGCGCGCGGATCTGGTCGAAGTCCTGGCCGCGCACCCGGTGGCGCGAGCCGTCCGGCCCGACAAGCTCACACTCGCCGCCCTCGCCGCGACGCTCTCGGCCTGGAAGCGGGGGACCTGGCGCGCGCTGCCCGTCTACCGCGCGGCCGCGCGGACGCTCGAGGAGCTCGAGCGGCGCGGGGCGCGCCTCGCGGAAGCCGCCGCGCCCGCTTCGGGGGTCACCGCCGAGGTGCGGCCTTCGGAAGCGCTCTTCGGCGGCGGCACGAGCCCCGAGAAGCGATTCCCGTCGCGCGCCCTCGTCCTCGCGCACGCACGCGAGTCCGCCGACGGCCTCGCCGCGCGGTTTCGCCGGCGGCCGACGCCCGTCGTCGGACGGGTCGAGGGCGGGCTCTTCTGGCTCGACCTGCGCGCGGTCGAGCCGGAGGAGGACGCCGAGATTGCCGCCGCGATCACCGACCTGCGATAATTCCGCCGTGACATCGCGCCGAAGCCTGCGGATCCTCGCTCTGTCCGGCGCGATCCTCGCCGCGGCCATTCCGGGAACCGCGTGCAAGAAGAAGACGGTGGTGCCTTCGACCGGCGCGCACGCCGTTGCGACGCGGCGCCCCTACACGCCCGTCCGGCCGCCGCCGACGCGGACCCTGAGACCCGGCGAGCCGACGCCGCTGCCGCGCCTGCCCGAATAGCGGCCGCCGGCCGATCAGCCCTCGTCGAGCCCGTGCTCTCGAAGCTTGGCTTCGAGCTTGCGCGGCGTCAGGTTGAGCGACGCGGCCGCCTCGGTGCGATCTCCCCCCGCGCGCTCGAGAGCGCGCGCGAGCCAGAGGCGTTCGGCGCTCCGGGCCGCGCGCTCGCGGACCTCCTCGAGCGTCGCGTCGGCCGGCAGCGGGGCGGCCGCCGCGTCCGGAGCCAGGCGCAGGTGCCGCTCGCCGATCCGCCCGTCGTCCGAGAGGATGATGGCGCGCTCGAGGCAGTTGCGCAACTCGCGAACGTTGCCGGGCCACTCGTACGTGCGCAGCCGTTCCCTTGCCGCCGGCTCGAGGACGACGGGCTTCTTCTTGAGCTCGCGCGGGAGATGTTCGAGGAACCAGTCGACGAGCGGGTCGATGTCCTCGGGACGCTCGCGCAGGGCGGGGATCCGGATCGGGAACACGCGGACGCGGTAGTAGAGATCCTCGCGAAACGCCCCCTGCGCCACGAGCCGGTCGAGCGGGCGGTTGGACGCCGCCAGGATGCGCACGTCCACTTCGATCGAGACCGTGCCGCCGACCCGGTGGAACGACCTCTCCTGCAGCACGCGCAGGAGCTTGCCCTGCGTCGCCGGCGTCAGCTCGCCGATCTCGTCGAGGAAGACGGTTCCGCCCTCAGCGAGCTCGAACTTGCCGAGCCGCCGGGACGCCGCGCCGGTGAACGCGCCGCGCTCGTGCCCGAAGAGCTCACTCTCGAGGAGCGTGTCGGGGATGGCCGCGCAGTTGATCGCGACGAACGGATGTTCGCGCCGCGTCGACAGCAAGTGAATGGCGCGCGCGAAGAGCTCCTTGCCCGTGCCGCTCTCGCCCTCCAGCAGAACCGTCGCATCGGTCGCAGCGACGCGCTCGGCCTCCGATCGGACGTTCTTCAGGCCGGCCGACTCGCCGACGATCTGCGGCATCTGCCGCGAGGCCGCCTCGGCGAAGAGGAGCGACTCGCGGCCTTTCGAGCGCCGCTCGATCGCGCGGGCGACGAGCAGGCGCAGCAGGTCGGGATCGACCGGCTTGGTGATGAAGTCCTCGGCGCCCTTCTTCATCGCCTCGACCGCGGTCTCGATGGATCCGAAGGCCGTCATGACGACGACGGGTAGGGTGGGGTCCGCCGCCTTGGCCGCCTCGAGGACCGCGAGTCCGTCGGCTCCCGGCAGCCTCCAGTCGGTCAGGACGACGTCCACGCGCTGGCCCGAGCGGAGCCGCTCGACGGCCTTCCCGCCATCCGGGAGGCCGACGACGTTCCACCCTTCGCCGCGCAGCATCTCCTCGAGCATCGCGCGCAGGGAGTCCTTATCCTCGACGACCAGAACGGAGGGCATGAGACTAGTGTAGAGGCGCCGGGGAGCCGGCGCCAGGCGAGCGAAATTGGACCCGCGGCCGCTTACTCGGGCGGTTTCGGCTGGTTGTCGGCGCTCGCAGCGCCCGGAATGTAGCCGGTCTTGCCGTCGGCCGGCGCCACCGACGGAGCGTTCGGCGCGGGCGCCGCGTAGAGCGTGCCCTGCCCGTAAGGAATCGGCGTCGGCGCGGGCCTCGACGCGGCCGCAGGCGGCGCCGCAGCAGCAGCCGCCGCGGAAGCCGCAGACGAGCCCGAGCCGCCCGCGCCCGGAAGCGCTGGCGCGGTCCCGTTCGAGCCGGCGGCGGCCGCCGCCACCTCGGCGGGCGTCGCCTGCGGAGTCCAGCGCGGGGAGAACTGCATGATGCCGACCGTCCGCTTGCCCACCGGCACGGTGGCCGTGAAGCCGACGGACTTGCCCGCCTCGAGCGTGCCGTTCGAGACGCTCGCCTCGACGGTGTCGATCGGCTGCCCCTTCTCGTCGTGGGGCGTGACCGCCAGCCGCACGTTCAGCGCCGTCCGCGTCCCGAGGTTGCGCAGCACGCCTTTGACAATGAGGTTGTCGCCGGCCTTCGACTGCGAGTAGTCGGCCACGTCCACGCGGGAATCGCCGCCCGCCGTCGGGGCAGCGCCCTCGGCGGCCGCGGTCTCGTCTCCCGGGCCCGTGGGGGCGAGCTCGTGCCCGACATCGGCGTCCGTCAGCCGGACCCGGGCCTTGGGACCGCCCTGCGTGGCACGCGCCGCTTCGGCCAGCGTCTGCGGGACCGGAGCCGCCGCCGCGGAAACCTTCGCGGGCGGCGCCGCCTTGGCCGCGGCCGTCGCGGCGGTATCGATTTCGGAGTAGGGCACCGAAAGGAGCGTTCCGTCTTTTCTCGTCAGCAGGACGTTGTTCCCCTGCCGCATCGGAGGCGACTTCAGCTCGATGCGGGTCCCCCCGCGCAGCACGACGACTTCGGAGGCCGCCGCGGCGCCCGCGAAGAGGCCCAGGGCCAGCATCAGTCGGAGCGTTCTCATTGCTGCTCCTTCCAGTTCTGGTTGATGGTCGAGAGGTCGCCCGGCACGATCTCCGGAGGCATCATGAATTTGTCACTGCGTACGAACAAGTTGGTCGTCGTCCCGTTCGAGAGCGTCACCTGCGACTCCGTCGTCGGCCCGGCGCCCATGGACTCCCGGTAGTCGGCGAAGGTGCCCGTGGGCGCGGTCGTATTGTAACCGCCCTTTCCGTTCAGGAAGAAGAACCGGTAGCGGAACGACTCGCCGTTGGTCGCGCAGGGGCTGGTCGAGTCCGGCGTGAAGGTGATCAGGGTCAGGTAGCCGTTCGTCGACAGGACCGAGGTCAGGGTCTTCTCGTTGCTCGTGGCGAAGTCGAGGAAGAAGCCGTTGTTGGACGTCCCGGGGCCGCTTCCCGCCGTCGTGACCCCGCCCGTGGGCGTGATGTCGAGCAGGTCGCCCTCGTGATACGTCACGCTCTGGTTGTTGTCGAGGATGTAGTAGAAGCGCTGCACCGAGGTGTTCGTCCGCGCGAGCTCGGCGCGGTCGCCGGTGCCGAACGCGATGCCGAGACTCGGCCGGACGCCGCCGTTGACGAACACGACGCCCGGATCCTGGAAGATCGGCTCGTTGGGCTGCGTGGAAGGCGTCGAGCCGTCCGTCGTCGCCGCGTCGTAGATGGCGAACGGCGTATAGCCGCTCACCGTCTGCGCATTCGTCTCGCAGCTGTTGCAGATTCCGCGGCTGGACGACGCGTCCGGCGTGAGGTCGACGCGCCACATCCGGCCGTTGACGTCGCCGATGTAGGCCACGTCGAGGTAGCCGTCGTCGTCGTAGTCCACGACGGAGGGAGCGGCCGGCATCGGCGGGAAGTCCACCGTTCCGGCGGCGCTGTCGTTGCCCTGGGTCATCTTGGTCAGGATCTTTCCCGTCTCGACGTCCACGATGTAGATCGACCGGCCGGCCGTGGCCTTGCGCGCCGGACACGTCGGCGGGCACACCTGGTCGGCCATGACCAGCGGATCGCCCGGGCGGTAGTTCGGATCGAAGCCGCCGCCGAAGATCGCGACGTACTTGTCCTTCGAGGCGCCCGTCCCGCTGTCGAGAACCCGGATGCGGCCGACCGTCGGACGCGACCAGGTCTGTCCCATGCGCGGGATCGTGTTGTCCGTCGTCTCCCAGAGGATCTCGGGATACTTGCGGGTGGTCGCTCCCGTGGGACCGCAGCCGCCGCCGCCGCCATTCAGGCAGTCGGGCGCGTTGTCCTTGGCCGCGGTCTTCTCGCCGGTCGCATCGACCTTGTCGGGCTGCGTCACGTCGAGGGCCCAGACGGAGTTCCCGCCCTGCCGCAGGCCGCCCACGATGACGCTCCGCCAGATGCGGGTTGGTCCCGTCGGGTTGCCGGCGACGTCGATGAACACGTCCGCCTTGCCCATGGAGCCGTCCACGAAGTATTGCGGACGCGGCGGAATGTTGAGCAGAGCCGGGAAATTGCCCGACATGATGGGCGACGGGGCGTAGGCCGCGATCTCGCGACCCGTGCCGAGGTCCCACGTGCTGTCGAACGTGCCGCCCGCGTCGCGGTTCCACACGCCGGCGTCGAAGAGATGCAGGAAGCCGTCGTTCGCGCCGACGGCGAGGACCTTGCGGCGGTACTGGTGCGTTGACGCGAAGGTCGCGTAGTCGTTCAGGTTCGACGACAGGTACTGGAAGTAGTTCGGCGGACCGATCATCAGCGGCTCGGAGTGGAAGATGTCTCCCAGCTTGTGCGAATAGCCCGGCGGGCTCGTGGCGCCGTCCGTCTGGACCTGCGGCGCCGTGCCCGGAGGCGGCGTGTCGTCCTGGTAGAAGTAGGAGTACTTCTGCTGCTGGCCGGCGTTCGGGCCGACCGGGGCTCCCGGCGGCGCGACACTCGGCTGGTTCAGGACCTCGTCGCGGCTGCCGTTGGTGGTCATGCCGCCGCGCAGAAAGTCCACCGTGAGCTTGGCCTTGAGCGCGTCGGCCGCGGAGGTCGTCAGACCCATCGCCGACACGAGACCCGTGGAACAGGTGCCGCCCGGGCAGAAGAAATCGTTCCGCGTCATCGGAACGCTCGCGCCCGAGCCCCAGACGATCTTGCGGCCCGGCCACACGCTGATCTGCGGCGCGTTCGGCGCCATCGGGCCGACCGGCGTCGAGTTCTGCGCGAGGTTCGCCACAGGGTCGGTGTAGCCGAGCACGCGCGCGGCGTTCCACACGGGCTTACGGACGGTGGGATCCGGATCGTCGGGCGTCGATTCATCCGGGTATCCGCCCGTTCCGAAGGTGGACGGCGTCGGCGTCGGCGTGCCCGCGGCGACCGCCGCCGTGACGACCGGGATTGCGCCGTTGCTGTCGAGCCGGTAGCTCTTCAGCGAGCCGCTCCAGATCGACCACTGCGACAACGTGCCGTCGGTGCTCTTGTGGCTCGGAATGACCGCGCCGATCTGGGCGGTGTCGGCGCCCGTGCCGCTCGCGAAGCCCGGCACGCTCGGCGCCACGAACGAGTTCTCGTTGCGCTTGAAGTTGAGAATGCTCTGCAGAGCGTCGCGCAGCGCCGCCCGGTTGGTGACGCCGAAGACCTGGCCCTTGCGCTGCGGGTCCGTCGTGCTGCTCGAGTTGTCCGCGATGCAGGTCAGGCGCGCGTCGTTCGGGTCGAGACCGAGACCGATGACGAACACCGGGATCGCGTCCACGGGAACCGAAGAGTCGTTCGCGTGCGCGTCGGTGCGGGCGTTCGGCGGGCTCGACGGCAGAAGCAGCCCGCCCAGGTCGCCCGCCGGGCCCTTGCCCGTCGGTCCGCCGGAGCACGGGTTGCCGAAGCACTCCTCCTCACCGTCCGTCACGAGCACGATGACGTAGTTGCGGCAGTTGATGGCCGGATCGTCGGTGAGCGGGAAGACGGAGTTGACGAAGTAGTCGTAGGCGTCTTTGAGCGCCCCGGCGAGCGGCGTGCCGGGCGCCGTCACGACCACGTTGCGCGCGTTCTCCTCGAGCCGGTACTCGTTCATGTGCGTCGCCGTCGAGTCGTAGCTGACGACCGAGGACGAGAACCGCAGGAGCTTCTTGATCGCCGGAACGCTCGGCGTGTCGCTCGGGATCCAGTCGCGCGGGAAGGGCACGACCGGCCAGTTCCCCTCGGACGGAGGCGCCGCGACGACGGGATACGGGTTCAGGAAGCCCGTCGCCGACGTCGGATCCGACGGTTTCGCCGTGTCGAACAGGGCCATGCCGCCGCAGTCCTGCGAGTAGACGTCGCACGGGTTCGCCAGCGGCGGGAACGGGCACGAGATGCCGGCGAACGCGTCGTTCGGGAACTGCTGGTCGCGCTGGAACGGAACGTCGGGGTCGAAGATCGCCGCGTACATGCCCTGGTTGTGGCGGTCGGGGATCGTCGAGGAGTCGAGCACGCCGTCGGCGTCGTTGTCGGGCGTCCCCGGCTCGGAGCCCCACTGCGGGTTGCCGGTCAGGGAGTCATCCGCCTGGTAGATGCCGAGGCCCGCGCCGAGATCGTAGAGGTCGGCGCGCTTGTAGTCGATCGTCACCGATTGCCGGAGCGTCAGCGTCGGATCCGGGTCGGCCTGCGGGTCGTCGAAACCGCGGTAAGCGAGCGGTAGCGGCGCGACGTCGGGGTTGCCGTCCCCGTCGAGGTCCACGAAGGCGCACTGCTTCGTCGAGTCGTAGGGGCACTCACCGCACAGAGGCTGGAGCTCGTCGGGCGGCAGATTCGGAATTCCGACGCACGGGGTCGCCGGAGGCGGCAGCGGCGGAGGCGGCGGCGCCATCGCGAGCAGGCCGCGGAGGGCCGGCGAGAGCCAGTTGGCGATCGCGGGCAGCCAGCTTCCGACCGGCATGCGGCCGAGCGGCAGGACGATCGGCGTCGGCGTCGGCGTCTTCGACGGGAAGGGCGTGGTCGTCTGCGACGGAGTAAGCGTCGGCGTGATCGGCGTCGCGGTGCGCGTGTTGGTGGCCGTCGGCGGAATCGGGGTCGCGGTCCGCGTCGGCGTGTTCGTCGGCGGCAGCGGGGTGTTGGTCGCCGTCGGCGGGATCGGCGTGTTGGTCCGCGTCCGCGTATTGGTCGCCGTCGGCGGAATCGGGGTCGCGGTCCGCGTATTGGTTGCCGTCGGCGGCAGCGGCGTGTTGGTCCGCGTCGGCGTCCTGGTGGCGGTCGGCGGGATGGGCGTGTTCGTCCTCGTCGGCGTGTTCGACGGCGTGAACGTGCGGGTGAACGTCGGCGTGATCGTCGGCGTGTTCGTGCGCGTCGGCGTGTTGGACGGCGTGAACGTCCGCGTGAACGTCGGCGTGTTGGACGGGGTGAACGTCCGTGTGAACGTCGGCGTGTTCGTCGGCGTGTTCGTCCGCGTGAACGTCGGCGTGTTCGTCGGCGTGTTCGTCCGCGTCGGCGTGTTGGACGGCGTGAACGTCCGCGTGAACGTCGGCGTATTCGTCCGCGTCGGCGTGTTCGACGGCGTGAACGTGTTCGTCCGGGTCGGCGTGTTCGTCGGAGTCGCCGTCTTCGTCGGCGTGTTGGACGGCGTGAACGTCCGCGTGTTCGTCGGCGTGTTCGAGGCCGTCGGGGTATTGGTCGCGGTCGACGTCCGCGTCGGCGTCCGCGTGATCGTCGGCGTCAGGGTGATCGTCGGCGTGCTCGTCGGGGTCCGCGTGAGGGTGGCCGTCCGCGTGGCCGTGGCCGTCGCGGTGGAGGTCGGCGTCGCGGTGGACGTGCGCGTGGCCGTGCGCGTCGGCGTGCTCGAAGGCGTGGCCGTCGCGGTCCGCGTCAGCGTCGGCGTCGACGAGAGGGACGGCGTCGCCGTCGGCGTCGCGGGCGGACCGTACTCGTCCACCTTCACGAAGACGTCCGGGTCGCCGTAGTTGCCGGAGACGACCTGCATCCGGAGCTCGAAGCCGGGCTTGTTGGGGTTGCGATAGATGACGAGGCCCTGGTTCAGGCCCTTCGGTCCGAAGGCGCCGCGCCAGGTGCCCGGGTGGGGCGGGTCGGGCTTCCCGCCGCTACCCGGCACGCCCACCGGCAGACCGTAGGGGAAGCGGATGTCCGCCACCTCTCCGGTCGACTGGGGCGGGTCGGCTTTGGCGTAGTTGTGCATGACCTTGTGGCCGAGCTGCAAGAAGCGGCCCTGCTGGATGTCGGGGTAATCGTCCGAAGAGAAGACGCTCGAGATGTCGGTGCCGTCATCGAGCTGGTTGGCGAAGTAGAGCCACTCGAGACCGCCGTTCTCGAGCAACTGGCCGGCCGTCTGCGCGCCGCCGACCGGATCGCCGAGGGGAGCAGTCAAGGCCGCGCCGAACGTCTGGTTGGGGTTGCGGTAGTAGGCGAACGCCCAGTTGACGCCGACGGCGTTGGTCATGACCTGGCGCAGCACGCTCTTGGCCACGCCGATCTTCGAGCCCTCGACGTCGAACGTTCCCTGCGGGTAGAGAAAGTCGTCCATGTAGGCCGGCAGGCGGAACGTGTCCGAGAACTCGTTGTCCATCGAGTGCGACGAGTCGAGGATCACGAACACGTCCGTGTTGGCGCCGGCGTTGGCCTGAAGGAGCTGTCGGTCGTCCGGCCGCGCGGGTGCCGCGACCAGGAACACCAGGAGCCAAATGATGCTGGCTCGGTGTCGGGCCGCGAAGCCGGACAGTCCGTGGGACGTTCTTGGATCGCGCATGACTGCTCCTAACAGTTCCTAGAAGGGAATGTCCTCGGGCAACGGCCCGAGCTCGACGTTGGCGACCAGGGCCCTCGAATACTGCAGGACGGCGTCGTTCTGGCCGCCCTGCGAGCGGACCTCGAAGGAATAGATCACCCGCTTGTTCTTCCCCTCCTGCGTTTCCCAACCCGGCGCCGGGCGCCGTCCCACCTTGCTCGGATGCATGACCCGCACTTGAATGTCGGTCCCCACGCCGCTGTCGCCCCCGAAGAGACCCAGAAGCCCGCCGTGGCGATGGCTCGGCAGCTGGAAGAGGACCGTACCGAAGGGATTTCCCGTGAACTCGGGACGCGCCATGAAGGGCACCGGGTCGTGCATCTGGACGGTCGCCCAGCGGATCCCGGCGTCCGACGCGTAGAACGCGCGGTTGATCGACCATTCGTTGGCGGCGATCTTCGACTCCGTCGACGTCACGAGCATCAGCGCGATGCCGATGACGGTCAGGATCGCGAGCACGAGGATCGCGATCACGAGCGCCGCGCCGCGCTCGCCGCGGCGGCAATCTCCGGCGCAACCGGCCTGCGGGAGGCTAGCTCTCGTTTGCATAGTTGCGCAGGTTGATCTTCAGCGTCTGGATGCGCCGGCGGTAATGGGGCTCGGCCGGCGGCGTCGGGTACAACGACGTGTCCGGGTACGGCGGCGAGATCGTCACGGGCGAGTTCATGATCCGGAAGCCCCGCGATCCGTCCGCCTTGTAGGTCGGGTCGGGGTCCTTCGACTTGGCGATCAACGAAATCATGACGCCGTGCAGGCGCGGGCAGTGGATCGCCGGCTGCGAGCCGTGCGCGAAGTGCGGCGTCGTCGTGATCGCCGTGGCGTCCTGCTGGAACTGGTCCGGCGTCAGGGCGGTCTCGCCGTCCGCGTTGGGCACCCACTCGTCGTCGTCCACGGCCGGCGTGCCGTCGGGGCGGATCGACGTCGCGTCGGGATCCGTGTCGTCGGGGGGCGTCGTCGGCGTGTACCGCGTCACGCGGCCGTCGCCATCGAGGTCGACGCCGTACGCGACCTGCATGTCCTCGACGTCGTCGGCGATGCGGACCACGTCGAAGGCCGCGCCGCGGCGCGTGCCCATTGCGAGGCCCGGGTGGCTCGCGTCGGTGTTGTCCACGAAGAAGAGCAGGTCGTCGAGGACGCCGACCGCGCGCAGCGGGTTCTTGATGCCCGACGGATAGTTGTAGCCGGGGTCGAGGCCCGAATCGAGCGGGTCCTCGGTGTCGTACTCGATGACCCGGAATCCGCCGCCCGTGTACGAGAAATCCACGCTGCCGAAGGTCTGGCTGGTCCCGAGCGACGTCGGGGCCGTGATCACGCCGATGTTGTAGAGGGGCTGGGGGTACCGCTGCGGCGTCGGGATTCCGGAGCAGCCCGCATGGACGTCGATGTTCGAGGTGACGATCACCATCATCGGGTTGGCCGCCGTCGCGCCCGCCGTGTACGCGTCGATCGCTCCGAACTGCGGGCGCTGCGAGGTGTCGTCGTTGATGTGGCCGAGGTTCGTCGCCGCCTTGACGTCGACGGCCACGTTGCCGACGCACACGTTGCTCGCGCCCTGGCAGCCGTTGGCCGGGTCGTCGTCAAAGGCGAGGAGCGGCGAATTCAGGACGCCGCGGACCTCGATCATGTCCGTTCCGGGGCGCACCGGAACGGCGGCGCCCTGGGTGCTCGTCACGGTCGTGCCGGTCTGGACGTTGTCGAAGGAGTCGCTATCGGCCGAGTTGACGAGGTTGATGCCCGGAAGCTGCGGGTCCCGATGGTTGAGCACGGCCTGCGTCACGTAGAGGCCGCCCGAGCCGGCCATCCGAATCGCGCGGGTCATCTGATAGACGCCGTAGCGTACGGCTCCCTGCGCGTCGGCCACGTCCTGCTCGCTCTTGTTGATGCGGGCCGAGGCGTCGAAGACGGCCAGGATCCCGAGCATCGCGATCGAGAGCAGCAGGACGACG
>DATJZU010000143.1:0-4884 GCA_035498835.1 Thermoanaerobaculia bacterium
GCGGTGGACGACGCCGCGCGTGTGGCTGTAGTCGCGCGCCTCGGCGACCTGGATGCCGATGTCGACGACGTCGCCGCGGCGCAGCGACTGGTCGCGGATCAGGCGCAGGAGTGTCGTGCCCCCGACGAGCGGCATGACGAAGAAAAGGGAGCTCTCGTCGCGCCCGAGGTCGTAGATCGGGACGATCGCCGGGTGGTCCATCTGCGCGACGATCTGCGCCTCGCGCTGGAACCGGTCCTCGAGCTCCTTCGAGAGGTCCGACGAGGAGATGAGCTTGACGGCGACTTCGCGGGAGAGGAGGGGGTCTTTCGCGCGATAGACGACGCCCATTCCGCCGCGGCCGAGCTCGACCAGGAGCTCGTATCGGTTGGACAGGGTCGTCGGTGTCAAGGGTTTGGTGTTGCCGCCCGCGGGACTATACGCCAGGCGCGGAGCCGCCGTTACGGTTAGCGATTACTATCCTCGCGTGGCCTCCGGCCTTGGCGCGCGCCTGCGCCGTTACTACATCGCCGGGATCGTCGTGCTCGCTCCGACGGCGCTGACCCTCTGGGTCGTCTGGAAGCTCTTCACCTTCTTCGACAGCATTCTCGGCGGCCAGCTCCGGTCGCGCGGGATCTCCGTGTTCGGGCTGGGCTTCGTGCTGCTGAACCTGCTGCTTCTCCTGCTCGGCTGGATCGCCGCGGGACTGCTCGGCCGCCGGGCATTCGCGCTCTGGGACCGCCTCATGCAGCGCGTCCCGCTCATCAACAAGATCTACGCGACACTGCGGCAGATCGCCGAGCTTCTCCTCGGGCCCGGCCGCGCGGGCAGCTTCGGCCGCGTGGCGATCGTCGAGTTCCCGTCGCCCGGATCGTGGGGCCTCGGCTTCGTGACGTCGGATTCCCCGGGCGAGGCGGGGCAGAAAACGGGGCGGAAGCTCTGCAGCATCTTCATCCCGAGCGCGGTCAACCCCACGACGGGGTTCCTGCTCGTCGTGCCCGAGGAGCGCGTGACATATCTCGAGATGACGCCGGAGCAGGCGATGAAGATGATCGTCTCGGCCGGGGCGTTGGTACCGGAGCCGGCCAAGAGCGTGCCTCGCACCGCCACCGGCCAGCCGGCCGGCTCCGGAAGAGAGTTTTCAAGCTAGTCCGGCGAGGTGAGGGGCAGAGCTCTCAACTCCCCCGGATCTCTTCCGTCCCGAAGTAGGCACGCAGAGCCTTCGGAATCGCGACCGTTCCGTCGGCGCGCTGGAAGTTCTCGAGGATCGCGACGAGCGTCCGGCCGATCGCGAGGCCGGAGCCGTTCAGCGTGTGGACGAACTCGGGCTTCTCTCCCTCGGCGCGGCGGAACCGGATCTGCGCGCGGCGCGCCTGGAAGTCGCCGAACGTCGAGCAGGACGAGATCTCGCGGTACGCGTTCTGGCCGGGCAGCCACACCTCGAGGTCGTAGGTCTTCGCCGCGCCGAACCCGAGGTCGCCCGTGCAGAGCGAGACGACGCGGTACGGCAGCTCCAGCCGCCGGAGCACTTCCTCGGCGTGGCCCGTGAGCCGCTCGAGCGCGGCCTCGGAGTCCTCCGGCCGGACGATCCGAACGATCTCGACCTTCTCGAACTGGTGCTGCCGGATCATCCCGCGCGTGTCGCGGCCCGCGGCGCCGGCCTCGGCTCGGAAGCAGGACGTGCCGGCGGTGTAGGCGAGCGGCAGTGCCGCGGCCGGGAGCGTTTCCTCGCGATGGAGGTTCGTCAGGGGAACCTCCGCCGTCGAGATCAGGTAGTAACCCTCGCGCGTCTGGAAGAGGTCCTCTTCGAACTTCGGCAGCTGCGTCGTCCCGAAGAGGCAGGCCGCGTTGGTCAGCGCGGGCGGGAAGATCTCTTCGTAACCGTGCTCGCGCGTGTGGAGGTCGAGCATGAAGGCGGACAGCGCTCGCGAGAGCCGCGCGCCGGCGCCCTTCAGGACCGTGAAGCGCGCGCCGGCGAGCTTCACGCCGCGCTCGAAATCCAGGATGCCGAGCGCGGGCCCGAGATCCCAGTGCGCTTTCGGCTCGAAGTCGAAGCGCGGCGGAGATCCGACGGTGCGCTCGACGCGATTGTCGTTCTCGTCCTTGCCGCGGGGGACGCTCGCGTGGGGCGCGTTGGGGATGCGCGTCTCGACCTCCGCGAGCTCGGCGTCGTCCTTCTCCGCCTGCTCTTCGAGCCCGCGGATCTCTTCCTTCAGTCCTTTCATCTCCGCCAGCGCCTCGGGCGACGGCTTGCCCTTGACGGAGGTCAGCTCGTTGCGCCGGCGGCGCTTCTCCTCGAGCCGCGTGACCGCCTCGCGCCGTCGGCGATCCACCTCGACGAAGCGCTCGAGTCCCGATCCGGCGTAGCGCTCGGGATACTCGGCGAGCAGCCTTGCCGCGTTTTCGCGGAGAAACTCGCGTGGTAGCATGAGCCGGCGCGAGTTATATCGCGCCCGGCAGGTTTCGCGCAGCGCCACCTCTTGAACCGCCCCTCACATCTTCCCGACGTGGACGCGGTGATCGTGAACCGCGATGGCGGCGAGTCCGTCTTCGCGGCGATCCGTTCGCTGCAGGAACAGGAGGAAGTGAACCTGTCGCTCCTGGTCGTGGACAACGGCTCAGACCCCGCGGAGCGGGAGCGCCTGGCGGCCGAGAAGGGCGTCCGCGTCGTCTCGTTCTCGCGGAACCTCGGCTTCGCCGGCGCCGCCAACGAGGGCATCGCGCGGACGCGGGCGCCGTTCGTTCTGCTGGTCAACAACGACGCGACGCTCGCGCCCGACTACGCCGCGCGGCTGGCGGCGCGGCTGACGCTCGACGAGCGCCTGGCGGCGGCCCAGGGTCTCGTCCGGACGGCCGACGGATCGCGGGTGGACACGGCCGGCATCGCCTGGACCGACCGCGGCGAAGCGGTTCCCGTCCTCTCGGGCGCCGCGGCGTCGGCGGCCCCGGCCGAGCCGTTCGAGGTGTCCGGGGTTTCGGCCACGGCGGCGCTGTACCGCCGGGACGCCCTCGCGGCGGTGGCGCCGCAGGGCCAGGTCTTCGACGACACCTTCTTCGCGTACTACGAGGACGCGGATCTCTCGCTCCGCCTCGCGCGCGCCGGCTGGCGTTTCGCCTGCGACCCCCGGGCGTCGGCGCGGCACGAAGGCTCGCGCACCGGCGGCCGGACGCCGTTTCGCCGCGCCGTGTGGACGGCGCGCAACCGCTGGCGGACGCTCTTCCGGAACTTCGAGCCGAGGCGCATCCGCGGCAGCCTCGGGAGCCTCCTTCGGGCGGATCTCGCGCACGCGCGGAAGCTGGGGTGGAAGGGCGTGGCGCTCCCGCTGCTCGTCTGGCCGCAGCTGCCCCTCGAGGCGCTCCGGTTCCGGCAGGAGCCGCGGCGCCTCGCCGACTGGCCCGCGGCCGCGCCCGAGAGCGGCCGTCCGTAGAATCCACGGGTGGACGAGATCGGGGTCATCGTCGTCTCCTGGCACGACGCGCCGGACCTGTACGAGGCGATCGCGTCCCTGGCGAGGGCCCGCGCCGGCGTGCCGCCGGACGGCCCGCGCGTCCGACTGACGGTCGTCGTCAACGGAGGCGACGCGTCGCCGCGCGAGATCGCCGCCCGGTGGCCGGACGCCGATGTCGTCGTCAACGGCGAGAATCGCGGGTTCGGTCCGGCCGCGAACCAGGGAGCGGCGAGAACTCCCTCGCCGATCCTCCTCTTCCTCAATCCCGACACGCGCGCCGAAGGCGATCCTTTCAGCGCGATCGCGCGGGGCTTCCGCGAGCACCCGGGGGCGGTCGCGCTCGCGCCGCGCCTTCTCGACGAGGACCCGGCAAACGTCGACAGTGTCGAAGCCGACGCGGCGCGGCTCGCGCCGCCGGGGCGCGAGAACCAGTTCACGTTCCAGCTGCGCGCGCTTCCCACGATCGCCTCCGACGCGCGCGAGCTCCTGCTCATCGACCACCTCTTCCCGAACAACGGCGGGCGCCGTCGCGCGCGATACGCCGGCCGGAATCCCGACCGGCCGCTCCCGGTCGCGCAGGCGGCCGCCGCGGCACTCGCCGTGCGCGCGGACGCGTTCCGCCGGCTCGGGGGCTTCGCGGAGGATTTCACGCCGGCCTGGTTCGAGGACGTGGACCTCTGCGCGCGCCTGGCGCCGCTCGGAGAGATCGTCTACTGGCCCTCGGCGCGGTTTCGGCATCGGGGCGGCAGTGCCTCGGCGCGGCTCGGTTACGCGAGATTCCTGCCGCTCTACTATCGCAACGCGCTCCTCTATCGGCGGCGGCACTACGGCCTTGCGGCGCGTGCGGCGTATCGGGTGTTGCTGCCGCTCGGAATGCTCCTGCGCCTCGCCGTGCTCCCGATTCGCCGGTCCGATCCGCGCCCGAAGGGCGAGTCGGCCCGCGCGTATCTCTCCGTGCTGCGGCTCTCGCTCGGCTTCGGAACGCCCTCCCGATGACCGCATGATCGACGTCTCGATCGTTGTCGTCACGCACGACTCGTCGGCGGACCTGCCGGCGTCGCTCCCGAGCGCCGCGGCGCAGCGCGGCGTCTCCGTCGAGACGATCGTCGTGGACGGTGCGTCGCGCGACGACTCGATCGACGTCGCCCGACGGCTCGTTCCAGGCGTGCGGGTGGTCGCACTGCCCGAAAACGTGGGCTTCTCTGCCGCGATGAACGCCGGCATCGAGGCCTCGGGCGGGCGGTACGTTCTGGCGTTGAACCCCGACTGCCGCCTCGCGCCGGATTTCGCGGCGCGCCTCGCGGCGCGGCTCGATGCGCGGCCGGACGTGGGATCGGCGTCGGGGCGCATCTACCGCGCCGACGGTCCGGATCTGCGGCCGACGACACGGCTCGACTCGACGGGCATCGTGTTTCACGCGTCGGGCCGGCACTTCGACCGGGGATCGGAAATGGAG
>DATJZU010000144.1:0-69750 GCA_035498835.1 Thermoanaerobaculia bacterium
TGCCCGGCGATGACCGTCGCGCCCTGCGGGGCGAGGCGTACGGAAAACGTCTTCAGATCCCGGCTCTGGAGTCCCCAGTTGCGGCGCGTGGCGAATTCCGAGCGGGGCTTGACCGAGACGATGCGCGCGGGAAAGCGATCCTGCGGCCGCGCCTGCGGCCAGACGCTCACGCTCCCGCCCACGGGGAACGTCGAGAGCCGTTCCTCGGGAACTTCGACGCGCAGGAACGGCGTTCCGACCTGGAGCGTCAGGATCGGCTGCCCCGCCTCGACCCACTCGCCTTCGCGGTGGTGCCGCGTCAGGACGACGCCCGCAGCGGGCGACGCGAGCGCGCCCTCGTTCTCGAAAAGCTTCACCTTGTCGGCGCGGACGGCGAGCGTCTTGTCCTGTGCCTCGAGCTGATCCCGCTCGGTCTCGAGCGCGCGGATGCCGGCCTCGGTCGCTTCCCGGCGGTGGTGCAGACTCTCGAGATCCGCCGCCGGCGCGATGCCCTCGCCGACGAGCCGCGACAGCCGCTTTTCGTCGCTCATGATCTGCGCGAGCTCCGCCTTCGCCTTCTCGACGTTCTGGCGGCGCGTCAGCTCGCGTGCCTGCAGCTCCGCGCGCTGGCGCTGGAAGTCGGCGGCGTCCTCGGCGAGACCGGGCTGCTCGACGCGCGCCACGAGATCGCCGGCGGCGATGGTCTCGCCCTCGTCCGGCACGCGCGTGATGACGCGGCCGGCGCGCGAGAACGCGAGGTCCAGTGTCTGATCTTCGGCGATCGCGAGGAGCCGCACCCGCACGCCACTGTCGTTTTCCTGGCGCACGAGGGCGCCATAACCCCAAGCGCCCGCCACGGCGACAGCAATCGCCACCCCGACCCAGGCCACCCTTCTCATTGAAACCTTTCGCCGACCCTAGATCTTATCGCCAATCGGGCGCAAGGGCCCCCCCGGGGGGCGGGGGGACGCCGGGTTAGACTGCCTCGGTGGAAGGCCCCCTCGTCGGCATCATCATGGGCAGTAAGTCGGACTGGGAAACCATGCGGCATGCCTCGGAAACGCTGGTGCAGTTCGGGATTTCCCACGAGTGCCGGATCGTCTCGGCCCACCGGACCCCGGGCTGGATGGCCGAGTACGCCTCGGCCGCGGCGGGCCGGGGTTTGGAGGTCCTGCTGGCAGGGGCGGGAGGCGCCGCCCACCTGCCCGGCATGACCGCCGCCCACACGACGCTGCCCGTCCTGGGGGTGCCGGTCGAGAGCGCCGCCCTGAAAGGCCTCGATTCGCTCCTGTCGATCGTGCAGATGCCGGGCGGCGTGCCCGTCGCGACCTTCGCCATCGGGAAGGCCGGCGCGATCAACGCGGCGCTCTTTGCCGTGTCGATCCTGGCCGCCAAGCGGCCGGAGCTCGCACGCCGACTCGAGCAGTTCCGCGCGGAGCAGACGCAGCGGGTGATGGGAGAGACGGTTCCTTGACGCGGGCGGTGCTCCCGGGCGCCGTCGTGGGCGTGCTCGGGAGCGGACAGCTCGGGCGGATGTTCGCGATCGCCGCCCGGCGAATGGGCTATCGCGTCCACACCTACTCTCCCGACTACGACACGCCGACGGGACAGGTCGCCGACGTCGAGGTCGCCGCGCCGTACGAGGACCTCGCTCGCGTGCGTGAGTTCGCGCGCGCGGTGGACGTCGTCACCTTCGAGTTCGAGAACGTCCCGGCGGCTGCGGTCGAGGCCGCGGCGGAGTCCACGCCGGTGCGCCCCGGCGGCGCGATCCTCGCGACGACGCAACACCGGCTGCGCGAGAAGACGTTCCTCGCGCGCGCCGGATTCCCGGTCACGTCCTTCGCCGAGGTGCGCTCCCTGCCGGACCTTCAGAAAGCGCTCGCCGCGCTCGGATGTCCCGCGGTCCTCAAGGCCTCGACGATGAGTTATGACGGCAAAGGCCAGTCGCGCATCGACGACCCGTCGCAGGCGCCGGCCGCCTGGGCCGCGCTCGCGGGCCGCGAGGCGATCCTGGAAGGATTCGTGGATTTCGAGAAGGAGGCCTCCGTCGTCGTCGGGCGGTCGCTCGACGGAGCGCTCTCCGACTTCGGCCTCATCGAGAACACCCACGCACGGCACATCCTGGACTACTCGGTCGCCCCGGGCGACGCGGCGAGCCCTCTCGCGCGCGAGGCTGTCCGGCTCGCCGGCGCCGTGGCCGAGGCGCTCGATCTTGTGGGCGTGCTCTGCGTCGAGCTCTTCGTGACGGCGGACGGCAAGCTCCGGATCAACGAGCTCGCGCCGCGGCCCCACAACTCGGGCCACCTGACGGTGGACGCCTGCGTGACGAGCCAGTTCGAGCAGCAGCTGCGCGCCGTCTGCGGCCTGCCGCTCGGATCGACGCGGTATCTCTCGGCGGCCGCGATGGCGAATCTGCTCGGAGATCTCTGGGAGAAGGGCGAGCCGGACTGGCGGGCGGCCGCCGCGTTTCCGGACGTCAAGATCCACCTCTACGGGAAGAGCGAGGCGCGCCCTCGGCGCAAGATGGGGCACCTGACGGCGCTGGCCGATTCGCCCGCCCGGGCGCTCGCGCGCGCGCTGGAGGCCCGCGAGGCGCTCACGCGGGCGCATTGAAGCCGGGCGGGTCGAGATCGAGGCTTCCGCAGTCGATCCCCTTCCTGACCCGCCCGGAAGAGAGTTTCAAAGGCCTCGCGGCGAGGCGCGTTGCAGAATCCGATCGAGTCTGTCGAGCGCGATCTCAGCGGTATCCGTAATCGCCAGGTCCACCCGTTCCGACGCATCCGTCGTCTCGGGGTTGATCTCCGCGACGAAGGCGCCGCGGCGGCGCGCTTCGCCCGCGAAGCCCGCCGCCGGATAGACGACCGCCGACGTCCCGACCACCAGGCAGACGTCGCAGTCGAGCGCCGCGAGCGCTCGCTCGAAGACCTCGGGATCGATCGGCTCGCCGAACCAGACGACGCCCGGCCGCAGCAGTCCGTTGCAGTGCTCGCAGCGCGGCGGCATCTCGGGGAAGGGCACGCGTGCGTCGCTCCAGCGCCGCGGCGCGCCGTCGCAGGCCGAGGCGCAGCCGACCTCCCAGAGCGAGCCGTGGAAGCGCACGACGTTCTCCGTCCCCGCGCGCTCGTGGAGTCCGTCCACGTTCTGCGTCACGAGCGTGAACCGCGGGAACCTCCGGCTCCATTCCGCGAGCACCTCGTGTGCGCGGTTGGGCCGCGCGCGCGCCACGAGCTCGCGCCGCCACGCGTACCACTCCCACACCGTCGCCGGATCGCGTGCGAAGGCCTCGGGCGTCGCGAGCTCCTCGGGGCGGAAATCCCGCCAGAGCCCGCCCGGCCCGCGAAAGGTCGGGATGCCGCTCGCCGCCGAGACGCCGGCGCCCGTGAGCACCGTCACGCGGCACGCGGTCCGGAGCCGCGCGGCGAGGACCCCGACGGCCTTCATACCGTCACGAGGGCTCCGGCTCGCAGACGACGAGCTCGTCGCCCATCGGGACAGAGTCGGGCAGGGCGGAGGCGAGGCGGTCGCGCACCGATCGATTCTCTTCGAATTGACCGTGCGGCGGGCCGCGGAATAGTCTGCGCGGGACTTGTTCGAGTACCAGACCCTGTTCGACGCCCGGGGCGACCTCTACAGCCGCGCCAATCGCCGCTATCCGGAGGCGCGCGCGGAAGAGGCGGCCGCCCTCCTGTCCCATCTCGCGCTCACTCCATCCTCCCGCTGGCTCGACGTCTCGGCGGGCGGCGGCTACCTCTCCGAGCGCGCCGTGGCGCAGGGGCTGCCCCCCGCCCGGGTCTCCTGCGACGAGTCGCTCCCTTTCCTTCGCTCCGGCACCCATTCCGGCCGCGTGGGAGCGGCGCGCGCGGCGGACCTCCCCTTCGCCGACGGGCGGTTCGACGGCGTGGCGTGTCTTGCGGCGCTCCACCATGCCGAGGATCCGGAGGCGGTGTTCCGCGAGCTTCTGCGCGTGACGGCGCCCGGCGGGCGCGCGGCGCTCGGCGACGTGGCGGAGGACTCCGAGGCGGCGCGTTTCCTCAACGGTTTCGTGGACCGCCACACGGCGCCGGGGCATCACGGGCGTTTCTACACTCTCCGGACCCTCGTGGGCTTCCTGCGGCGCGCCGGGGGAATCTCGATCCACGCCGAAAGCGTCCGCCTCTCGTGGACCTTCGACTCCCCCGACGACGCGACGCTCTTCTGCCGCGATCTCTTCGGCCTCGAGCGGTCCACGACCGACGGCGAGATCCGCTACGCGCTCGACGATCTCGGCGCGACCGGCGGCGCCGGCCGCTTCCACATCCCCTGGACGATGCTGCAGGTCTCGGCCGCGCGCGCGTGAGGCCCGCCGATCTCATCCCGCGATTCCTGCTGCCGCCCGTGTCGGCGCTGGTGGGCGAGTCGGGTGGTCCGCCGGACATCGAGGAGGAGACGGGAATCTCGCGTGCGGCGTGGGTCGAGCTCGGACGCGCCTTTCCGCGCCTCGGCGCCGACCCGGGACCCGAGGCCGCCCGCGCGCGGCGCCGGTTCGGCTTCCTCATCGGGCGCGCGCTCGACAGCGAGCGCCATGGGCCGGTCTTCCCGAGGGGCAGGCCCGATCCCGCGCCGCACGTCTACGCGACCGCGCACGTGGGCGACCTGCGGAGCCTGCGGTATCTGATGCGGCGGCACGTCCCGCTCGCCAACATCGTCAATGCCTCCGACGCGGACCGCGTCCACATCCTCGAACGGGACCGGCTCGTCGACGCCGAGTCGCCGCACGCTTTCCCGCACGCTTTTCACTTCCGACAGCCGCACCGCCTGCGCGCGGCCCTGCGGCGCGGGAGTCTCCTCGCGGCGGTGGACATGCCCGAGGAAGAGGGGACGGAGTTCTCGTGCCTCGGCGGCCGCATCCGGCTCGATGCCCGCCCGTTCCGTCTCGCGCGGATCGCCGGGGTGCCGTGCCGCGCCATTTTCCTGACGGCGCCGCGCGGCCGCCTCACGATCTCGATCGGCCCGGTGCTGCCGCGCGAGGAAGGCACCGCGCTCGCGAAGTTTGCACGCGCCCTCGAGCGCGCCGTGGACCGCTGTCCCTACGACATCGACGCCGCGACCTGGTGGAGCCGGATCGGCCGCGCATGAGCCTCTTCGAGGCTTTCGCCGAGGCCGCGCGCCGGCAGCCGCGACGGGCCGCCCTGCGGCGGGGCGACGAAGCGCTCGATCTCGGGCAGCTCCTCGCGCGGGTCGAGGCCAGCGCCGATGCGCTCTCCGGCGGCGACGGCCCGGTCGGGCTCGACGCCGCCGATCCGTTCGCGCTCGCCGAAGGATTCTTCGCGGCGAGGCGTGCCGGCCGGACGGCCGTGGTCCACGCCGCGGGCGTCCCGCCTCGGCTCCGCCGCGAGCGCGAGGAGCGCCTGCGCGCTTTGCTCCCGGCGCGATCCGACGAGACGGTCTTCTTCTCCTCCGGCAGCGTGTCGCGCGGCAAGGCCATCCCGCTCTCCGGCGACCGGATCCTGTACTCGGCGCTGGCCTACCCCGAGCGCGTGGGCCTTCGCCCGGAAGACCGCGTCGCCGTGGCCGTTCCGCTCGGACAGATCTTCGGCTTCGTGCGCGGGATCGTGAACTCGCTCCTCGTGGGCGCCGAGGCGATCTTCTTTGCGCCGCGACGCGACGCGCTCGCCGAGGCCGACGCTCGGGGCGCCTCCTTCGCATTGTTGTCGCCCGCGCACCTCGCCCTCTCGGCGCACTCCCACGGCAGGCTCCGGTTGCGCGGGGCGCTCACGGCGGGCGGACCGCTGGCGGAGGCGGCCGCCGCGCGCATCGAGAACGAGCGCGGAGTCCCGGTCCGTTTCGGCTATGGACTGACGGAGACGACGGCCCTCGGCTCCCGGCAGCACTTCGACCGGCCTCGCCGATCGGGCAGCTCCGGTCCTCCGGCGCCCGGCCTCGCGTTCACGATCGCCGACGCCGGGGGCGACCCCGTCGCGCCGGGAGAGAGCGGCGAGATCCGCATCGCGGGCCGGTCGGTCTTCCGCGGCTACGCCGACCCGGCCGACGCGTCGCCGCTCGACGCGGCCGGCCGGCTGCGCACCGGAGACCTCGGGTACCTCGACGAGGTGGGCGAAGTCCACGTGCGCGGGCGGATTTCCGAGAGCATCCGGGCGCACGGACGATTCCTGTGCGCGGAAGAAGTCGAGGAGGCGGTGCTCGAGAAGGCGGGCGTGCGGGAGGCGGCGGCCGTGCCGCTCGGCGATTCCTTCGGTCTCCTGCTCGCGACGGACGACGCCTCCGAACGATTCCTCGAAGAGGTGCGGACGCACGTGTCGGAACGGCTGCCGCTCTTTGCGCGTCCGCGGCGCCTGCGCCGCGCCGAGACGATCCCGCGAACGCCGGCCGGCAAGCTCGATCGCCGGGCCGCCGCGAAATGGTTCGAGAGCTAGACGCGAGCGTCCGGGCGGCGGCCGCACGGGCGGCGCGGCGCCGCGAGACGCCCTTCTATCTCTTCGACGCCCGCGAGCTCGAGCGGCAGATCCGGGAGTGGCGGACGGCGGCGCCCGGCCGGGTCTTCTATCCGTACAAATGCAATCGGGAGCCGCGCATCGTCCGCGCCGCGGCGCGCGCGGGCCTCGGCGCCGAGGTCACGACGCTCGCGGACTTCCGCCTCGCGCGGCGGCTCGGCCTTTCGGGCGCGCGGATCCTCGTCCAGGGCCCGGCCAAGACCGCGGCGCTCCTCGACGCCGGCCTCGCCGCCGGCGCGCTCTTCGTCGTCGATGGGAGAGAGGACGGAGACGCGCTCCTCGAGCGGGCCCGCGCGCTCCGGCGCGCCCCCCGCTATCTGCTGCGCCTCGCGCCGCGGTCCGTTTCGCGCGAGCAGACGGCCTTCGGCTTGCCGGCGCCGGCCTTCGGAAGCCTCGCCCGCGAGCTCGCGCGGCGCGGCGAGCCCGCCGCCGAAGGTCTGGCGTTCCATCTCGGGACCGGCCTTTCGTCCCCGGCGCCCTACCTCGAGGCGCTCGGCGAGGCGGCGGCCGTCGCAAAGAGGCTGGCCGGCATCGGCCGGCCCGTCGCGACGATCGACGTCGGCGGAGGATTCGCGGCACGGCTCGAGTCGCGCGGAAAGGAGCCGCCGCCTCCGGGGCCGCGGGCGGCCGAGTTCGTCTCGGCGCTGTCGCGCGCCGCGCGGCGACTCGGACTCGAGAACATCCGGCTCCTGTTCGAGCCCGGCCGCGCGATCGCGTCCGGCGCGTACCATCTCGTCGCGCGCGTCGTGCGCATGCGGGAGGGCCGGAAGCCGGCGGTCTATCTCGACGCGTCGTGCCTCTCGCACGCGCCGTTTGTCCCGCTCGGCCGCCATCCGATCGCGGTTCTGCCGCGGCGGCGGCGGCCCGCCCGCCGGAGAACCGTGGTCCTCGCCGGCCCACTCGGCGTCACCTCGGACGTCTTCGCGCCGGCGGCGCGGCTGCCGCCCCTCGCACCGGGAGATCTCGTCGTCATCGGCTCGGTCGGCGCCTACAACGGAAATGCGGCGAACGCGTGGGCGGCGCCGGTTCCGGAGGTCGTCGGGGACTGACCGGCGGGCCTCCCTTCACGGCCGCACGTCGAACGTCACGGTGTTCGACACGCTTCCGTCGGGATTCTCGACCCGGAGCGCGAGCGCGCCGGGCTTCGCGTAGAGCGCGTCCGGCACGATCACGGTGAGCCAGCCGCGATTGCCGTAGGTCGCCGGAAGCCGCGTCGCGCCGAGGGAAACGACGGCGCCGGGCCGGAATCCCGCGCCGTGGATGGACAACGCGGATTCTCCCGACGGCTGCGCCTGAAACGCGACGCCGGCGCGGGTTCCGGGCGGCGCGATCTCGTCGACGCGCAGGACGTCTTCGGCGCAGAGCTCGGCGGAGACGTCCAGGCCGTCGAGGACGACGCGGCTGGGCGCGAGGCCGGCTCCGGCGGCGTATGCCTCGATCTTCGCGCGGCGCCCCTCGGGCGGAAGCACGATGAAGCCGGGCTGCGCGGCCTCGCTCGTCTCCTGAAGAGATCCGAACACCGTCTCACAGGCGGCGTTCGGCCATGACCGGGCGAGGTCGCGGTAGACGTCGGGGTTGCTGAACCAGAAGAACCACCAGTTGCGGTGGGCCACGACCTCGAAGCGCCTCCCGGCTTTCTCGACCGCGTACCGCTCGACGCGCGGATCTCCCGGGGCTCGCCCCTCGAAGCGCCAGTCCGCGTCGTGGAAGCCGGAGAAAACGCCGATCAGGTGAAAGACGTCCACGTGGACGACGCGTGCATTCGGAAACTGCCGGTCGAACGCCGCGAGCTTCGGAAGGAAGCTCTCGGGCTCCCGCGGATCTCGGGCCGGCACGCGGACCGCGAACGCGAACGCCACGGCGCCCGCGGCGGCCGCGAACGTCACGGCGCGCGCGGGACGGCTTCGGAGCCGTCCAAGGAGCCCGTCGAGCGCGACGAACGCGGCGAGAAGGGCGAAGACGTAGATCAGGAACTGATGCCGCATCGCGCCGCCGAAGGGATAGAGGCGGAGCGTCCCGAGGACCGACCCGGCGAGGACGAGCACGAGGGAGAAGAGGGCCGGCAGCAGGCGGCGCGGATCCTTCGGCCCTCCGTCGGCGACGAGCGCGAAGGCGAGCGCGAGCGCGAAAAAGACCGCCAGGCCGGCCAGCGCCCATCGCGCGCGCGGCGCCGCGAGCGGCGAGAGCAGATCGAAGGTATTGCGGAAGTTCCGGACGAGGAAGTGCGCCACCGCCTCGTATCGCCCGTCGAAATAGAAAAAGGGGAGGCCCTTCGACGTGCCGACCCAGTGCCGCGCCAGGAGCTCGTAGAGCAGGAGGGCGAGCCCGGCGAGCGGGACGAACGTCGCGGCGATCGCCCTCCACCGCGTCGACAGCGCGCGCCGAATGTCGCGGCGGTATGACGGAACGATCGCCGCCGCGAGCAGAGGCGCGGCGACGCACGCGCCGAGATAGAGGCCGGCGAAGTAGTGAGCGAGCAGCGCCAGCCCGGCGAGAACCGCGAACGCGATCCGGCTCCGGAGCGCCGGAGACGGCCCCGGGGCGACGAGGTCGAGAAAGAAGAAAAAGCTGCCGAGGAGGAGCGCGACGGCGAGCGCGTAGGACTCGACCGTGAGCGACAGGTCGATCGGGCTGCCCGCGAACGCCATCGCGGCCGCACCGAGGAGCGCCACCTCTTCCCGCGCGCCGAGCTTCTCGAGGATCCGGCCGACCAGATAGACGGACACCGCGCCCGCCACGATCGAGATCGACCGATAGACGAGCGGCGTGTGGCCGAGGATCTGGACCGCCTTCAGGAGAACCGAATAGAGCGGCGGATGCGCCAGGGTCCGCCATTCCCGCGAGAGATTCCGCGCGATGAAGACGTGCCAGAAGCCGTTGAAGTCGATCGGGCGGCGGGCGCCGTCGACGAGCCGCGGTACCAGCGAAAGAAGCGCGACGGCACCGAGCAAAGCCCGGTAAGCTCTCCGGCCAGCATGGCGTCGGAGCCGCGGAAGACGGGCCTCCTCGATTCGGCGTGGCTCTTCGCTCTGGCCGTCGCCGTCCACGTCCCCTACCTCCTCGGACGCCCGTTCTTTTTCGCCGACGATTTCGGGTTGCTCGCGGACGCGGATAATCTCACGTCGGGCGCGACCCGTTTCTTCGACGTGCCGGCCTGGGGCGTCTGGCGCCTCGGCCAGCGGGCGCTCTGGTGGGCCGGTTACCGCGCCTTCGGCCTCGACCCCCTCCCCTACGCGTGGCTGAGCGTCCTCCTCCACGGGGCGGTCGTCGTGGCGCTCGCGGCGCTGCTCCGGCGTCTCTCATGGAGCCGGACAGCCGTCCTCGCCGGAGCGGCGGTCTTCGCGACGCTCGCGGTGCCCGCGCTCGCGGTGCGGTACATGGTCCAGAGCGCGGTCCTCGTCGCCGCGCTCCTCGTGATCCTCGCCGCCATCGCGCACGACGCCGGCCGTGTCCGCGGGGCGACTCTCCTCTTTCTCGCCGCCGCCCTCTTCTACGAGCAGGCGCTCTGCGCGCCGCTCGTCTTCGCGGCGATCAACGTCTGGCGCGCGCGCAAGCCTTTCGCGGGCCTCGGCGCGCCGATCGCGGCCGCCGTCGCCTTCGTCGCCGTCAACCTCTGGACGCTCCGCCACGCGACGAAGATCTTCGCGTACAACAGCCTCGGCCTCGGAAAAGAGGCGCTGCGGCAGATCGTGTTCGCACCGTGGCTCGCGGCCGGCGTGCCGCCGGGCGCAACGATGCGGACCTCCAGCGCGGTTCTGCTCCTCGCGGCGACGGCCGCGATCGTCATCGTCGCGCTGCGCTGGCTCCCGGCGCGCGGCGTTCTCCTCGGCGCCGCCCTCGCGTGGATCGCGGCACTCCCTTACGCCGGACGAAACGTCGGCTGGTGGCCTCCCTACTACTTCTACCTGCCGGGCGCGGGGCTCGCCGCCGCCGTTTCGGCGCCGCGGGTCCGCCTCTGGCCGCTCGCCTGCCTCCCGCTCGTGGTCTGGAACGTCCGGAGCAATCTCGCGGGAGGCCGCGCGACGCTCGCCGAGATGCATCGGTACGAGCAGGTGACGCGCGAGACGTCTCCGCAGACCGGCGTGCCTTACGCGATTTTCGTCAACGTCAATTCGGGTCTCGCCTGGGCGGGCTGGCAATTCGGGGGGACGCTGCGGGCGTTCGAGCTGTGGGACGCCCCCGGGGGCGCCGCCCGCTGCTACACGGGAAGCGACCTCGGGGAGACGCGGCAGCGAATGCGGCGCGATTTCCCCGGCGCGGTCCGCCGCGGCCGCTGGCCCGAAGATCGGCCGCCGGCGCTCCGCGGCGCGCGACCGCCGGCCCGCCGGCGTCTCTTCGCCTGGCCCGCGGGCTGACCCGCCTACTGAAGGTAGCCGAGCGCCCGGAGGCGCCGCACCTGCTCCGAGACGTCCACCGGCTGGCCGGAACTCTTTCTCTCGTTGGCCACCCAGCTCGCCCATCCCGGGGCGAGCACGTCCGTCTGCGCGACGGGAAGGAGTTTCGCGCCCGCCGCCCGGAATTCCGCCGAGACGACGCCCAGGTCCGTCCGGTCCGGCACGAGCCACGCGCGCGCGGAACCGTCGTCGCGGATCGACACGCGCACCGCGTCGCCCGAGAACGCGAACGTCTCGTCGTCGCGCGGAAAGAACGGGACGAGGCGCGTCAGATCGCCCGCGTAGCGCACGCTCCCCTCGATCCGGCCGCCCGATCCCCTCCCGCGCACCGCGACCCAGCGGCCCGGCAACGCCGGGGCGAAGCTCCGCAGCACGACGTCGCGCGCGGCGACGAGCGCCGACAGCGCCGCGGGTGTCGCCGCGAGGTTCGACTTCTCGCCGGGGTCCCGCGCGAGATCGAAAACCGCCTCCCGCGGCAGGAGGGCGCGCACGCGCTCGTCGCCGAAGAGGTGATCCGTCACGGGAGGCGACGGCGCCGGTCCCTTGTTGAAGAAGATCGTCTGCGTCATTCCCGACATCACCGCGACGCGCAGCGGCCCGTACCGGTAGGTCTCCGCGAGGAACGTCCTCCCGGCGGGCGCCTCGCCGCCCGAAAGCGCCCGCGAGAGGTCCACGCCGCGCCAGGAAGCCGCGGCCGCGGGGTCCGCGATCTTCGCGCGCGCCGCGAGCGTCGGCAGCAGATCGATCAGCCCGACCGGCTGCGTGACGATGCGTCCCGCCGGAATGCCCGGCCCGGCCACGACCAGCGGCACGCGCAGCAGCTCCTCGTAGAGCGACCAGCCGTGACCGAGGAACCCGTGGTCCAGGAATTCCTCGCCGTGGTCTGCCAGGAAGACGACCGTCGTGCGCCGGCGAACCTCCGGTTCGAGGGCCGAGAGAACGCGCGTCAGGCCGCGGTCCACGAGCGCGACTTCCGCGGCGTAGAGCCGGCGCCACTCCGCGAGCGTCGCCGCGTCGGGGAGCGGGTTCTTGCCGTAGAAGGAGAGGCTCGCGTCGCCCGGAACCGGCGCCTTCGGATCTTTCGGGCGCTCCTCCGGCGGACAGTAGGGCGAGTGCGGATCGACGAAATGCACGTAGGCGAAGAACGGCCGGTGCTGCTCCCGACGCAGCCACAGAGCGGCGTGCTCGGCCGTCGTCAGAGCGTCCGTCCACATCGAGGCCTCGGTCGGCGGCGCCCAGAACGTGTCGAATCCCTGTGCAAACCCGTTGTCGCGGTTGACGAGCACGTTGGCGGAGAAGCCGCCGGTTGCGTATCCCTTTGCGCGGAAGAGCTCCGCCATCGTGACGGCGTCCTCCGGCAGACGCTGCGGGAGATCGGCCCAATCCGTGACTTCGTGACACCAGCGTGACGTGAAGAGGGAGGCGACGGAGGGCAGCGTCCAGGACGACTGCGCCC
Organism: Thermoanaerobaculia bacterium; assembly: GCA_035498835.1. Classification (GTDB taxonomy): domain Bacteria; phylum Acidobacteriota; class Thermoanaerobaculia; order UBA5066; family Gp7-AA6; genus DATBFU01. The sequence goes on from DATJZU010000144.1 coordinate 12,321, forward strand.
GGGCCTGCGTGAACCGCACGCCCGAGGCGGCGAGCGCGTCGATTGCCGGCGTCTTCCCCGGCCCCGCGCCGAAGACGCCGACGGCGTCGAGCCGTACCGTGTCGCCCAGCACGATGAGGACGTTGCCGGGCACCTCCGGCGCGCGGCGGCAGCCGCCGGCGAGGGCCGCCGTGAGGGCCGCGAGACCGAGCAGCGCCCCTCCAGGAAAGACCGCCCCGACGGTCCGGACGCTTCTCCTCGCGCGCGCCATTTGCGCGCCGCAGAATAAACGATCGGGCGACGGCGGCCGGTCCGTCGCCCGCGAGCGAGCTATATCAGTTCTGATATAGCTCGGCCATCGCGTGGCACCTTCGTGCCCGCGCCGATGGCACTGGAAGGCGATTGAACACTCATCAACCGTCGCCTACCCTGACATCAAAACGAGCATCGATTTCTGGGGAAGGAACGCAACCCGATGATCTCCGGCAAGCCTCTGGCAGCGAGGACCGAGCCTTCGGCCCCTCCGATGAATCCCGGGCCGGCCACCCGGCCCGACCAGCGTCCCATCGTGACCGAGCACGGCCTATCGGTCGCGTGGAGCGTCAAGCCGGAGCGCAACAAGACCCGGACGATCCTGTACGAGCGTCTCACCGGAGAGGCCGCGCGAGAACGCGCCCGGCAGCCCGAGCCGCGGGGCGCGGGGCTCCCGGCCGAGATCGTCGATCAGATCGAGTACATCGAGGTGTGGAGCACGCCGAACGAGCCCGTCGGCTACGACTTCCGCGGCTATTCCTTCGGCGGCGTCCTCATCGCGTCGCGCTCGACCCGCGCGTAGCGCAATTCAGTTCTAAGTTCTAAGTTTTAAGTTCTAAGTTTCATCGCGCGGCTCCCGCGAGGTCGAGCGTCGTCTCCCGCACGCTCTCGAACCGCTCGGCGATGTCCCGCCAGTTCCAGACGTTCCAGATCGCCTCGAAAAACTCCTGCTTCCGGTTCTGGTACTGCAGATAGAAGGCGTGCTCCCACGCGTCGATCACCATGATCGGCAGGCCGCCCTGCGACAGGTTCGACTGGTGGTCGTAGATCTGTGTCGTCAGCAGACGCTTGCCGACGGGCTCCCAGACGAGCGCCGCCCAGCCCGATCCCATGATCGTCGCCGCCGTTTGCGTCATCTGCCGGCGGAACTTCTCGTAGCTGCCGAAATCGTGCGCGATGGCATCGGCGAGGCCGCCCTCCGGCCGTCCCGCGTTCTTCGGCGCGAGGTTCTTCCAGAAGAGCGAGTGGAGCACGTGTCCCGACAGATGGAAGGCGAGCGCCTTCTCGAGGCCGGGCAGGCGCGTGAAGTCTTCCTTGTCGCGCGCTTCGTCGAGCTTTTCGAGCGTCTCGTTGGCGCCCTTCACGTAGGCCGCGTGGTGCTTGTCGTGATGCAGCTCCATGATCTTTCCGGAGATGTTCGGCTCCAGGGCCGCGTAGTCGTAATCGAGATCGGGCAGCTGGTACGAGGACATGGGTTTCGTTCTCCTTTCGCTCAGACGACTCGGGGATGCGTTTGGTCGAGGGTTCTTCGGATGATGCCGCCACGGCGTCGTTCCGGTGCAGAAAGTTCCGGAGCGCGATGCAAACCGCGTCGATCTCTCCGCTCTCCAGGCACGCGGCGTACTCCTCGTACGAGTCGGTCCTCTCGATGCGATAACGGCGCGACAGACGGCGCCGTTTCTCCGGATCGTCGGAAACGAGTGCCGCCAGACGCGACTTGCGGCGGGCGCGGGCGAATGCGGGAGGGATCGCCGATTGCGCGATGTCGCCGAGGCCGACGATGGCGTAGCGGACAAGCGCCGCCTTCCGAGAAAAGCCGCCCGCGCGAATCGACCCTTCCGGCATGCGCCCTCCGGCTTCCGTGCTCTGCAAGAACCAAACCCGGGCGCCCGCGCGGCCGCGGGTGGCACTCGAGTTGCAGTGGCCGGGCGTCGGGGACTTTTTCATGAAGAGCAAGGCAGCCCTCGGAAACCATCCGATTCATCCCCTCCTCGTCCCGATCCCCATCGGCGCCTTCTTCCTGGTGCTGTGGGGAGACATCGCGCAACTCCTGAGCGACGACCCATTCTGGTACCGCTTCTCCGCCGTGGCGATCGGGGTCGGCGTCACGTTCGCCATCGCGGCGGCGGCCGCGGGCGCGGTCGACTACCTGACTCTGTCGATGCCGCCCAAGGCCGGCGGCATCGCGACATGGCACGCACTCGCGGCCGGCTCGGCCGTCCTCTTCTACGGAGCGAGCGCCGTGATTCGACAGAGCGGAGCGGGTTTTCGGACCGGTCGCTGGTGGGCCGGCGTCATTTCCTCGACGATCGGCTTCCTCCTTCTCGCCGTGGCCGGCTGGCTCGGCGGCAAGCTCGCGCATGAAGAGCGAATCGGCGTCGTCGAGCCGGAGGCCGAAGAGCCGGCGCCCGCGAAGTCCCGGGTGTCGCGCGCGAGCTGATGGCTTCCCCGCGCCGATTTCGGGCCCGCATTCCCGCCGAGCGGCTCCCTCGGCTCGCTCGCGCCGGAGCGTGCGCCGGGTTCCCTGCTCTCGATCGCCTCCGTCCGCCTCGGGGAGCGGCCTGTGAGTTCCCGCATCGAGTCCCGCGGGTGCCGGAGGCCGCTGCTTCCTGAGTCGCCGCGTCGCGAAAGGCCCGAGCTATGCTCCGAAACAGTGGTGAGGAGTTGAGTCGCCGCGCCGGACTCCGCACGGCCCTCGGGATCGCGCTCGCGGCCGCATTGCTGTCCGTGCTGGTCTTCGTGACCGCGCGCAATGCGCGCGACCTGATCGAGGCCGGCCGGTGGGTGGAGCACGCGCGGAGCGTCCTCGACGACGTCGATGGGCTCGGCTCGGCTCTCGCGATGGCCGAGTCGAGCTCGCGCGGATACGCGCTCACCGGGCGAGCGGACCTCCTCGAACCGTTCGCCTCGAACGTCGGAGCGGCCGAGGGACACCTGCAGAGCCTCGAGAACCTGACGGCAGACAATCCCGACCAGCTGCGGCGCATCCGCGAGGTCGCCGCGCTGGCCAGCCAGAAGATCTCGGAAATGAAACGCGTCGTGGCGGAGCGGGACCGCGGCGGATTGGCGGCGGCCGCCGAGTCGGTCACGAGCGGCCCCGGGCTCGACGCCACGAACCGGATCCGCCGGCTCAGCACAGACATCCGGGACGCCGAGAGCAAGCTCCTGAGCCGCCGGACCGGCACCTTCGAGCGGACGGCGCGCGCGACGCTCATCTCCCTCGCACTGGGAGCCGCGCTTCTCTTCTCCTTCCTCGCCCTCATCGGAGTGCTGCTGCGACTCGACCTGGCGCGGCGCGCCGAGGCCGAGCAGAAGCTCCGGCTCTCCGAGGAAGAGTTGCGCACGACGCTCCGGAGCATCGGCGACGGCGTCGTCGCGACCGACGACCGCGGATGCGTGACGCTCATGAATCCGCTCGCGGAGCGGCTGACGGGCTGGACGGAGACGGAGGCTCTGGGACGCGACGCCACGGAGATCTTTCACATCGTCAACGAGCGGACCCGGCAGCCCGTCGAGAGCCCGATCACGCGGGTCCTGCGCGAGGGCCTCGTCAGCGGACTCGCCAACCACACCGTGCTCATCGCGCGCGGCGGTGCCGAGGTCCCCATCGCCGACAGCGGCGCGCCGATCCGGGACGCGGCGGGGAGGCTCCGGGGAGCCGTCCTCGTTTTCCGGGACATCGGCGCGACGCGGCGTGCGGAGCTCCAGGCGAATCGCCTGGCGTCCATCGTCTCCTCGTCTGCGGACGCGATCGTCGGCGAGGCGCTCGACGGGACGATCACCGCCTGGAATGCAGCGGCCGAGCAGCTCTTCGGCTATTCGGCCTCGGAAGTGATGGGGCGGTCCGTCGCCCTCCTCGAGGCGCCGGGCTTCGAGGAAGCCACGGCCCAGCGCCTCGTCCGCGTACGCCGCGGGGAGCGCGTCCAACAGTACGACACGGTTCGGATGCATCGGGACGGCCGTCGCCTGGCGGTATCCGTCTCGATCTCCCCGATTTACGACGAGGCGGGCGAGGTCATCGGCGCGTCCAAGATCGTTCGGGACATCGCGGGGCGGAAGGACGCGGAGTCGGCGCTGCGCGCGAGCGAGGAACGCTTCCGGCTCCTCTCGGACTCCGTGTCTTCCCTCGTCTGGGTCTGCGACGAAAAGGGAATGGCAACGTATGTGAATCGACGGTGGCACGACTATTCGGGCCAGCTCAAGGACGACTGCCTCGAAGAGTTCTGGCAGAGAACCGTGCACCCCGATGACCTCCCGGCCTTCCTCGCGAAGTGGCAGGTCTCGGTGGCGACCGGGACGCCCTTCGAGGCCGAAGCGCGCTTTCGCCGACAGGACGGCTCCTATCGCTGGTTCGTGGCCCGTTCGGCGCGGATTCCGAGCCGCTCCGGCCCGATCTGGGTCGGCACCGCCGCGGACATCGACGACCTCAAGAACACCGCCGAGGCGCTGCGGTCGGCCAAGGAGGCCGCGGAGGAGGCGGCGCACGCGAAGGACCGGTTCCTCGCGGTGCTTTCGCACGAGCTGCGGACCCCTCTGACGCCGGCGCTCGCGGTCTCGCAAGTCCTCGAGCGCCGCGGCGACCTGCCCGGCGACGTGAAAGATTCCGTGTCCCTCATTCGCCGCAACGTCGAGCTCGAGGTGCTGCTCGTGGACGACCTGCTCGATCTCACGAAGATCGCCCGCGGCATGGTCGAGCTGAAGCGCCAGACCGTGGACGTCCATGAGCTCCTGCAGCAGGTCGTCGACATCTGCCGCAGCGACCTGAACGGACGGCGTCAGAACCTCGCGCTCGAGCTCGGCGCGGCGGAGCACCATGTCGACGCCGATGCGGCGCGCCTTCAGCAAGTCTTCTGGAACCTGCTGAAGAACGCGATCAAGTTCACGCCCGTCGGAGGCTCGATCGCGGTCCGGTCGGAGACCGCCGAGCCCGGGCGGATGCGCATCGTCGTGACCGATTCGGGCATCGGCATTCCCGCGGGCATCCTCCCCCGGATCTTCGAGCCGTTCGAGCGCGGACCCAAGACCGTCAGCCCGCGCGCCTCCGGACTCGGGCTGGGCCTGTCGATCTCCCGAACGCTGGTCGAGCTTCATGGCGGAAGCATTCACGCCGACAGCGAAGGCGAGGGGCGGGGAGCCACCTTCACGGTGGAGCTGGCGTCGTTCGTCGAGAAGGGTGTCACCGTCAGCGCGAGACGTCAGGCCGCGCGTCGGGCGCGCAAGTTCTCGATCCTCCTCGTCGAGGACCATGCGGACACCGCCGGCGCCCTCGGCCAGCTCCTGCAGGAAGAAGGCCATCGCGTCACGGTGGCCGACTCGGTGGGCGCCGCCCTCGAGGCCTTTCGCGCGGTTCCGACGGACCTGCTCATCACGGACCTCGGACTGCCGGATGGCAGCGGTCACGACCTCCTTGCGCGGTTGCGCCAGATCCGCCCCGTCCAGGGAATCGTCCTCTCGGGGTACGGCATGGACGCGGACGTCGCCAAGAGCAAGGCCGCCGGGTTCGCCTTTCACCTGACGAAGCCCGTGCCCATCGGTCGACTTCTTCGGACTCTCGACGACCTCGGGTCGGAGGCCGAGGCCGAGGCGGCCGGCTGACCGCGCGATCCTGTAGAAAAGAATAAGGGCGGGCCCGAAGGCCCGCCCTTGGAAACATCGAACGGACGACTTACTCGGAATCGTCCGAGCCGGTGCCCTTGTGCTGTGAGCGGGGCTGGCTGCCCGGATAATTCTCGGTACCCGAGCCTCCCTGGCCTTGACGCCCGGGCTCATTGCCCTGACGTCCCGGTTCTCCCGAGCGCTGACCGGACTTGTTGTCCGGATCGTCTTTGCGGAACTTGTCGTCGCGGCGCTTGAGATCTTCTCTCTCTGCCATCGTCTCCTCCTGGAAATGCGCGCGAGGCTCCATTGCCGAGCGCGCCGTGGGTTGTGCAAGAAATGTTCCGCCGAAGCGGTGGCAACCGAATTGCAAAAACGCTTTCCGCCCTGTCGGTTCTTTCCACCCCGGCCGCGAGCGACCCGCTCGCGGCCCTTTTTTCCGTGACCAGTTGTCTTTGAGCCGAGCGAAGGCAGGGCCCCGTCCGCGCCACCGGGCAGGCAGATCGCCTACGGGCAAAGGCGATGAGGTCCGGGACCTCCGCGGGCGGGCATGGGTGTGGGGCGGGCTCCCGACCGGAGTCGCTCGCGCGGCCCCGCGAGGGAGAGGGCGGGAAGGAGGTTCGAGTCTTTCATAGAACCTTGTCGAGAGATCGAAGCAAGGCGGGTGCCAGCGTGGCCGGCCCCCTGGAACGGGAGTTGCTCCTCGGAACGCGGGGTGCTCATGAGAAGCCGAAGAAAGCGGCGGCGTCCCGGCGACTCGGCGCTCGCCCGTTTTTCGCTGTGGGCCACGAAATGGGCGGGCAGCTCGGGGGCCTTCGCCGCCGCGTGCGGCGTGATCCTCGTGTGGCTCGTGACCGGCCCGATCTTCCGCTACTCGGACACGTGGCAGCTCGTCATCAACACGGGCACGACGATCGTCACCTTCCTCATGGTTTTCCTCATCCAGCGCGCGCAGAACAAGGAGTCGCGGGCGATTCATCTCAAGCTGAACGAGCTCGTCGCGGCGCTCGGAGGGGCGAGCAATCGGCTCGTCAACGTCGAAGACCTGACCGAGACCGATCTCGAGACGCTGGCTCGCCACTACCGCGAGCTCGCGGTCCTCGCCGGCAAGGACGCCTCCCTCACTGAGTCGCACTCGGTCGAGGAAGCGAGCCGGCGTCACGAGAAGAAGCGCGAGTCCTAGCCGCCTGCTGGCACGTCTCATGCTCTGCAGGGATCCGACGGCGCGAATGGACGCGCCGCCGACACGTCCGGCGGAACCTTCCGCCGGAGCGCAGGAGGGATTCCATGAATCGACACGTCCCCCGGCTTCTGGCCGCGGTCGCGCTTGCGGGCCTCTTAATCGGCGCCGCGTGCACGACCACGCAGAGCCCCGGCACTCAGATCGACGACGCCAGCATCCACGCCGCCGTCAAGACGAAGCTGACCGCCGATCGTTTCTCGAACATCGTCAACGTGGACATCAACGTCACCAACGGCGTCGTCACGCTGGCGGGCGAAGTGCCCAACGCGCAAGTGAAGGCGGACGCGGCGGCGGAGGCGAGCAGCGTCAAGGGCGTCGTCCGCGTCGTCAACAACCTGCAGGTCAAGACACCGCCGGCATCCTGAGAAAGTGCGTCCCGAAGGGAGGTGAACGACCATGCTTCGACTGGCCCTGATCTTTCTCGCCATCGGAATCGTCGCGGCGCTGCTCGGCTTCACGGGCGTCGCCGGCGCGTCCTTCGCGATCGCCAAAGTGTTCGCGCTGATTTTCGGCGTCCTGTTTCTGGTCTTTCTGCTCCTGGGAATGACCGCCGCAAGCAGGATCGCTTCCCCGTAGAGTCGATCTCCAATACGAAAAGAGCGGGAGGACCACAGGGACCTCCCGCTCTTTCCGTCGACGCCGAAATCGTCAGGGCGTGGGCGTGGTCGCCGGGGGCGTCATCTCGGACATCGCCGGAGTCGCCACCGGCGTCGGCGCCGAGGAGCTCGTGGTCGTTTCGGTGGTGGTCTGGGTGGTCTCCTTCTTTTCGCAGGCCATCGCGAAAAGAGACCCGAGCGCCAGGGCCGCGATCAGGCCGGCCAGCTTCCTCTTCATGAGTCCTCCTTCTATCGGGCGGGCGTCACGAGGCGCCGCCCCGCAGGGGACATGCAGAACGCGTGCCCTCCGGAGAGGCGCGACGCCCGCGGCACGCAACTTGCTCCGACTGGTCCTTTTCCGGACGCACTGGCGCGCTCCGGGGTCGAAAGGAGTCTCCGCATGAGAAAAGTCGTTGCGATCATGGCCATCGCGGTCGTCTGCCTCGCGGCCGTTGCCGTGGCGGCGCCCGAAACCCGGACGGTCGTCGGCACGATCACGCGAATCGACAATGCGTCAAAGTCGATGGTCGTGAAAGACGCCTCCGGGACCGAAACCACCATTTACTGGAACGACGGCTCGAAGGTGGACGGGGGCGAGCTGCGGGAAGGGTCGACGGTCAAGGTCGAGACCAAGGATCAGGACGGGAAGTCCGTCGCGACCTCGATCCAGGTGCAGATGCCGAAGAAGCCGTACTGATTCATCCGCGTCACGCTTGCGGGGGAGGTCCGGAATGGACTCCCCCGCTTTTTCCATCCAGGGCACGGCTGATGTTCACGGCGGCGGAAATCAACGCGAGGTGCGTGAAGGCCTGAGGGAAATTCCCGAGGGCCTCGCCCGTCAGGCCGATCTCTTCCGCGTACAGCCCGAGGTGATTCGCGTATCCGAGCATCTTCTCGAAGGTGAGTCGCGACTCCTCGAGCCTTCCGGCGCGTGCGAGCGCCTCCGCCAGCCAGAACGTGCACATCGAGAAAGTTCCCTCCTCGCCTCCGACCCCGTCGGGCGAGACGCGATGGTCGTACCGATAGACGAGGTGGTCGCTCACGAGATCGCGCTGGATGGCATTCAGCGTCCCGAGCATCCGGGGATCCGAGGGGGACACGAACTTGACCATGGGAGCCAGGAGCATTGCCGCGTCCAGGAGCTCCGCGTCGAGACACTGCACGAAGGAACGCCGCGGCCGGGAATAGCCCCGCGCCATCACGGTCTCGTACACGGCGTCCCGCACGGCGATCCAGCGCGGAAGATCCGCGGGAAGGCTTCGCTTCACGGCGATGCGCTGGGCGCGATCGAGCGCCACCCAGCACATGAGCTTCGAAAACGTGAACTGGTGCCGGCCGCCGCGGACCTCCCAGATCCCTTCGTCCGGGTCCTGCCATCGATCGCACACCCAGTCCGTCAGCGCCCGCACGCCCTCCCAGAGCCCGTGCGAGATCGGCTCGCCGTACTTGTTGTAGAGATAGACGGCGTCCATCACGTCGCCGGCGATGTCGAGCTGGAACTGCTTGGCGGCGTCATTGCCGATCCGCACGGGACGCGATCCGCGGTAGCCCGCGAGGTGATCGAGCGTCTGCTCGGGGATCTCCGTGCGCCCATCGATGCCGTAAAGAACCTGCAGGCCGCGCTCGGGATCGATCTGCCGGCAGCGCGCCTCGATGAACTCCATGAAGCGCAGCGCCTCCTCCGTGAAGCCGACGCGCAGGAATGCGTAGACCGTGAACGCCGTATCGCGCATCCAGCTGTAGCGATAGTCCCAGTTTCGGTTGCCGCCGATGCGCTCGGGCAGGCTGGTCGTCGCCGCCGCCACGATGGCGCCCGTGGGCTCGTAGGTGAGGAGCTTCAACGTCAGGCAGGAACGCTTGACCATCTCGCGCCAGTGGCCCTGATAGTGGCTCCGCGCGATCCAGCCCTGCCAGAAACGCAGCGTCGCTCGAAACTCCCCCTGGCACCGGGCCGCGAGACTCTCCAGCGATGGCGGCGGCTGCGAATCCGCCTGACACAGGAGGACGGGAATCTCGTCGCCCTCCTTCAGCGCGAAGTCGCAGGCGACCCCCCCGTCGCGAATCTCGCAGGCGAGCGGCGTGGCCAGGTCCACCGCCCGCTCGCCCGCCGAGAACCGAAATCCCGAAGAGGTCCGCTCGACGCGGGCCGGCACCCGCGCGTAGTCGAACGCGGGGACGCACTCCATGCGGAACGGGATCGTGCCGCGCACCCCCCGCACGAGCCGCACGACCGCGTGATCTTCGGGCTTCTTGCGGCCTCCCGTCGTGTGCACGGGCATGAAGTCGACGATCTCTCCCACGCCGTCCGGCGTCAGGAATCGGGTCAGCAGAACGTTTGAATCGGGCAGGTACATCTGCCGCCGGCGCGCCTCCGACGTCGCCGCGATCCGAAAGTGGCCGCCTTTCTCGCCGTCCAGGATTGCGGCGAAGAGACTCGGCGAATCGAAGTGCGGCAGACAAAGCCAGTCGATCGTCCCGTCCATCGCGACGAGCGCCGCGGTGTGCATGTCGCCGATGACGCCGTGGTGCTCGATCGGGACGCTCATGACGCGATCGCGGTCGGCAGGTAGTCCGCGACGCGCGGAAACTCTGCGAGATCGCGCGAGATCGCGGCGCGAAGGAACGCGTCGAGCCAGTGGTAAATGTCTCGCTCGCGGATCGTGCGCCGCAGGCGGCTCATGCGCGCGCGCTGCTCCGCACGCGGCATGTCGAGCGCCCGGCGGAGCGCATCGGCCACGCCCTCGACGTCGTACGGATTGACGAGAAGCGCCGCGCGCTGCAGCTCCGCCGCCGCCCCGGCGAACTCGGACAGCACGAGCACGCCATCCTTCGAGACCCGTGTCGCGCAATACTCCTTCGCGACGAGATTCATTCCGTCCTTGAGCGGTGTCACGAGCGCGACATCGGCGGCGAGGTAATAGGCCGAAAGGCGCGGGCCCTCGAGCGGCCGGTGAAGATAGTGGACGGGCACCCATCCGGATCTCGTGAAGGTTCCGTTGATCTCGCCGACGAGCCGCTCGATCGCGGTGCGATGCTCGCGGTAGCCCCGAATCTCCTCGCGGCTCGGCACGGCGATCTGAACGAGCGTGACGTTGCCGCGCAGTTCGGGCGACGTCTCGAGAAGCCGGCGGAACGCCTCGAGCTTCTGCGCGATGCCCTTCGTATAGTCGAGCCGGTCGACGCCGAGCACGATGCGCCGGCCGGTCTCGTCGGCGCGCAGGCTCGCCGCCTTGGCGACGACCTCGGGCTGCCGCGCCCGGCGTTCGAGGGCGCGGGCGTCGATGGAGATCGGGAAAGTCCCGACGCGCACATCGCGGTCTTCCCAACGGACGCTCATCACGGCGCCCTTCCCGGAGAAGCGGGCGCCGGGAAGGAGCAGTCGCACGCACTGCAGGAAGTTCCGCCGGTCGCGGATCGTCTGGAAGCCGACGAGGTCGTAAGAGAGGAGCGACTGGAGGACCGGGAAGCGCCAGGGAAGCTTCAGGAAGACGTCGAGGGGCGGGAAGGGGATATGGAGGAAGAAAGCGATTCGCGAGGAGACGCCGAGCCGCCGCAGCTCCCCCGCCATCGCAAGGAGGTGATAGTCGTGGACCCAGAAAAAATCTCCGGGACGCGCGTCCTTCGCGGCCTCGGCCGCGAACCTCCGGTTGACGGCCTCGTAAGCGCGCCAGTACTCGGGATCGAAGCGGCACATCGAAAGCAGATCGTGGAAGAGCGGCCAGATCACCTCGTTCGAGAAGCCGTGGTAGAAGCGGTCGCGCTCACTGGCCGTCAACGGGACCGGTACGAGCTCGTAGCCGAACCGCTCGCCGGAGGCTCGAAGCGCCGCGCGCGCGTCCGGCAGATCCTCCGCGACGGCGCCGCTCCAGCCGATCCAGCGCCCGCCCCGGCCCTCGAGGACCGGCCGGAGCGCCGTGACGAGACCTCCGCTGCCAGGCTCGACGCGCCACGCACCGTCTTCACGCGTGAGCGCGAAGGGCAGGCGGTTCGAAACCACCACGAGATTCATCGGCGATCCTTCCCGGACCGAGCCGGAGCCGCGGGCTCGGCGCGCAGCCACCGCAGGAGGAAATCCCGCAGCTCCTCGGGCGGCCGGAGCCACGCGGCGGCCGCGCTCTCCCGGCGCCGCGAACGCACGAGGACCGCGAGCCCGCGGCCGCGAAGCGCCGCGAAGGCGTCCTCGTCGGTCGCATCGTCGCCGAGGTAGGCGACGGCGGCCTCGCGTTTCTCTTCCTCGAGGATCGTCCGGACGACGCGGCCCTTGTTCGCATCCTCCGGCCGGAACTCGATTCCGCCGTCGAAGGGCCCGAGAACGAGGCCCGCGCGGCAGGCCGGCGCGCTCCAACGGGCGAGGACCGCTTCGCGCAGTCGCCGATAGCGCACCGGATCCGGCCGCTCGTGCAGCGCAAAGCCGTAGGGCTTCCTCTCGAACAATCGCTCCGCGCCGCGCGCCGACGTCCAACGCGCAACGTCTTCGAGGAGCTCGGCGATCGCCCGCGACACCGGCGGGGCGTCGAGACGTCCCTCGGGTGTCATCCGCTCGAGGCCGTGCGAGCCCCAGAGCTCGGGGCGCGGGCGGAGCCAGCGCACGCGCTGACCGAGGTCGGACACCGCGCGCCCGCTCACGAGCACGAGGCGCGTCCGCCGCGCGGCGGCGATCTCGCTCAAGAGCTCGGCCACGCCGGCGTACGGCGCCGCGATGTCGCGCCCGCTCCGGAAGGGAGCGAGGGTCCCATCGTAGTCGGCGAGCAGCACGCGCGAAGGCGCGGCGGAAAACACGGCGAAGAATCGATCGAATGCGTCCCCGCTCGCGGGATCGCTCGGGCGTCCCCGCACCGCGCCTTTCGGGCGACGGCGCCCGGTCGCCGGTCGGATCGTCACTCGAACCGAAACTGCAGAAAGCGTGCCGGCCGGCGCGGCGCTCCGCTCCTGGCAAGCGATTTGCTCCGGCCTCGGACGAGGAGGTGCGTCATGGCCTGTCAGCACGAAGGATGCCGGTGCAACGAAGCGCGCGTCGAACGCGAGGGGCGGAAGTTCTGCAGCGAGACCTGCGCCGACCGCGCGCACGAGGGGTAGAGCGCGCCGTGCCCGTGCGGCCACCCCGACTGCGCCGCCGTCTGAAATCTCCCGGATCCAGCAACCGCCGGGCGAAGGTCGCCCGTTCGGGAACAACCAACCACAGGAGGAAGAGATGAAGTCCGTTTACGCCCAGCCGCACGTGCTCTCCGCTTCGACGCTCAAGGGAGACAAAGTGCGCAATTCCGCCGGCGACGACCTCGGCAACATCGAGGAATTCATGATCGATCTCGAGACGGGGCGGATCGCCTACGCGGTCCTTTCGTTCGGCGGATTCCTCGGGGTCGGCAACAAGCTGTTCGCCGTCCCCTGGCCGGCGATGGCGCTCGACACCGACAAGCACGAGTTCGTGCTCAATGTGGACAAGGCACTTCTGAAGAACGCGCCGGGATTCGACAAGGGTCACTGGCCGGACATGGCGGATCGGAGCTGGGGATCGCAGGTCTACAAGTACTACGGCATCGATCCCTACTGGCAGTAAGCGAAAGGATTTCCATGGCCCGGAGGCGAGCGGCGGCGGCCAAACGAGTCGCGCACTCATCGCGCGCCGCCGCCCCGCCTCGGCCGGTTTGGACCGGCCAGATCTCTTTCGGCCTGGTCACGATCCCGATCGCGCTCTCGAGCGCCGTCGAAGCGTCGGAGCGAATCTCCTTCCACCTGCTCCACCGCAAGGATCTCGCGCCCATCCACTACAAGAAGTTCTGCAGTCTCGAGGACGTCGAGGTGAGCAACGACGAGGTCGTCCGCGGCCGACGGAGCGGCAAGACGAAGTGGACGGTCGTCGAAAAGGAAGATCTCGAGAAGGCGGCGGAGGAAGCGTCGCCGGCCGACAGCCGGAACACCATCGAGGTGCTCGAGTTCGTTTCGCCGAGTACGATCGACTTTCTCTCGCTCGACGAGCCCTACTACGTCGTGCCCCGAAAGGGAGGCGAGAAGGCCTACGTTCTCCTCCGGCGCGCGCTCACCGAGCGAAGCCGGACGGGAATCGTGCGCGTCACGCTGCGCACCCGGCCGCACCTGGCGGCGCTGTCACCCCGGGGCGAGGCCTTGACGCTCGTCACGCTACGGCCCTTCGAGGAGATGCGCGACGCCTCGCGCTGGGGCCTGCCGCCGCCGTCCGCGCGTCCCGCCGAGGTCGCGCTCGCCGAGCAGCTCGTGGACCGGCTCTCGGGCGGAGGCTGGGACCCGGCGCGGCATCCCGACACCTATCGGCGCGCGCTCCAGAAGCTGCTCGCCTCGAAGAGCGCCCGGGGCGCGCGGGGCGCGGCCCCCGAACCCTCCGGCGAAAACGTGGTCGACCTGATGGAAGCCCTCCGGCGGAGCGTGGCCGGCCGCGTGGGGCGACGCCCTCGAAACGCCGCTCCGCGCAAGGCCAGCACCGCCTGAGACGGCCGGGGCCGGCGAACGCCGGCCCCGCCCTCCATTCGAAGGACCGAATCTTCCCTACGCGACCGGCCTGCCCTGAATCAGCCGGATGAGCAGGATCACCACGGCGGCGACGAGCAGGATGTGGATGAAGCCGGACAGCGTGTAGCCGGACACGAGACCGAGCACCCAGAGGACGAGCAAAATCACGAAGATCGTCCAGAGCATTGATTCACTCCTTCCTTGCGCCCGGACCGTCGAAGACCGTCCGGCGCCATCGGAAGAGAGCGAAAAACGTGCCAGGGAAAGGAATGAGCTAGCGCCGCGCCTGCGGCTTGGACGGCTTCCGAACCGCCGGCGGCGCCTTCTTCGCGGCCTTCTTCGGCTCGCGTTCCGCGTCCGCGGCGCCGGGAAGCAGGCCGCGCACGACGTCCTCACGCACGGTGTCGCCCTCCGTCAGGATGTAGGCGCGATGCACCATGTTGCGAAGCTCGCGCACGTTGCCGGGCCAGTCGCGCGCCTGGAGCAGCTGGATCGCGGCCGGCTCGAAGTGCTTGACGCCGGACTTCTCCTGCTGGTCGATCTCGCGCAGGAAGTGCTCGGCCAGAATCGGGATGTCCTCGCGCCGCTCCTTGAGCGCCGGAAGCCGCAGGGGAAAGACATTGAGCCGATAGTAGAGGTCCTCGCGAAGCTTTCCTTCGCGCATCGCCACTTCCGGATCGCGATTCGTCGCCGAGAGGAGCCGCACGTCCACGCGAATCTCCTGCGCGCCGCCGACGCGCCGCAGGCTCTTCTCCTCGAGGACGCGCAGCAGACGCACCTGCAGCTCCGCGCTCATCTCGGTGATCTCGTCGAGGAAGAGCGTCCCTTCGTTGGCCTCTTCGAAATAGCCGACGCGCCGCTTGTCCGCGCCGGTGAAGGAGCCGCGCTCGTGCCCGAAGAGCTCGCTTTCGATGAGCGTCGGCGAAACCGCTCCGCAGTTGAACGCCACGAAGGGTTTCCCGGCCCGCCGCGAGAGCCGATGGATGGTTCGAGCGGCCACTTCCTTCCCGCTGCCGGACGCGCCCGAGATCAGGACGGGCGCGGCGGTGCGCGCGACCTTCCGAAGCGACTCGAAGACCGTCTGCATCGCTTCCGACCGCCCGACCATTTCTCCCAGTCGGCCCGTTTCCTGGAGCTCCGTCCGCAGCTCGTCGAGCTCGAGCTCCAGCCGGCGCCGCTCGGCGACCCGCTGGTACACGGCCTCAAGCTGCGGGGGACGCAAGGGTTTCAGGAGATAGTCGGCCGCGCCGGCACGCAGCGCCTCGATCGCGTGATCGATGGCGCTCGATCCGGTGATCACGATCGCGTCCATGTCGGGCGCCGCCTGTCGCGCCTCGCGCAGGATCTCGAGACCGTCGCCGTCCGGCAGCGAGATGTCCACGATGAGGAGATGCGGCGCCGACTCCCGAAGCGCGTCGGACGCCTGGCGCGCCGTGCCGACGCCACGCGGCTCTCCGCCAAGATCCCGGATCGCCGTTTCGAGACTCTTGCGGAGGGACGCGTCGTCCTCGACGATCAGCGTTCTCAACGCGGCTCGTCCGGTCCGCCGAGAAGCTCCGAGCGCCCGCGCTCGAAGATCTCGAAACATCGCGCCAGTTCGCGCCGCGCCACGTCGAGCAGCGTGGACGGATCCTCGCCTTTCGCCGCCCGCCGGCTGGCCGTCTCGAGATTCAGCGCGACGGCCGAAAGCGGCGCCGAAACGTCATGGAGGAAGCGGCGTAGCCTCGCGGGCTCGATGGAGTTCTCAAGTTGCATGGAATTCGATCCTATCTCGCCTCCGGGGCCCGTCCGGCGGCGGTAAAAAAAGGGCCCCGCCGGAACGGGGCCTTTCGTCTCGAAACGTTCGGATGAGCGATCAGGCCTTCCCGCTGTACCGCGCGATCGCCGTGATGCTCTCGCCCGACTCTCCCTTTCGCCGCGTGACCTTCACCCGCTCGCCGACCGCAATCGTTCCGGAGACCGCCGCGTTCTCGTCGAGATCGAAGCTGTAGTCCTTGTTGTTGGGACCCGTCACGACGATCTTCTTGCCGGCCTCGTATTTCTTGACCACGCCGACGACCGACTCGGTCTTGGACTTCGTGTCGGGCGCGTTCACGTGCTCGTTCTTCGTCGTGCTCTCAGTATGCGACTTGGGCATCGTGGCGGCCATCGTCGCGCTCCTGGAAGCCTCCGAGACGACCGACACGCGCTCGTGTCCGTCCGTGCCCTTCCAGTATTCGACCTTGGCCTGTTGCCCGACGACGACCGCGCCCTCGACGCGCGCGTTCTCGTCGAGGTCGAAGGAGTAGGTCTTGTCCTTCGGTCCGGCGATCTTGATCTTCTTGCCGGCCTCGTATTCCTTGACCGTGCCGACGACCGTCTCCATCTTCGCCTTGGTATCCGGGCCAGGCCCCGAGTGCTTCACCGTGGTTTCCGTGGACGTCGTGGTTTGCGTCTCCTGGGCCGCGACGAAGCTCGCGGCGGCCAGAAGCCCCGCAGCCAGCAGAAACGTGCGTTTCATCTCTCTCTCCTTTACGTAGGGCTTCTGCGCGAAGCCACGAGAGGTTCTTTCAAGAGTCGTGCCGACTCGAGACGTGAAATAAGCGCCGAGGGTCCACCGGGATTCCCGGACCGAGACGCCCCCGAGGCGCACGCTTTCGCGACGCCTCCGCGTTTCAGCCGAGCGCGGCGCACCGCGCGGCCCCCGCGCCGCGAATCCGTCGCGGCCATCACGCGGAGTGCACGTTCCCCGCCCTCTCCGTCGGGGACGGGAACGAATGCACCTTGCCGCCTCGGGATAAGTCCCGATCGCCGGCGGGCTTCTGGCGCACGAGAAGCAGGCTCAACAGCAGCGTGGCGAAGACGAGCGCTATGTACACCACTCCCGAGACTCGGAAGAAAAGGGAGATTCCCAGAATGACGGCGATGAGAAATGCGAGCGAAGAGTCCCGAAGGATCGTGGACGCCCGTCCGACCGAGGGCCTCATCCTTCCTCCCGCAGTTGAACGCGCGTGTCGAGCTCGCGGTAGCCTGGCAGCCGGATCGGAACATTTCCTGTCGGAACGGGACGAGACGGCCGATCCGCGCCGCCGTCATCTTCGTCCGCCGGATTCGGGTCCTGGATCTCGTCCCCGCGGACGAGGGCTCCGATTTCGGGGCCGGAAGATCCATTGACGATCTCGGAGCGGTTCATGACGAACCTCCTGAAGAGCGACCGCTGTTCTTCATCGAGATTCCTCGGTGCACTCCTCATGCCAGCCCGTCGTCGGGACTTCGACGGCCGCGCCGCCATGCCCAGAACGAGAATGCGGATCGCAGTCCGCACGAAAACGCCTCCCCGCGGCTGGCAGGGTCCTTGCTCCCCGGAGAGAATGATTGGTGTCCGGCCGCGAGTCCCGAGGGGGGCGTTAGCGGCCTCGTTTGCCCGGACTACCCCGTTCGTTCCTCCGGCGCGCGCTGATGCTCACCGTTCAGAACCTTCTGCACGACGCGTTCCGCGCGGCTCTCGGGGGCATTTTCCAGCGCCGAGTGATCGGCGATTACCTCGTCGCTCAGGTGCTCGGCGAGCCACACGCGCTCGATCGCCGGATAGGCAGCGACGATCGGAAGCAGGATGACGCCGGCCACCCCGAAGAGACTGACGCCCAACACGAGCGTGACGAACACCGCGAGGCTCGACAGCCGCAGACGCCGGCCGTAGACCCGGGGAATGATCACGGAATTCTCGAGCAGGTGATAAAGCAGATACAGAGCGGCGACGGCGAACCCCGCGAAGGGCGACACCGTCATCGCGAGCAGCGCGGCCGGGGTCATCGAGACGAGGACGCCGAGAACGGGAACGACGTCGCAGATCGCGGCGAGCAGGGCGAGCGGCAGCGCGGCCGGAACGCGAAGAACGGCCAGCACGCCGAGCGTGAAGACACCGTAGAGGGTGGAAATCAGGAATTGACCCTGAACGTACGCCATCACGACATCGGAGATCTCCGGCAGCGTCTGCGCCATCTTGCTCCGGTGCCGGCGGGGAACGTAGGCGAGCAGCCAGGCGTACACCCGCTTCCCGTCGAGAAGGAGATACAGCACGAGGACGAACAGGACCGCGGCTCCGACCACACCGGTGACCGCGACGCGACCCCACGCCAGCGGCCTCTTGAGCGACGCGGCGACTTCCGGCGAGGACGGCAGATCCATGATCTGCAGCGCCAGGCGCGCGAGGACGGGATAGTCTGCGGACACCCGGCGTTCCACCCGCGCGCGATAGAGCGGGTAGTTCTGCGCGAGCGTCGTGATTTGCGATCCGAGCGAGGGGACGACGAACACGAGGACGCCCCCGACGACGGCGAGGATCAGAAAGCCCACGAGCGCCACCGCGAGCTTTCGGGAAAGGCCGCGCCGCTCGAGGCGTCGGACGGCCGGAGCGAGCGCCAGAGCCAGCAGCAGAGCCAGCAGGAGCAGGAAGATTTCCGGAAGGATCCGGACGGCGGCCCAGGCCAGGCCGATCGCGGCGATCACCTTGAGGATCGTGGTCGCGGGGATTCGAAGCTCGGCCTTTTGCCGTTCGGGCTCCGGAGTGTCGATCGACGAGTTTCGCGGCTTCACGAACCCAGCGGCCAGCAAGAGTCGCGCCCGGGTCTAGAATCTCTTCCGCGGCGACGCGGACGGGCCCCGCGGCACGCTTCATGAAAGCCATGGACATTCCCGACCGAACCCCTCGAAATCTCGCGTCCGGAGCGGTTTGGGACCTGGTGCGCGGCGTCAGCCTTGCCGCCGCCTACCTGCTTCTTGCGCGGGCGGGGCTCGGATTTCACGCGGTCAGCCAGTTCGCGACGCTCGTTTGGGCACCGAGCGGCATCGCCCTCGCGTCCATGCTCCTCTGGGGCTTCGGCATGTGGCCCGCCGTCGCGGTGGCGGCCTTCGCGGCGAATCTCTGGAACGGCGCTCCGGCCGCCGTGGCCCTCGCGATCGCCGCGGGAAACACGGGCGAGGCGGTCTTCGCGACCTGGGCGCTGCGGAAGATCCCGGGCTTCCGTGCCGAGCTCGACCGTCTGCCGGACGTCCTCGGACTCGCTCTCCTCGGAGGCGTCGCCGCGCCGACGATCAGCGCGACGGTGGGCGTCGTGAGCCTCGCCGCCGCCGGAATCGTCGGTCCGGCCACGATCGACCCGACGTGGCGCGCCTGGTGGCTGGGCGACGCGATCGCGATCCTCATCGTCACGCCCCTCCTTCTGACGTGGCGTGCCCGGCCGCCGCGGGCCGGCCTCGCCGCGAGAATGGAGTTCGCGGCCCTCGTCGTCCTCCTGGCGCTGGCCGGCCTCCTGATCTTCGAGCTCCGGTTCCGCGCGACGACGATGGTGCTGACGCCGTTCCTGATCTGGGCGGCTCTCCGCTTCGAGGTGCGCGGCGCCGTGTGGGGGACGTTCCTCGCCGCGGCAATCGCCATCTGGGCCACCGCTCGCGGCCACGGCCCGTTCGCATCGGCCTCGGTCGAAGAGGGACTTCTTCATCTTCAGACATTCATGGGCCTGACGTCGGCGACCTTCCTCGTTCTCGGCGCGACGGCGTTGGAGCGCCGAAAAGCCGAGCAGGCTCTTCGCGCGGAAAAGGAACACGCCGAAGAAGCGAGCCACGCCAAGGACCGATTCCTCGCCACGCTCTCCCACGAGCTGCGGACGCCCCTCACCCCGGTGCTCGCCTACAGCTCGATGCTCGAGCAGGACGAGAGCCTGCCGCGCGGGGTTCGCGATCGTCTCGAGATCGTGAAACGCAACGCGCGGCTCGAGGCCCGACTCATCGACGACCTGCTCGATCTGACCCGCGTGTCGTCGGGGAAGCTCGTCATCCGTACGACGAGCGTCTCCGTCGCGAAAGCTCTCGATCACGCCGTGGAAGTCTGCCGGGACGAAGCCGCAACCGCCGGCGTCACCGTCGTTCGGGAGAACGCGCCGGAGACGGCCTTCGTCCGGGCCGACCCCGCGCGTCTGCGGCAGGTCTTCTGGAACATTCTCGAGAACGCGATCAAGTTCACGCCGCGCGGCGGCCGGGTCGTCGTCCACGACTCGCCGGCGCCGGGCGGCCGCGTGGCGGTCGAGATCTCGGACTCGGGCTGCGGAATCGAAGCATCCGAGGTCGCACGCATCTTCCGTCCCTTCGAACAGGCTTCCCACGGCAAAGGCGGCCTCGGTCTCGGGCTCGCCATCTCGCGGGCGCTCGTCGAGTCTCAGGGCGGATCCCTGACTGCGGCGAGCCGGGGCCCCGGCGAGGGCGCGACCTTTCGAATCGAGCTTCCGGAGGGTTCGGCGTCCGACGCCGCCGCGCCACCTCCCGGTCCGCCGGGTACCGCCCCGGAGCCGCACGAGCGCCGGATCCTCCTTGTCGAGGACCACCCCGACTCGGCGCGCGCGGCGGCGGATCTCCTGCGGGAGCTCTCTTATCGCGTCGTCGTGGCGGCCAATGTCGCCGAGGCCCTCGAGGCGTCCGCTGTGGAGCCCTTCGATCTCGTGCTCTCGGACCTGGGCCTCCCGGACGGCAGCGGCCTCGATCTCATGCAGACGCTGCACCAGCGCCACGGGCTGCGCGGGATCGCGATCTCGGGATACGGCATGGAGGAGGATCGCCGGGCCTCCCAGGAGGCGGGCTTCGTGGACCACCTCGTCAAACCGATCTCCTTCGAGCGCCTCGCGGCCGCCCTCGAGCGCTTCTTCGCCGAGGAAGCGGCGCCGCAAGTCGAAGCGTCCGCGGCGCCGGCGTCCTAAGCCTTCGCCGCTTCGAGCGACTTCCGGGCGCGGGCTCGGTCCGCGACCGCCGCGACGACGTACTCCGCGTCGCGCGCCATCCCGTGAATCATCGTCGAGGAGAACGCGTAGAGAAAGTGGAGCCCGACGAAGTAGAGGCCGGGATGCTCCGCGACGATTCCGCGCGCGTGCCCGGGCTCGTCCTTGCCGCCCGGCAGCTCCAGGTCGATCCACGAGAAGCCCGGCGTGAAACCGGTCGACCAGATCACGTTCGCGACGTGGAGGACGCGGCCGTCGGAGAGCAGCGGCTTGCCGTCGCGGATTCCGGCGACACGCGGCGTACGGCGGACTCCGGCCGCCGCGAGCTGCTTCGGTTTGACGCGGATGAGGGGTCCGCCCTTCGTGATGACGCTCTCCCGCGCCTTGCGGCCGAGCGGATTGTCGCGCGTCAGGACCCGGTGAAACAGGCCCCGGAACACGAACGGCAGCAGAACGTGACGCGCCGCGGGCCCGTCGATGCGGAAGGGAACGGCGCCCGTGCCGCGTCCCGCCAACCAGGTCTCGTGCGTCCGCGCCGACTCGATCGCGATCTCCGCGCCCGAGTTCCCCGCCCCGACGACGAGCACGCCGCCTTCGGCGAGCTGGCCCGGGCTGCGGTAGGCGCTCGAGTGGAGCTGCACGATGCGCGGGTCGAGCTCCCGGGAGAACTCCGGAATGCGCGGTCTCTGATACGTCGCCATGGCAACGACGACCTGCGCGGCTTCGAAGCGATGCCGTCCGGAGTCGGGATCTGCCGCCGTCGCGACGTAGTGGTCGCCTTCCCGCCAGAGCCGGTCGACCCGCACCCCGGTTCGGACGGGCAGCGCGAACCGCGCCGCGTAGCTCTCGAGATAGTCCGCCATCTCGTCCTTGGTCGGGAAGCTGTGGGGCGGCGCCGGGAACGGCATGCCGGCGAGGCCGTCGTATCGGGCGGGCGTGAAGAGGCGGAGCGAGTCCCAACGATTCCGCCATGCGTCGCCGATGCGCGCGTTGCCGTCCAGGATCAGGAACCGCAGGCCCGTGCGCGCGAGAAAGTGGCCGACCGAGAGCCCGGCCTGTCCCGCGCCGATCACGAGCACGTCCAAACGCTCGGTGCGGCTCTCCGCGGGCGAGGGACGCGGCGTCAGTCGCAGGAAGGCCGATCCCTCCTCGATCAGCGCCGCCCCGGCGTCCTTCGGCTCGGTCTTCGTGCGGTTCATGTTCGTCCTCCTTGCCGACGACGTGCACGGTACGCGGAGTGCGGGCCCCGCGCGTCGGAAGAACCTCCCAATTGTCGGCCACTTCCGGCATGGGGGATTCTCCCCACGACGGTGGCCGAGATCAGATCAAGCCGTGCTCGTAGGCGAAAGCCGTCGCGGCCGCCCGGGACGAGACGCCGACCTTGTCGAAAATGTTGCTCAGGTGGCGGTCCACGGTCTTCTCGCTCAGGAAGAGCTCCGCGGCGATCGCCTTGTTCGTCTTGCCGCCGGCCACGAGGCGCAGCACCTGTAGTTCCCGGGCCGTCAGGCCGTGCGGCCGCGCGTCCGCCGGGGGCTTCGGCGGCGCCTCGAGGCGCGCGAGGTCGGGCGCGGCGCCCAGGTCCCGGTACACGGCGCGCGCGGCATCCGTTTCGAGGCGCCAGCCGTCCTCGTCTCCGAGCTCCCGGCAGGCCCGGCCGACGAGCTCGCGCACGCGCGCCGCGAGATACGGCGCCCCGAGCGAGCGCCAGATCTCGAAAGAGCGGCGCAGCGGCTCGAGCGCCGCCGCCGCGTCGCCCTCCGCCAGCCGCACGGCGCCCCGCGCGCGCGCGGCCATCGCGGAGACGACGTCCGTGTCGAGCCTCGCCGCGGCGTCTTCGAGCTCGCCGGCGGCGCGGCGGGCCTCGTCGAGATCGCACGCGGCGATCATGATCTCGACGTGCGCCGGAAGCAGGCGCGTCCGCTCGGTCCAGTCCACGGCCGCCCTCACGACCCGCCGCATCGCCGAGGCGGCGGCCTCGATTCTCCCCTGTGCGGCGCGCAGCAGCGCGAGGCCCGGCTGAGGCTCGGAGCCCCGGCGGCTCGCGCTCGCGTAGGCCTCCTCGGCCTCGGCGAACTCGCCGCGAAGGCGATGGAGCTCCGCCCGCTGGTAGAAGGCCGGCGCCGCCGCGCGCTCGGGTGTGCTCGCGAGGAGCCTCTCCGAAGCGCGCCGCGCTTCCGCGATCGCTTCCGACCACTGTCCGTTCCACTGCAGAATCTCGGAACGATGGACGAGACACTGTCCCGTGAAGGAGACGCCGCCCGGCTGCGAGTCACAAAAAGTCTTCAGAGCCTCGGTCCACTCGCGCGCCCGCCCGAGCGCGTACACGTTTTGGCAGCATCGGATCACGATGCAGTAGATGAGCCCCGTCACGAGCGGCGTGACCTCGCCCGCGGAGACGGCGACCATCGCCTCGTCCAGGAGCTCGAGCCCTTCCGTGACGCGGCCCTCCCCGAGAAACGCCTGACCTTCGAGGTTCCGCGCGAAGGCGAGCAGGTCCGTGTCGGAGAAGCGCCGCGCGATCGCGGCCGCCTCGGCTGCGGCGGCGCGCGCGGCGTCCCACTCCCGGAACGCGAGATGCTGGCGGGCGGCGGACAGCAACAGGTAGCCGCGCTCGGCGCAGTCGAGGCCGGCCTCGTCGAGCACGCGCCGGGCGCGCGCGTGCCATCCCGTGCCGCGGCCCGTCTCGCCGAGGGACAGGAGTCGAAAACCGAGCCAGAAGGCGGAACGCGCCGCCGCCGCGGCGTTGCCCAACGCGAGATGCGCCTGATGGGCGCGCTCGAGCGCCTGCAGGAACTCCGCATCGCGGCCGAGCAGCCCTGCGGACATCGCGAGCCGGTCGAGATCACCCGCGTCGAGCGGGTCGGCGACGTCGGCTGCGGAGAGCGCCTCGAACGCGGCGGCGAAGTCGCGACACGCATACGCCTTTCGTCCGCGCACGAGCGGCGGCTCCGGAGGACGGCGCGAAGATCTGGCGGCGCGACGGGCCTTCATCGCGGTGAGTCTATTGGGTCGAGCGAGTTTTCGGGCGCCGGCCGCCTGGGGACTCGCCTCAGTCCGCGAGCGCCGGCAACGTCGCCAGCACCTCCGCGGCCTTCGGCCGATTCCGGACGGGCTCGTCCTTCCGGATCGTGCCGTCTTTGAAGACCAGGACGCGTTTGGCGAACCGCGAGATGTCCGGCTCGTGGGTGACGAGAACGATCGTCAGGCCGTGGTCGTTGAGATCCTGAAAGATCTCGAGGATTTCGACGGAAGTGCGGCTGTCGAGATTCCCGGTCGGCTCGTCCGCGAGCAGGATCGCCGGCCGATTGACGAGAGCGCGCGCGATGGCGACGCGCTGTTGCTGGCCGCCGGACATCTGTGAAGGAAAGTGCCGCGCCCGGTCGCCGAGGCCGACCATCTCGAGCGCCTTCAACGCCCGCGCCTCCCGTTCGCCCCGGTCGACGCGCGTATACAGGGTCGGCAGCTCGACGTTCTCGAGCGCCGTCGTCCGGGCCAGGAGATTGAATCCTTGAAAGACGAAGCCGATCTTCTGATTTCGGATCGCCGCGAGCGCTCGCCGGTCGTGCCCCGCCACGTCGATGCCGTCGAGCAAATACCGCCCGGCGGACGGACGATCGAGGCAGCCGAGCAGATTCATGAAGGTCGACTTTCCGCTGCCGCTTGCCCCCATGATGGCGACGAATTCGCCCGGCCCGATCTCCACATCGACACCGCGGAGCGCGTGCACGCGGGTCTCGCCGAGCTCGTAGTACTTGTGGAGGTTCTCGACCCGGATGACCGGCGGCGGAGCGCTCGCCACTAGCGTCGAAGACCGCCGGGGGTCTGCGGCTTCGCCGTGACGGATCGGATGATGAGGTCGTCTCCCTCTTTGAGGGACCCCTTGAGCACTTCCCTCACCTGCGTGTATGAATGATCCGTGATGCCGAGCGCGATTTGGATCGGCTCCAACGAGTCGCCGGAACCCCGTTTCCAGACGACCACGACGTCGCGCCGTGCGGGGCGCGGACCGCTCGACGCGCCCGGCCCGGCCGCATCGGACGCCGGCGGACGCGCGGTGGCCGCGGGCTCCGACTCGATTCCGCGCCGCGCGTAGAGACCCTCGATCTCTTCCAGCGGAATCGGCGGCTTGTAGCGGAGTGCCGTGTTCGGAACTTTCAGGATGTCGTCCACCGCGGCGACCGGGATCGTCACGTAGGCCGTCATTCCCGGAAAGAGCTTCATGTCGCGATTCTCGAACTCGATGATCGTGTCGTACGTCACGACGTTCTGAATCGTCGTCGGGTTCATCCGTACCTGGCGAACCGTTCCGCCGAAGGACTCCTTCGGAAACGCGTCGACTTTGAAGGTGACGGGGCTGCCGACCGTGATGTTTCCCACGTCCGACTCGTCGGTCTTCGTGTAGACGAGCATCTTGGTGAGATCCTGGGCGATCGTGAAGATCGTCGGCGCCTGCAGTGAGGCGGCGACCGTCTGGCCGAGCTCGACGTTGCGGGCGACGACGGTGCCGTCGATGGGAGAGCGAATCACCGTGTAGTTGAGATTGGTCTGGGCGACTTCGAGCGCCGCGGTCTTCTGCTTGACCTGCGCGTCGGCCTGCGTGACGTTGGCGACGGCCGCACCCACGCTCGCCTTGGCGGAATCGTCCGCGGCCCTCGCGAGGTCGAGCTGCTGCTGGCTGAGCAGGTTGTCCTTGTTCAAGGCGGCGCTGCGCTCGTCGTCCGCCTTCGCCTGTGCGGCGACGGCCCGCGCCCGGTCCAGGTTTGCCCGCGCCGCGATCGCGTTGGCCTTCGCGTCGTCGAGGTCCGCAGACGCCTGGAGCACCGCGCCCTGAAACAGGGCGGGATCGATGAGCGCGATGACGTCGCCCTTGTGGACCCGGGAGTTGAAGTCGGCGTTGAGCTTCGCGATGCTGCCCGAGACCTGCGATCCGACCTGGACAGTCACGACGGCGTTGATGGTACCGGTGGCCTCCACGACGTCCCGAATGGGGCCACGCTCGACCTTCGCGGTGAAGTGCTGCATCGAAGCCCGGCGGGTCGCGCTCAGCAGTCCCAGGAGCCCGACGACGAGGACGAGTCCCGCCAGCGCCAGCCACTTGCGCCTGGTCATGTCGCGCGCACCGGCCATCCGCGGGGCGTCACTCGTATCGCAGCGCTTCGATCGGGTCGAGGCCGGACGCTCGCCGCGCCGGGTAGTAGCCGAACGAGACCCCGACGGCGGCGGAGAAGAGGGCCGCGACCAGCACCGCCTCGAAGGAAATCTCGAGTGGCCAGTGGAGCGTCTCGCCTACCAGATAGGAGCATCCGATCCCGAGAAGAACGCCCGCGGCCCCGCCGACGAGGCTCAACAGGACGGCCTCGCTCAGGAACTGGAGCTGGATGGCTTCGTCGGTCGCGCCCACGGCGACGCGCACGCCGATCTCCCGCGTGCGCTCGGTGACGGAGACGAGCATGACGTTCATGATGCCGATTCCGCCGACGAGAAGGGAGATCGACGCGACGACGATCAGGAGAACCTTCAGCGTCTTGCTGGCGTCGAGCTGGGCCTGAATGATGTCCTCGGGATTGCGGATGTTGAAATCGTCCTCCTCCTCCGGCCGCAGGTGATGGCGGTCCCGGAGGATCGCCGCCGCTTCCTGACCGGCGGCCTTGACCGCGTCCGACGAAACGGCCGAGCAGAGGATGTCGTCGAGCCAGCTCACTCCCTTGAGCTTCTTCTGCGCGGTCGTGTAAGGCAGGATGACCGTGTCGTCCTGATCCTGGCCGGAAAGGGAGAGCCCCTTCGGCTGGAGCGTCGCGACGACCTTGCACGGCAGGTTCGTCACGCGGATCACCTTGCCGATCGGATCCTCCGTTCCGAAGAGCTGCGCCCGCACCGACCGGCCGATGACGCAGACGTCCGCGGCCCGCTCGACGTCGTCCGCGGAAAAGACGGCCCCCTGATCGATCACCCAGCGCTTGATGTCGAAGTACTCGGGCGACACGCCCCGGTAAGAAGTGTGCCAGTTCTGGTTGCCGTAGATCACCTGGACCGGATCGTCGACGTTCGGCGACATTGCCTTGATGAGCGAGATCTGGTTCTTGATGGCGACGCCGTCGGAAACGGTGAGTGTGGTCGTGTCGTGGGTGCCCGTGCGCACGCCGTTGATCGCGCGGCCGCCGGCTTCGATCCAGACGAAGTTGTCGCCGAGGTTCTGCAGTTGTTGCTCGACGCGGGCCTGCCCGGCCTGGCCGATGGCGACGACGCAGATCACGGCCGCGATGCCGATCATGATGCCCAGAACCGTCAGCGCGCTTCGCATCTTGTTCCGGAGCAGCGCAACCAGCGCCGACCGAAGCATCGACGAATAGCTCACGGCTTTCGTAGCTTAGCGCCGATGCGCGAAATCGTACCGGGCATGGGCTGTCCGGCCACGCTCGAGCGGCGACGTCCGGGTCGCGCGGTGCGCGGAGGAAACGTCTCGGCGTTTCAAGAGGCCGAGTCTATTGCTCGAGCGGCTCGCCCAGCACGACGGCGATCCGGTGCTCGCGCCCGTCGTCGACAAGCGGGATCTCGCGCCCATCGACCGGCCCGCCGTCGAGCGAAATATGCGTGACGCCTCGCATGACTCCGCGAGGGTTCTCGACGGAGAGGCGGTATCGGGCCGAGTGGTAGCGGAAGAGGATCTCGTACCGCGGCCAGGCGCGGGGAATGCACGGATCCACGTGGAGCACCGCGCCGCGCAGGCGGAAGCCCAGGATCCACTCGACGCCCGCGCGATACATCCAGCCGGCCGCGCCCGTGTACCAGGTCCAGCCGCCGCGCCCCGCATGCGGCCGCTCGGAATAGACGTCCCCGGCCATCACGTACGGCTCGACCTTGTAGCGATAGAGGCCGGATCGGGTGCTCGCGTGGTTGATGGGATTCAGGAGCGCGAAGAGCTCTCCGGCCTTGTCCCCATCCCCGAGCGCCGCGAACGCGATCATGGCCCACACGGCGGCGTGCGTGTACTGGCCGCCGTTCTCGCGCACCCCGGGGACGTATCCCTTGACGTAGCCCGGCTCGAGCTTCGTGCGGTCGAACGGAGGCGTGAGGAGCAGAACGAGCCCGTCGCCCCTCCGGATGAGATGCTCGTCCACGGCGGCCATGGCGCGGCGGCGCCGCTCGGGATCCGCCGCTCCGGAGATCACTCCCCACGATTGAGCGATCGAGTCGATGCGGCACTCGTCATTGGACGCCGACCCGAGAGGGGTCCCGTCGTCGAAGTAGGCGCGGCGATACCAGTCGCCGTCCCAGCCCTCGCGATCGAGCGTGTCCTTCAATGAGGCGGCGTGGGCGCGCCAGGTCCGGGCCCGCTCGTTTTCCCCGCGGCGCTCTGCAAGAGCGGCGAACTCGACCAGGTTGGTGTGCAGGAACCAGCCGAGCCACACGCTCTCGCCCCGGCCCTCGACGCCGACGCGATTCATCCCGTCGTTCCAGTCGCCGGTGCCCATCAACGGCAGGCCGTGGGAACCGACCGCGAGGCTGCGGTCCAGGGCGCGGGCGCAATGCTCGTAGAGCGACGCCACCTGTGGGGAGATCTTGGGCTCGAAGTAGCGGTCGGTCTCCGCGGGCTCGAGCGGCGGGGCCTCGAGAAACGGCGCCGGTTCGTCGAGGACGCCGTAGTCGCCCGTGACCTCGACGTAGTGGTGCGCGGCGTAGGGAAGCCAGAGGAGGTCGTCCGAGATTCGGGTCCGCACGCCCTTCCCCTCGGGGTCATGCCACCAGTGCTGCACGTCTCCCTCTTGGAACTGCCGCGATGCGGCGCGCAGCAGATGCTCGCGCGCCAGCTCCCGCCGGGCGACCGTGAACGACATGGCGTCCTGAAGCTGGTCGCGGAAGCCCCAGGCGCCTCCCGCCTGATAGAACGCCGCGCGGGCCCGGTAACGGCACGCCACCACCTGGTACAGGAGCCAGCGATTCAGCATCAAGTCCATCGAGCGGTCCGGAGTGCGGACCTGGAGAGCGGAGAGGGTGTCCTCCCATTCACGACGAACCTGTGACAGCGCGGCGTCGAGGTCCTCCGTGCGGTAGCGCGTCACGAGTCGCCTTGCCTCCGCCGTGTCGGAGCCCTGGCCGAGCAGGAAACGGATTTGCGCGCGCTGTCCGGCCTCCAGCCGCAACCGCACCTGGAGAACGGCGCAGGGATCCAGACGGGCCCCGGCGCTCCCGGACAACACGCGTTCGGGGGCGAGCCCCGCCGGAGCGTCGAGCCCCCCGTTGCGCCCCAGGAACTCCGTTCGGTCGGCCGTCCACGCCGTCTGCCGTCCTTCCGCGTCGGCGAACGCGACTCGGCCCGCGTACGGCTCATTCCAGAAGTTGCGCGCGAAAAGAGCCCCGGTCTCGTCGAGCTCGGTCACGAGGAACGGGGCCGCGGCACCGCGCTGCGCCCCGAGGACCCATTCCGTGTAGGCGGTCACCGTCAGTGTCCGCGCCTGACCCGACCGGTTCTCGAGATCGAGGCGGGAGACCTTGACCGGATCCTCGCGCGGAACGAAGAAGAGCAGGTCCGTACCGATTCCGTGATGTTCGTGCTCGAAACGGCTGTACCCCTGGCCGTGACGAACGAGGTACGAGCCTTCGTCCCGTATCGGCAGCGGCGTCGGGCACCAGATCTCTCCGGTCTCTTCGTCTCGAACGAAGAGGGCTTCCCCGCATGGATCGCCGACGGGGTCGTTGGACCAGGGTGTGAGCTGGTTCTGACGGCTGTTGCCCGACCACGTGTAGCCCGCTCCGGATTCCGACACGAGACAGCCGAAGGTCGAGTTGGCCAGGACATTGATCCAGGGAGCCGGAGTCCACTGCCGCTCTCCCAGGATCGTGACGTACTCGGAGCCGTCGCCGGAGAAGCCGCCCAGACCGTTGAAGAACTCCAGAGGAAGGCGGGGCGGCGGGACGTCCGCTGGCGGCGGCGGCGCGAGGATCGCCGCCGCGGCCGGCGGCGCCGGGGCGCTTCGCAGGAGACGCAGGACCTGCTCCGACAGGGTCCCATGGCGGGAGAGCAGGATGACCCGCGCGGCCACGGCGAGCGCGTCGCGCTCCTCGCCAGAGAGAAGCTCCCCGCGCAGGACGAACACGTCTCCCACCGGGCTCTCCGCCCCGGCGCCGGCCAGGCGGGCCCCCGCGCGGACCAGAGACTCCAAAGCGGAGCCGAGCTCGGGCGAGTAGGAGGTGGGCTGCTCGTTGATGATGACGAGATCCACGGCGAGGCCCTTCAGTTTCCAATACTCGTGGGCGCGCAGGAGCTGACGCACGATGCCCTGGTCCTCGACCTGATCGATCCGGACGAGCACGATCGGCCGTTCGCCCGAGATCCCATGTCTCCAGAGAACCGAAGGCCCCTTCCGGTTGCGCAGGATCGTCTCGGCGGAGGCGCGCAAAGTCGGGTCGGAGTACAGAACGCGGGTCGCGAGGCGCTGAAACAGATGCGCCTCGTCGCTGGTGACGCCGAGATGCCGCAACTGGACCTGGGCCTGGGTCCAGGAGAGGTTCGAGACGCGATCGAACGTGGCCGGATCCCGGTACTTGTCGGCCAGCTCGAGCGCACGCTCACGCGAATCGGCGACCATCAACGCGAGCTGAACGCGCGCCGTCGCCCCGGGGGCCAGGCGCACCCGCCGGCGAATGCTGAAGACCGGATCCAGGACGGTTCCGACGGTATTCGAGAGCGGCCGTCGGTCCTCGATGGCGCTGGGATTTCGGATCGACCGCCCCCGGCCCAGAAATCGCCCGCGATCCGTCTCGTACTGCAGCACCTCCGACAACTCGCCCTGCGCCGTCATCACCTGCGCCGCCCAGATCGGCGCCTCGCGATCGCGAGGGCGGCGCCGGGCGAGCAACGCCTCCGTCGCGGGGGAGAACTCGGTCTGGACGAAGAGGTTCGAGAACGCGGGATGGACGGCGTCGGCGTCGGGCGGCGCGAGCACGATCTCCGTGTACGACGTGATCTCGATCTCTCGGGCGCGCGCCCCGAGATTGGTCAGGGAGATCCGCCGCATTTCGGCGTCGTCTTCCGTCGAGACGAGGACCTGAAGATTGGTCGCGATCGGCCCGTCGCGGCGATGAATCTCCACGCGATCTTCCGAATAGACGGCCTCGTAGGAGTCCGGTTCGACTCCCGCCGGCTGATACCCGGCCGACCAGGTCTTTCCCGACTCCGCGTCGGTCAGGAAGACGTAGGTACCCCAGGGGTCACGCGTCGAGTCCTCGCGCCAGCGCGTGACGGCGAGCCCTCCCCAGCGGCTGTAGCCGGATCCGGCGGCCGTCATCATCACGCAGTAACGTCCGTTGGACAGCAGGTGAGTTCGCGGCGTCGGATCGTGGGGCGAACGAAAACGACGCAGGACCGGCGGGACGTCCTCCCGAACGTGAAGCTGCGCGGCCCCGTCTTCGGGCACCGGACGCGCCACCGCCACGGTGCGCGGCGTGCGCTCCTGAAGGAGAAGGTCGGTGGCCTGGACGCTCGGGTCGGCGCCGAAACGGCGGCGCATCGTCGATTCGAGCAGCAGGTTCGCGAGCGCCACGATCGTCATGCCCTGGTGGTGGGCCATGTAGGCCTTCACCACCGCGAAGGTCTCGCCCTCGGGCAGCCGCGAGGCGGTGTAATCGATCGATTCGTAGAAGCCGTATCGGCCGAGCGCGCCGATCGATGCGAGCCGCTCGAAGTTCGCGAGCGCGGCGACGGGCTCGACCATGGCGGCCAGCGCCGTCGCATACGGCGCCACGACCAGATCCTCCGACAGGCCGCGCTTCAATCCCAGACCGCTGACGCCAAAGTTGGAGTACTGGTACGTGAAGTTCAAGTCCCACGCGTTGTAGGCGGCCTCGGAGATCCCCCACGGCACCCGTCGCTCCTCTCCGTACCGGATCTGCCGCCGCACCGCGAGCCGAACGGTCTGATCGAGCAGACTGCCCGACGGCGCCTCGAGCACGAGATCGGGCATCAGATACTCGAACATGGATCCGGACCAGGACATCAACGCGGACCCGCGGCCGACCGGAGTCAGCGGGCGACTCAGGTGGAACCAGTGATCGACCGGCGCGTCCCCGCGCGCGATCGCGACGAAGCTCGCCAGCCGCGCCTCCGACGCCAGGAGGTCATAGTGGCCCGGGTCGGCGGCGCGATCCGAGGCTCGGTACCCGATCGAAAAGAGCTCGCGGCGGCGATCCAGCAGAAACGAGAAGTCCATCTCCTCCGCAATTCGGCCGGCAGCGGCGGCGGCGGCGGCGAGACGCCGGGCGAAGGCGTCCGCCGGATCGTCCCGCCCCCGGATCGCTTCGTCGTCGCGCGCGTGGCTCGCCACGCTGTCCCGCAGAGCTTGCGCCCATTCGAGCGCGAGCGCGGTTTGCGGGCTTTCGTC
Organism: Thermoanaerobaculia bacterium; assembly: GCA_035498835.1. Classification (GTDB taxonomy): domain Bacteria; phylum Acidobacteriota; class Thermoanaerobaculia; order UBA5066; family Gp7-AA6; genus DATBFU01. Next base: position 44,374 of record DATJZU010000144.1, read on the forward strand.
TTCCTGTTGCAGCGCGAGGACGACGTCCACGAGCGTTTCGGTATGCCGGGACAGAGAGGCCAGCCGTTCCTCCCATTCGGAGAACGAGCCGGGCGCCCGCGCGAGCAACGCACGGGTCTCCTCGAGAGCGCTCTCGAGCTGGCGGGTCGTGACGACGCGGCCCGGGCTGCGCCGCGCGGCGACGATCGCGGCTTCGCGCAGGAGCTCCAGCGTGTCGCCGATCCCGTCGAGCGCGCTCTCCATGGGGATCGGCTCGTTCACGCGCTCGAGGCATGCCTGCCGAAGAGCGATCAGGTGCGCCGCGAGGTTGCCGCTGTCAACCGTCGAGACGTATCGGGGCTCGAGCGGCGCGAGATTCGCCGTGTCGTACCAGTTGTAGAAGTGTCCCCGGAAGCGATCCAGGCGTCCCAGAGTGGCGAGGGTCGCCTCGAGGCGCTGCAGCATCTCACCGGTTCCGATCCACCCCAGGTCGTTGGCCGCGACGGTCGAGAGAAGAGCGAGCCCGATGTTGGTCGGCGACGTCCGGCCGGCGATCTGCGGCTGCGGCAGTTCCTGAAAGTTGTCCGCCGGAAGACCGTGCGTCTCGGGTCCGACGAACCGCTCGAAAAAGTGCCAGGTGCGGCGTGCGATCCGGCGGAACTCGCCCGCTTGAGCGGCAGAGATCCGCGCGCTCGGCGACTCGCGCGGCGGCACACTGACCCAGCGGGCGACCAGAGGCGACAGAAGCCAGAACGCCACGAAGGGCGCGGCCCACCACCTCCCGGCGTCGGCTCCAAAGCCCGCCACCAGGAGGCCCGCGGCGGCCCCCAGCCCGACCGCCGAGCGCATGCGGCGATAGAAACCGGAGATCTCCAGATCCAGAGAGCGATGCGCCTGTGCCGCCGGCACCCACTCCAGCCGATGCCGCCGCGACACGGCCATACGCCAGAGAGTGCGCGCGATCGCATCGGATCGGAGCCAGGCCGTGTGCGCCAGAAAAACCAGACGCGCAGCCGCTTGCGCCAGCCCGATGGCGAGGTCCGAGACGACGCCCCGCACGAAGCTGCGCTTGGCGACGCCCGGGTGTTCGGGGAGAAGACCCGTGAAGAACGACAGCAGCGTGGGGAAAACGAACACGAAGAGGATGAAGAGCGTCCCGAGGCGAGCGCCGGCTCCCGGCAGGCACCACGCGGTGAGCAGCGTCGCAAAGGTCGCCGGCGGCGCGAGGCTCCGCCGGAGGTTGTCGAGCATCTTCCAGCGACCCATGAGAGGAATCGCGCTTCGCGTACGGCTGGCGCGGGGGCCGTTCCCGACGATCCAGGGCAACAACTGCCAGTCACCTCGCACCCAGCGGTGCTGGCGCGAGGCGGCCACCTCGTAATGGCCCGGGAAGCCTTCGAAGAGCTCGATGTCCGAAACAAATCCGGCTCGGGCGAACAGCCCTTCGAAGAGATCGTGGGAGAGTTGCGTATTGTCCGGCACCCGGTCGCCGAGCGCGCGCTCGAACGCGTCCACGTCGTAGATGCCCTTGCCGGTGTAGATCGCCTCGCCGAAGAGGTCCTGGTACACATCCGAGACAGCGAAGGCGTAGGGATCGATGCCGCGAGGGCCCGAGAAGATGAGCTGGAAGAGCGTGCCGAAGCCGGTTTCGGGCAACGTGGGAGCGACGCGCGGCTGGAGAATCGCATGCCCCTCGACGACTCGTTCCGCCGCCGCGTCGAAGATGGGCACGTTCAGCGGGTGGGCGATCGTTCCAATCAGCCCGCGTGCGGCCTCCCGCGGCAGCCGCGTGTCCGCGTCCAGCGTGATGACGTACCGGATGCCGGCGGGCGGCGGCGCGCCGCCTTCCACCGACAGAAAGGACGTGTCCGTCGCGCCGCGCAGGAGACGGTTGAGCTCGCGAAGCTTCCCGCGCTTCCTTTCCCATCCCATCCAGACCCCTTCGCCCTCGTTCCAGAGGCGGCGCCGATGGAAGACCCAGAAGCGGTCGCCTCCCCCGGCCGCAGGCCCGTGCCGGTCGTTGAGCTCCCTTACCGCGGCGCGCGCCGCCGCGACGAGTGCGTCGTCCTCGGGCAGGCTCTCCGAAGGCGCGTCGGACCAGTCCGACAGGAGCGCGAACCGGAGCTCGGGATCCGGATTGGCGAGGTAGTGCACCTCCAACCGCTGCACCACCTCGCGAATCTCGGTGTCATCGGTCAGGAGCATGGGAATCACGATCAGTGCGCGCGCCTGTTCCGGCACGCCGGCGGCGAGCTCGAGCTTGGGCAGTCGCCGCGGCCCGATGAGCGCCGTCACGAACCGCTGCACGAGACCGGTCGCCAGGTCCGAGGCCGGTACCAACGCGAGGACGGCGAGCAGGCCCAGAGAGGCGCGGGAAGCGCCGGCCACATCGGCGAGCGCCAGAGGAACGGCGAGGATCGCGGCGGTTCCGAGGGCGATCGTGCCCAGGTAGCCGGGAGTCGCGGCAGCGAACCACGCGCGCCGCAGCCATTGCCGGACCGGGACGTGGAACTCGAGCTCGACCTCGAGCCGCGCGCGCCCCCGGGAGATCAGGTAGTAGCCGGGGTCGGCAAGACGCGGATCGGGAGCGGCCTCCGAATCCCCCGGCGAGGTCTCGGCGCTCCGAGCCATGGCGACGGCACGGCGCGCCACCTCGAGCTCGTCATGGACGCTCCCGCGTGACAGATCCTCGACCGCGTGCCGATAGCGATCGCGTGTCGCGAAGTCCATCTCGGCGACGCGCGTGCCCGCGGAGAGCGCTTCGTGAACGAGGCTCACGCTCTCGAAGAACTCCGCCCAGTCGGCCGAAGAAAGGAGCCGCATGCTCGTGATGACGTTGCGTACCGTCGCGTGGCTGGCGACCTGTGCCTGGTGCTCGAGATGGACGGCCTCTTCGGCCGTGGTCCCATCGCGGGCGAATCGGCGATCGAGCCAGGCGAGCGCCGGAGTGACCGCGGGATCCTGTTCGCGGAGTCTCCGGGCGAGCTGGACCGCGAAGGCCGAGGTGAACGGCAGTTGCTCCAGCATCTGAATCACGGCCGCCGGACCCGGGCTCGGGATGCCGCCGGTCGAGAGCTGCGTGTCGGCGATCGCGTCGGCCTGTTCCCGCGCGATGCCCCGCGCGGCGACGCGCTCGGCCAGGCGACGAAGATTCTCGACCAGAACCACGCGCAGCGAGATCGCCAACGCCCACAGCTCGCCGATCGTGAGAGGCTGCACGGCCTGGTAGGCGCGGACGAAGCGGCGCAGCGTGTCGAGATCGATTCGACTGTCCGTGTGCGAGACGAACGACCAGGCCAGCCCGTAGACGCGCGGGTAGCCTTCGAGCGGTCCGGAAGCGAGCTTGGGCAGCTCCCGGTAGAACCCGGGTGGCAGGTCCTGCTGGATCTCCCGGATCTGCTCCTCGACGATGTGGGAGTTGTTGAGCAGCCACTCCGCCGCCGGAGAGATGGCACGGGTCCTTCGGCTGGCCTCCGCGATCGCCCGCTGAGCCTGCAGAAGCACCCGCGAGTTCTCGCGCAGCCGCGGCAGCAACGGACGGCCGCGCCTTTGTCGGAGGTGGACGGGCTGTTCGGCGGCGAGCTTCGCGGCGAACTGCTCCAGATGATCCGCCGAAAAGAGCTCGGCGCGAATGGGGTCGCCGTCCGCGCGCATCATCCTCTTCTTACCACGCGGAAAGAAACGCCGAGCCGCGGGTCGGCTCGGCCGGGGGAAAGATACGAAGGGCTCAGGCCGCCGCGGGCGTCTCCTCCCGCAGGTTCTTGAGCGCGCGCATCACTCCGGAGACAGAAAGCCTCCGGTGCACCTTTGTGCGTTCTCGATCCATTGCGACCCGCATGGATTTCGTGTTCCCCTCGTACGCCTCACCCACCGGAGACCGCCTGAACTGCCGCGAGCAGGGTCGCCAGCCCGAAGGAGCTCTCGTGCCGGACGTTGTTGATGAAGAAGGCCGGCGCCACGGCGACACCGCTTCGGACGCCTCCCCGTCGGATGCCCCGGATCTTCTCGGAGTGGACGTGGGCGAGCATCTCGCGGCGGAACCGAATCAGGTCCAGGCCGACCTGCGCCGCATGCCGTTGGAGCCGGACCCGGTCCCTCGGAGTCTCGCCTTCGAACAGGGATCGTGCATCTCCCAGAACCTGCCCTGCGAGGACGCGCACTCCGCGGCCTGGGCTGCCTCCTCGGAATGCCGGAATTGCTCGGGCTGCGGAAAGCTGCGGTAGACGTAGCGCAGACGCGTGCCCATCTTCTTCTGGATCTTCTTGACGGTGCCGTACGCCTGCGCGCACGCCGGCGAAGCGAAGTCGCCGTAAGCAACCAGCGTCGTGCTTGCGAGGGGCGAGCCGCGAACGTGGTCCTTCGCCGAAACTTTCCGCGCGAGTCTTTGTCCCGGTCGCTTCGCGTTCACCGTTTCACCTTCCGGCCCGGCATGCGATCTCGAAATGATGTTCCGACATTCCGAGCGATCGATCGTGCACCGCCGGGCCCTCATCATGGCCGTCGGGTCGGCGCCGGGTCCAATCGTTTGTTTCGATCGAGTTCAGACTCGCGAGCGCTGGAGTCAGAACGCGTGTCGAGCCGTTCGCGGTGCATGCGACCACTCCGGGCCGCCCCGTCGCCCGCGGTGGCTCGGACGCAAGCGCTCACGGGGCCGCATACGTTCCTCCGCCGGTCGCGCCGGCGATGGGAGTCCGCCTGGGTGCCGCGCCCTCGCCGCGCGGCCCCGCCGCCGCGAGTATCCGGAGACGTGTCTTTTCGATCACGGATTCGGGTGTCTGCACGAGATCACGGGCGAGTCCGACGAGACTAAGGAGAGCGATGAGCCACTTTGTGGGATCCCACTGATACCAGCGCACGCCGTTGCGAAAGTCCGACGGGAACTTGTGATGAAAATTGTGGTACCCCTCGCCGTTCGTCACGAAAGAGAGAAGCGCGTTGTCGCGCCCGGAGTTCCCCCGCGTGTAGGGCTGACTTCCGTACAGATGCGCCACGGAGTTGACCAGGAAGGTCGTGTGGTGAATGAGCGCGATCCGGAGAAAACCGCCCCAGAGCAGCCCGCCGAGCGGACGGCCGAAGAAAGCGCCGATCAGGGTCGGAATCCCGAGACCTCCGAGAACGCCGATGAGACCGTTGAAACGGAATTGCCAGCGGACCAGGCGGTTCGCCTGGAGATCCGGGACATTGTCGTAGGTGCGCTCGGGCGGCTCCGTATAGAAGAGCCAGAGGATGTGCGCCCAGAGCCCGCCCCGCTGGATGCTGTACGGGTCCCAGTGCCGATCCACGTAGCGGTGATGGTCCCGGTGGTCCGAGGACCACTTCAGGGCCGAATTCTGAAGCGCCATCGACCCGAAGAAGAGATAGAAGGCCTGGACGGCCGGGTGACAGACGTAAGCCTTGTGCGAGAAGCAGCGATGGTAGCCCGCAGTCACGGAAAAGCTCACGAGGCCGAAGAGCAGGACGAAGAGAGCGGGCTCCCACCAGCGGATACCGAAGGCGACCGCATAGGCCGCAGTCCCCGCGACGCCGATCACTGGCGTCAGCGAGAGAAACAGGATGTTGAGCCAGCTCTTCTGCCTTTGCTGGACGGATCCAGAGGCGTCCGGAGGCTTCGCGACGACGGCCCTCCGAATCACGAGCCGCCCCCGGCCGTCTCGCGACGGCGCCTCGGAGACTGCTCCGAGTCGATTCTTTGGCCGATCTGCTCCATCGTCACATTGCGCCCCATCCACATCTGTCGATGATGCGGCCCCAGCGCGGGCAAATCCAATCGTTTGTTGCGTCGGCGTTGAGAGCCTCTTGTTCCTCTGCTGGCCGCTGGCGCTGCTCGCGCTCGTGCTCTACCCGTTCGTCTGGCTCTTCCTGCTGCCTTTTCGCCTGCTGGGAATCGCGGTCGAGGGCGTTTTCGGGCTGCTCCGGGCCCTGATCCTGTTGCCCGCCAGGGCGCTCGGGTCGAGACCCTAGCGTTCGCGCCCCGCCCCTGAGCCGCCTTCCTGCCGGCCCACGCCAGAGCCGCCGTGCTTGTCCGGAGTGGATCCCTTCGGTCCACTGGCGCCGTCGCGGGATCCCGATTTCCCGGGGCCCTCGTGCCTGATGCGATCGTGCGGACCTTTTCCATCCCGGTTCCGGCTCTTCGAGCCTCCGCTGCTTGGACTTCTGGTCATCACGCTCCCTTCAATGGATGATCCTTCATGTCACTGGGGCTCTTCCCGCAGAAACTGCTGTCGAGCTCTCGCCGCAATCTGGGGATCGGTCATCTTGTCGGCCGTCACGACCGCAACGATGCGGCCGGCGAGCCCTTCTTCGCCAAGCCGCTTTTCGAGCTGGTGCTTTGCTTCGCCCGGTCCGAGGATGAGGATCGCTTCGGCATCGCGGAGGCGGGAGATGACGGCGTCGAAGTACTTGCGCAGGTGCTCTGCATATCGTCTCTCGTATTGATCCTCCGCGCCATGCTCCTTCCTTATCGAGAACCGCGTGTGCTTCTCGACGTTCGACTCGAGCCGGCTCGTCACCTCGCCTTCACCGGTGAGCGTCGCGAACACGGCCTCTCGATGGTCGATCCATACCGTCACGTCCCGTCTCATCGAATCCTCCTGGCCCGGCACCGGCCCCGCACGAAAGCAGCGTGCGCGCCCGAACGGCGATCTGCGAATCTCACGAAACCCGTTTCTCGGGCGGCCGTGCCGCCTTGTTCTCGTGGTCTCTGCGCATCGTCCCAGAGCCTAGCACCCGGTTCACACAGAGCGGACGGGGCATCGGCCGCGTGAGCATCGTGAATGACCGGCGCAGTCTCAGGCGCGATGCCGGCGCTTCGGCTCTGAGCCGCGGCGATCGGGAGTCGATCGTCCCGGCCGAAAGAAGCGAATGCGCGGGAGTATTCTGACGACAAATGGAGGTCGCATGACGACTCGACGCGCGTTGATCCTCGCCGTCCTGGCTTCGCTCTCGACCGCGCTCGCCCCGGCAGCCGCCGAGAAGACCGGCGTGCTCGAGGTGACCTACTACTACCTGCCCGGCTGACCGATCTGCGCAAAGATCAAGCCCGCCGTGAGCGGGCTCGGGGAGGAGTACAAGGGGAAAGCCCGGGGCGAGAACCTCGACGCCACGACGCCCGAGAACCGGAAGGTCGTGAAGTCGCTCGGCTTCGACAATCACGGTCTCGTCATCCGATCGGCGGATGGCAAGGTCCTCTGGAAGGAGCCCGACCACGAGGTGAAGATGGAGGACGTGCGCCGGGAGCTCGACAAGCTGCTCGGTAAGTAGCGCCGGGGCGCGGCCGCGGCGGGCTCGCGGCGAACTCAGGTCAGAGCCAGATACTCGTGCGCGAGGCGCACGACCATGGAGCCTTCTCCGACGGCGGAGGCCACGCGGTTCATCGCTCCCGCGCGCACGTCGCCCGCAGCGAACACCCCCGCCACGCTCGTCTCGAGGGGAAACGGCTCCCGCTGTTCTTTCCAGGTTTTCGGATAGGCCTCGGCCGCCATCAGATCGCGGCCCGTGAGAACGAAGCCTTTCGCGTCGCGCAGGACGCCGGCCGGCAGCCAGTCGCTTCGCGGCCGCGTCCCGATGAAAACGAAAACGGCGTCGGCTTCTTCGGTTCGACACGAGCCGTCGTCGAGCGAACGCAGAGTCACCCGTTCCACGTGACCGGCGCCTTCGACGCCGGCGATCTCCGTCCGGGCGCGCAGATGGATGTTCCAGGTCTTCTCGATCTGCTCGATCAGGTACTGCGACATCGTCTCCTGCAGGCCTTCGCGGCGCACGACGATCTGCACATCCTCCGCATACCGCGCCAGGTGCATGGCTCCCTGGCCGGCGGAGTTGCCGCCGCCCACGACGAAGACTCGCCGGCCGCGGAACGCCGGCGCTTCTGTGGTCGCGGCGCCGTAATAGACGCCGGCGCCCGCGTGCTCCGCGACTCCGGGAGCCGGATGCTCCCGGTAGAACATGCCCGTGGCGGCCAGCATGGCTCGCGTGACGAGCTCGCGGCCGTCCGACAGCGCGAGACGCTTGTATCCGCCGCCGATCGAGACGCCCGTCACCTCGAGCGGCGCGAGGAACTCGGCGCCGAGGCGCTGCGCCTGCATGATGGCGCGGCGCGTCAGCTCGCTGCCGCTGACACCGGCGGGGAACCCGAGGTAGTTTTCGATGCGGGAGCTCGTCCCCGCCTGTCCGCCCGGGGAGTGGCGGTCGAGCAGGATCGTCCGCAGGCCTTCGGAGGCGCCGTACACCGCCGCCGCGAGCCCGGCGGGACCCGCCCCGACGACCACGAGGTCATAGACCTCGAAGGCGGCCGACAGCGGCCGGCCGAGACGTTCGGCCACCTGGCGCGGCTCCGGGTTCGTCAGGACGCTCCCGTCCTCGAAGAAGAGGGCCGGGAGCGCGTCGGTGCCGATGCCCGCGGCCTCGAGAAGCGTCCGCGCGTCCGCCTCGCGCTCGACGTCCAGCCAGCGGTACGGAACGAGGTTGCTCGCGAGAAAGTCCTTGATCTCGTGGGATCGCGTGGCCCACTGATGCCCGATCAGCCGCAGGCCGCACGCTTCCGGCAGCGACTCCGCCTGCCAGGCGTCGAGCAGGTCGTCGACGACCGGATAGAGCCGTTCCTCGGGCGGATCCCAGGGCTTCGAGAGGTAATGATCGAGGTGCGCTTCGTTGATCGCGCGGATCGCCGCTTCGATGTCCGAATATGCCGTCAGCAGGACACGCCGCGCGAGAGGGTACAGCTCGCGGGAGCGGGCGAGCACTTCCCCGCCGAGCATCCCGGGCATGCGCTGGTCGCTGATCACCATCGCCAGCGAATCGCCGCGGCTCTTCAGATCGCGCGCCGTCTCGAGCGCCTCCGATCCCGAGCCGGCGCTCACGACCATGTACTGGTCCCTGTACCGGGAGCGGAGGTCTCGCCGCACCGCCGCGAGGACCTGCGGATCGTCATCCACGACGAGGAGAACGGGTTTGCTCACGCCCGGCCTTCGGCGCCCTCGATCTCGGCAAGCGGCAGCGTGACCTGAAACTCCGTCCGGCCCGGCCGCGACTCGACCGCGATCTCCCCCTCGTTGTGCTGGACGAGCCGGCGGACGATGTCGAGGCCCAGGCCCGTCCCCTGCCCGGCGGCCTTCGTCGTGAAAAAGGGATCGAAGATCCGGTCGCGGATCTCGGCCGGGATGCCGGGGCCGTTGTCGGCGATCCGCACGACGACGCGCCGGGACTCCCGACCGGCCTCGACCTCGACGCGACCCGATTCGGGGACGGCGTCGAGCGCGTTGTCGATCAGGTTGCCCCAGATCTGGTTCAGCTCGCCCACGAACCCGCGGACGCGAGGCAAGCCAGGGTCGACTTTCACGGACACGGCGACCGACTTCCCGCGCGCCTTCGACTTGAGAACCGCGACCGTGTTCGCGAGGCTCTTGGCGAGATCCACCGGCTCGGCGACGGTTGCCTGGTCCATGTGCGTGAAACCCTTGACCGCCAGGACCAGCCCCGCGATCCGGGTCGCGGCCTCCTGGATCTCCGAGGCGAGCCGGCGGAGAGAACAGCCCGCGGCGGCCCAGCGCAACGCGGCATTGAGCGCGGGCCCCTGGACGGCGCCGGAGAGCCGATCGAGCGCTTCGGTCGTCACGGCGGTTTCGGCCAGGGCTTCGGCGGCGGCCGTATCGAGGCCGCGGCCGGCGAGCCAGCCGGTGATGGCCTCTTCGCGTTCGGCGTGCTCGATCGGCGACCGGACCCCCTGCTCGGGCGCGGCGGCGCACGCGTTGCGCACGCCGTCGATGGCGTCGAACTGCGAGACGGTGAGACCCGCCGTGGCGAGAGCGCGCGCCGCCTGCTCGGCGTCCTCGAGCCGGTTCGCGAAAAGCGCCGCGCTTCGTTCGATCGCGGACGCGGGGTTGTTCAGCTCGTGGGCGAGCCCCGCCGAGAGACGCCCGAGCGAGATCATCTTCTCGTCGTGCAGCTCGTTCGACGTGAATTCCCGCGCTCGATCGATCATCCGATGGACGAGGATCGACGTGAGCTCGTGGCACTCTCTGGCGAGGGCGTTCATGTGCTCGCGGGGCACGACGAGGACCTCCGAGGGCTCCTGGACGAGCGACCGGCCCGGCGCCGCGACGAGGCGGGAGTACGGAAGCAAGCCCGTCACGTCGCCATCCCGCCACTCCGCCAGCTTGTGAGGGCCCGAGCCGCGATCGATGAAGATGGCGATCCGGCCCGAGAGAACGACGAACAGACCTTCCACCGGCGCGCCCCGCGTCGAGAGCGTGTCGCCCACCTCCAGGCGCCGGAGGGTCCCGTGCGCCGCCAGCCACTCGAGCTCCTGGCGAGGCGCGGCTCCGATCGTCTTGTGGTTCGCGAGCCGATCGACGAGCTCGGTCGACGTCATGGGACTGACACCAGGGGCCGAATCCTACATCCGGCGTTCCAAGGAAGAAGCGCCGCACGGTACGGCTCGCGGCCGGGCCGTGTCGGGTGCGCCCGAACGGCCGCTCGCCTGGTCTCGTATCTGACGAACCCGGATGCGACTCACGCTCTCCCTTGCGCCCTCGAGGTCAAATCATCGGCCAGTCGAGTCTCGATGGCGCGCCTGCTTTCTGGTCGAGGCCGGCGATAAAGCGCCCGTCCGTTCGACGACAGCCTCGAACCCCGGTTGCGGGGCGAGGGATTGGCGGCGGCGCGGACGGCGGCCGTGCCCGCTCGGGTATTGACAAGAGGCGAATGTTGCATAAATATGCCTCCCTGTGAATGATAATTCTGGAAGCGCAATGCGGCGCCGCGAGGCCATTCGGCGTCTCGTCGTGGAGCGGACGGTGCGCTCTCAGAAGGAGCTCGCCCGGCTGCTGAGGGCCCGCGGCGTGGCGGCGGCGCAGCCGACGCTGTCCCGCGACATCCGGGAGCTCGGCCTCGTCAAGGGGCCCGCAGGCTACTCGGCTCCGGAGGCCGGCTTGCCGACGACGCTCCTGGCCGCCTCGGCCTCCATCGCGCATCGCCGACTTCAGACCTTCGAGCGCCTCGTCAACGACTTCGTGCTCTCCGTCGAAGCGGCGGGCACGCTCGTCGTGCTCCGGACGCCCCCCGCCGACGCCCAGCCCGTAGCCCTGGCGATCGACGCGGCCGCCCTCGACGGCGTCATCGGAACCATCGCCGGCGACGACACGATCTTCCTCGCCGCCCGCTCCGCGGAACAGGCCGAGGACCTCGCCCTCCGGTTTCGCAAGGCGATCGGAGCGCGGCCGGCCGAGGGGCCCACGCGCTTCCCCCGCCGCCGCAAGCCGGGCCGGCGCGCCTAGCGCCGGCACCCTTCCTCGCGCTGCGGGAAAGCCATCGAGCCATGTCGTCGAATTCGTGTCCAGCCGTTTCCGTGGTGGGCGCCACCGGCTACGCCGGATCGGAGCTCGTGGCCCTTCTCGCGCGGCATCCCCACGCCGCCTTCGCCGAGCTCTATTCCGGGCCCGGAGGAACGACCGTGCCCTTCGCCGCGCTCCACCGAAGCCTCGCGAGGCGCGAGGGCCCCGCCGCCCGGCCCCTCGACGTGGACGCGCTGCTCGAAGCGGCGCCCGACGTCGTCTTCCTGGCGACACCCAACGAGGTCTCCGCCGAGCTCGTGCCCGAGCTGCTCGACCGGGAACCGGGCCTGCGTATCGTCGATCTCTCGGGGGCGTTCCGCCTTTCGAGCGCCGACGACTACCCGGCGTGGTACGGGTTTCGCCATCCCCGTCCGGCACTGCTCGACGAGGCGGTCTACGGCCTGACCGAATGGTGCGACGGCGAGGGCGATCTCTCGAGGGCGCGGCTCGTCGCCAACCCCGGCTGCTATCCGACCTCGGTCCTCCTCGGCCTGAAGCCGATCGTTCCGCTGCTCGACGCGGAGGCCCCGGTCGTGTGCGACTGCAAGAGCGGCGTCTCGGGCGCCGGCAAGAAGACCGAGCTCGCGTATTCCTTCGCGGAGCTCTCCGGCAATCTCCGGGCCTACGGCGCGGGCACGCATCGCCACGAGCCCGAGATGCGCCAGCAACTCGGCCTGGCCTCCGAGTCCCCGTTCGTGTTCGTGCCGCACCTGCTGCCGGCGGTGCGGGGCATTCTCTCGACCCTCCACGTCCGCCTTGCGCGGGCCGTCGCCGCGGAAGAGGTGGCGTCGGCCTATGCGGCCGCCTATGCGACGCACCCGCTCGTCGATGTCTACCCGGCCGGGGCGCTTCCCGACTTGAACGCCGTCGTCGGCACGCCCCGCGCGGCCATCGGCTTCTGCCTGCTGCCCGCTGGCCGCGGGGCGGTCGTGGTGTCGGTCCTCGACAACCTGCTCAAGGGCGCGGCCTCGCAGGCGATCCAGAACTACAACGTCATGCTCGGCCTCGACGAGGCCGCGGGGCTGATGTGAGCGCGGCGGTGCCTCTGGTCATCAAGCTCGGCGGCAGCCTGCTCGAGGACGAGGCGGCGCGGGCCGGGGTCGTCTCCGCGATCGCGGGGCGTTGGCTCGCCGGCGAACGCCCCGTCCTCGTGCACGGCGGCGGCAAACGGATCGACGCCGCGCTTGCGGCGCGCGGGATCGCCCGGCGCGTTCACGAGGGCCTGCGCGTGACGGACCGGGAAACGCTCGAGGTCGTCGTCGCGGTGCTCGCCGACGTCAACGCGGGGCTCGTGCGCGAGCTGCGCGCGGGCGGCGCGGAGGCCTTCGGACTCTCCGAGGCCGAAGGCGGGCTGATCGAGGCCGATGATCATCCTCCCGTCGGCGGCGTCGAGGTCGGCTTCGTCGGAAGAGTGACCGGCGTCGCGTCGGATCGACTCGTCGGGCTGCTCGAGCGAGACAGCCTGCCCGTCCTCGCGCCGCTCGCCCGGGGGCCGAACGGCGGCCCGCTCAACGTCAACGCCGACGCGGCGGCCGCCGCGATCGCGGCCGCTCTCGGCGCACGGCGCCTCCTCTTCCTGACCGACGTCGAAGGCGTCGCCGATGAGGCCGGGCGTTTTCTGGAGCTCCTCGATCCCGCCTCGGCGCAGCGGCTTCTCGAAAGCCCCGCCGTCTCCGGCGGGATGCGGCCGAAGCTCGCCGCCTGTCTCGCCGCTTCCGGCGCCGGCGTGCGCGAAGTCGTCATCGCGGGGCCGGCCCGGCGCGACGACGCGCTGGCCGGCGGCCGCGGAGGAACCTGCCTTGTCGCCGCTTGAGGCGCCGGCCGCCGTCGAAGCGCGCGAGCGCGCCCACGTGGCGGCGACCTACGCGCGGTCGCCCTTCCACCCGCGGACGGGGCGCGGCGCCCGGCTGATCGACGCGGACGGCCGGCGCTACTGGGACCTGCTCGCCGGAATCGCCGTCAACGCCCTCGGATACCGCCACCCGCGCCTCGTCCGGACCCTGCGCGGCGAAGCCGCCAACGTCTGGCACGTCTCGAACCTCTACTACCACCCGGCCCCGGGACGCCTCGCGGAGCGTCTGACGGCGGCCTCCGGGCTGTCGCGGGCCTTCTTTTGCAACAGCGGCACGGAGGCCAACGAGGCGGCGCTGAAGTTCGCGCGCCTTCGGAATCCGGGCCGCGCCGAGGTCGTGGCGCTCGAAGAGAGTTTCCACGGCCGAACTTTCGGCGCGCTCTCGGTCACGGGACACGCCGCCTACCGGGCGCCGTTTGTCCCCTTGCTGCCCGGGGCGCGCTTCGTGCCGCCGAACGACGAGGCCGCGCTCTCCGACGCCATCTCCGATCGGACGTCGGCAATCGTCCTCGAGCCGGTGCTCGGCGAAGGCGGCGTCATCCCCCTGACCGCGGCGTACCTGAAGACGGCGCGCGCGCTCGCGGACCGCTTCGGCGCAACGCTCGTCTTCGACGAGATCCAGTGCGGCCTCGGCCGCACGGGGACGCTCTTCGCCTTCGAGGCGGCCGCCGTCCGGCCGGACGTTCTCACACTGGCCAAGCCGCTCGGCGGCGGCCTTCCGCTCGGCGCCACGCTGCTCGGTCCCGCCTTCGACGCCCTGATCGGCCCGGGCCAGCACGGCTCGACCTTCGGCGGAAACCCGGTGGCCTGCCGCCTGGGGCTGGCCGTCCTCGACGAGATCGAGGAGGCCGGCCTGCTCGATCGCGTCGCCCGCCTCGGAGAGTGGCTCTCCGCGAAGCTCGAGAGGTTGCGCCGCCGCGTCCCCGCGATCGTCGACGTGCGCGGCCGCGGGCTCATGTGGGGCATCGAGCTCGACCGGGAAGCGGGGCCCGTCGCCCGCCGGCTGCTCGACGCCGGCTTCGTCGTCGGAACGGCGCGCCAGACGGTGCTGCGCCTCCTGCCTCCTTACGTCGTTCCCCAATCGGCGCTCGCCGCGTTCGTCCGGACCCTCGAAACCGTGTTGAAGGAGTCGCCTCGATGAAAAGAGTCCGCCGCGTCGCGCTCGCCTACTCGGGCGGTCTCGACACCTCGATCATCATTCCCTGGCTGCTCGAGAACTACGACTGCGAGGTCGTCGCCGTCGCCGCCGACGTCGGACAGGAGGAAGAGACCTCGGGACTCGCCGAGAAGGCCCGCCGCACCGGCGCCTCGGACTTCCACCTCCTGGACCTGCGCGAGGAGTTCGCCGGCGACTACCTGTTTCCGGTGCTGCGGTCCGGCGCCATCTACGAGCGCGAGTACCTCCTCGGCACCGCGGCGGCGCGGCCTCTGATCGCGCGGAAACAGGTCGAGGTCGCGCTTCAGACCGGCTGCGACGCGCTGGCCCACGGATGCACAGGCAAGGGAAACGACCAGGTCCGGTTCGAGCTCGCCTACCAGGCGCTCGCCCCCGAGCTCGCCGTCATCGCCCCCTGGCGCGAGTGGAACATCACCTCGCGCGAGGACGCGATCGACTACGCCCGGGCGCGCGGAATCCCGGTCGCGGCGACGAAGCGCGATCCCTACTCGCGCGACCGCAACCTCTGGCACCTTTCGCACGAGGGAGGCCGCCTCGAGGACCCGGCGTGGGAGCCCGAGCCGTCGCTCTTCCGCCTGACGGTCGCCCCCGAGGACGCGCCGAACGAGCCCGAGCGCGTCTCGATCGAGTTCGAGTCGGGCCGGCCGGTGGCGGTCGATGGCGAGCGTCTCTCGCCGGCGCAGCTGATCGCCCGGCTGAATGCGATCGGCGGACGCCACGGCGTCGGGCGCTGCGACATCGTCGAGAACCGGCTCGTCGGGATCAAGTCGCGCGGCGTCTACGAGACGCCCGGCGGGACGCTCCTCGTGACGGCACTGCGCGCCCTCGAGTCCCTCACGCTCGACCGCGACACGGCGCACGAGAAGGAGCGCCTGGCGCTGCGCTACGCCGAGCTCGTGTACTTCGGCCAGTGGTTCACGACGCTGCGCGAGGGGTTGGACGCCTTCTTCGAGAGCGTCTGCGAGCCGGTCACCGGCCGCGTCACGCTCAAGCTTTACCGCGGCGCGGCGACGGTCTGCGGCCGCACCTCGCCCTGCGCGCTCTACGACGCCGGCCTCGCCTCCTTCGACATGACGGGGTATACGGCCGCCGACTCGGCCGGCTTCATCCGGCTCTTCGGTTTGCCGCACCGCGGCCGCAAGCGTCTCGAGCCTCAGCGGCTCGAAACGCGCAGCCGCACCGCGGCGGGCCGCCGTTGACCGCCCGCGCCAACCTCTGGGGCGGCGGCTTCGAAGAGAAGACGTCGGCGCGGCTGTCGCGTCTCAACGACTCGCTCGCGTTCGACCGGGCCCTGCTCGCCGAGGACGTGGAGGGCTCGATCGCCTGGGCACAGGCCCTCGGGCGCGCGCGCATGCTCTCCCCCCGCGAGGCGCGGCGCCTCGTCGCCGGCCTCGAGAAGGTCGCCCGGCGCGCCGCGCCGCGCCGCGGCCACGAGGACGTCCACTCCTACGTCGAGGCCGCGCTCGCGCGGCACATCGGCCCTCTCGCCGGCAAGCTCCACACCGGCCGCTCGCGCAACGACCAGGTCGCGGTGGACCTGCGCCTCTGGCTCAAGCGCGCGCTGGCGCAAGGCCGGCGGGGCCTGCTCGAGGTGGCCGCGGCCCTCGCGCGGCGCGCACGACGCGAAGCGGCGACGGCGATGCCCGGGTACACGCACGGCCGCCGCGCCGAGCCCGTGACCTTCGGCCACTGGTGCCTCGCGTACGTGGAAATGCTCCGCCGCGACGTCTCCCGTTTCGACGACGCGCTCTCCCGCGCGGACGAGTGCCCGCTCGGATCCGCGGCGCTCGCCGGCACCCCCCTGCCGGTCGACCGTCGCGCGCTCGCGCGGCGTCTCGGATTTGCCCGGCCGACAGCCAATTCCCTCGACGCCGTCTCGGACCGGGACGCGGTCCTCGACTACCTCCACTCCGGCGCGATGGCGCTCTCGCATCTGTCGCGTTTCGCCGAAGACGTGATCGCGTTCTCCTCCGACGAGCACGCGTTCCTCGCCCTTCCGGACCGGCTGGCGACCGGGTCTTCGCGCATGCCGCAGAAGAAAAACCCGGATCTGCTCGAGCTCGTGCGCGGCCACGCGGCGCGGGCCGCGGGCGATCTCGCCGGTCTGCTGGCGCTCGTCAAGGGACTGCCGCTCGCGTACGACAAGGACTTGCAGCTCGACAAGGAGCCGGCTTTCCGGATGCGCGAGACGCTCTCCGCCGTACTTCCGGCCGTGGCGGAGCTCGCCGCCTCGCTCCGGCTCGACCGCGCGAAGATGCGGGCCGCCGCCGGCGACGAAAGGCTCCTCGCGGCGGACCTCGCCGACGCGATCGCGCGGCGCGGCGTCCCCTTCCGCGAGGCCCACGCCGCCGTCGGGCGCCGCCTCGCCCGCGCCCGGCGCGCCGGAGCGAGCCTCGGCGATCTTCCGCCGGGCGACGGCGTCGAAGCGCGCGATCTCGAGGCCCTCGACCTGGACCGGGCGCTCGCGCGCCGCGGCGCTTTCGGCGGCACGGCGCCCGCGCGCGTCCGCCAGGCCGCACGGGAGGCGGCGCGCTCCATCGCGGCGGCCCGGTTACGGAGGGTGCGGTGAGGCTGCCGGCCGGATTCGTGGCATCGGGCGTGCGCTCCGGCGTGCGCAAGAGCCGGCCCGATCTCGCGCTCATCGTCTGCGAGAAGGGCGCGACGGCGGCGGCCCTCTTCACCCGAAACCGCTTTCCGGCGGCGCCGGTCGTCCTCTCGCGCGCGGCGCTGCGCGAGAGCGGCGGCCGCGTCCAGGCCGCGGTGATCAACGCCGGATGCGCCAACGCCATCACGGGGCGGGCCGGCGCCGCCGCCGCGCGCCGCGTGCAACGCCGCGCCGCCGAGCTGCTGCACTGCCCGCCCGAGCGGGTTTTCCTCGCCTCCACCGGAGTGATCGGCGTCGTGCTCCCGGACGCGCGGATCCGCATGGCCCTTCCGGCTGCCGTGGCGCGCCTGTCGGCCGGCGGCCTCGACGCCGCGTCGCACGCGATCCTGACGACCGACGTGGGGCCCAAGGTCGCCGCGGCGAGCTTCCAGGCGGGCGGGCGCCGGCGCCGCGTCGTGGGCTTCGCCAAGGGCGCCGGCATGATTCATCCGGACATGGCCACGATGCTCGCGTTCGTGCTCACCGATGCGGCCGCCGCGCCGGGGTACCTCAAGGCGGCGCTCCGCCGCGCGGCCGACGAGACCTTCCACGCGATCTCGGTGGACGGCGACACGTCGACCAACGACACGGTTCTGCTCCTCGCGTCCGGCGCGGCGGACGCAGCAGATGCCGCTGCGCTCGAGGAGGGCGGCCCCGGGAGCGCCGAGTTCGAGGGCGCGCTGACCCGCGTGTGCAGCGAGCTCGCCTGGAGAATCGTCCGCGACGGCGAGGGCGCGACCCGCGTCATGGAGGTGACGATCGAAGGCGCCGCCAGCCGGCGCGACGCGAAGCTCGCCGCGCATGCCGTCGCCACCTCGCCCCTGGTGAAGACGGCCCTGCACGGCGGCGACCCCAACTGGGGGCGGATCCTGGCCGCGGTCGGGCGCAGCGGCGCCCGCGTCGCGCCCGCGCGCGCGCGCCTCGCCGTCAACGGGCTGTGTCTCGTCGAGGGCGGCGCGCCGGCCGCCTATCGCGAGCGCGACGCCGCGCGGCTCTTCGCCCGGGAGCGCGTCCCGATCACCGTCCACCTCGGCGCCGGCACGGCATCCGCCCGCGTCCTCTCGAGCGACCTCGGGCACGACTACGTCTCGCTGAACGCGGATTACCGCAGCTGACGCCGGCGGGTTCCCCGCCGCCCCGGATCAGTACCCTTCGGCCTCGCTCGCCGCCGCGGCCACCTTGCCCCGATGGAGCCGGTGGACGACGACGGAGTACAGGACCGCCAGCGGGAAGCCGATCGCGAACCAGACGAGCGCGGTCTTCAGACCGGCCGGGTCTCCCCCCGCGTTCCGGGCGGTCAGCGAGAGCGCGGGATCGGTCGCGCGCAGCATCATCGGAAAGACGCACACGGCCGTCGCCGTCGAGAGGCCGGCAACGAAGGCGCACGAGCCCAGGAACGCGGGGAGATCCTTTCCGCGCGAGAGCCCGCGCAGGGCCGTCACGAGGCCGGCCGCGCCAGCGGCGCCCAGAAGCCAGGCGAGCGGCCGCGAGGCGAGCCCGCCGAAGAACGTCGGATCCACCTTCACCGTGGCGATCGTGAGCACCGGCCAGAGCGCGGCCACCGCCACGTAGACCCGTCGGCCGACGCGGCGGCTTCGGTCCTGGACGAGACCGTCGGTCTTCCAGCAGAGGAACGCCGCCCCGTGAGCGACGAGGACCGCCAGGGCGAAGACCCCGACGAGCACCGTGTACCAGTCCAGGATGCCGACCGGCTCGCGCGCGGAAAAGTCGGTGAAGAGGGCGAGATCGAACCACCCCTCGCGGTTCAGCGGCAGCCCGCGCAGCAGGTTGCCGAGCGCGGCCCCGAGAAAGACCGGCAGAAGCGCGCTCGCCACGCCGAAGAAGAAATCCCAGGACTGCCGCCAGACGCCGTCCGCGACGTGGCTGCGGAACTCGATCGAGATTCCCCGGAGGATGAGGCACCACAGGACGAGGAAGATCGCGAAATAGAAGCCGGAAGCCCCGGAGGCCAGAACGCGGGGAAACCCGACGAAAAGGAGGCCGGCCCCGGCCAGCAGCCACACCTCGTTGCCGTCCCAGAAGGGACCGATGGCCCCGAGCACCTGGCGCCTCTCCGCGTCCGTCCGCGCGACCCAGAGGTGCAGGGCGCCCGCGCCGAAGTCGTAGCCGTCGAGGACGACGTAGATCGTCAGGAACACGACGACGATCGCGTACCAGATCTCAACCATGGGACGCCTCGCCCGCGAGGTGGCCCGCCGCGGGGCCCCGGTCGATCTCGCGGCCGATCAGGAAGAGAAAGAGAACGCCCATGACGAGATAGAGGCCGCAGAATCCGAGGAGCGTGAACAGCGTCGTTCCCGCGTGAACGTTCGCGCTCGATCCCTCGGACGTCCGGAAGAGCCCGTACACGAGCCACGGCTGCCGCCCGAGCTCCGCCGTCGTCCATCCGGCGGTGACGGCGATGTAAGGAATCGGGAACGAGAGCATCAGCACCCAGAGGAGCGGCCGGGTGCGCTCGAGCCGGCGCGTCGCGGCGAGGAGGGCCGCGACGAGCATGATCGCGATCATGATCGTTCCCAGTCCCGCCATGATGTGGAAGGCGTAGTAGAGCAGCGCGACGTTGTCCGGCCAGTCTCTCTCGGAAAAGTCTTCGAGACCGCGCACGTCCGAGTAGAAGTGGCCGTAGGCGAGAAACGACAGCGCCTGCGGGATCTCGATCGGATTGTCCAGGCGGCGCGCGGCGACGTCCGGCTGGCCGATCAGATGGAGGCCTGCGCCGGGACCCCCGCGGAAGCGGCCCTCCATGGCGGCGAGCGTCACCGGCTGATGCCGCGCGACGAGCTTCGCCTGACGATCCCCCGTCGGGAAGGCGACCAGGACCGACGAGACGAGGCCGGCGGCGACGCCCAGCCGGAGGAAGCGCCGCGCCTGTTCCCGATGCCGGCCCTGGAGCGTGTAGAAGGCGCCGGCCGCCGCCACGACGAACGACGCCGTGACGACCGAGGAGACCATGTTGTGCGCGTACTCCGCGAGGGCCCACGGGCTCAGGACGAAGTCCCGGAAGCTCGCGAGCCGCAGGTTGCCGTCGGGCCCGACCGCGTGCCCGGCCGGGAGCTGCATGAATGCGTTCGTCGCGATGATGAAGTAGCCGGAAAGCCAGCTGCCCAGAAAAAGCGCGACGGCCGCCAGGAAGTGCCCCCGCCGGGACAGCCGCCTCTCTCCCCAGACGAGGAGCGAAAGGAAGCTCGACTCGAGGACGAAGGCGAAGAGCCCCTCCATCGCCAGGGTCTGGCCGATCACGTTTCCGGCGTATTGCGAAAACCGAGCCCAGTTCGTGCCGAACTGGAACTCCATCGGAATGCCGGTCACGACGCCCACGGCGAAGTTGATGCCGAAGATCCGTATCCAGAAGCGGGCGGCGTCGTTCCAGGCCTCGCCGTTTCGCCGCAGGCCGAGGGCCTTCATGGCGACGATCAGCAGGGCGAGACCCATCGTCAGCGTGGGAAAGAGGTAGTGGTAGACGACGGTGAAGGCGAATTGAAGGCGGTGAAGGAAGACGGGGTCGCTCATCTCGCGCGGTTCTCAAATCGCTCCATCGGGACGACGTCGAAGTTTAATGCCGTCGATCCCGCAAGGCTCGGGGGGATGCGCCCTGTAGGCTGGTTTCCGCCCGACTTTCGCGCGACCAACCGACCTTGCGTGATCCGCCACCAGGCCGAACCGCTACTCCAGCAGCTCGACCACTTCAGCCAGTCAGGCGTAGCACCGTCCTCTTGTCGATCCTTGCTCCGCGAGAACCTAGGCCTCCGGATCAGCCTTAATGGGTGCTGTCATCGTGGCATCTCAGCAAAGGAAGAACCACGAGCACAAGAGCGCCTGCAATAGTCACGGCTTCGGCGGAGCTTCCCCTAGCGTCGGCTTGGCAGCCGCCGGCGCGGTGGTAGCCTCCGCCCAACACGAGTACGCAGGCATGGCGACGCGGCGTAGATCCCGGCTGTCTCGTCGAGGGGATCCGGCGCCGGCTTGAGGAGCTGGGTGATCAAGGCGCACGGCTGTTGACAAATCTGCGGCGCTGCGGCGTCTCGTGGACAAACGGCGGCGCCGAAAAGGCTCTGCGAGGGTAATCGCGGCCTGGAAAAGCAGGATCGGACCTGGCCGTAAGGCTGCTCTCGAAAGCGAACCGAACGAAGGTGAAGAAGATCCGCGAAGCGAAGGGCGCGGCGATGGCGGCGGCGATGAGGATCGGCAGGTGAGACGGCGTAGGCCTTCGCTCGTCATCGTCGCCCTCCTTGTTGTTCGTTCGGCAGCAGCGGGCGACCAGCACCTCACCCCTGACGGGGCGCGGGAGACCGCAGCGAAGCCGGGGACCGATTCTGAGGATCACGCGGCGGTGCTCGAGATCGGCGGAGTCGCTTCGGTACAGTTATCCGACGGCTCCTCCCACTTCGGCGGATCGATCGCCGTCGAAAAGACCTTCGTCGAGAACTGGCTGGAGCTTGAACTGGGCGTTTCGGCCACGGGCGGCAGCGGCGAGAGGGAGCTGGCGGCCAGCCTCCTCTTCAAAAAGCCGTGGACGTTCTCTCCCCGATTCGAGTTCATGATCGGTGTCGGACCGGAGCTGGTGCATTCGCTCCAACCCAACGGCGCTACGGCCCCCGGGTTAGTCACCGGACTCGACTTCATGTTCTGGCCGAGCCGCAGTGTCGGCTGGTACGTCGAGCCGACATACGAGCTCGTCTTCGACCACGGCAGCAGGGGCTCGTTCACCGCGACAGCCGGCCTGTTGATCGGGTTCTGAATGGAGTGCCCAGTCCGCTTCCGCTGGCGCTGCTCGCGGTGCCGTCACGAGAGCGATGAGTTCGTCCGCTCGAGGGGGCCGGCCTGGAGCTCGTGCGGGGTCGAACTTGAGGTGCGGCGCGAGGTTCACGGGAGGATCGTGAGCGTGGTCCCGATTGAGAATCCGACCGCCAGATGACGGACGGCTCCGCCCTCAACGACACCGTCAGGCAGCTCCGAGTCGAGGGCGACTGCTGTGGGCGGATGCTGGTCGCAAGGTTCGGCGGTCGCAGCTCGGACGGGTGGTGGTCGTCCAAGAGAAACACGCCGACGCGGGAGGCCGGCGGTGTCTGGGAACCGGGCTCGCACTCGGCGCGTGGCCGCTGCGTGGGAAGCTGACTGCCGTGCGCGACGGGTACGATATTTGGATCGGCGTCGGGCAACCGAGAGTGTGCGTGGGTCGCGAGGGCGTGGTCGCGACACTGCGCGAGCTCGGGATCGAGGAGGCGGTACTTGCGTCCCGGATCCGAAGCCGGTGACGCGTATAGTTCGCGCCGCGCACGGCAGTTGGCGGTATGATGCGACCGACATGAAACCGGGGCGGCGCAGCGCAGGCGCGTGGGCGAAAGGGGCCCTGCTCGTTGCCTTGGCGCTCCTGCCGCTCACGTGGGCGGCTCATGCGCACTCGGCCTCCCAGGACGAGGTGCGCGGCCCCTGCGACCTCTGCGCCCTTGCCTGCCACGCTCCCGCTCTTTCGCTCGGGGCCGTAACGAGCCCGACAGCCGCGCCGCGCCCAACCTTCCTCGAAATCGTCCCGGTCCGCTTTCCTGAAGAGACCGCCGCCCCCGCTCCCTTCGGGCGAGCTCCCCCCGCCGCTTAAATCACAGCCCCGAAGTCTCACGCCACGAGCCGCTCTGCGGGGCGAGGCGTTTTGGACTCGTCGACCGCCGGGTGCGTCGTCGCACCCGTCCCGACGCGTTTCAGGTGTTCTGATGCGAGACCAGGTCCCGAAATCAGACGTCGACCCCTATCGAGGAGTCGTTCTCCTGCTCGCCGGTATCGCTCTTGCCGGAGCGGTCGCGGCGTCCTACGGCGGAGCTGCGCTCCGCCAGCCGCAGCTCCTGGCCATCGCCCTGCTCCTCGGCGTCGCGTCCTTCGTTCTCGTCGGAGTCGCCGCAGCCGCTCATGCCCGATCGCGGAGGACCTCGCCTGCGGCAGACGAACCGGCCGCCAGCGAAGCGGAGAGCGGCCTGCGCCCCGACGAATCCGTAGAGCTTCCGGCGGCGGCACCCGAGCCCGGAGCGCGCGAGACGTCCGTGGCGAACGATCGTTCCGCGACGGAGCCCCGACCACGGTCGCCGGGCGCCGTGAACTCAAGGCGCGCCAGGGCGATCGCCCGCCGGATCCGCGAGCTCGGAGCCGTCGAAGCCATCCGGTGGCTTGCCGGCCTAGCCGGGGCCGTTGGAGTTGCCCCTCTCGTCTTCGCGGCGCCTCCCGCTCCACTTCCGGTGTCGATCGGGGGTGTGGTCGGCGTGCTCTGCTTGGCCGCGGCTGCCCTGGCTGCGATCGCGACTCGCTACTTCGCGTCGCTTTCCGAGTCGGCGCTTCCGGAGGCCCTCGGACTCGCCCGCGCCGCGCGCCTCGTCGCGTGGGGCCTCGTCTTGGCCGCGCTCGGGACGCTGTCGGCGGCCTTCGCGCAGGAGACAGCCGCGCGTCTGGTGCACTTCGCGATCCTCGGGCTGGTCGCCTCGATTTCGTGGAGCCTCTTGAGGGTTCGGCCGAGGGCGGAGCGAGCCGCGCCCGAGTTTCCCCTCGGCTCCCCGATTCTTTCCGCCCTGGGCAGCCGGGCCAACCCGATCGGCAGCCTTCTCGACAGTGCCGAGCGTCAGCTCGGGATCGATCTGCGCTCGACCTGGGCCCTCTCGGTCGTTCGGCGCAGCGTCGAGCCGCTCCTCGCCGGACTCCTCGTTCTCGGCTGGCTCTCCACTTCGCTCACCGTGGTTCACCTCGGCGAACAGGGACTAGTCGAGCGCCTCGGGGTGCCCATCGGAGGTCCCCCACTCGAGCCCGGGCTGCACGGTCACTGGCCCTGGCCCGTGGACCGCGTCTTCCGCCTGCCGGTTCGAAGGATTCAGGCGCTCCCCATCGGCCACGAGGGGGTCGAGCCGTCGAGCGGCCCCGAAGACGTCCTGTGGGCACGCCAGCACGCCGAAAACGAATACACGTTGCTGCTCGGTAATGGCCGAGACCTAATCACGATCGACGCCGTCGTGCAGTTCCGCGTCCGCGACGCGCGCGCCTGGCAGTATCGCGTCCGGAACCCGACCGACGCCCTTCGCGCCGTCGCCTACCGGGCAGTCATGCGCGCCACCGTGAACCGAACCCTCGACGAGGCCCTGTCGGAGAACGTGTCGCTGTTGACCGGCCGCATGCTCGCTGCGGTCCAGCGGGACGCCGACGACCTGGGACTCGGAGTCGAGGTCGTGGCCTTCACCGTCGGCGGAATGCATCCCCCGGTCACGGTGGCGGCCGAGTATCAGTCCGTCTCCTCCGCCGAGCTCGGCAAGGTCACGGCCGAGGTCAATGCCGAGACCTACCGAAACCGTACCGTGCCGGCCGCGCAGGCCGAGGTCGTCCAGCGCCTCGATACCGCCCAAGCGGATGCCGCCCAGCTGCGCGCTCGCGCGGCGGGCGAGGCCTGGAGTTTCCGGACTCTCGAATCTCAATTTCGAGCCGACCCGGGGGAATTCGCGTTCCGGCGGCGTCTGGAAACGCTCGAGCAGGGCCTCACGAATCGACGTCTCATCGTCCTCGACACCCGCATTCCGAGGGATGGAGGTGAACTGTGGCTGACGCCGTGAAGGTGCAGCGCCGGCTGCGCGCGATCGCCGGAGCCCTGGCATTGGCGGGCCTCGTGTTCTACGCGACGGCCATCGTGGTTCGTGAGGGACAGGCCGCCCTGGTGACACGCTTGGGGCGGCCGCTGCGAGCTGCCACCACGCCCGGCCTGCACTGGAAGCTTCCCTGGCCCGTGGACCGAGAGATCCTTCTCGACATGCGGCGGCGTGTCTACGAGACCGGTCACACGGAGATGCTGACGCGCGACAAGAAGAACATCATCGTCCGCGCCTTCGTGATCTGGCGCATCGGCGACCCTCTGGCCTTCGTGCAGGCCATTGGCGAGGAGAGCGGCGCCGAAGGCAAGCTCGACGGTCTCCTGACGAACGCCGCGATCGGAACGCTGGGAGGCCACGCCCTGTCGGCGCTCGTCTCGACCGACCCCGCCGACCTGCGGGTGGACGAGATCGAGGCGGAGCTGCTGGCCGCGACCGCCCCACTGGCCCTGCGCACGTACGGCGTGGCGATCGAGCAGATCCGCGTCGAGCGCATCGCGCTGCCGGAGGTCAACGTCACCGCGGTTTTCGAACAGATGCGCGCTGAGCGCCGGCAATTCGCCGCGAAATTCGCCGCGGAGGGAGAGCGCGAAGCAAGCCGCGTGCGCTCGGAGGCGGACCTGGAGGCGGCTCGTATCCGCGCCCGCGGCACCGAGGAGGAGGCGCGAATCCGGGGCGAGGCTGCCGCGCAGGTGGCGAAGACGTACGCGGACGCGCACCGGATCGACCCCGAGCTCTTCCGTTTCACGCGCTCGCTCGCGTCG
>DATJZU010000145.1:0-51732 GCA_035498835.1 Thermoanaerobaculia bacterium
TCTCTACCAGCCCTTGCGCTTGCGGCGTTCGCGGCGTTCGCGCTTGTCCGGCCGGCCTTCGTCCCTCCGCGGAGCGAGCATCCGGTCGAGGCGGCTCACCTCGAGCTGCTCGGCGGAGGGCGGCGGGGTCACGTCTTCGTAGAGGGCGCGCGCCTCGCGCCGGGGGATGGAACGCTCGGCGAGGCCCCGCACGACGAGCTCGCGGCGGCCGCCCGGCGCGGTCACGCCGATCCGGTCGCCGGCGCGGATCCGCCGATGCGCCCGCGCGCGCTCGCCGTTGACGTCCACTTTGCCGCCCTCGCAGGCGAGCTTCGCTTGCGACCGCGTCGGGAGGACGCAGGCCACGTCGAGCCACACGTCGAGGCGAACGGATTCGAGAGGAGTCTCCGGCGGGCCCAGGCGCTTCTCCCGCGGACCGTCAGAGCTCGTCGGCGGGCTCGGCGGGCGCGGGCTTGGCGGGCGGAGGCACCGGAGAGGACTCCGGCTCCCCCACGCCGCGGCGCGCGGCAAGCCACGTCCGGAACTCCTCCGTCGGCTCGGGCACGTCGGGTCCCGGGCGGGCCAGGAAGTAGCCCTGGGCGGCGAAGACCCCCTCCTCGACGCAAACGTCGAGATCGTCGGAGAACTCGATGCCTTCTGCGATGAGCCCGACGCGGGCCTCGCGCGCGACCTGGGCGAGCAGTTGCAGGATCGCGCGCCGCTGCACGTCGCCCCGGATGCTCCGCGTGATCTCGCTGTCCACCTTGATCCAGCGCGGCGCGAGGCCCGAGCAATACTTGAGCGTGCCGTACCCCGACGTCACGTCGTCGAGCGCGATCGCGACGCCGAGGTCGTGGGGAACCGCGAGCGCCTTCTGGAGCAGCTCCAGCGACTGCATCCGCTCGATCTCGACGAGGTCGAGGGCCAGGCGTGCGTAGGGAAACTCCATCCGCTCCGCTTCCTCGCCGAGCCGCGCGAGAGAGGAGTCCGGTCCGGTGAGGAGTTCCGGATTGACGTTCAAGAACACCATCGCGTCGGACGGCAGCCGCTTGGCCGCGTCGAGGACCGAGATCCAGGAAAGCCGCTCGAACGGCGCTTCGATGCCGAGCACGACCGCCGCCGGAAAGATCTCGGCCGCGAGATGTCGGGCGCCGTCGGGAGACTGCGCGCGCAGGAGACCTTCGTAGCCGAGCGGCTCCCCGCTGCGGAGATCGAAGATCGGCTGGAACTCGACGTAGACGCTGCCCGACCGCAGAACGTCGAGAAGCCAGAGCGCCCGCACCTGCCGACACGCCAGGGGCAGCGGCATGAGGTTTCCGATCGCGTCCCACTTCGTCTGGTTGACGTCCTCCGGCGACACCCGCACTTGATCCGCCGCGGGCCCCAGCTTCTGCAGGAGATCCGGCAGCAGGAACGGAATGCGCTCGACGAGAACGCGGCGCGCGCGGCCGTAGACCTGTGCCCGCAGCCACCGCTTTTCCAGGATCTCGGAGAGCGCGCGCTCGGCCGTCGTCGTATCGGGCCGAAGGAAGAGCGCGCGCGCTTTCCGCCAGCGATCCAGGCGCGCCAGGGTGCGCGCGTCGAAGACCGACTCGAGATTGGTCACTCGAGCCCATTGTAAGACCGAAAGAGGCGCGCGGGCGGCGTCGAACCCGGGTCAGCTCTCCTTCTCTTCGTACTGGACCTTGAGGGACGCGACCACCGTCGGGTCAGCGAGCGTCGTCGTGTCCCCGAGCACGCGGCCCTCGGCGATGTCGCGCAGCAGGCGACGCATGATCTTCCCCGAGCGTGTCTTCGGGAGGTCCGCCGTGAAGAAAATCTTGTCGGGCCGCGCGAGCGCTCCGATCTTCTTCGCGACGTGCGCGGAGAGCTGGGCGATGAGGCTCTCCTTCGTCGCCGCTTCGGCCTTCGCCTTCTCCTTGAGGATCACGAAAGCCGCGATTGCGGTCCCCTTGAGGTCGTCGACCACGCCGACGACGGCCGCCTCGGCGACCGACGGGTGATCCACGAGCGCCGACTCGACTTCCATCGTTCCGATGCGATGGCCGGCGACGTTCATGACGTCGTCCACACGGCCGAGCAGCCAGAAGTCACCCTTCTTGTCCCGCTTCGCGCCGTCGCCAGGGAAATAGGTCTCGTGATTCCACTTGGACCAGTAGGTCTCCACGTATCGCCGATCGTCTCCCCAGATCGTCCGCAGCATCGCCGGCCAGGGCCGGGTGATCGCGAGGTAGCCGCCGCCGACTTTCACTTCCTTGCCGTCCTGCGACAGGATCTTCGCCTCGATCCCGGGGAATGGCACCGTGGCCGATCCGGGGCGCGTCGTCGTCACGCCGGGCAACGGCGTGATCAGGATCATCCCGGTCTCGGTCTGCCACCAGGTGTCGACGATCGGGCAGCGCCGCCGGCCGATGTTCTGGTGGTACCAGATCCACGCCTCGGGGTTGATCGGCTCGCCGACGGTGCCGAGCAAGCGCAGCGACGACAGATCGTGCCGGGCCGGCCATTCCGTCCCCCACTTCATGAAGGCCCGGATCGCCGTCGGCGCGGTGTAAAGGATCGTGACGCCGTGACGCTCGACGATGTCCCAGAAGCGGTCGCGCCCGGGGGTGTCGGGAGCGCCTTCGTAGATCAGGCAGGTCGCGCCGTTGGCAAGGGGACCATAAACGACGTAGGAGTGGCCGGTCACCCAGCCGATGTCCGCCGTGCACCAGTACACGTCCTCGTCCTTGAGGTCGAAGACCCATTTCGAGGTCGCGTAGGTGCCGACGAGATATCCGCCGGTCGTATGGAGAATCCCCTTGGGCTTCCCTGTGGTTCCCGAGGTGTAGAGGATGTAGAGCGGGTCCTCGGCGTCCATGACCTCCGGCTTGCAGGTCGCCGGAGCATTCGCCATGAGATCGCTCCACCACTGATCCCGACCGTCCTTCCACGACAGGGCCGAGCCGGTCCGCTTCACCACGACGACGTTCTCGATCGACGGGGCGGCGGCGAGCGCTTCATCCGAAATTCTCTTGAGCGGGACTTCCTTCCCGCGCCGCCAGCCGCCGTCGGCCGTCACGAGGACCTTCGCTTTCTGATCGTTGATCCGGTCGCGGAGGGACTCGGCCGAAAACCCGCCGAAAACCACCGAATGGATCGCGCCGATGCGCGCGCAGGCGAGCATCGCGACGGGCAGCTCCGGGATCATCGGCAGATACAGCGTGACCCGATCGCCCTTCCGGACGCCCAGCTTCTTCAGGACGTTGGCGAACTTGCAGACCTCGCGGTGCAGCTGCCCATAGGTCAGGACGCGTTGATCTCCCGGCTCGCCTTCCCAGATGAGCGCCGCCTTGTTTCGGCGCGGACCGGCGAGGTGGCGATCCACGCAGTTGACGGAGGCGTTGAGCTTCCCGCCGAGGAACCACTCCGCGCGGGGAGGCTTCCACGAGAGGACCTTCTTCCACGGTTTGGCCCACTCGAGCTCGCGGGCGAAATCGGCCCAGAACTTCTCGAAGTTCCGGTCCGCCTTTCGATAGACGGCCGCACTCCGGACGTTCGCCTGCGCCGCAAATTTCCGCGGCGGTGCGAAGGCGCGCTTTTCCTGAAGCAAGGCCTCGATCGTCTTGTCGGAAACCTTCGTCATGTTGCCCCCGATCGAAGAACGTCGGAGGGATCCTATTGCAGCGGGCCGCGGCCGCGCATCCCGGCGCGATGGAATACGATTTTCGGAGAGGGCGAGCGGAGGCGCATGGGCGAATCGGGTAGCGTAATCATGCGAAGTCGGCCGGGACCGCAGGGTGTCGCGGGCGGCCGGGGGACCTTCCGGCCGTGCTGACGGCGCTTTACGCCGACATCCACGCGAACCAGGAAGCCCTGGCGGCCTGCCTGGCCCGGGCCGACGCCCTCGGCGCCGGAAGGCACGTATTTCTCGGCGACCACGTCGGCTACGGCCCGGACCCCGCGGAGGTTCTGGACACGATCGCCGCGCGCGTCGAGCGCGGAGGAATCGCCGTGGCGGGCAACCACGACCGCGCGGCGATCGAGGTGCCCGGCGGCCGGATGACCGACTCCGCCCGCCTCGCGATCGAGTGGACGCAGCGCCAGCTGGAGAAGCGGCACCGCGATTTCCTGGACGGGATGCCCCTGACGGTCCAGGAGGCGGGCCGGCTCTACGTTCATGCGAACGCCTGGGCTCCCGAGAAGTGGGAATACATTACGAGTGCCTACGACGCCGCCCGGAGCATGCGCGCGACGCCCTGCCGGTGGACGTTCTGCGGCCACGTCCACACGCCCGGCCTCTACCACATGACCGAGGACGGGCGGACCACCGCCTTCGCGCCGGCACCCGGAGTCCGGATCCCGCTCAGTCGGCGCCGCCGGTGGCTGGCGATTCCGGGCTCCGTCGGGCAGCCGCGCGATGGCAACCCGGCCGCCTGCGTCGCGCTGCTCGAGGAGAACACGTTGCATCTCACCTTCCTCCGCGTGCCGTACGACACCGAGGCCGCCGCGCGGCGGATTCGCGCCTCGGGCTTACCGGCGGAACTCGGCGCCCGCCTCGTGTCGGGAACCTGACCGTGGCGGGCCCTCCGCTGAAGGCCGGATCGATGGTCGACGGATACCGGCTCGACGAAAGGATCCATCGCGGCAGCATGGCGACCATCTGGCGCGTGACTCGGCCGGGCGCCGACGGCGGCCCGCTCGCGATGAAGATCCCTCTGCTGGACGAATACGAAACGCCCGCCCCGATCATCGGATTCGAGGTCGAGAGCATGATCCTGCCGACGCTTTCGGGACCCCACGTTCCCCGTTTCGTCGCGGCCGCCGACTTCTCGTCACAGCCCTATCTCGTCATGGAGTTCCTGGATTGCCCGTCGCTGCGCGCCCGCCTCGAGCGGCTTCCGATCGAGCCCGCGGAGGTCGCCGCCATCGGGGCGCGCGTCGCCACGGCCCTCCACGACGTCCACCGCCAGGGGGTCATCCATCACGACGTCAAGCCGAGCAACGTCATGTTTCGCCCCTCCGGCGAGGCCGTGCTCATCGATTTCGGCCTCGCGCGCCACGATCGGTTACCCGACCTGCACGCCGAAGAGCTCCGCGTGCCCGTCGGGACGGGACCCTACATCTCCCCGGAGCAGATCCGTCGGACGCGAAACGATCCCCGCAGCGACCTCTTCGGCCTCGGCGTCGTTCTGTACCATCTCTCGACCGGGAAGCGCCCGTTCGGCAACCCGACGACCCTCCACGGCCTCCGGCGTCGCTTCTACCGCGACCCCGTGCCGCCGCGATCTCTCGACCCGGCCTACCCGCCGTGGCTCCAGGAAATCGTCCTGCGATGCCTCGAGGTGGATCCCGCCGGGCGCTACGAGACCGCGGCCCAGCTCGCCTTCGAGCTCCAGCACCCGGACGGCGTGCGACGGACCGCCCGCGCGGAAAGAACCTCCCGGGACTCTCTGTGGACCGTGGGCAGGAGGTATCTCCGGTCGCTCGGCGTGGAGCCGGATCTCCGCCAGTCGGCGGCCCGGCAGCTCTCCCGGGCCCCCATCGTCGTGGTGGCGATCGATCTTGCGCAGGATTCCGAGGCGCTGAACGACGCGCTCCGGCACGCCGCCCGGCGCATCCTCGAGGCCGCAACGGGCGCGCGCCTGGCCTGCGTGACCGTCTTGAAGACGTCGATCTTCGGCATGGACGATCCCGTCGATGAGGAAGGCCGAAACCGGCACGTCCAGGGGCTCATCGGGCTCGAGCACTGGGCTCGCCCTCTGCGCCTGCCCCAGGGGCGCGTCACCTATCACGTCCTCGAGGCTCCCGACCCGGGTTCGGCGATCCTGGACTTCGCAAACGCGAGCAATTCCGATCAGATCCTGATCGGATCCCGGGGAAGCTCGACGCTTCGGAGGTATCTGGGAAGCGTTTCCTCGCAGGTTGTGGCCTCCTCCGAGTGCACAGTTACCGTCGTCAAAGCGCGGACCGAGATCGCCGCGGACCGGACCACCGCCAAAAAAGATGCCTCCGGCTCTTGATCTCTCTTGACATCCGCCGGGCTACCGAAAACACTTCGCCCCAAACGGGGGCCGAGAGCGTGACCAGCCGTTCGGACCTTGCCTGCGGAAGCGGCGATCCGGTTCTTCGATCGCCAATGCGGCGGGCGCATTCGGGCGCCGGCGGCGGGCGCGCGCCACGGACGACCGTGCCAGGCGCCCGGCCGCGACGCCCGATTCCGGATTCGCCACTCCCATGACCGATTCCCCGCGGCGCCAAGCGCTCGGCGTCTTCACTTCTCACGCGACCTGAAGGAAGGAGGAATCGATGGCGTCGGCAATCACCGAGACCATGGGGCCGATCGAGATCAAAGAGGAACGGCGTGTCATCTTCGCGTCCTCGCTCGGGACGGTCTTCGAATGGTACGACTTCTATCTCTACGCCACGCTCGCACCGTTCTTCGCGGCGCTCTTCTTCCCGCCCGGCAACGCGACGGCCGCCCTGCTCTCATCGTTCGTCGCTTACGCCGCGGGGTTTCTGGTGCGGCCGTTCGGCGCCCTCGTCTTTGGCCGGATTGGCGACCTCGTTGGCCGCAAGTACACGTTCCTCGTGACGATCATCGTCATGGGGTCGTCGACGGCCGCCGTCGGCCTCCTTCCCACGTACGCCTCGATCGGGTTCGCCGCCCCGATCCTGCTCGTGCTCCTGCGGCTTCTCCAGGGTCTCGCCCTCGGCGGCGAGTACGGCGGAGCGGCGACGTACGTCGCGGAGCACTCGCCCCATGGCAAGCGCGGATACAACACGAGCTGGATCCAGACGACCGCGACCCTGGGCCTGCTTCTTGCCCTCATCATCATCGGCTTCTTCCGGGTCAAGATGTCCGCCGAAACCTTCAAGAGCTGGGGATGGCGAATCCCATTCCTCCTCTCGGTCGTTCTGCTCGCCTTCTCGGTCTACATCCGGTTGAAGCTGCAGGAATCGCCGATCTTCCGCGCGATGAAGTCTCAGGGGAAGGGTTCCAAGGCTCCCCTGACGGACAGCTTCGCGCGCTGGTCGAATCTGAAGATCGTTCTGCTCGCGCTTCTCGGCGCGACCGCCGGCCAGGGCGTCGTCTGGTACACGGGCCAGTTCTACGCGCTCTTCTTCCTGACGCTGTATCTGAAGGTCGACTATCTGACGACCTATTACCTGATCGGCCTCTCGCTCATCATCGGCACGCCCTTCTTCATCTTCTTCGGATGGCTCTCGGACCGAATCGGCCGCAAGTGGATCCTCATGGCGGGCTGTCTGATCGCGGCGCTCACCTATTTCCCGCTTTTCCGCGCCCTGACGCACTACGTCAATCCCGCGCTCGAGAGCTACGCCAAGAGCACGCCGATCAGCGTCGCGGCCTCCGACTGCTCGATGCACATCTTCCCGACGCCGAAGACCCGATACTCCGATTGCGACAAGGCGAAAGACTTCCTCACGAAGGGGGGCCTCTCCTTCACAGAGCTGCCGGCGGTGTCGGGCGAGACGGTCGTCACGAAGATCGGCGACATCGAGCTGAAAGGCTGGAACGAGGACAAGTACAAAGATGCCCTCAAGACGACCCATTATCCGAGCACGATCGACAAGTCGGCGATCAACTGGGGGATGACCCTGCTGATCCTCGTCATCATGGTGATCTACGTCACGATGGTCTACGGTCCGATCGCCGCCTTCCTGGTCGAGTTGTTCCCGACGCGGATCCGCTACACGTCGATGTCGCTGCCGTACCACATCGGAAACGGGTGGTTCGGCGGAATGCTCCCGCTGCTCGCGACGGCCATGGTCGCCTCGAAAGGCAACATCTACGCGGGTCTCTGGTACCCGATCGTCGTTGCGCTCATGAGCTTCGTGATCGGCAGCCTCTTCCTCCGCGAAACGAAGGACCGGGACATCGGTCACGACTTTTGATCTCCGGGGCGAGGCCGCCTCGCCCCCGCCCGAAAGGAGGCCAGCATGGCTCGAGGACGTCCGAGAGGCCTGACGCGGCGACAGTTCGGAAAGCTCGCGGGAGCGGGCGCGCTCGCCGCCGGCGCGCCGGCCTTTCTCTTTCCCGAACGGGCCGCCGCCGAGCAGAAGACGCTGAAGATCATCCAGTGGAGCCACTTCGTGCCCGGCTACGACAAGTGGTTTGACGGCGTCTTCACCAAGGAATGGGGGCAAAAGAACGGGACCGAAGTCGTCGTCGACCACATCGCGATCGGCGAGATCAACGCGCGCGCCGCCGCCGAAGTCGCCGCGAGGAAGGGGCACGATCTCTTCATGTTCCTCTCGCCCCCGGCGGCTTACGAGAAACAGGTCATCGATCATCGCGAGATCTACGACACCGTCCAGAAGCGTCACGGCAAGATGATTCCTCTCGCCGAGCGCTCGACGTTCAACCCGAAGACGAAGAAGTATTTCGCCTTCTCCGATTCCTACGTCCCGGACCCCGGCAACTACCGGCAGGACCTCTGGTCCAAGGTCGGATTCCCCAACGGGCCGGATTCGTGGGAGGACCTGCGCGTCGGCGGCCGCAAGATCAAGGAGCAATTCGGCAATCCCGTCGGCGTCGGCCTCTCGCAGGAGCTCGACACCAACATGGCGGTTCGGGCGCTGCTGTGGTCCTTCGGCGGCGCCGAGCAGGATGCGGCCGGCAACGTCACGATCTATTCCAAGGAAACGATCGAAGCAATCAAGTACATGAAAGCGCTCTTCAAGGAGACGATGACGCCCGAAGTGTTCACGTGGGACCCGTCCTCAAACAATCGCGGGATCCTGGCGGGCAAGCTCTCCTTCGTGGACAACGCGATCTCCGTCACGCGGGCGGCCGAGAAAGACAATCCGGAGATGTCCAAGGCGATTCAGCTGACGCCGGCGCTCAAGGGACCCGTGCGGCGCATTGCCTCCGAGCACGTCATGAGCTGCTATGCGATCTGGGATTTCGCCGAGAACAAGGACGGCGCCAAGCAGTTCCTGATCGACTATCTCGCCTCCTTCGGCGGGGCATTCAAGGCGAGCGAGTTCTACAACTTCCCCTGCTTCCCGTCGACCGTTCCGGATCTCGCGCAACAGCTCGCCAACGACCCCAAGGCCGTCCCTCCCGACAAGTACAAGGTTCTGGCGAACGTTCTCGACTGGGCGACCAACGTCGGGTATCCGGGATACGCGACCGCAGCCATCGATGAGGTCTTCAACACGTTCGTCCTGCCGACGATGTTCGCCAAGGCCGCGCAGGACGTGATGACTCCGGAGGAGTCGGCGCGCGCGGCCGAGAAGGAGATCAAGCGCATCTTCGACAAATGGAAGTAGAGTCCCCCCGTGGCCGTCGTCGAGACCCGGGGCCTGACCAAAGTGTTCGCGCGCGGACAGGTCGGCGCGGTCCTCGGTGTCGATCTCCTGAGTCGGGAAGGCGAATTCCTCGTCCTCCTGGGGCCCTCGGGTTCCGGCAAGACGACCCTCCTGCGGATGATCGCCGGTCTCGAGGAACCCACTTCGGGAGAGATCCGGATTGGAGGCGTCGTCGTCAACGCGCTCTCTCCCCGCGAGCGCCGGATCGCGATGGTATTCCAGAGCTACGCGCTCTATCCCCATCTCACCGTTCTCGGAAACATCGTCTTCCCTCTCAAGGCACAGGGAATGCCCGCCTCCGAGCGCGAAAAGAAAGCGCAGTGGGCCTCGGGTCTCCTCGGGATCGGCCACCTTCTCGGACGGAAACCCCGGGAGCTCTCCGGCGGGGAGAGGCAGCGCGTCGCGCTCGCGCGGGCGATCGTCCGGGAGCCCTCCGTCTTCCTGCTCGATGAGCCCCTGTCGAATCTCGACGCCAAGCTGCGCGCCTCCGCCCGGGAGGAGATCGAGCAGTTCCAGAAGAAGATCGGTACGACGACGATTTACGTCACGCACGACCAGATCGAGGCCATGGCGATGGGCGATCGCATCGCGGTCATGAACCATGGCAAGGTCCGGCAGATCGGGACACCGAGCGAGGTCTACGACGATCCGGCCGACACGTTCGTCGCCACGTTCCTCGGCTCGCCGCCGATGAATCTCGTCGAGATCGACGGAGCCGTCGTGGGATTCCGTCCCGAGCACCTGCGTCCCGCCGGGTCGGCTCCGTCGGGCGGGCCGTCGATGTCGCTGCGGTTCCGGCTCGGCCACGAAGAGTACCTGGGCTCCGAGCGCATCCTCTACGGGACCCTCGGCGGCGGACGTTTCGAAGGACAGAAGGCGGTCGCCCGCCTGCCATCGACGCACGGCAGGCGGCTCGCGCCGGACGAGGTCGCGGAGTTCGAAATTTCCATGCGCGATCTGAAGTTCTTCGACCGAGCGAGCGGCACGCGCTCGTCGCCCGTTCCTCTGTCATGAGCCCCGGCAGCCCGCGGTGGCTGGGCCCGGTCATGCTGCTTCCGGCGATCGTCTATGTGATCGGGCTCGTGGGCGTCCCGTTCGTGCTCTCCTTTTTCTACGCCCTCGGCGACGTCAAGGTGGGCTCGGTCGGCTGGCACTTCGTGGGGCTCGCGAATTTCCGCTCGGTGCTCGAGAACCCGACCTTCCGGCACGCTCTGAGCAATTCGTTCGTGTTCACGATCTCGTCTCAGATCCTCGTGCTCGTCGGCGCGAACGTGCTCGCCCTCACACTGAAGGACGCGTTCCGCGGAAGGCGCTTTCTCCGATTCCTCATCCTCCTGCCGTGGGTCGCACCGGTCTCCATCGGCTCGATCGGCTGGAAGTGGATCCTGGATTCCCTCTACAGCGTCATCAACTGGGTGCTCGTCCGGTTGCATCTCGTCAAGCCGCTCGACGTGCCGATGTGGCTGGGCCAGCCGACGCTCGCGATGATTTCCGTGATCCTCGTCCACACCTGGCACATCATGCCGTTCGCAACCGTGATCCTTCTCGCTGGATGGACGGCGATTCCGAAGGACATTCCCGAGGCCGCCGCCGTGGACGGCGCCGGCTACTTTCGCACCCTCTTCCAGATCACGCTTCCGATGCTCCTGCCGATCGTGAACGTGGCCCTGCTCTTCGGAATCATCTTCACGTTCACCGACATGACCGTCGTCTACATCCTGACGCGGGGCGGGCCGTACGACACGACGCAGGTGCTCCCGTCTCTCGCCTTCTTCACGGGGATTCTCGGCAGCGATCTGGCCGAGGGCGCGGCGATATCGCTCTTCCTCGTCCCTCTCCTCGCGGCGGTCGCCTGGCTGATGCTGCGCACCGCTCGCCGGGCCGAGGTGACGTAATGTCCGACGGCCGCCCCGCAGGCGCCCTGGAGCGCGTCCTCAAGAGGGGAATCCTTCTGGCGTTCTCGGTCGCTCTCGCCTTTCCCTTTTACTGGATGGCCATCACGAGCTTCAAACGGACCACCGACCTCTACAACCTGAAGAACAACCCGTTTCTCTTTTCGGAGCCACCGACCCTCGAGCATTTGCGCCTGCTCCTCCGGGAAACGCTTTTCCTGCGGTGGTTCGCGAACACCTGCTTCGCGGGGCTCCTCGTCGCCGTCATCACGCTCGCGCTGGCGATGCCGGCTGCCTACGCACTCGCGCGTCTGACGGGCCGGTGGGGCGAGCAGCTGGGCATCGCGATCTTCCTCACGTACCTGGTCCCGCCCACGCTTCTTTTCATCCCGCTCTCGCGCATCGTCGCGAACCTGGGCCTTCAGGACTCCATCTGGGCGATCGTCGTCGTTTATCCTAGTTTTACCATTCCGTTCGCCACCTGGCTCCTGATGGGATTTTTCAAGGCGATCCCTCCGGAGCTCGAGGATGCCGCCATGGTGGACGGCCTCACGCGCTTTCAGGCTTTCGTACGAATGGTGGTTCCGATCTCGTTTTCCGGTATTGTGACTGTGGTCATTTTCGCGTTCACCCTGGTCACTCAGGAGTTCGTTTACGCGCTCACGTTCATCTCCTCGGCGGCTCACCAGACGGTGGGCGTCGGTGTCCCGATCTATCTGGTGCGGGGAGACGTCTACTACTGGGGCTCGCTCATGGCCGCATGCCTCATCGCCAGCCTGCCGATCGGGATCCTCTACAACCTCTTTCTCGACCGATTCATCGCCGGATTTACGGTGGGGTCGGTGAAATGAGTTTCGGAGGGCTTTCGAAAGGGGATCGGTGCCCAGGAACGGGCGGCCGCCGCCTCTTTCGAGAAGGAAAGGAGGATTCGATGAAGCGCAGGGTCGGCTTTACGGTTCTCGCGGCGTGTGCCGCAATGTGGGCGCGGTCGGCGCCAGCCCAGACGGTACAGCTCGGAGCAGGCACGAGCCTCACCTTCAAAGGATTCATCAGCGCCACGGCGTTCGCCCAGGATCAGAGCTTCACCTTCGGAAACGGACAGAACGCCGAGTATCCGACGCCGCCCGAAACGACGACCGATCGGTGGTTCGGCGGCGGCGACGTGCGCAACACACGCCTCACGATGGTCTTCAACGGTCCCAAGGTCTTCGGAGATTGGAAGGTCAACGGCACCGTCGAGATGGACTTCTTCGGCGGCGACAACGGAACCGGAGCCTTCAGCGGGCAACAGCCGCTTCCGCGGCTGCGCCTCGGGTTCGCGGATCTGACGAATGGCTCGACCACGATCCGCATCGGACAGCAGTGGTCTCCTCTCTTCGGCAACACGGCCGTCTCGCTCGCCCACATCGCGTTCCCGCTCGGATATGGCGCGGCCGGCGACGTCGGCTGGCGCTTCCCGGGGGTCTTCGTGTACCAGACGCTGACGCCGAAAGACGCCGCCGTCACGGCGGAGGCGCAGGTTGCGGTGATGGCGGGCTCCTGGAACTGCACCGCCCCCATCGCGACGGCCTGCAACAACGACAACATCGACAACCATTCGGCGGGCAGCGCCACGTGGCCCGAGTTCGAGCTGCGATTCAACGTCGGCGGAACGGGGGATTCCTTCTCCTGGAGCAGCTACGTCGTCGGGCACGTGGATGAGAAGGACCTCTCCGGCCCCGGCGCCTCGGGTGGAGTCGTTCCCAACGATCGCCTGCAGGGAACCGCGATCGAGATCGGCGCGAAATTCCAGATCGGGCCCGTCATGATCCAGGGCAACGGCTACACGGGGCACTCGATCGGGCAGCAGTTCGGCATGCTCACCCAGTTCGGAAAGATCCAGGGGCAGGGCGGCTGGGCCCAGGTCGGATTCGACTTCACGAAGAACTGGAGCCTCTTCGGTTTCTGGGGCATCGATGATCCCAAGGACTCGGACGTCATCGCTTCAAAAAACACGCGGCTCAAGAACACCATGTATGCCGGGATGTTGCGGTGGCGCTCGGGCCCCTTCGCCCTCGGCGCCGAATACATGCTCGCGTCGTTGAAGACGACGACGTCGGGCGATCAGAACGTGAACGGCAGGCAGCTCGCGCTCTCGGCCCTCTTCAACTTCTAGGGATTTCTTCTCGGGACGGAGGCCCGGCGCCTCCGTCCCGAGCCTTCTCGGACTTCCGCGCGCCGATCTCCTTCCGCATCGCCTCCCAGGCCCGGCGCGCCTCCTCGACGGAACCCTCGTCCTCGATCGTGGTGATGTCCCCGGGCTCCAGGTTCAGGGTCACCGCCTTCAGCACGCGCCGCATGATCTTGCCGCTCCGCGTCTTCGGAAGAGACGCCACGAAGTTCAGCTCGCCGATGACGGCGACCGGACCGAGCTCGCGCCGGATCGTGTCGAGGAGGTCCTGCTGCAGACCGTCGCTCGGAAGATGGCCCTGCTTGAGCACGACGAAGGCGGAGATCACCTCGCCGCGAATCGCGTCGGGCCGCCCGGTGACGCCGGCCTCCGCGACGGAGGAGTGCTTGAGACACGCCGTCTCGACCTCGATCGTGCCGATCCGATGTCCCGCGATCTTGATGATCTCGTCGGCCCGGCCTGCGAACCAGACGTAGCCATCCTCGTCGATGTGGGCCGAATCGCCCGTCGAGTAGACGCCGGGCACCTTCTCCCAGTAGTCCTGTCCATATCGCTCGGGCTCGCCCCAGAGCGTCGGCGTCAGTCCCGGGAACGGGCGCCGGATCACCATGATCCCTTTCTCGCCGACGCCGCACGGCGTCCCGTCCGGCGCCACGACCCCGCATTCGATTCCGGGCAGCGGGATGCCGGAAGAGCCCGGTTTGATCGGCAGCATCGCCAGGCCATAGGGGTTGCCGAAGACGGGACCGGAGGTCTCCGTCTGCCACATATGGTCGATGACGGGGACATGATCGGCGAGGACCCGCTTCTGCAGCCACTCCCAAGCCGGAGCGTTGAGCACCTCCCCGGCGCAGAGCACGCGCTCGAGGGAGGACAGATCGTGCTTGTGGGCGTGCGACTCCCCGTAGCGCATGAGGAGCCGGACGGCTGTCGGAGAGGTGAAGATCCCGGTCACGCCAAACTCCTCGACGATCCTCCAGACGGTTTCCGGGTCCGGATGGTCGATCGCGCCCTCGTACGCAATCGTCGTACAGCCCGCCAGGAGCGGCGCATAGACGATGTAGCTGTGGCCGACGATCCACCCGATGTCCGACGTGGACCACCAGACGTCCCGGGCCCGCAGACCGAAGCACCAGCGGCCCATGGACGCGATGTGCACCTGGTAGCCGCCATGGGTGTGAACCGCGAGCTTCGGCTTGGCCGTCGTTCCCGATGTCGCAAGGATGAACGCCGGCTCGTTCGACTCGAGGGGCACGTGCGCGCCGCTTCGGCCCTCCGCCTTCTCGAGGAACTCGCTCCAGGACAGATCTCGTCCGCGGTTCATCGGAGACCCCGGTTCGGCGCGGCTCCACACGATGACGTGCTCGACGGCGTGGCCGGGACCGGCGATCGCCTGGTCGGCGATCTCCTTGAGGCGTACGGCCTTTCCCTTCCGATACGTGACGTCGGCGGTGAAGATGAGCCGGGAGCCGCTCGCGCGAACCCGGTCGCCCAGAGCTCCGGAGCCGAATCCTGCGAAGACCACGATGTGGATCGCGCCGATGCGGACGGCGGCGAGCATCAGCAGGATCGCCTCCGGTGTCGTGGGCATGTAGATCGTGATTCGGTCTCCCTTTGCGATGCCCATCCCGCGCAGCGCCGCCGCGGTTCGTTCCACCTCGTGGAGTAGCTGCGCATACGTGTAGAGGCGCCGCTCCCCCCTCTCGTTGACCGCCACGAGCGCCGTGTGCCCCGCCTTGCCCCGCGCGACGTGCCGGTCGAGGCAATTCCACGCGAGGTTCGTCTCGCCGCCGACGAACCATCGAAAGCCCGGGCGCTCCCAGACGAACGTCTCCTTCCAGGGCCGAAACCAGTGGAGGCGGGCGGCCGCCCGCGACCAGAACGCCTCGGGATCCGCCGCCGCCTCGTCCAGATACCGGCGCACGATGGGATTGATCAGTTGCATGGCGCTCCTCGCGGCCTCCGACTCTACTCCCGCCGGCGCATCCGCTTGGTACGATCGCCGCGTGCAGCCCTTCGAGCCCGTCCGGGTGATTTCTCGCGAGGGAGAAGCCGAGCAGGAACGCGAAGATTCGCTCGCCGTCGAGGAGCCGCTCGAGATCCGGTTCCGAGAAGAAGGAGGGGCGGCTCCCGAGCCGTTCGTCGTGACCATGCGCACGCCGGGGGACGACGAAGGGCTGGCCG
This sequence comes from Thermoanaerobaculia bacterium, assembly GCA_035498835.1. Taxonomy (GTDB): domain Bacteria; phylum Acidobacteriota; class Thermoanaerobaculia; order UBA5066; family Gp7-AA6; genus DATBFU01. Next base: position 15,544 of record DATJZU010000145.1, read on the forward strand.
CGGGCCTTCTCTACGCCGAGGGCGTCCTCTCCGCTCCCGAGGATCTCCGGTCGCTTGAGGCCCCTTCCGACCCCCGGATGGATCGCGAGATGAGGGAGAACGTGCTGATCGCGACGGTGCGTCCGGAGGCCGCACGGCGGGCCCGGGCGCTGCGGCGCTCGACGGTGATGGGCTCGGCCTGCGGGGTCTGCGGGCGGACCTCGATCGATTCGATCCTGCCCGCCGGACGACCTCCGGTCCCATCGAGACTCCGTGTCTCGGCCGATGTGTTGTACGCGCTTCCCGGCAGGCTGCGGGAGCAACAGTCGGTATTCGCGCGGACCGGCGGCCTGCACGCGGCGGCGCTCTTCGGCCCGGACGGTGTCCTCCAGGCCGTTCGCGAGGACATCGGGCGTCACAACGCGACCGACAAGCTCGTCGGGCGGCTCCTGCTTCACGGCGGCCTGCCGGCTGGGGAATCGATCCTGATGGTGTCCGGCCGGGCCGGCTTCGAAATCGTCCAAAAAGCGTACAACGCGGGCATCCCGATCATCGCCGCCGTCTCCGCGCCCTCGAGCCTCGCGGCCAAGCTCGCGGAGTCCGCCGGCATCACGCTCATCGGGTTCCTGAGGGAGCGGCGGTTCAACGTGTACACGCATCGCGACCGCGTCGCGAGAGTGCACGCCCCTTAAAAAATATCGTAGTCCTGTATAAACCCGACCCTTGACATTGCCGGTCGAAAGGTCTGGAATGGTTTCGCTTCGAGGAGGTCGCATGCAGATCTCGCGGCGCGGATTCCTCAAGGCAACCGGTCTCGGAACGTCGATCGCGCTCGGTTTCGACGTCTCGGAGGCGCAAGCGGAGATGCGGGAGTTCAAGATCTCCCGCACGACGGAGACCCGAAGTACTTGCCCCTACTGCGCGGTCTCGTGCGGAATGATCATCCACACCCTCGGCGACAAGGCCAAGAACGCAACTCCCTCGGTCGTCTACGTCGAAGGCGACCCCGATCATCCGATCAACCGCGGGACGCTCTGCCCCAAGGGAACGACCGTCAAGGACGACATCGTCAACCCGGATCGCCTCACGAAGCCCAAGATCCGGCGGCCCGGCTCGGACACGTGGGAGGACATCACCTGGGACGAGGCCATCGCGAAGATCGCGCGCCACATCAAGGACACGCGGGACAAGAACTTCGTCGCCAAAAACGCCAAGGGTCAGGCCGTCAACCGCAACCCCGGGATGGCAATGATCGGCGGCTGCACGGACACGACCGAATTCAACTGGCTTTACTGGAAGAGCGCTTCGGCCTGGGGGGTGCCGTACCGCGATACCCAGGCACGGGTTTGACACGGCCCAACGGTGGCCAGTTTGGCCGCCACGTTCGGCCGGGGGGCGATGACCAACGGATGGGTCGACATCAAGAATGCCGACGTCGTCCTGTGCATGGGCGGCAATCCGGCAGAGAACCATCCTTGCGGATTCAAATGGGCCATCGAGGCCAAGAAGACCCGTAACGCCAAGATCGTCGCGGTCGACCCCCGGTTCACACGAACCGCGGCCGTGGCGGACCTCTATTCGCCCATCCGGACGGGCACGGATATCGCCTACCTGCTGGGCATCATCCGCTACGCGCTCGCCAACAACCGGTACCACGAGGAGTACGTCAAGCTCTTCACGAACGCGGGCATGCTCATCAACCCCGACTTCCAGTTCGAGGAAGGCCTCTTCTCCGGATTCGACGAAGCTTCCGGAAGCTACAAGCGCGACACCTGGGCCTATCAGACCGACCCCAAGACCGGATTCGCGAAGACCGACGCGACGCTCCAGGATCCGCACTGCGTCTTCCAGCTCCTGAAGAAGCACGTCGACCGGTACACGCCCGAAATGGTCGAGCGAATCTGCGGTACGCCGAAGGCGACGTTCCTGAAGGTTGCGGAAGTCGTGACGTCGACCGGCAATGCCCAGCGTGTCGGCACGATCATGTACGCGCTCGGCTGGACACAGCACTCGATCGGCGTGCAGATGATCCGAACGGCCGCCATGCTGCAGCTGCTCCTCGGCAACGTCGGACGGCCCGGCGGCGGAGTCAACGCGTTGCGCGGCCACTCGAACATTCAGGGCGCGACCGACACCGCCGGCGTCTTCGACATTCTTCCCGGCTATCTGAAGACGCCGCAGTCCCAGTGGCAGACTCTCAAGGAATACAACGAAGCCAACGTGCCCAAGGCCTTGGGGCCCTCCATGAACTACTGGCAGAACTATCCGAAGTTCATGGCCTCGGTGCTCAAGGCGTGTTACGGAAAGGCGGCCACCAGGGAGAACGATTTCGGCTACGGGTGGCTGCCCAAGGTCGATGGCAACTACTCCTGGATGTACATCTTCGACGACATGTACCGCGGCAACGCCCAGCGCGCCGGAGGACAGGAGCCTGGCCCCGAAGGCCTGATGACCTTCGGCATGAATCCGGTCGGCATCGGTCCGAACTCGCCCAAGATGATCGCCGCGCACGCGAAGCTCAAGTGGCTCGTCGTCGTCGAGAACCACGAGATCGAGACCGCGACATTCTGGAAGGCGCCCAAGCAGTACGGCGGTCCCGAGCCCTCGAAGATCCAGACGGAAGTCTTCCAGCTCCCCGCCGCCTGCTTCGCCGAAAAGGACGGCTCCTTCACCAACTCCGCGCGCTGGATCCAGTGGAAGTGGAAGGCCGTGGATCCGCCCGGACAGGCGAAGACCGATCAGGAGATCCTGGCGCGCATCTTCCTCGCGGTGCGGGAGCTCTACCGGAAGGAGGGGGGCGCCTTTCCCGAGGCGGTGCTCAACGTCGACTGGTCCTATACCAACCCGGCCGCGCCGGATCTGTCCGAGTGCCTGAAGGAGCTCAACGGAAAGGCGCTGGCCGACATCCCGGATCCCAAGGACAAGACCAAGACGCTCAAGACCGCCGGCCAGCAGCTCGACGGGTTCGGACAGCTGCAGGACGACGGCTCGACGATGTGCGGCAATTGGCTGATGTCCGGCTGCTACACCGAAGCGGGCAACCTGACGCAGCGCCGCAACTCGGCGGACGATCCGAGCGGCCTCGGCATGTACCACAACTGGACCTTCTCCTGGCCGGCCAACCGCCGCGTCATGTACAACCGGGCCTCCGCCGACGCCGACGGCAAACCGTGGGATCCGACGCGCGCCGGCATCAAGTGGAACGGCGAAAAGTGGGTCGGCGACGTCCCCGACATGAAGCCCGACGCTCCGCCGGGAACGTTCGGCGCCTTCATCATGCTCCCCGAGGGGAGCGCCCGCCTCTTCGCTCCCTTGAACGACGGCCCCTTCCCCGAGCACTACGAGGCCGTGGAGGCTCCCGTCGCGAACGTCCTGCACCCGAAGGTGACGTCCAATCCGGCGACCAAGAAGTTCAAGTCGGACAAGGACGTCTACGGCGCTGCCGCGGACTATCCGATCGTGTGCATGACGTATCGGCTCACCGAGATGTACCACTACTGGACGAAGAACATCAATCGACTCAATCAGCTCCAGCCCGGGTTCTTCATCGAGATTCCCGAGGATCTGGCCAGGGAGAAGGGAATCGCCAACGGCGGCAAGGCGCGCGTCACGTCGGCCCGCGGGTCGATCGAAGGGGTCGCGATGGTCACCAAGCGCCTGCGGGCCCTCCAGATCGACGGCAAGCCGCACTGGCAGATCGGGTTCCCCCTCCACTGGGGCTACGAAGCGACAGCCGATCACACCGGGCCTCTCGCCAACTTCCTGACGCCCTCGGCGATGGACCCGAACACGTGGACGCCCGAATACAAGACCTTCCTCGTGAAGCTCGAGAAGGCCTGAGAGGAGGCGCGCGATGAGCATGCAAACTCTCGAAATCCGGCGCTCCTCGGCCTCCGTTCTGGGAAGCCTGTCCGGGCTTCGGAAGGCGACGACGGTCGCCAAATACATCGATACCTCGACGTGCATCGGCTGCAAGGCCTGCGAGGTCGCCTGCCAGGAGTGGAACGATCTCAGGATCGTCCCCACGGAACAGACCGGGACCTACCAGACGCTTCCGACGCTCCACGCGGACTACTGGAACCTGATCCGATTCAACGAGCGGGATTTCGACGGCGGCATCGTCTGGCTCATGCGGAAGGACCAGTGCATGCACTGCGACGAGCCGGGGTGTCTCGCCGCGTGCCCCGCGCCGGGCGCCATCGTGCAGTACGGCAACGGCATCGTCGACGTGAACCCCGATCAGTGCATCGGATGCAAGTACTGCGAGACGGGATGTCCCTTCGACGTGCCCCGATTCTCGGCGACCACCGGAAAGATGTCCAAGTGCACGCTCTGCGTGGATCGCGTTTCGGTCGGTCTCGAGCCCGCCTGCATCAAGGCCTGCCCAACGGGCTGCCTCCACTTCGGGACGAAGGAGGACATGGTCGCGCTCGGAAATTCACGGGTCGCCCAGCTCAAGGCGAACGGCTTCGCGAACGCCTCCCTCTACGACCCGCAGGGCGTCGGGGGAACCAGCGTCGTGACCGTGCTCGCGCACGGCGACCATCCGGACTGGTATTCGCTGCCTGCCGACCCGCACGTGCCCTGGGGCGTCAAGCTCTGGAAGAAGGTCCTGCGCCCCCTGGGGGTCGCCGCAATCTTCGGCGCCGTGATCGGAGCGTTCGCTCACTACACGAAGTACGGGCCCAAGGAGGTCGAGGGCTCGAGCGATTCGGACCGCAATCGTCCGAACGCCTGAGCCGAAACGGGAGGGGGCAAATGAGCACCGCCGCACCGCACGCGCCGATGGACCCGGCAATCGTCGTCGGCCGCACCCGAGAAGACGTCGTCGTCGGCAAGGAAATCGTTCGGCACCGCCTCTGGTCCCGCCTGGCTCACTGGATCGTCGCCCTGACTTTCGCCGTGTGCCTCCTGACCGGCATGCCGATCTGGACACCCGTCTTCGGATGGATGGCGCATCTTTTCGGCGGACTCTCGGTCTGCCGCGTGATTCACCCGTGGGCGGGCGTCGCGTTCTTCCTCGCGGCGGGGATCCAGTTCGTCGAATGGATCGGCGACATGCACTTCGAGAGCTGGGAGCGGGATTGGATCGGTCCCCGGGTTTTTCGCTACATGCGATACGAGGCGGACGATCCGCGGACCGGCAAGTACAACGGCGGCCAGAAGCTCTACTTCTGGGCCGTCTCGCTCGGCGCGCTGGGGCTCCTCCTGTCCGGCCTCATGATGTGGTTCCCGACTTCCTTCCCGAAGCCGCTCATGGAGCTCGCCTATCTCGTCCACGATTTCACGTTCATCTGCTTCGCCGTGTCCCTCGTCTTCCACATCTATCTGGGCACGGCGGCCGAGCCCGGCACGTTCGGCTCGATGACTCGGGGCACCGTCACGCGACCGTGGGCGCGACTTCACCATCCGCGCTGGTATCGCGAAGTGACGGGTGAAGAGCCCCGCCGCGGCTAGAGCTTCGTCCGTCGTCGAGGAGTTCGAGCGCCGCGCCGCTCGCGCGGAGACGCTCCTTGCCGACGGACCGGCCGCCCCGGACGCCCTGAGGTTTGCCGCGGGCCTGTACCGCGTCCAAGGCCGAATCGCCGCGGACCTCGAATCGGCCCACGCCCGCGAACCTCTGACCGGGCATCTCGATCGGGACGCGGAGCGTTTTCTCGACGGGGCCGCCGCCGTCGTGCAGTACGCCGCCAGGAACGGCCCGGAGAACCTCGCCGAGACGGCGCGAGCCCGCCGGGAGGATTCTCCGGCGACGTCCCGAACGCGCCTGCTCGTCTATTGGACCGGGGGGACCTCGGCGGGCGAGGACTACCTGGCGCGCGCGGCCCTGCGGCCGTACGTCGAGTTCCTCCGCGGCGCCACGATCGCGCCCGATCGGATCCACCGCCGGGGACAGTGCCCGTTCTGCGGAGGCGCGCCCGCCGTCGGCGCCCGGCGCGAAGGCTCGCTCATGGAAGGAGCCAGGCGCCTGCTCGCCTGCTCCCTCTGCGGCGGAGAGTGGCCCTTCCAGCGCATCCTCTGTCCCGCGTGCTTCGAGGAGGACCCGCATCGCCTGCCGTCGTTCCAGGCCGACCGGCATCCGTTCGTGCGAATCGAGGCGTGCGAGACCTGCCGCCGCTACGTCAAGTCGTTCGATCTCTCGCAGGACGCGCGGCCGATTCCGGAGGTGGACGACCTCCTTTCGCTGTCGCTCGACCTCTGGGCGCGCTCCGAGGGCTTCGAGCGGATCGAGCCCGGGCTCGCGGGACTCTGAACGCGAAGTGACCCCCGCCGGGGACGCCGACCTGCTCCGGCCGCAGCGGCGCCTCCGCGCGCGGTTCGAGGACTTCCGACGGGCGCTCGACCGACGAGACCGCGCGGCCCAATTGCTCGCGTTGCGCGATTTCGAAGAGCGCCTGCGCCGGTGGACCCGACGGGAGGAGGAAGTCCTCGTGCCGGTGCTGACGCCGGCCGACCTGCCGGGCCGCGATTCGCGGCGGGAGCTCCGCCTCGAATACGTCCAGCTGCGGGAGCTGACGCGTTATCTCCTGGAGATGCTCTCCGGGAGCCCGGCGATGGGAGATGTCCTCGGGCTCGTCGAGAACCTGGGCCGCCGGCTCGCGGCACACGAGGAGCAGATGGAAGCGGTCTATTACCCCGCCGCTGCGGACCGTCTCAGTCCGGAGGATCTCCGACGGCTCCGCGAAGAGGCGCCTCCCGACTGAGCCCCGGAGCCGGCGCGCGCCGGGCCGCCTCCCCCGTGAAAGGGAGGCGGCTCCGCCGCGGTCGGCCTAGCGCGAAACGATCACGATCTCGACGCGGCGGTTCTCGGACCGGCCCTTCGCCGTCGTGTTGTCGGCGATCGGCCGAGTCTCGCCGTAGCCGACGCTCTCGATCCGGTCGGCCGACGTCACGCCGTGGTCGATGAGAAACTTCTTCACCGCGGCCGCCCGCCTCTCCGAAAGCGCCTGGTTGTAGGCCTCCGAGCCGGTGGAATCCGTGTGACCCTCCACCGAAATCTTGCAACCCGGATACTTCTCGACGAAGTGCAGCGCCTTCTCGAGCTCGTCGTGGTCGGCCTTCCGAATTTCCGACTTGTCGGTGTCGAAGTTGACGTGGACGCTCATCCGATCGATGGGAGCGGGCGCGGGCGCGGCCGTCACGTCGATCGTCGCGGACTCGGAATCGGACTCCCCTGCGGCGCTCGCCGTGAGCGTGTAATGTGTCGTGCCGTCGGGACAGACGCGGCGCGATCCGCTCGTTTCCACGGAACCGATGCCCGCGTCGATCGAGGCGCCGGTCGCACCCGTCGTCGACCAGTTGAGGGTCGAGCAATCGCCCGCTCGGACCGAGCTCGGCGACGCCGAGAAGGAGAGGATGCGGGGGCGCGCCGCCGGAGGAGCCGGCGCGGGCTTCGGCGTTTCCACGGGCCGCGGACAGAGCGAAGCCGCCAGAGCCATCGCTTCCTTCGCCTTCGCAATCGCCTCCTTCGTGTGACATGCGTAGTAGAGCGCGTAGGCGTCGTTCTTCATCTTCTCGGCGGCCTGGAAGTCGGCGGGGCACTCCTTGTCCTTGCCGGCTTTCCTGGCCGCGTCGATGGCCCTCTGCGATTCCGGTAGCTCCTTGTGGTAAAAGAAAAATCTCCCGCCGGGAACGTATTCCATCCCGGCGCATCCCCAGAGAAAGACGACGGAGGCACCGAGAAGCACGGCCGCCAGGGTTCTCTGAACTCGAATCATGGGCCCTCCTCTCTCCCCTTTTCGATCACCTTTTCCCACGCTAGCCCATCTGCACTGTTTCCACGTCGGGCTCGTCCGAGACGGGCCCCAGCGCCGCGTAGGCCGCGGCCAGCCGGTCCTGAGGCCATCCGAGCAGGATCCCTCCGCCGCGGTAGACCGGCTCCCGCCCCGCCGCCTCGACGACGACGATCTCTCCCGGTCCGCCGTCCGATTCCACGCGAAGGCGCCAGGCGGAGAGCGTCATCCCGGCCTCGCGTGTCCGCACGGGAATCCGCTCGAGCCCGACGCCCCGCGCGCCGGGAAGCTCGGGGAGAGCTCCCTTTCCGGCGGCATCCGTGTCGGGCAACTAGCCCCCTCGCGTGTGCATTTCCAGGTGCGGGTCGTCGCGGAGCGTCTCGACGGGAGCGAGGGCCGTTCGGTTTCTCAAGGCGAGCCGATCCTCGGCTCCCCGGTCGACGCGCCCGGCCCAGGCCGATGCGATCCGCGCGGCGAGCTCCTCCGGACCGGCGTCGGAGCGAAGCGGCCCGCGAAGGTCGATCCCGTTCCGGGCATAGAGACACAGGTACCAGAGCCCGTCCGCCGTGAGGCGGCTTCGGTCGCAGGAGCCGCAGAAGGGCGCCGTGGTGGACGAGATGATTCCGAAAACGGTTCCATCGGGAAGGCGGAAACGGTCCGCCGGGGCGCTCTCGTCCCCGGGCATCTCCTGCGCTACGCCGTGCGCACGGGCGAGCCGCTCGAGGATTTCGGATCGCGAGACCACGTCCTCGCGCCGCCAGCGCGTCGCACCGCCGACGTCCATGTACTCGATGAAGCGCACCTCGACCCCCGAGCTCCGGCCAAAATCGAGAAGCGCCTCGATCTCGTCGTCGTTGACGCCGCGGATCACGACGGAGTCGATCTTGACCGGAGAGAAGCCGACCTTCACGGCCTCCGCGATCCCGTCGAGCACGCGGGAGAGCGAATCGCGGCGCGTCATCGTCTGAAATCGATCGGGGCGAAGCGTATCCAGGCTGACGGAGACGCGATGGAGGCCGGCGGCCCGCAGGTCCTTCGCCTGTTCGGCGAGAAGCACGCCGTTCGTGGTCAACGCGAGGTCACTCAGGGCAGGCTTCGCGGCGAGAAGGCGCACGAGGCGCGTCAGGTCGCGGCGCACGAGGGGCTCGCCGCCCGTCAGCCGCACGCGCTCGACCCCGAGCGCCGCGAAGACGTCCGTGAGCTGCGCGATCTCCTCGAAGTCGAGGATGTCGCGTCGAGGCAGCCAGGCGTAGTCCGCCTCCGGCATGCAGTACTGGCAGCGCAGGTTGCACCGGTCCGTGACCGAGATCCGGAGGTTGCGCAGCGGCCGCCCGAAGGCGTCGGAGAGCGCCATTCCGTGGATTCTAAGCGTTCCGCGACCGGACCTTGCCGACGCGCAGGTCCAGGTCCCAGACGAGCGGCCGGCGGCGTTCCGGGTCTCCCCAGGCCGTGGCGAGGTCCGCGGCCACGATGGCCACGGGGTCTTCCCCGACCCGACGGAGGTACCCGCGGACCGCGGACCAGGTCCGCAGGTATCCCACCATCTGGCCGAATGTCCAGTGCTTGACCATCTGAAATCGGGGTACCGCGATCTCGTCGAACGGGAAATCCAGAAATCGGTATCCGCGCTCGACGATCTTTCGCTCGGGCGGCCAGTCGGGGCCTACGATGTCGCCGTAGAAGCGGCGGATCACGCCGTCCACGGGCTCATCGAGGTGGAAGAGGTGGTAGCACCAGACCGCGACCACGCCGCCCGGAACGAGAACCCGAGAGACCTCGGCCCAGAACTCCCGCCCATCGAACCAGTGGACCGCCTGCGCGACCGTGACGAGCTCGACGGAACGGTCGGGCAGCCCGCTCGCCTCCGCCGGCGCCACGGAATACTCCACGCGGGGATGGGGCCGGGCGCTCGCGATCTGGCGCGCGCTCGCGTCGGTGGCGACGACGCGCGCGAAGTGCCCGGCAAGCCCGGCGGCCGCCTGCCCGCTGCCGGTGGCGCAGTCCCAGGCGCAGCGTCTTCCCGGAGCGGCCGACGCCAGGAAGGCGAAGAGCTCGGGGGGATAGTCCGGGCGAAACTCGGCATACTCGCCCGCGACCTCCGAGAAGTGGTCCGGAAAGGGCGCGGGATCCGGCATCACGCCGACCGCCGGCGCTCGAAGACGCGCCGCGCCGCGTCCTCGGCCGCCCGGAGCGCCTCCTCCGGGGACGCCTCGTCCCGTGCCACCCGCGCGAAGAGCGTCGGGATCAGGAAGGTGTTGAAGATCTCGTCGGTGGCGGCCGTGGCATAGCCCGGATACCCGACGTTGGCGGACCAGTCGACGGCCGTCGCGAGGATCCGATACTTCCCGGGAGGATCCGCCTTCGGGTCCCGCGCGAGCTCTTCGGGCAGGTCCGGTACCGTCTGCGGATAGCAGGGAAGGTTGTAGAACTCGCTTTGGCGAAAGACGGACGGCAGATTGTCCGCCAGATCCACGAGGAACTGCCGCGCGCCGTCGGGGTTCTCGGCGAACTTCCAGATGACGTAACAGTTCATCACGTGCTCGCACGTCAGACTCCGCACCGGCCCGGCGAGCGCCGGAGCCAACCCGATCTTGCGCGCGATCTCCGGGTTTTCTTTTTCCGCCGTTCGCGTCACGGAGATCGCGTTGAGGATGAAGGAGCCGCGCCCGGCGAGCATCATCCGGTTGTTCGAGGAAGGATCCCAGGTGAAGACCTCGGGGGTCATCGTTTCGCGGTAGAGCGCACGCGCGAAGCGGAGAGCCTCGAGCGTCTCGCGGGAGTTCAGCGTCAGATTTCCCTGCGCGTCCTGCTCCGCGCCACCGAAGGACCAGAGCAGCGCGCGGAGAGCCATGTTCGAGTCGGTCTCCTGCGCGAGACCGATTCCGACGGGAATCCCTCTTTTCGCCTTGATTCGCGCCCCGACGACGCGGAGCTCGTCCCAGGACCGCGGCCCGTCCGGCAGGCCCTCCTCTCCCCAGAGATCGATTCGATAGTTGCCCGGATCGGCGACGTAGGAGTCCGCGAAGGCGAAGTATTTCCCGGTCTTCGGATTGAACGTGGACCGAAGCGCAAGCGGGAGCATTTTGCCGTGCTTCTTCTCGACCGCCTCCACCACGTCCCGATGGTCGAGCACATGCGCCTCGTACGCCGCGGGCGGGGCCTGGAACAGGAAGAGATCATGACCCTTCCCGGCGGCCGCCTCCGCCGCGCCCCGGGCGGCGACCTCGGTCGCGGACATGTGATCGACGACCACTTGCGTTCCGTTCCGGGCGCCCCATTCCTTGGTGAAGACGCCGTCGAACCATCGGTCGTAGCCGGGAACGAAATGGCTCCACTGAAGGATCTTCAACGTCTTGCCCGCGCTCGCCGCCGGGCGAGCGGGTCGGCATGCGGCCGGCAGGGCCGCGGCCGCGAGCGCCGCGGCGCCGGAGACGAACTCGCGCCGGGAGAGACCGCGGCCGGATTTTCTTCTCGCGCTCATCGGAGGGGCGAACCGGGCGCGAGTCTATAATCGGGCGGTGGCCTCCTTCCCGGAACGCGGAACGATTTTCCCATTGCAATCGCTTCGCACCGGGACGGGCGCCCCGGCGCCGCCGCCCCACGCGGAGACTCTCTACGCCTTCTTCCACACCGACTGCCCGACTTCCGAGATGACCATCCCGTTTCTCGACCGCCTCCAGGAGATCGGCGAGGGACGCGGGCTGCGCGTCGTCGCGGTATCCCAGGACGATCCGGCGACGACGGAAGCCTTCGTGACCCGGCTCGGGCTGACGGTTCCCGTCCTCTACGATCCGCCGCCCTGGAACGCGTCGGAGTCCCTCGCGCTCGCGAGCGTCCCGGCGTTCGCCGCCGTCTCGCGCGACGGGCGGCTCGAGCGCACGGTGATCGGATTGCAGAAGCTCGAGCTCGAGGCCTTCGCCGAGCGCGCCGCCGCGCTCGCGGGACGCCCGTCACGCCCCTTCTTCCGCCCCGAGGAAAACGTCCCGGCGATCCGGCCGGGCTGAGTCTCGCGCAACGCCGGCAGGTAGCCGGCGAGGAATCCGACCCATCCACAAGAGGAGACCCTTGAGCAAGCCAGCGCCATCTACCCTGAAGGAGCTCGAATCGAGCGGCTATCGGCCGCGGACGGTGAAGGACGAGCTCCGCGCAAACCTCCGCCGGGAGATCGCGGCCGGACGCAACCCGTTTCCCGGCATCCACGGGTACGAGCGCACGGTCCTGCCGGCGCTCCACAACGCGATCCTTTCGCGCCACGACCTGCTGCTCCTGGGACTTCGCGGGCAGGCGAAGACGCGCCTCCTGCGCCTCCTCGTCAACCTCCTCGACCCGGAGATCCCGGCGATCGCCGGCAGCGAGCTGAACGAGGATCCGCTCCATCCCATCTCGAAGTACGGCAAGCGTATGGTCGCGGAGAAGGGCGGCGCGACGCCGGTCGTCTGGATCCCCCGCGAGGAGCGCTATCGCGAGAAGCTCGCGACCCCGGACGTCACGATCGCGGACCTGATCGGCGACGTCGACCCGATCAAGGCCGCCAACGAGCGCCGCAGCTACTCCGACGAGGAGGTCATCCACTTCGGGATCATCCCGCGCACGAACCGCGGAATCTTCGCCGTCAACGAGCTGCCGGACCTCCAGCCGCGGATCCAGGTGGGACTCCTGAACATCCTCGAAGAGCGGGACCTCCAGATCCGCGGATTTCCCGTGCGGATCCCGCTCGACATCCTCCTCGTCTTCTCCGCCAACCCGGAGGACTACACCAACCGCGGCAACATCATCACGCCACTGAAGGACCGGATCTCCTCGCAGATCCTCACGCACTACCCCGACGACGTGAAGACCGCCGCGAAGATCACGGCTCAGGAAGCCTGGGTCGACCGCGACGGCGAGCCGGCGATCGAGATCCCGACGCTCTTCCGCGAGCTCGTCGAGGAGATCGCCTTTGCGGCGCGCGCGAGCGAATTCGTGGACCAGTCCTCGGGCGTGTCCGCGCGCATGCCGATCTCGGCGATCGAGGTCCTCGCGTCGAACCTCGAGCGGCGCGGCCTCGCCAACGGAGAGAAGCGCGTGTCGCCGCGGCTCTGCGACCTGCCGGCGACGCTGCCGGCGATCACCGGCAAGGTCGAGATGGTCTATGAGGGCGAGCAGCAGGGCGCCGAGGTCGTCGCCAAGAAGCTCATCGGCACCGCCGTCAAGAAGCTCTTCGACGCGAAGTTCCCCGCGCCCGACGCGGGCCGGCCCACCGAGCGGCGCCGCGTCGAGCTCGAGGACACCGCCGAGGACGGCCCCGCGCCCCGGCGCGGGAGGGCGCCGACTCCCGTCGAGAAGATCCATCCGCTCTACGAGCCGATCGTCGAGTGGTTTGCCGCGGGAAACAAGATCACGCTCTCCGACGACGCGCCGTTCACGGGCCACCTCGCGGCGCTCGAGGCCGTGCCGGGCCTGCGCAAGGCGGTCGAGGAGCATTTCGCGCCGGCCTCGTCCGAGGAGCTGGCGATCGGGATGGAGCTCGTGCTCGAGGGCCTCACCCAGCACCTCAAGATCGCGCGCGAGGACCTCGACTCCAAGGTCTCGTATACGGAAATGCTGAAATTCAATCTGGTGAGGAGCCGGACGAACTAGAAGAGTCGTCAGTTTTCAGTTCTCAGTTTTCAGTTTCGGAACCATGCAGGATTTCAAGAAGCTCAACATCTGGAGAAAGGCCCACGAATTGACGCTCGCGGTCTACTCCACCACTCGAACATTTCCGAGCGCCGAGATCTATGGACTTCGCGCCCAAATGCGACGCGCCTCCTCCTCGATCGGAATCAACATCGCCGAAGGATGCGGAACGACCGGTCCGCTGGAGTTGCGCCGATACCTCCGGGTTTCGATGGGCTCGGCGAGCGAGCTCGAGTACGAGCTCCTGCTCGCGCGAGACTTGAGACTCATCTCGGAGACCGATCACCGGCGACTTACGGCCCAGGTCGTCGAGATCAAGAGGATGACCACGGCGCTCATCCGGAAACTGAAGACTGAAAACTGAGTACTGAAAACTCCCTCCGCTCCCGCGTCCACGCCGGCCAGACGCTCCTCGGCTGCTTCCTGACGTGGCCGACGGCGGGGCTGGCCGAGCTCGCGGCGCTCTCGGGGTTCGACTTTCTCGTGCTCGACGCCGAGCACGGCTTCTTCACGATCGAGTCGATCGCGGCGACGGTCGCCGCGGCGGACGCCGCCGGGATCGCGGCGATCGTTCGCGTGCCGTCCTGCGCCGCCGCCGAGACGAGTCGCTGCCTGGACGCCGGCGCCGCCGGGATCCTGTTCCCGCGGGGCGACGGCGCCGCTTCGATCCGCGACGCCATCGCGGCGGCGCGCTATCCGCCGGAGGGCCGGCGCGGGCTCGGCGGCGTCCGCGCCAACCGCTACGGGACGGTGCCCTACGACCGCCACGTCGCGGAATCGAACGCCGCGACGCTGCTCGCCGCGCAGATCGAGACGCCCGGCGCGCTCGCGGATCTCGACGCCATTGCGCGGGAGCCGGCGCTCGACGTCCTCTTCGTGGGCCCGAACGACATGACGCAGGCGCTCGGCATCCCCGGCCGCTTCGACGATCCGCGCTACGGCGAGGCGCTCGCGCGCGTGGCCGCCGCGGCGCGCGCCGCGAACAAGACCGCCGGCATCATGGCCGTCCGCCGCGAACAGGTCCCCGAGCTCCTGAAGGCCGGCTTCCGGTTCCTGACCGTGAGCGACCGCTCCCTCGTGCTCGAGTCGGGCCGCTCGTGGCGCGCGGCCGTGCCCCGGAAAGTAGAATGGCTGACGGCTGACAGCTGACAGCTGACAGCTGACAGCTTCGAACATGCGCTACCGCTACGGCGATTTTCCCGTCGACCTCCTGCGGCGGCTCCTGACCTACCAGGAGCTCGTCAAGCTCTTCCTGCAGCTCGTGCTCCAGACCGGCGGCGACGTCGAGGAGGCGCTGCGCTGGATGAAGTACCTCCAGGAGCGCGGCATCATCGGCGACGAAGTGGACCTCGACGCGTTCGCGAAGGCGCTCGAGAGGAACGAGGTCGTCGAGGATCGCAACGGAACGCTCGCGCTGTCGGCGGCCGGCGAGCGCCAGATCCGGCGCTCGGCGCTCGAGGAAATCTTCACGTCGCTGTCGAAGGCCGGCGCCGGCTATCACGCCGTCCCGCGCTCGGGCGCGGGCGGCGACCTCCTGCCGGAGACGCGCCCCTACGAGTTCGGCGACAACCCGACCGCAATCGATGGCGTGCGCACCATCGGAAACGCCGTCCGCCGCGACGCGGAGACGATCGCCCTCGCCCCCGAGGACTTCGAGGTGCACGAGGAGGAGCACCTGACCTCCTGCGCGACCGTCCTCGCGATCGACATCTCGCACTCCATGATCCTCTACGGCGAGGACCGCTTCACACCCGCGAAGAAGGTCGCGCTCGCGCTCGTCGAGCTCATCCAGTCGAAGTATCCGAAGGACTCGGTCGACGTCCTGCTCTTCGGCGACGACGCCTCGCGCGTGCCGATCGCCGAGATCTCGAAGGCGCAGGTCGGCCCGTTCCACACCAACACGAAGGCGGGACTCGCCCTCGCGCGCAAGCTCCTCGTCCACCGCAAGAACTCGAACAAGCAGATCTTCATGGTCACCGACGGCAAGCCTTCCGCGATCTGGGACCACGGCCGCCTCTACAAGAACCCGTACGGCCTGGACCTCAAGATCGTGAACCGCACGCTCGAGGAGGCCGACGCATGCCGGCGCGACGGCATCACGATCACGACGTTCATGATCGCGACCGACGCCTACCTCGTGGATTTCGTGGACAAGCTGACCAAGATCAACCGGGGCCGCGCCTACTACGCCTCCCCGTACAACCTGGCGGAATTCCTCTTCACCGACTACATCAAGAACCGCAAGAAGTTTCTGCATTGAGCGCTCCGATCCTCGTTTTCGCGGGCGCCGTGCTGCTCGGCGCCGTGCTGCTGCTCACCATCCCGCGGCGTCTCCTCGCGCGGGCGCAGGACCGGCTGGCGAACGACAAGCTCGCGCGCGCCGGAGACGGCTTTCGCCTCCTGACCCGGGCCGAACTCGTGACGGGCCGCTATCGGCGCGTCCCCGGTATCCTCGGCCTCACGGACGACCGGCTCGTCTTCGATGGGATCTTCGGCGACTCGCAGCAGCTCGCGACCTCGCGCATCGGGAAGATCGAGACCGGCCGACGACTCGCGAGTGGACGGACGCTCCTGCGGCTCGAGGTGCTCCGCATCACTCCGAACGCCGGACCCCCGCTCGAGTTCGTCCTCACGCCGGCGGCTTCGGGCGCCTGGCGGAGCCATCTCGGTCTCTGGGCGATGAAGGAACGTCAGGCCGACGCGGACCGCGTCAGTCCGGGGCGGGCGCCGTAGCGGGAGCGGGGACCGGCAGACGGTCCTCCGAAGGGATCCGGACTTCCGCCGTCCATCCCAGCGCCCGGGCGCCCGCGGTGAGGAGCTCGCGCGCGCGCGCGGCCGCCTGCGCTTCGAGACCCGCGTCCTTGGCGGCGCGGCCGAGGGCGCCGCGCGCCCAGACCATCCAGAGATTGCGATCCTCGGTCGTGATCGGGTTGATCCAGCCGCTCTTCTCGTCGAACCACTCGAAGCGCGGGTCGATCGTCAGGAGGCGGGGGCGCGGGAGCCGCACGTGGACGGACCGTGCTCCGGCATCCGGCGCGACGCCGAATTCGGGGCTCGCGAGGTCGAAGCCTCCGAGCACCCGCCCGCGAAGGCGCAGTGTCGCGCTCTTCGGGAAGTCGATCAGGAGAATCGTCTTGACCTCCTCGTAGCGCACGACGTCGGAGACCTGGATCTCGACGGTCGCAAGCTGCGCAATGCTTCTCATCGCCTGAACGACGGGCGCCGCCGAGGCACGCTCCGGTCCGGCGCGGCGGCCCGCCCGGTACGCGCCCCAGAGCGCGAGGCCGGCGAGGACGGCCAGGGCGAGCCCCGCGGCGAGACCGCGGGATGCCGGCCTCATCGCTCGCCCTCCCGGATGCGGCTCGCCGCGAGGACCTGCGCCGCGAGAAGCAGCAGGCCCACGTCGCGCAGGATCGTCCATCGCATCTCGGCGAGGAGCTCCGCTCGCGGCTTGTCCTTCGCTTTCAGGTCGAAGCAGCCGCAGTTGACCGGGTTGCCGCGCGCGAGATTCCACGACAGCGCGGCGAGGAACAAGAGGAGCAGGACGGCCGTGATCCCCGCGACCGTCCGCTTCCAGACGCCGATCACGAGCGCGAGCCCGGCGAGCAGCTCGACCCACGGGAGCCAGAGCGCGAAGGCGTTGATCGCGCCGCCCGGGAGCAGCCGGTAGTTGTAGATCATGTGCGCGAACGACGGAGGGTCGAGAATCTTCGGCACGGACGCGGCGACGAAGACGGCGCCGAGCGCGAGCTGGACGCGGATCGAGACCCACGGCGACAGCCACCACGGCCGCGTGCGGGCGCTCACTTCGGCGCCCCCTTCTCGACCGGCAGGCCGCGCTTCTCCCAGTCGGGGAATCCGCCCGTGTAGACGAGCGCGTTGTTGAACCCGTAGCCGTGCAGCTTCTGGGCGAGCATGTGCGAATCCTCGCAGTCGCCGCCGCTGCAGTAGACGACGAGCGGCGCGTTCACGTCCGTTCCCTCGTCGAAAAGGCGCTTGATCCCGTCCTCCACGGTGGATTCCCAGATCGGGAGGCTGCGCGCGCCGGCGATGTGGCCCTCGATGTAAACGGACGTCCGACGCGCGTCGAGGAAAGGCACGCCCTCGCGATGGAGCTCCGCGGCCTCGTCGCCGCCGATCTCGACCCAGGGGCGGTCAGGATGCGGCGGATAGGACCGTTTCTCGGAAGTCGCGGCGGGCGCCCGGGAGCCCGCGGCCGCGGGCGTCGCCGGGATCGCTGCGGCCGCCGACGGCACGACCCGCGCGTTCGGATAGTCGCCCACCCAGGGCAGGCGCCGCTGCGGGCCGGCGAGCGCGTTCGAGAGCACGGCGAGCAGCGCGGCGAATCCGGCGAGCGTGGCGGCCTGCCAGAACCTCAGCACGGTCCAAGTATCCCCCGCGACGTCACCCGTAGTGGGCCAGCGCCTCTCGAAAATAGAGGACGTTGCAAACGGCGACGAAAGCGCCCGTCGCAAACAGCAGCGCCGGCGCGGCCCGCTTCGACGGGCGAAAGCAATCGTTCCAGGCCACCGCGAGCCACGGCATCCATCCCCAGACGTACCAGCCGGGAACGCCGCCCCATTGTCCCCAATATCGCCGGTGGGCGATCAGGAAAACGGCCGTCCCCGCCGCGAGAACGAGCGCGCCCGCCAGGTGCGCCGCCGCGAACCGCGGCTCGCTCCGCCAGCGCGAGGTCACGACGAGGGCGGCGATCAGGAGAAACCAGGCGACGACGAGCCCCCGGGGCGCGCGAAAGAACGACCACTCGCCGATCCAAAACGTCGTCTTCAGCATCGTATAGACGGAGCGCGCGAAGCCGGCGGCGGCGTCCGTCCACCCCTCGGGAATCTGCGCCGGAGACCGGTTCAACTCGAAACCTCCGCCGAAACTCCACCCGCGGAAAAACTGAATCGGGAGCACGATCGCCGCCGACGCGAGCGCGCCGAGGGCGGCCCTTTGCCGGCCGGCGATCCAGAGCCACACGGCCGCGACCGCGACGACCGGAAACGCCGTCGGCTTGAGGAGCGGGCCCGCCGCGGTCAGTGCGCAGAGGAGGGCCGTGGGCGCGGCGGCCTCGAGACACGCGAGGAGAGCGGCCGACCAGAGGAAGATCGCGCCGTCGTTCGCACATCTCATGAGCGACTCCGACGCCCCGGGGAGCGCCAGGAGAAGCAATCCCGCGAAGGAAAACGCCGGAGCGCGGGCTCGAGTGAGCCGCCGCAAAGGGCCGAACACGGCGAGCACGACGAGGGCGACGGCGATCAACCGGCAGGCGAGGAGCGCGTATTCCGGCGAACCTGCGAGAACCGACCGAATCGGAGCGAGCGCGAGCCCGGCGGCGAGATAGAAGAGCGGCGGCTGGTTGTTCTCCGGGTTCTTCCCGCCGGGGATCGACGCCGCCTTCGACGCCGGCGCGAGAATATTGAACGCCGATCTGGCGCCGCCGAAGGCGGCACAGGGATAGTAGCGCCGGAGAGCGGCACAACACGGATGCGACCAGATGCTTCCCACGATGTCGGGGGCGAGGGGCCGGTTGTCCAGAGCGCCTCGGAGCGGGCCGCGCGCGGACGCCACCACGCGCGAGGCGTGGAAGGGCTCGTCCGGCCCCTCCCAGACCGGAACGAACAGCGCGTGGAAGCCGAGACGAAGGACGACAACGGCCGCGAGGCCCGCGAGGAGCACTCGCTCCGAATGCCGGTCGCGCCAGTTCGCCGTGCTCACGTCGCTCGCCGGGAGTTCTCTTTCCGGAGTGTACGGAGCCGGAACGCTCTCGCGCCAGGGAAACTTGCGGACGCGATCCAAGCGCCGACGATCGCGAGGCTAGAATGGAAGGAGCGACTCCCCCGCTGTGGGGTAGTTGAATTGGTACAACATCCGGCTGTTAACCGGAAGGTTGGTGGTTCGATTCCACCCCCCACAGCCAATTGGCCGCGGCGCCGCCCGGCTGACGCCTCTCAGGCCGGCGGGAGGAAGGGCACGACGCGCCGCGCGAGGCCGGCCGGGAGCGCGCGCAGCCCCTCGCCGATCTCGGCGGCCGAATAGCGCTGCGAGAAGTGCGTCAGCACGATCGCCTCGTTCTCGAAGCGGTCGGCGCGGTCGAGGAAATCCTGCAGGTGCAGATGGCCGTAGACGCGGGCGCGCTCGACGTCGTCCGGACGCAGGAACGAGCACTCGATGAGCAGGACCCGGGCCGTGAAGAGCTCCGGCGCGGCGTCGAAGATCTCGACGCCGCAGTCGCCCGTGTACGCGAGGAGCGGGATCTCCTCCCGGCGCGTCACCGCGACGCCCCGCGCGCGCAGGGCCGCGATCTCCGGCCCCGGCCGCCCGGCGAGCTCGTCGACGAGCTTGTGGCGCACCTCCGCGAAGAGATAACCGACCGACGGCACGCGGTGGCGGCCGGGCAGCACGCGGAGCTCGAGGTCTCTCCGCAACGGCACCCGATCCGCCGGACGGATCGCGGCGAGATCGATGCCGTACGAGACCTTCTCGAGCCGCTCGCAGGCGGCGATCCAGGCGTCGAGGTCCGGCACGGCCTCCTGCGGCGCGAAGACGCGCGCTCCCGGAAGCCCCGCGAGGCGCCGCCGCGAGGCGTGATGCGCGAGCCCCGCGGCATGGTCGAGGTGGCCGTGGGTCAGGCAGACCGTGGCATAGGGGACGACGTCGTCCGGCGCACGCCCGAAATCGAGGAGCGCGTGAAAGGCCGGGACCTTGTAGAAGGATTCGTGCCCGGCGATCGAGACGCCCTCGATCTCGATTCCGGCCGCCTCGACCCGCACGCGGCCGCGGCCTTCGGGATAGTCGTCCGCCACCGAGGCAGACTACTCTAGACGTCGACTCACCGTGCGCGTCGACCTCTTCGACTACGACCTCCCCGCCGACCGGATCGCACAGGCGGCGCGTCCGCGGGGCGAGAGCCGTCTCCTCACGCTCGACCGGCGCACGGGCGCGGTCGCGCACCGGAAATTCGCCGATTTTCCCGACCTTCTCGGTCCGGGAGACCTGCTCGTCCGCAACGACGTCCGTGTCCGCCCGGCGCGGCTCTACGGGCGCGACGCGGCCGGCCGCCTCGTCGAGATCTTTCTCGTCGCGCCGCTCGCCGAAGACCGCCGCGCCTGGTCGGCCCTCGCGCGGCCGGGCCGGCGCGCGCGGAAGGGATCGCGGATTTCCCTCGAAGGTGACGAGCCGCTCTCGGCCGTGGTCGAGGAGGTGGCGCCCGACGGCCGCCGGAAGGTCCGCTTCGGCCGCGCGCTCGACGACGCGCTCCTCGATCGGATCGGCCACGTCCCGCTCCCGCCCTACATCCGCCGCACGCCGGGCGCGCCGGACCGTCCCGAGGACCGCGAGGCGTACCAGACCGTCTTCGCCCGGGATCCCCTTGCGGTGGCGGCCCCCACCGCCGGCCTTCACTTCACGCCCGCGATTCTCGAGCGGATCCGGCGGCGGGGCTGCGAGATCGCCGACCTGACGCTCGCCGTCGGGCCGGGCACGTTCAAGCCGGTGACCGCCGAAGACACCGTCGGCCACGCGCTCGACGCCGAGGACGTGATCCTGCCCGGGCGCACGCGCGCGCTCGTCGAGAAGGCGCGGGAGGCCGGCGGCCGCGTCGTCGCGGTCGGCACGACGGTCACCCGGTCTCTCGAGGCGGCGGTCCGGCTCCCGCCCGCGCCGTCCGGCGACCGGCGATTCTCGACGGACCTCTTCATCACGCCGGGTTTCGAGTTCCGCGCGGTGGACGCGCTCCTGACGAACTTCCACCTGCCGCGCTCGACGCTCCTGATGCTCGTCAGCGCCTTCGCCGGCCGCGAGAACGTCCTCGCCGCCTACGCGGAGGCCGTCCGCGAGGGATATCTCTTCTATTCCTACGGCGACGCGATGTTCATCGCGTGACGTAGGAGTCGATCATCTTCCTCAGCGCGGCCGTGTGCGCGGCGGTCGTCCCGCAGCAGCCTCCGATGATCCGCGCACCGACCGCGATCCATTCGCGCGCGAGATCCGCGTATTCGTCGGGCGGGATCTCGTAAGGGAATTGCGTCCCGCCGGGCCCGGTCGGAGGACCGAGGTTCCCGTAGGCCGCGAGCGGTGCCGCGGGAGCCGCCTCCGACAGCCCGCGCAGATCCGCGAGCAAGCTTCGCGCCGGGACGCAGTTGATCGCGAGCGCGTCGGGTCGCAGCGGCTCGAGCGCCCGGGCGGCCTGGGCGATCGTCTCTCCCGAGAGGAGCCGCCCGCTTCCGTCCGTGACCACCGAGGCGACGACGGGCAGCCCCGCCGTCTTCGCCGCGCGGACCGCCGCCGCGAGCTCCCGCACGGTGTTGTGCGTCTCGGCCAGGATGAGATCGACGCCTGCCTGCGCGAGAATCGTCGCCTGCTGGCCGTGCTCCTGCCAGAGCACGCCGTCCTCCGGTACCAGATCCGGGCGGTAGCAGTCTTCGAGCGGCGAGAGCGAGCCCGCCACGAGGATGGGCCGCGGCGACTCGTCGGCCGCGAACCGCGCGAGATCCACGGCCTGCCGGGTCAGCTCCTCGGCACGCGCGCGCTTGCCCGCCTTGTCGAGCGAGCGGCGGTGCGTGCGGAACGTGTTGGCCGTCAGGATGTCGGCGCCCGCCTCGACGTCGTCGCGATGCACGGCAAGCACGAGCGCCGGCGACTCGAGAAGCGACCAGGCGCTCCAAAGGGGGAGCTGCGATCGGGCACCCCGCCGCTCGAGCTCCGTGCCCATCGCCGAGTCGAGGAGTATCGGCGCCGGCACCGCCAGCCGCCTGGAGAGAGAAGGAGATTTACCCATCTGTATGGAAAAGATAAGGCCGGAGACGACTCCGGCCTTATTTCATTCGGAATTTACCTCGAATCGCTCAGTACGCTTCCAGGTACTTCTCCGTCTCCCACGGCTGGACCCTGGAGATGTACTCCGCCCATTCGCCCCGCTTCGCCTCGAGGAAGTGCGTCAGGATGTGCTCTCCCAGAGCCTCCGTGACGACCTCGTCCTTCTCCAGGTTGTCGAGCGCCTCGGAGAGGTTTGCGGGGAGCTGCTCGATGCGCAGGCGCCGCTTCTCCCGTTCGCTCATCTTGAACACGTTGCGATCGACCGGCTCCCCCGGATCCATGCGGTTCTTCACGCCGTCCAGGCCGGAGGCCAGCATAACGCCGAACGCGAGGTACGGATTGCACGACGGATCGGGCATCCGGACCTCGATCCGCGTCCCCATGCCGCGACGGGCGGGCACGCGCACGAGCGGCGAGCGGTTGCGCATCGACCAGGCGACGTTGACCGGCGCCTCGTAGCCGGGCACCAGGCGCTTGTACGAGTTCACGAGCGGGTTCGTGACCGCCACGAACGCGCGCGCGTGCCGCAGGATGCCGCCCGTGTAATTGAGGGCCGTCTTCGAGAGCTGGTGCTTGGCCTTCGCGTCGTAGAAGACGTTGTTGCCCTTCCGGTCGAGGAAGGACTGGTGCACGTGCATGCCCGATCCGTTCACGCCGAAGATCGGCTTGGGCATGAAGGTCGCGTGCAGGCCGTGGTCCATCGCCACTTTCTTGACGATGAAACGGAACGTCGAGACGCGGTCGGCCGTCGTGACGGCGTCGGCGTACTTGAAGTCGATCTCGTGCTGGCCGGGGGCGACCTCGTGGTGGGCGGCCTCGACCTCGAATCCCATCTGCTCGAGGGCGAGGACGACGTCGCGGCGCGCTTCCTCGCCGCGGTCCACCGGGGTCAGATCGAAGTAGGCGCCCTCGTCGTGCGTGTCCACGATGGGGTCGCCGTTGGCGTCGCGGCGAAACAGGAAGAACTCCGCCTCCGGCCCCGTGACCATCGTGTAGCCGAGCGCCGAGGCCTTGTCCATCTGCTTCTTCAACGTCATACGCGGGCAGCCGGCGAAGGGCGAGCCGTCCGGGTTGTAGACGTCGCAGATGAGGCGGCCGACTTTCTCGCCGCCGGCGTGCGCCCACGGGTAGATCGCGAACGAGGCGAGGTCCGGAACGAGGTTCATGTCGGACTCTTCGATCCGCGTGAATCCTTCGATCGACGACCCGTCGAACTGGATCTCGCCGTCGAGCGCCTTCTCGAACTGCGAGCGCGGGATCTCGACGTTCTTGATGACCCCCAGGATGTCGGTGAACTGGAGCCGCATGAACCGGACGTTCTCGGCGTCGCAGACCTTGAGGATCTCGGTCTTCGTGAGCCCCGGGCCCGCGGCGTCGAATTTCAGAACTTTCGCCTTCGGCATTCTGTCCTCCATTTTCTGCAGAATGTGCGAGATTCTAGCGACACTTTTGCGGAATTCAAGCCCGGAAGTGCCATTTCGACGTGAAATTCGTGCAAGAATGCACAAATTCCTGTGCATCGATGCCCGAAGAGTCGGTCAGCTCGAGAAGCCCAGGCCGGCCCATTCGAGGGCCCGCAGGAGCCACGCCGGCCGCTCCCCCGCGTCCACGGCGCGCAGGCGGCGCGTCACGGCGTCCACGGCCAGGCGCCGCAGCGGCTCCGGCGGGTAGGGGAAGGGTTTCCTGCGCACCATCGAGAGATCGAGGAGCGGGCTCTCGCGCCCGAGGGCCCGGTGCGCCAGGATCTGTCCGGCGAGCCGCGTGCTCCCGATTCCGTGTCCGGTGTAGCCGAGACCGTAGAACAACCGATCCCCGGCCGAACCGAAGAACGGCGTCAGCCGCGTCGTGGAGCAGATGGGACCTCCCCACGCGTACGGGAAGCGCAGGCCGGAGAGCGCCGGGAAATGGCGGCGGAAGCTCTCGTCGAGCGCCCGGTAGTGCGCGGGCGAATGGTCGCAGGAGGCGTCCACGCGGTTGTTCGGGTAGTAGACCGCCTCGCTCGTCCCGAAGAGGACGCGGCCGTCGGCGGTCAGGCGATAGTAGTTGAAGAAGGCCCGGGCGTCGGTGACCGCCTGGCGGCCGCGCCAGCCGATCGCGGAGCGCTGCTCCGGCGTCAGGGGCTCGCTCACCCGGATGTAGTCATAGAGCGGCAAAAAGCGCGCCGCGAGCTCCGGCCGCAGGTGATGCGAGTACGCGTTGGTCGCGAGGATGGCCTTCTCGGCCCGCAGAGAACCGGACTCCGTGCGCGCCGCGACGCCGCCCGGGCCGGCCGCGAGCTCCGCCACCCGGGTCCCCTCGAAGATCCGCACGCCGAGACGCCGCGCCTCGGCCGCCAGGCTCTCCGCGAGCTTGACCGGATGGACCGTTCCGGAGCGGGGCGCGAATGCCGCGCCGCGGTAGAGCGGGCTCGCGATCTCCCCCTGGACGTCGCCGGCCGAGAGGTAGCGCCAGTCGCCGAGCCCGAGCCCGTGCGCGAAGTCCACCGCGCGCCGGAGCTGCTCCTCGTGCAACGGCGAGAGCGCCACGATGAATTGGCCGCGCCGCTCGAGCTCGGCGTCGAGCCCGCGCGCGGCGAGCCATCGCTCGAGCTCGTCCAGGTTCTCGCGGCCCAGGCGCGCGAGCTCCCGCGCCTCGTCCCGCCCGAAGTGCGCCGCCGCGAGCTCGTGCGAATGGTCGAGGGTCTCGCCCACGATCCCGCCGTTTCGGCCCGAGCCGCCAGAGGCGACGCGGCCCTGCTCGACGATCGCGACGTCGACCGCGGGGTCGAGCTCCTTGAGGAAGAGCGCCGACCAGAGCCCGGTGAAACCGCCGCCGACCACCAGGACGTCGGCCTCCGTATCGCCGGCCAGGCGCTCGTTCGCGGCTTCGGCACGCGGCGGCCGCGTCGCGAGCCAGTAGCAGGCCGATTCGATCGGCGGGAAAGGCGCCGGCGGCGCCGGGTCGTCAGAGCCCGCGGGAGACCTCCTCCAGCGAACCCTCGAGCGTCGCGAGGAAGCGGTCGAGCTCGGGGTACGAGATCACGAGGGGCGGCTCGACGCGGAGCACCTGCGCGTTGATGTACGTCCCGGAGATCAGGATCCCGCGCCCGAACAGGGACTTCGCGACGGCGTACCCGAGGTCGTGGTTCACGAACTCCATGCCGAGCATGAGGCCGCGGCCCCGCGCGCCGACCATCACCTTCGGATACTTCTTCGCCAGCGCGTTCATGCGCGGAAGCAGGTACTCGCCCTTCTCGCCCGCCTGCCTGGGCAGGTTCTCCTCGAGGAGGACGTGAATCGTCGCGATCGCGGCGGCGCAGCAGACGGGATTCCCTCCGAATGTCGTCGTATGGAGGAACGGGTTCTCGATGTACCGCTCCCACGTCTTCGGCGTGCCGATGCACGCCCCGATCGGCATCACGCCGCCGCCGAATCCCTTGCCGAGAGCCATGAGGTCGGGCACGACGCCGTCGTGCTCGCAGCAGAACATCTTGCCGCTGCGGCCCATGCCGCTCTGCACCTCGTCGAAGACGAGCATCGCGCCGTACCGGTCGCAGATCTCGCGCGCCGCCGCGAGGTATCCGGGCGGCGCCACGTTGATGCCGCCCTCCCCCTGGATCGGCTCGATGACGACGGCCGCGACGCGGTCGCCGGAGAAGTCGCCGCTCGCGACGATCATGCGCAGCGAGTCCACGTCGCCGAAGGGCACGTGCGTCCAGCGCTTGAGAGGCAGGAACGGCTCCCGGAAAACGGCCTTCGACGTGCCGCCGAGCGAGCCCAGCGACTTTCCGTGAAACGCGCCGATCGTGCCGACGAAGTGGTGCCGGCCCGTCGTCAGGATCGACATCTTGAGGCACGCCTCGACCGACTCCGTGCCCGAGTTCGTAAAGAACGAGTACTGGAGGTCTCCCGGCGCGATGAGCGAAAGGAGGCGCGCGAGGTACGTCCGCAGCGGATCGATCAGCTCCTGCGAGTGGATCGCCTGCCGGTCGAGTTGCTCGCGGACCGCCTTCAGCACCTTCGGATGGCGGTGGCCGGTGACGTAGATGCCGAAGCCGCCGAGGATGTCGAGGAATTCCTTGCCCTGCACGTCGCGGAAAACCGCACCTTCGTCCTGCCACTCGACGGCCGTGTAGTCGGTCGAGACGGACTTGCGGTACTCGAGGAAGCCGGGGTTCACGTAGTCGGTCCAGTTGCGGACCGAGTCGGCGATGACGCGCTTCTGCTCGGGCGGCGTCAGGGTCTTCTTTCCGATGAGGTCGAGGACGGACGCGGATTCCTCGAGCGCGGCCTTCAGGTCTTGCGGCATGAGTCGGACTCCTGCGGTGTCGCGGGGAACTACTTCGATTTCACCTGGGTCCAGATTTCATCATATAGCCGGGTCGCCTCGCCGATGTCCTCCAGGAACTCCAGCTTCTCGCGGATCTCGGGCGGCGGATAGATCGCGGGGTCCGCGAGGTCGCGCGGATTGATCCGCGGAAGGGACGCGCGGTTGGGCGTGGCGAACTGGTTGAAATTCGACAGCCGCGCTCCGACTTCCGGCTCCAGGATGTAGTTGATGAACTTCTCCGCCATGTCGCGATTCGGCGCCCGGGCCGGGACGCACAGGTTGTCGAGCCAGATCTCTCCCCCTTCCCGCGGCACGAAGTACACCGTCCCGGGATCCTCGCGGATCCCGCGCACGGCGTCGCCGTTGTAGACCAGCGCGGCCATCGCCCCGTGGGTGAGGACACGGTTGCGGCCGCCCACGCTCCCGTCGAAGCCCAGGGAACGGCGCTTCGAGTTCAGCAGGAGATCCCTCGCCTCGGCGAGCGCCCGGGCGTCATGGCTGTTGATGCTGTGGCCCCGGTACTTCAAGGCGGAGCCCACGGACTCGCGCAGGGAATCCATCAGGAGAAAGGACCCCGGCTGCCGGGCGGGGTCGAAGAGGAGGCCCCACGTCCGGTCGATCGTCTGTCCGGGAACGGGCCGCATGTAGATCCCGACCGTGCCCCACTGGTAGGGCGCGGTGTAGACGTTGCCCGGATCGCAGGGCGCATTGGCAAACTTCGGATCGACGTTGACGAAGTTCGGGATGTTCTCCTTCCGCAGCGGCGCGAGGAGCTTCCTTCCCCGCATGTTCGTCACGACGTAGTCCCCGGCCGTGATGACGTCGTAGAGCGAATCCCCGCCGCCCTCGAGCTTGGACACCATCGCGTCCATGTCTTCGTAGACGTCCAGCGTCACGTGACAGTCGAACTTCTTCTCGAAGTCGCGGACGATCTGCGGATCGATGTACTCGCTGTAGAAAAACAGGTTCAGCTTGTGCTTCGGCGCAGCCGCGGCGCTCCAGACGAGCGCGCCGAGCGCCGCCGCGCCGAGGACCGCGCCGGCCGCGAGCCGGCGGCGGGCGGAGAGCGACATCACGAGCACGCCGGCGACCGACGCGAGCACGATCAGCGTCGAGAGGGCGTTGATGTCCGGTGTGATCCCGCGCTTGACGGAGGAGTAGATCAGGATCGGCAGCGTCGTCGAGCCCGGCCCCGCGGTGAAGAAGCTGATGACGAAGTCGTCGAGGGACAGCGTGAACGCCAGGAGCGCGCCCGCCATCACCCCGGGCGCGATCATCGGAAGCGTGACGTACCGGAACGTCTGCCAGCCCGTCGCCCCGAGATCGCGCGCGGCCTCCTCGATGGACGGGTCCATCCCCGCAAGCCTCGAGCGCACGACGATCGCCACGAACGGAATCTGGAACGTGATGTGCGCCACGATCATCGTCCCGAGCCCGAGCTCGAGGAACCCGAACAGCCACTTCTTCGCGAGCGTGAAGAAGAGCACCATCGCGACCGCCATGACGATGTCCGGGATGACGACCGGGATGTACATCAGCCAGGAAAAGAGCTTCTTTCCGGGGAACGCGTAGCGCGAGAGGCCGTAGCCGAGCATCGTGCCGAGGACCGTCGCGATCGCCGTGCTCACGATCGCGAGCACGAGCGTGTTCTGCGCCGCGAAGAGCTTCTCGCTGTTGTGCGGGAGCTCGGTGTACCAGCGGGTCGTGAAGCCCCCCCAGTGGGATCCCAGCTTCGAGGCGTTGAAGGAATAGACGGCGACGACCAGGATCGGCGCGTAGAGAAAGGCGTAAGTGGCCGCGGCGGAGAGCCAGAGCGGCAGCGAGAGCCTCCTCACAGCAGCTCCTGCGCGCCCCGCTCGCCGGCGACCCTGGCGTAGAGCCACAGCCCGGCCAGGACGACCGCCATCCCGACGAAGGCGCCCGCCGACCCGAAGGGCCAGTCGCGGCTCGGCCCGAACTGCTGCTGGATGGCGTTGCCGAGCAGCACGGTCTTGGCGCCGCCGAGGAGGTCCGAGATCACGAAGGTCCCGGTCGCCGGAACGAAGACCAGGATGATCCCGGCGGCCAGACCCGGGGCGACCTGCGGGAGGACCGCGTGCCGGAAGACGCGCGGGCCGTCGGCGCCGAGGTCCGCCGCCGCCTCGGCGATCGACCAGTCGAGCTTCTCGACGGCCGTGTAGAGCGGCAGCACGAGAAACGGCAGGAAGGCGCAGAGCATCCCGACGTACACGGCGAAGGTCCCCGGATAGAGGGCGCCGCCGTTCGGGATGAGGTGGAGCGCCGCCGCCCCGCGGGCGAGCGGGCTCTCGGCGGCGAAGAGGATCTGCCACGCATAAGTCCGAATCAGGAGGTTCGTCCAGAACGGGATGATCACGAGCGTGAGGGCGAGGTTCTTGAACCGGTCCGGGAGGGCCGCGATGAAGAAGGCGATCGGAAAGGCCGCGACGATGCAAACCACCGTCGTCGCCGCGGCGAGCACGAGGCTCCTCAGGATGATCAGGGGATAGAGCGGGTCGAAGCCGAGCAGACCGAAGCCGAGCAGCCGTTTGTAGTTCTCGAGCGTCGCCGGCCCCGTAATCTCCGCGAGCGGGCCCCGCGTCAGAAAGCTGATGACGCCGACGGCGAGAAGCGGCGTGATCAGGAAGACGACGACCCAGAGGATGCCGGGACCGCTCGTGAACGCGGATCTCGCGAGCTCCCGCGCGCGCGTCAGCCGTTCGCCGAACCGGACCTCCTCGCCGATCCGGGCGGCCATCAGTCTTCGAGGACGACCAGCGATGCGGCCGGCAGCTCCGCGACGACGCCCTCGCCGATCCCGAAGGCCGGCGCGCCCGAGCCCGCGTTGAGCGCGTAGGCGGTCAGCGTCAGGGGGCCCGCCGTCAGGACGTAGTGGGTCTCCGAGCCGATGTAGATGAGCTGCGCGACGCGCGCCGGGACCCGGTTCTCACCGGCGGACTCCGCGGCGGACCGCACGCGGATCTTTTCGGGCCGGATGGCCACGCAGAACGCTCCGCGGCGCTCGGCCTCTCCGCCGCCGGCCTCCGTAAGCAGCCGCAGCGGGCCCGCGCCCGTCTCGACGAGGAGATCCGCTCCCCGCCGCTCCCGGACGGCCGCGTCGAGCAGGTTGCAGGAGCCGAGGAACTGCCCGACGAAACGGGTGCGCGGCCGCTCGTAGAGCCGCCGCGCCTCGTCGAGCTGCTCGATCCGGCCCGCGCGCATCACCGCGATGCGGTCGCTCATGACGAGCGCCTCTTCCTGATCGTGCGTCACGTAAACGAAAGTCATTCCCAGCCGCTTCTGCAGCGCGGCGAGCTCGACCTGCAGCTCCTTGCGGAGCTTCAGGTCCAGCGCCCCGAGCGGCTCGTCGAGCAGGAGCACCTGCGGCTCGTTGATCAGGGCGCGGGCCAGCGCGACCCTTTGCTTCTGGCCGCCCGAGATCTGCGCAGGCTTGCGGTCGCCGAGCGCCGTGATCTGCACGAGATCCATGGCCCGTGCGACGCGCTCCGCGAGCTCGGGCGGCGGCACCTTCTTCATGCGGAGGCCGAACGCGACGTTGTCGCGCACGGTGAGATGGGGGAAGAGCGCGTAGGACTGGAAGACCGTGTTGACGGGCCGCCGGTGCGCCGGGATCTCGCGCGCGTCGACGCCGCCGATCCTGACCGTTCCCTCGTCCGGCAGGTCGAGGCCCGCCAGGATCCGAAGGAGCGTCGTCTTGCCGCAGCCCGAGGGGCCGAGCATCGAGAAGAACTCCCCCTCCCGGACGGTCAGCGAGACCCGGTCGAGCGCCGTGTGTCCCTCGAAGCGGCGGCACACGCTTTCGACCTCGACGGCCGGCGGGCCCGAGGCCTCCGGGCGGACGCCCGCTCCCCGCGGTTCCGTCATCTCTTTCCCTTCGGGATGAGCAGCCAGCCGATGACGACGGTCACGAGCGTCTCGCCGCCGAGGATCAGCCCCTCCTTCAAAGGGGCCTGGCTCGTCGGAGACGGCACGAAGAAGAGGACGCACGCCCCGAAGATGTAGAGCGTGCAGACCCAGGAGGCGACGGCCGCCGCGACCGGTCCGCCCGGCAGACGGTACGGCCGGGGCTGCTCCGGCCGGCGCCTGCGGAGGACGAGGAACGCCGGAAACACGAGCAGGTAGGAGAGGAGCAGAAGGAGCGCCGTCAGACGGAAGGTCATCCAGAAGATGTTCGACTGGCTGCTCGAGAGCGACGCGCCTCCGATCAGGAGAGCCGTCGAGGCGACGCCCATGGCGACGAACGCGAGGGCGGGCGTGTGAAAGCGCGGGTGCAGCCGCCCGAGCGCCTCCGGCAGAACGCCTTCCTCGGCCGCTACGGCCGCCACCCGGTTCGCCCCGAGGCTCCAGGTCACCACGTTGGCGACGCAGGCATAGAGAAAGCCCAGGCCGAGGAGGAAGACGACCGTGTCCCCCGCGGGGCCCCACTGCTTGCCGAGAATGGCGAGCGCGTCCCAGGTCCCGGTCACGATCGAAAGCTTCTCCGCCGGAACGGCGAAGAGGATCCCGCCGATCGCGAAAGAATAGAGGAGCGCGATGAGCGCGCCCGACCAGAGGATCACGGTCGGGACGTCCCGCTTCGGGTTCTTCATCTCGCCGCCCGCCGAGCTCATAAGCTCGAAGCCGAAGGTGGAGTAGAGGAGCGCCGGCAGGTAGGCCAGGGTGTCGTTCCATTTCGGCGCCAGGCTCCCGATCGAAAAGGCGTTCGAGGAATGCTGCCCGCGCAGGAGCGACGACAGCCCGAGGACGCCGAGCGCGACGAAGATCAGGGCCTTGACCACGGCGCCGAGGTTGGGGACCCACTTGGAGACCTCCAGCCGGACGACGCCGATGGCGACCGTGATCCAGGTCAGAGCGATGGCGATTCCTGCCTCCTGCCACGGCGAGTGGGTCTTCAGGAACATCTGCGAAAACGTGCCGGCGAAGATCAGATAGACCGATGGGATCCAGTAAGCGTTGTTGATCCAGTACAGCCAGGCGGCCGTCGAACCGGCCTTCGGCCCGAATGCTTCGCGGACCCAGACGTAGACGCCGCCCTCCCCCGGCCAGGCGGAGCCGAGCTCCGCCGTGATGAGACCGTACGGGATGAAGAAGACGACCATCGTGATGGCCCACCAGGAGAACCAGGAATAGCCCATGGCGGCCGAGGAGGCCAGGGTGTCGATCGTCAGGATGGCGCAGACGGTGAAGAGGACGAGGTCGAAGCGGCCGAGGACCCGTTCGAGGGCCGCTCCCGGGGTCGGGACGGCCGGCACGGGTCTCGAAACCGGTTCTTCTCTCACGCCGTCCTTCCCTCCGAGGGACTGTCCCGACGGGGCGGAAACTGAGCGCATCCTACATCGGGATGTCCGGCACGAAGCCACGGTATTTCAGGAAGTTAAGCCCGCCCCGAGCCCCGTCTCGGGCCCCGTGATAGGCTGCCGATCGAGTCGAATCCGGCTCACTCTTCTTCGACCCTTAGGTCGCCGTCATGCCCCGCTCGATCGTCTTGAAGACCGCCATACCCGGCCCCCGCTCGGCCGCCCTGCTGGCGCGCCGGGGCGCCGCCGTGCCGGCAGGAATCTCTCACGCGACCCCGGTCTTCGCCGAGCGGGGCGAGGGGGCCCTCCTGACCGACGTGGACGGGAACGTCTTCATCGACTTCGCCGGCGGCATCGGCACGCTGAACGTCGGCCACGCTCACCCCGAGGTCGTCGCCGCCGCCCGGGAGCAGGCGGGACGGCTGACGCACACCTGCTTCAGCGTCGCGATGTACGAGGGCTATGTCGCCCTGGCGGAAAAACTCAACGCGATCACGCCGGGGAACTTCCCCAAGAAGACGATGCTCGCGAACAGCGGCGCGGAGGCGGTCGAGAACGCCGTCAAGATCGCCCGCAGCGCCACCGGACGCGAGGCCGTCGTCGTCTTCGACCACGCCTTTCACGGTCGGACGCTCCTCACGATGTCCATGACGAGCAAGGTGCGCCCGTACAAGTTCGGCTTCGGCCCCTTCGCGCCGGAGGTCTACCGGCTGCCCTATCCCTACCCGTACCGCATGCCTTTCGGCAACGTGGCCGGCTGGATGGCCGCGGTCGAGGAGTTCTTCTTCACGCAGGTCGCGGCCGAGAAGGTCGCCTGCATCGTCATCGAGCTCGTGCTCGGCGAAGGCGGGTTCGTCGTCGCGCCGCGCGAGGCCGTCGAGTTCCTCGCGAGGCTCTGTCGGGAACGCGGGATCCTGCTCGTCGTCGACGAAGTCCAGACGGGATTCGGCCGCACCGGCCGTCTCTTCGCGAGCGAGCACTACGGCGTCTCACCGGACCTGATGACGATGGCCAAGTCGCTCGGCGGCGGGTTTCCGATCTCGGCCGTGACGGGACGGGCGGAGATCATGGACAAGGCGCCGGCGGGCGGCCTCGGGGGCACCTACACCGGAAATCCCGTGTCCTGCGCGGCCGCGCTCGCGGCGATCGACGTCATCGAGAAGCGGAAGCTCCCCGAGCGCGGGGCCGGGATCGGGCGCGCCGTCGAGAAGCGCTTCCAGGAGTTCGTCGAGCGGTTCCCGTTCATCGGCGAGGCGCGCGGACTCGGCGCGATGCGCGCGCTCGAGCTCGTGAAGGACCGCGCGACGCGCGCGCCGGACAAGGACCGGACGCAGCGCGTCATCCAGAAGGCCTGCGAGAACGGACTGATCGTCCTCTCGGCCGGGACGCACGGAAACGTCATCCGCACGCTCATGCCGCTCGTTATCACCGACGCGCAGCTCCAGGAGGGGCTGGAGGTTCTGGAACATGCGCTCGCGTAAGAGGCGGTTCTTCTTCTCGGTCGCCGACTCCTAGGCCGCCGCGGCCCGGGCGGAGTGAGTCTCGGAACCGGAAGAGGGGTCGTCATGGACAAGAAAGAAATCCTCAAGGAGTCGCAGCGCTGGCTCGACATCATCTCGACGCCCGAGCTGTCGACCGAGCAGAAGCAGAAGATCGTCGCGGACACCGTCGACAACTTTTCGTTCTATTACAACCGCGGCTACCTCGATTACCGCAAGTCCGTCGTCGAGATGCGCGAGAGCCCGGCGCTCGAGTGGGAGGGCCAGGGCTCGACGTTCCGCGACATCCTGGGGCGCGAGTTCATCGACTGCCTCGGGGGATACGGGATCTACAGCGCGGGGATCCGGCATCCCAAGGTCGTCAAGGCCGTCGCGGACCAGCTCGCGCGGATGCCGCTTTCCTCGCAGGAGCTGCTCGATCCGCTGCGCGGCGCGCTCGCGGAGCTCCTCGGCGAGATCGCCCCGGGCGACCTGCAGTACTCGTTCTTCATCAA
The DNA here is from genome assembly GCA_035498835.1 of Thermoanaerobaculia bacterium. GTDB lineage: Bacteria > Acidobacteriota > Thermoanaerobaculia > UBA5066 > Gp7-AA6 > DATBFU01. Next base: position 49,350 of record DATJZU010000145.1, read on the forward strand.
CAACGGCACGGACGCCGTCGAGGGCGCCATCAAGCTCGCGCGCATCTTCACGGGCAAGACGAACTTCATCTCGTCGCTGCGAGGCTTCCACGGCAAGAGCTGCGGATCGCTGTCGATGCTCGGCAAGTGGCAGTACCGCGAGCCCTTCCTGCCGCTGCTCCCCGGCATCCAGTTCGTCGAGTTCGGCGACGCGGACGCGGTCATCGACGAGCTCTACAAGGCCGACGCGACCGGAGCGGGCGTCGCCGCGGTCATCATGGAGCCCGTTCAGGGCGAGGCGGGTGCGATCGTGCCGCCGGACGACTTCTGGCCCCGGATCCGCAAGGCCTGCGACGAATATGGCGCGCTCCTGATCGCCGACGAGGTCCAGACGGGGCTCGGGCGGACCGGCAAGATGTTCGGTGTCGACCACTGGGGCACCGTTCCCGACATCATGTGCCTCGGAAAGGCGCTCGGCGGCGGCGTCATGCCGCTCTCGGCCTTCATGTCGACGCCCAAGATCTGGAAGGTGCTCGAGAGCAACCCCTTCATTCACACGTCCACCTTCGGCGGCAACCCCCTCGCCTGCGCCGCGGGGATTGCCGCGGTCAACGTGACGCTCGAGGAGGACCTGCCGGGTCAGGCGGAGCGCAAGGGCAAGTATTTCCTCGGGCAGCTCATCGCGCTGCAGCTTTCCTACGACCGGATCATTCGCAAGGCGCGCGGCAAGGGTCTGCTCCTCGGGCTCGAGTTCGCGAACACGGAGGTCGGCTACAAAATCGTCGCGGGACTCTTCAACCGCGGCGTCCTCGTCGCCGGCACGCTCACGAACTCGAAGGTCGTGCGCTTCGAGCCGGCGTTGAACATCTCGCCGGCGCTCATCGACAAGGTGCTCGACGCGCTCGAGGACACGCTCAAGGAGGTCGATCAGTCGACGCCCGACATCGCCCCCGACGAGGACGACTAGCGGTGCGGATTGCCGTGCTGGGCGCGGCCGGAGCGATGGCCGCGGTCGTCGTGCGCGATCTGCTCGAGTTCGCGCCGGACGTCTCGATCACGGTCGCGGACCTCCGGCCGCTGCCGGATCCGAAGGACCGCCGGGTACGGACGGCGACGGTCGACGTGCGCGACGAGGAGGCGACGGCGCGGCTGCTCGACGGCCACGACGCCGTCGCCAATTGCGTCACGTACTACTTCAATGTTCCGGTGATGCGCGCGGCACTGCGTGCCCGCGTCCCGTACACGGACCTCGGCGGCCTCTACCACGGCACGCGGAAGCAGTTCGCACTCGACGCCGAGTTCCGGGCGGCCGGAGTCCCCGCGCTCCTCGGGATGGGCTCGACGCCCGGCATCACGAACGTCATGGCCGGCGCGCTCGCAAAGCGATTCGACGCCGACGCCGTTGAAGCGATCCACGTGCGCGTCGGATGCATCGATCGGACCGCGAGCGGTCCGCTGCCGGTCCCCTACGCCCTCGACACGGTGATCGACGAGTTCTCGCTCGAGCCGATCGTCTTCCGCGGGGGCCGCGCCGAGGCCGTGCCGCCCGGCAGCGGCGAGGAGACGATCCGCTTTCCGGAGCCCGTCGGCGAGGCGCGCGCTTTCTACACGCTCCACTCCGAAGTCGCGATGTTCCCCCGATCGTTTCCCGGCCTGTCGGACGCGAGCTTCAAGGTGGCATTCGAGCCGGACTTCACGCGCAAGATGCGCTTCCTGGTGGATCTGGGCTTCGCGTCGCGAGAGAAACGCGTTCGCGAAGCCTCGCCGAGGGAGATGCTCCTCGCGCTCGCCGGCGCGCAGACCGCGCCGCCGGGCGGCGCGCCCGACGACTGCGACGCGCTCCGCGTGGACGTGTCCGGACGGAAGGCCGGAAGACCAGACGACGCGCGCGGCGAGATGATCGTCCGGCCGCACCGTGGCTGGAACATGGCCGCCGGCTCGCTCGACACCGGCGTGCCGCTGTCGCTCGCCGCTCAGATGCTGGCCGACGGAACGGTCGCGTCGCCCGGCGTCCTGTGCCCCGAGATTGCGGTGCCGCCCGAGAAGTTCTTCGCGGAGCTCTCGCGGCGCGGCATGGAGGTACGCTGGAGCCACGAGGGAGGAGGCCGCGCGTGAGCATCGCATCGGTCGATCCGGCGACGGGCGCCGTTCTGAAGACGTTCGAGGCCCTGGCCCCGCGCGCGATCGCGGAGCGCCTCGAGGGCGCGAGGAAGGCGTTTCCGGCATGGAGGCGCGTGCCCTTCGCCGAGCGGTCGGTCCGGATGAAGCGCGCCGGCGAGATCCTCGACGCGGAGAAGGCGCGATTCGGCGAGCTCATGACGCGCGAGATGGGCAAGCCCATCGGCGCCGCCGTGGCCGAGGCCGAGAAGTGCGCCTGGGTCTGCCGCTACTACGCCGAGAACGC
>DATJZU010000146.1:0-32852 GCA_035498835.1 Thermoanaerobaculia bacterium
CCTTCAACGTCACCGCCGACTCTTCGATCGGCAACAACGGCGGCACCGACGCCTTCAACAACAACGCCTCCGGGACCCTGACCCGAAACGGCGGCACCGGCAACTTCGACATCAACGTTCCCTTCACCAACGCCGGAACGATCAACCTGAACAGCGGTCTCACTCGATTTAACGGCGTCATCACGCAAACGGCGGGACTCACGGTCCTGAACGGCGGTGACGTCTCGTCGAGCTCCGGCCTGAACATCCAGGGCGGGACTCTCAAGGGCAAGGGAACGATCACCGGCAACGTCTTCAACGGCGGCACGGTCGCGCCGGGTCTTTCCCCGGGCACGCTGACGATTGCCGGCAACTACTCGCAGACGGCCGCCGGAACGCTCGCCGTCGAGATCAACGGCCTGACCGCGGGCACGCAATACGACCAGCTCGTGGTCAACGGCTCGGTCGCGCTCGCAGGGGCGCTCACCGTCGCGAGCGGCTTCACACCCTCGGCGGGCGACGGCTTCGCGATCATCGTCAACGACGCGAGCGACGCCGTCGTCGGCGACTTCGCAGGCCTGCCGGAGTCGGCGGTGCTGACGGGCGGCGCCTCGAAGTACCGCATCACTTATGTCGGCGTGACCGGCAACGACATCGTTCTGGAGGCCGGCCCCGCGGCCAGCGCGCAGTCGATCCTCGTGGACGCGACGGCGAGCGCCGGCGGCGCCTCCGACGGCAATGGCGTCTTCGAGCCCGGCGAGACGGTCGGCGTCAAGCCGACCTGGAAGAACCAGGGGACGGATCCCATCGTCCTGTCCGGCACGGCCTCGAACTTCACCGGACCGGGCTCGGCCGGCAACTACTCGATCGCCGACAGCGCCGCCGTCTATGGCGCGATGGCGGTCAACGCCACGGCCGACTGCGGCAGCAACTGCTATTCGCTCATGGTGGCCGACCCGGCCACGCGCCCGACGACCCACTGGGACGCGCACTTCACGGAGACGCCGAGCACGCTCGCCGACCCGCCCAAGGTCTGGACGCTGCACCTGGGCGACAGCTTCACCGACGTGCCGCGCTCGCAGCTCTTCTACAAGCGCATCGAGACCCTCGTCCACAATGGGATCACGTCGGGCTGCGGCGTTGGAACCTATTGCCCCGGCGACGCCGTCACCCGCGACCAGATGGCGATCTTCCTGGCCAAGGGCATCGCCGGCGGCGGCCCCCAGGTGCCCGTCTCCGGCTCCTTCCAGGCCAGCCCCTACAACTGCGTCAACGGCGGAACCTCGCTCTTCACCGACGTCCTGCCGACCGACTCGTTCTGCAAGCACGTCCACTACATGGCCGTCCAGAACGTCACACAAGGTTGCAGCGCGACGACCTTCTGTCCGCACGGCGCGATCAGCCGCAGCGACATGGCCATCTTCGTCGCCAAGGCGATCGTCGCGCCCGGCGGCGGCCCCGCCGTCCCGCAGACCTACACCGACGCTCTGACTCACCTGTCCTACTCCTGCAACCCCGCCAGCCCCAACCTGCACTTCACCGACATCAGCACCTCGGACCCCTTCTGCAAACACGTGCATTTCCTGTGGGCCCAGAACATCGTCTCCGGCTGCACCGCCACGACTTACTGCCCGACGCAGGGCGTCACGCGCGACCAGATGGCGCGATTCCTCGTCAACGCGTTCAACCTGGTGCTTTATGCGCCGTAGGCGAGGTCCGGCCGAAAGCCCGCAACGAGGAGGCTCCGCCCACGAATGACGGGTTCGGGGAATTGCCCCTGAGGAGAAGAGGAGAAGCCATGAGGATCTCGAGATCCGCCGCCGGCGCTTTGATCTTCGCCGCCTTCCTTCTCCTCTGCCCGCCGCGCCTGCTCGCGATCTCCTGCGCCTGGGACGGCACGTCGAACGACTGGAGCGCCAGCACGGCGCACTGGTCCTGCGGCGCGATTCCCGGCGCCGGCGACGACGTGACGATCAACAGCGGGACCGTCACGCTCTCCTCCGACCAGTCGGTCACGAATTTCACGTTGACGAACAGCGGCGCGATCGACGGCTCCGGCAACCTCGCCGTGTCGGGCACGCTCAGTTGGACCAACGGAACCATGGCCGGGACGGGAGCGACGACCATCGGCGCTTCGGGGACGCTGACGATCAACGCCGGTATCGTGAACGTGGAGCGTCTGATCACGGTCAATGGCACGGGCAACTGGACGGCCGGCCGCCTCGACTTCGTCGGCGGGACGATCACGAACAACGGGACCTTCACGACGACGACCGATAACAGCTGCCAGAACTTCGGGGGCACCCCCGCTTTCAACAACGCCGGTACGTTCACCAAGTCCACGGCGACCGGCCTCTCGGACTGCGGCGTTCCGTTCAACAACACAGGGACGGTGACGATCTCGACGGGGACGTTCAATCTCTCCAGTGGCGGGACGAGCACGGGCAGCTTCTCGGCGGCGGCGGGCGCGACGCTGAACTTCAACGGCGGCACGCACGACGTGACGCTGGCCGGCGGAAGCTCGTTCTCCGGCGCGGGGACGATCGGTTACACCGGCGGCACGACCAACGTCGGCGGCACGGGCACCTACAACGTGACCGGCACGACCAACATCACGGAAACCGGGACGCTGAACCTGAACATTGCCGGGGGCGGCGGAGACTGGACGCAGTCGGGCGGGGAGCTCGGCGGCTCCGGCACGGCGACCGTGTCTTCGGGCAGGAGCTACACCTGGACCGCCGGAGCGATGTCGGGGACCGGTCAGACCGCGATCGCGTCGGGCGGCACGCTGACGATCAACTCGGTGGGGGGCTTGGTCCAAGTCCAGCGTCTGATCACCATCAACGGCACGGGCAGCTGGGCGGCCGGCCGTCTGGACTTCTCCGCTGTCGGCGCCATCACCAACAACGGCGCCTTCACGACGACGACCGACAACAGCTGCCAGAACTTCGGCGGAACGCTCGCCTTCAACAACGCCGGCACCTTCACCAAGTCCACGGCGACCGGCCTCTCGGACTGCGGCGTTCCGTTCAACAACACAGGGACGGTGACGATCTCGACGGGGACGTTCAATCTCTCCAGTGGCGGGACGAGCACGGGGAGCTTCTCGGCGGCCGCGGGCGGTACGCTCAACTTCAACGGCGGGACGCAGGACGTGACGCTGGCCGGCGGCAAGTCGTTCTCGGGCGCCGGGACGATCGGCTACACGGGCGGCACGATCAACGTCGGCGGTGCGGGCACTTACAACGTGACCGGCACGTCAAACATCACCAACGGGACGCTGAACCTGAACATCGCCTCGGGAACCGGGGACTGGACACAGTCGGGCGGAGCCCTCGCCGGCTCGGGCACGGTGACGGTGGCCTCGGGCAGGAGCTACACGTGGACGAACGGAGCGATGGCGGGAACCGGGCAGACCGTAATCGCGGCGGGCGGCACTCTGACGATCAACGCGGGGCTCGCGGGCGTGCAGCGTCCCATCACGGTCAACGGCACGGGCAGCTGGGCGGCCGGACGTCTGGACTTCAACGCCGCGGGCGCCATCACCAACTACGGCACCTTCACGACGACGACCGACAACAGCTGCCAGATCGTCGGCGGCACCCCCGCCTTCAACAACGCCGGCACCTTCACCAAATCGACCGCAACCGGCATCAGCGCTTTCGAGATCCCGTTCAACAACACCGGCACGATCAACGCCTCGAGCGGAACGCTCACCTTCGACAACGTGTTCACGCAAACGGCCGGGTTCACGATCCTGAATGGTGGCAGCGTCTCCTCGGCGAACGGGCTGAACATCCAGGGCGGAACGCTGAAGGGCACCGGCACGATCACCGGCAACGTCTTCAACGGCAGCACCGTCGCTCCGGGCCTCTCCCCCGGCACGCTCACCGTGAACGGCAACTACTCCCAGACGGCCGCGGGCACGCTCGCCGTTGAGCTCAACGGCCTGACCGCGGGCACGCAGTACGACCAGCTCGTGGTCAACGGCTCGGTTGCGCTCGCGGGATCGCTCGCCGTCACGACCGGCTTCTCGCCATCCGCCGGAGACGGCTTCGCGATCATCGTCAACGACGCTTCCGACGCGGTCTCCGGCGACTTCGCCGGGCTCCCCGAGTCCGCCGTCCTCACCGCGCTCCCGGTGAAGTACCGTATTACGTATCTCGGCGGCACCGGCAACGACGTCGTCCTCGAGGCGGGCCCCGCCGCCAGCGCGCAGGCGATCCTCGTGGACGCGGTGGCGAGCCCGGGCGGCGCCTCCGACGGCAACGGTGTCTTCGAGCCCGGCGAGACGGTCGGGATCAAGCCGTCCTGGAAGAACCAGGGCACCGATGCGATCAACCTCACCGGCGCGGCCTCGAACTTCACGGGACCCGGATCCGCCGGCGACTACGCGATCCCCGACGCGGCAGCGGCGTACGGCTCGATCGCCGTCAACGCCACCGCGGACTGCGGGGGCAACTGCTACTCGCTCCAGCTGACCGATCCCGCGCCTCGCCCGACCACGCACTGGGACGCGCACTTCACCGAGACGCCGAGCACGCTCGCGGATCCGCCGAAAGTCTGGACCTTGCACGTCGGCGACAGCTTCACCGACGTGCCGCGCTCGCAGCTCTTCTACAAGCGCATCGAGACCCTCGTCCACAACGGGATCACGTCGGGCTGCGGGGTCGGCACCTACTGCCCCGCCGAGAGTGTGACCCGCGACCAGATGGCGATCTTCCTGGCCAAGGGCATCGCCGGCGGCGGCCCCCAGGTGCCCGTCTCCGGCTCCTTCCAGGGCAGCCCCTACAACTGCGTCAATGGCGGCACATCGCTCTTCACGGACGTCCTGCCGACCGACTCGTTCTGCAAGCACGTCCACTACATGGCCGTCCAGAACGTCACACAAGGTTGCAGCGCGACGACCTTCTGTCCGCACGGCGCGATCAGCCGCAGCGACATGGCCATCTTCGTCGCCAAGGCCATCGTCGCGCCGGGCGGCGGCCCCTCGGTTCCCCAGACCTACACGGATGCCACGACCGGCCTGCACTACTCCTGCAACCCCGCCAGCCCCAACCTGCACTTCACCGACATCACCGTCAACGACCCCTTCTGCAAGCACGTTCACTACCTGTGGGCCCAGAACATCGTGTCCGGCTGCACCGCCACCACCTACTGCCCCACCCAGGGCGTCACGCGCGACCAGATGGCCCGTTTCCTCGTCAACGCCTTCGACCTGCTGCTCTACGCGCCGTAGAAGTGCCATTGACAGGAGCTCGAACGGGGCTATAGCTTCGGTCGCAGCCACAGCCAGGAGGCCTCTCGATGGGGTCCCGGCGGTTCGGATCCCGGCCGGCGGGAAAGGGTCTGCGGCGCCGGACGCGGCGTCTTCTATCTGCGTGCCTCATCCTTTTTCTGACGGGCGCCGCCGCCGCTCCCCATCGCCACAAGAACGACCTCGCCGACCTGCTCACGGAGGCACCCAGCGACTCCGGCGTCTTCCTCGACGTCTCCCCGATCGCTTCCCGCAGCGCGCCTCCGATCGCCGAGACGGTTCGGTGGATCGACGACGACCCGTGTTTCGCGTGCCTGCCGTCGGACTTCGTCGCCGCACCCCCCGCGACTCCACCGCGAAAGACCGACCTTCCGGTCTCTGCTCGTCGCTCCGTCATCCCTGCGGACGCGGAGCGATTCCGTCAGGATCGGCTCTCCGGGTCGCGCTCCCCTCCCCGCGTCTCGCCGTCTCGAAGACCCCGACCTCGACGGCTGAACACGGCCCTGGCGGCCGATTTCCGAAAGCGAGTGGGACCATGCGACCGATCCTCCGGCGGAAACTGCTCCCTCTTTTCCTGGTCTCGGGATTTGTCGGCCCGGTCTCCCTCGGCGCGGCGACGATCTTCGTGGAAACCGCCGACCAGAAGATCAGCGGCGTCGGACCGTGTTCCCTGCAGGAGGCGATCTACGCTTCCACTCTTCGCGCCAGCCTCACGGTCGTGCAGACGGATCCGGACGTTTTCGCCGCGAGCAACTGCACGGCCGGCACCGGCGACGACACGATCGTCTTGCCGGGGGGAGCGCTCTTCCCGATGACCACGTTCCTCGACGGCGACGCGTACAACCCGTACGGTCCGACAGCGACGCCGATCGTGTTCTCGACGATCACGATCGAAGGCTTCGGCTCCACCCTCGAATGGACGGGGAGCGGAAACGTTCGGCTCTTCGCGGTCGGCCCCGCATCGATCCAGACGCCGGGCGGCACGGTGTCGGGAACGGGAAACCTGACGCTGAAGGACCTCTACATCAAGGGATTCCACGTCAAGGGCGGAGACGGCGCGGACGGCGGCGGAGGCGGCCTCGGAGCCGGAGGCGCCGTCTACCTCCAGGACGGGACACTCACGATCGAGAACTGCACGTTCGACGGAAACGGAGCGCAAGGCGGCAGCGCCATCGGCGTCCTCAACTCCGGTAACCCCGGCGGGGGCGGCGGCGGGCTGGGAGGCAACGGAGGAGGACATCGCTACGGGGGCGGCAGCGGAGGGGGCGGGGCACGCGGCGACGGCGGCGTGAGCGACAGCGGCAGCGGAACGGACGCCGGAGGCGGAGGCGGAGGCGGCACGGTCTTCACCGGGGGAAACAACAACGGCAACGTCGGCGGTGCGAGCGGGTACCTCTGCGGCGGTAACGGCGGCGACAACGGCAATCACGGTCACGATGGCAAGTGTCCCGGCGGCGGAGGCGGAGGCGGAGGCGCCGGCAACGACGGCGGCAACGGGGCCTACGGCGGAGGAGGCGGCGGCGCCTGCGACGAGACGTCGAGCCGTGTGTCTGGCGGCGACGGCGGTTTCGGCGGAGGAGGCGGCGGAACCTGCAACGGCGGCAATGGGGGAAGCGGAGGGAACGGCGGCTTCGGCGGGGGCGGTGGCATCGGGGACAGCTTCGCCGGAATCGGCGGCCCGGGCAGCGCCGGCTATGCGGGCGGCGCCGGATCGGCGGACGGCGGGGGCGGCGGCGGAGCCCTGGGCGGGGCGATCTTCAACGACAGCGGGACCGTGACGATCCACAACAGCACCTTCACGAACAACTACGCGTCGCGCGGAACCGGCGTGCACAACGGCGGCGACGCCGGCGCCGCGATCTTTTCGCACAACGGCTCGCTCACCGTCGTGAACGCGACCGTCAGCGGGAATCAGGGTACAGGGTCGGGCGCCGGCATCGCGGTTCTTGGCGACGACATCTTCAACGCGGCCGAACTCACGCTCGACGACACGATCGTCGCCAACAACGGCGCCGACGAATGCATCAGTCAAGGGAACGTCTCGACGAGCGGCATCGGCAACCTCGTCATGAACAATGGATCCGGCGACTTCAGCCCGTGTCCCGGTGTGGCGGTCACCCAGGATCCGAACCTCGGATTTCTGCAAATGAACGGCGGCAAGACGCCAACGATGGCGCTCTTCCTGGGCAGCTCCGCTCTCGGACACGCCGACTCCGCGACGTCCCTTTCGTTGGACCAGCGCGGCGCCGCGCGCCCGCAGAACGCCGCGTTCGACATCGGCGCTTACGAGCTCTGCCGCGGCCGCTTCGGGCTCGTCTCCTGCAACCTCACGTTTCTGAATCCTTCGATCGCGCCCGCGGGGATCGCGGTCGACGACGGCGGAAGCGCGACGTCGGACGACAACGGCGTGCTCGAGCCCGGAGAGACCGTTCCCGTCAAACCTTCCTGGAGAAACCTCGAAGCCGGGGACGTCGACCTGACCGCGACGGCGTCGGGTCTGACGGGCCCCTTGGGACCGACCTATGCGGTCGCCGACGGCACGGGTGACTACGGCGCGATCGCCCCGGACACGGTCGGCGAATGCGTGGACTGCTACGTGATGTCGGCGTCGAAGCCGGCGAGCCGTCCGGCGACGCACTGGGACCTCCTCTTCACGGAGATCACGAACCAGGGACAGACGGCGAAGGTCTGGACGCTCCACGTGGGCGAGAGCTTCACGGACGTGCCGAAGAGCCAGCCTTTCTACAAGAAGATCGAGACGCTCCTGCACAACGGCATCACCGCGGGCTGCACGCCGACGACCTACTGTCCCTCGGCGACCGTCTCTCGGGGCCAAATGGGCGTGTTCATCGCCCGCGGGCTGGCCAACGGTTCGACCATCCCTGTTTCCGGAAGCGTGAACGGCTCACCCTACAACTGCGCCCCGGGAGGCGCGTCCCTCTTCACCGACGTGGCCCCCACGGATCCCATCTGCAAGGCGGTCCACTTCATCGCCGCGAAGAACGTCACGACGGGCTGTGCGCCGGGGCTCTTCTGCCCGGCCCTCGACGTCATGCGCTCCGACATGGCCATTTTCATCGCCCGGGCGGTCGTCGCTCCGGGAGGCGGGGCGGCCGTCCCGCTCACGTATACCGACGGCGGGACCGGTCTGTCTTACTCGTGCAACGCGGCGAGCCCCAATCTCCACTTCACCGACGTACACGTCACCGACGCCTTCTGCAAGCACGTCCACTATCTCTGGGCCCGCGGCATGGTCAGCGGCTGCACGGCGACAACTTTCTGCCCCACGCTCGACGTCACGCGGGACGCGATGTCCAAATTCCTCGTCAACGCGTTTCAGCTCCTGCTGTATCGGCCCTAGAACGCGCCCTCGCCGCGGCGCGTAGCGCACGCTAGAATCAGGGGTTCTCATGCGCTACGCGTCGCTCCGCCCCCGGCTCGACCCGCTCCTCCCCTCGGTGGAGAAGCCCGGCCGCTACGTCGGCCTCGAGCGGAACCTCACGCGCAAGGACCTCCCCGCTTGCGCGGTCACGCTGGCGCTCGCCTTCCCGGACACCTACGAGATCGGGATGAGCCACACGGGCCTCAAAATCCTCTACGAGCTCGTCAACCGCCGGCCCGAGTTCGCCTGCGAGCGCGTGTACGCGCCCTGGGTGGACCTCGAGGCGAAGATGCGCGCGGCGGGCATCCCGCTCTTCTCGACGGAGTCGTTCGCGCCGGCCGCGGACTTCGACGTGCTCGGCTTCTCGCTCCAGGCGGAGCTCAACTACTCGAACATCCTCAACATGCTCGACCTCGCGGGCCTCCCGGTCTGGCAGCGCGACCGCCGCGAGCGCGACCCGATCGTCCTCGGCGGCGGGCCGTGCACCGCGAACCCCGAGCCGATCGCCGACTTCTTCGACGCGTTCCTCGTCGGCGACGCCGAGGAGGCGCTGCCGAAGTTCCTCGACGCGTATCGCGACGGCCGCGCGCGCGGCCTCTCGCGCCGGGACCTCCTCGCGGAGCTCGCCACGATCGAGGGCGTGTACGTTCCCTCGTTCTACGACGTGTCGTACCGCGAGGACGGCCGGATCGCGGCGATCACGCGCAACGATCCGCGCGCCCCCGAGCGCGCGAAGCGGACGTGGGTGCCCGTCCTGAAGCCCGAGTACTATCCCGATAAGCCCATGGTTCCCTCCGTCGAGATCGTGCAGGACCGCCTCGGGCTCGAGGTCATGCGCGGCTGCACGCAGGGCTGCCGGTTCTGCCAGGCGGGTTACTGGTACCGCCCGGTGCGCGAGCTCGATCCGGGCGACGTCGCCGCGATGACGACGAAATTCATCGCCGAGTCGGGCTGGAGCGAAGTCGGGCTCCTCTCGCTTTCGACCGCCGACTACTCGCAGATCGAGCCTCTCGTGAAATGCCTCGCGCCGCAGCTCTCCGAACGGCGCGTCTCGATCTCGCTGCCGTCGCTCCGCGCCGAGGCCTTCTCGGTCGGCCTCGCGGACGCCGTCTCCGAGGTCCGCAAGTCGGGCTTCACGTTCGCGCCGGAGACGGGCTCGGACCGCCTGCGCCGCGTCATCAACAAGACGTTCACCAACGCGGACATGATCGCCGCGGCCGACGTCGCGTTCGGACGCGGCTGGGACCTGATCAAGGTCTACACGATGATCGGCCTGCCGACGGAGACGTCATCGGACCTCGACGAGCTCGTCACGCTCGTCGAAGGCATCCTCGCGCAGGGACGCAAGCACGGCCGCAAGCAGGTCAACGTCTCTGTCGGGTCGTTCGTGCCGAAGTCCTGGACGCCGTTCCAGTGGGCGCCATTCGACGGCGTCGAGAACCTGGAAAGGAAACTTGACTATCTGAAGGACCGGTTCCGGCGCGTCCGCGGCGCGAGGATGAAGTGGCACGAGCCGCGCGAGGCGGAGATCGAGTGCGCGCTCTCGCGCGGCGACCGCCGCATGGGCCGCGTGCTGCACGCGGCGTGGCGGTCCGGCGTGCGGTTCGACGGCTGGAGCGAGCACTTCCGCTACGACCTCTGGATGCGGGCGTTCGAAGCGGAAGGAATCCCGAAGGAGTCGTACCTGCGCGAATACGCCCTCGACGAGGTCCTGCCCTGGGACGTGCTCGACGTGTCCATCGTCAAGCGCTGGCTGGGCATCGAGCTCCTCAAGGCGAAGAAGGAGATGCGCACCGAGGACTGCAAGTGGGGCCACTGCTACGCCTGCGGCGTGCCGGGCAACGGGGAGGACACGGTGCTCGCGCGGCCGATGGCGGGCACGTTGCCGACGATCGACGCGGCCGTCGCCGTGCCGGACGATCCCGCGGCGTATCGCGAGCCGGCCAAGGGCGCCGCCTACAGGCAGAAGGCGATGCCGGACCTTCCATCCGCCGCGCGCCCGCAGCGTCCGGTCGAACGCGTCTTCCGCCACCGGGTGACCTTCGAGAAGACCGGCGACGCGCGATTCCTCTCGCATCGCAACACGATGGACGTCCTCGAGCGCGCGATCCGCGCCGCGGGACTTCCGGCGCGCTACTCCGAGGGATTCAACCCGCACATGAAGCTCTCGATGGGGCCGGCGCTCGCGCTCGGGCTCGAGAGCCGGCACGAGGTCTTCGACGTCGAGGGCGTCTCGCCGTTTCCGGCGGACGCCGCGGCGCGCATCACGGAGAAGCTGCCGGCCGGTGTCGCCGTCCGCGCGCTCCGCGCCCTGGGTCCGGCGGAGCCGCCGCTCTCGAAGGCCGTGACCGGCGCGCGCTACGTCGTGCGGCTCGATTCACCGGAGCAGATCGATCGCGCCGGCGAGGCCGTGGCCGGTGGCTGGCGCGAGGCGATGCCGGCCGTGAAGGCCCTCTCGCTCGACACGGACGCCTCCGGCGCGCGGCTGCGATTCGAGGTGAACCTCGACCCCGCCGCGGGCGAGACCGCGACGGCGAAAAAGGTTCTCGAGACGCTCCTCGCGATCCCGCCCGCGGCGCAGGCCGGGCTCGCGGTCACGCGCGAAGTCACGCTCTCGTCGCCTTCGCTGGCTCGGGGATCTGGCTAACCCCACCGGCGAGGGGCTCGACCGCTCGCCTGATCCCCTCGCCGCGCTCCGGCTCCCGCAACGCGAGTCGGTTCGCTCGCCCGCTCGCGAACCTTGGTCGCGTCGCGAACGACTGGGGTTCGACGACCGAGAACATCCGACCGTGGCGCAGTGGCCCGGGCGGCGGAAGCCCTCAGCGGCTCCTCGCGGTCCCGGCGCCGGCAGGGCCCTCCGAGGCCCAGGAGGATTCTGACCTCAGCTTCTTCCACCGCTCGTACTGCGCGGCCTTCCCTTCGCCGGGGTTCTCTTCGCCGTTCAACCAGAACGCGAACCAGTCGAGGTTGCGGTCGGCCGACTCGCGCTGGATCGCCGGGAGGTTCGGGTTGTGCTGCGTCTTCGGGTATACGACGAACTCGGTGGGCGCGCCGAAGTGTCTCGCCGCTTTGGGGTAGCTGAACATCATCACCGCCGCGCTCTGCGCGCCCGCCTCCCAGAGGCTCGCCGTGCGCACGCCCCGAAAGTGCATGTCCGGCGATCCCTCGAGAAAGGGTCGCGGGTCGTCCCAGAAGCTCTTGCCGAGCCCGGTCACGACGTCGTGCACCTGCCGGTTGAGATCACCCGGCATGAGCGAGTACATCAGCACGCCGTTCGACGAGCCTTCCGCGAACGAGCTCGCGCGGAAGATCTTCTCGCGCGTCATGACGACCGGCCCGAGCCACGCGCCGTGGCTCTGTCCCGTGATCCCGAGCCGCGCCGGATCGGCGACGCCGTCGGCGATCATCTTCCTCACGCCGGCGATGACGTCGTCGGCCGGCTCGCCGTCGAGCCGCTTGGGCGAAGCGAACGCGCGCCCGTAGGACTGCGTGCCGCGGTAGTTCGGGATGAAGATCGCGATCCCCCGTCCGGCCAGGACCTCGAGCGGGTACGGCCAGACTTCGAAATAGGGCGCGAACGCGTTGGGGAACGCGAAACCGGGTCCGCCGTGGACGTGCGTGATCATGGGCCAGGGTTTCTTGCCCGCGCCCGCCGGCTCGAGCAGCCAGCCGTGCGCCACGACGCCGTCCGCGCCCGGCCAGCTCACCTCCCGCGCCGTGTAGGCGACACGCCGGGCGATCTCTCCGTTCAGGTCCGTGAGCCGGCGTGGGGCGGCGCTCCCCACGCGCGCGAAGACCTCCGGCGGGCGGGTCAGACTCTCGTTGACGAAGACCGCCGTCGAGAAGTCGGTGCTGAAGCGGACGAGCGAGCTCGAGCCGTCCAGGCCCGACAGGAACGCCGACCGCGCGACGCCCGCAGGCGTCAGCTCGAAGAGCGATCGCACGCCCTCCCGCGTCTCCTCGAGGAGGACCCGCGACCCGTCGACGGGATGGAACGTCGCGCCGTAGACCTCGATCGGACGCCATGCCGCCGCGTCGGTCAGAGGCGCCGCCGTGTCGGCGATCGTCCAGTCGGGATGCGACGGGCTCACCCAGGGATCGGTCTCGGTCACGCGGCGCAGCAGGAGTCGATGCTGCCCCGGAATCCACTCGCCGCCGGTGTAGCGCAGGCCGGGGCGCGCGCCGTCGGGATCTCTCGACTTCGCGATCTCGACGAAGCCGCGCGCGGAGAGGTCGAAAACGCCGACGCTCGTCCGGTAGCCGCCCATCAGCGACGGCTTCACGTCCTTCGAGACGTATTCGACGGAGAGGAATCGCCCGTCGGAGGACCAGTGATAGTCGTCCGCCGTCGCGCCCGGCTCTCCCGGCACGGCGACCTCGAACGGCGCGCCTTCCGCCGGCGCGACGTGCAGCACGGCCGGAGCGGGACGCCGCGCGCTGTCGTTGGCGGGGTCCACGAAGTCGTAGACGGAGAGCGTGTTGCTGTCCATGACGATGCCCTGATCGCCGTTGTTGAGCTGGCTGTAGAGGCTCTTCGAGGGCGGTGTCACCGCCCGCGTGATGTAGGCGATGGTCCGCCCGTCCGGGGCGATGCGGAACGATTGCACACCCTCGGGTGACTGTGTGAGCGGCGCCGTCTTTCCGCCGGCGACGTCGTACGAGAAGACCTGGCTCGAGCCGCCGCGCGCCGAGAGGAACGCCAGGGATCTCGAATCCGGCGTCCAGACGAGAGACTGCGCTTCGCCGATAGCGTCGAGAACCCTCGCGGGCTCCGGCCCGGTCAGGCTCTGCAGGTACACCGTCTGCACGCTCCGCTTTTCGGCCGGCGGGAGCTTGTCCGAGTAGTACGTGAGCATCGCGCCGGCGTGGACGACGTACGCGACGAACCGTCCGTCCGGCGACACGGCGACCTGCGTGATGCGCTTCAGGCGGAAGTAGTCGTCGATCCCCAAGGCCCCGCCGCCGCCCGGCGCCTGCGCGGACGCCGCCCGCGCGAGCGCGGCGAGCAGGATCGGAAGGAAGAGGCGCCTGGGACTCATCGGAATCCTCCTTCCCCTCGACGCCGACTGTAACCGATAACATGCGCGCCATGCCGTACCGCGTCACCGTCGCCGCCCGCTTCGAGGCGGCGCACAACCTCATCGACTACGAGGGCGGTCCGGAGCCGCTGCACGGCCACTCCTACCGCGTCGAGGCGGTCCTCGAGGCCGAGAAGCTCCAGAGGTACGACGTCGCCGTGGATTTCGTGCCGGCGAAGAAGGCCCTCGAGGCGATCGCGAAAGAGCTCGACTACACCTATCTCAACGAGCATCCGGCGTTCGCGGGACGCAACACGTCTGCCGAGAACCTCGCGCAGCATTTCGCCGAGCGGCTCGAGTCGTCGGGAGCGCTCGGGTGGGCGCGCGTGGCCGAAGTGACCGTCTGGGAAGGACCGGAGAATCGGGCGACGTACCGGCCGGCGTAGCTACCTTGCTTTCGCGCTCGCGGCGACGACCTCGGCCATCCGCCAGTGCGGCGGCGAGCGCTTCGAGAGCGAGGCGGCCGCCGCATCGAGCAGCGTCCGCGCCTCCGGCCGGTCCTCCGGACGCCCGATGGCGAGGAGGTCCGCGGCCACCTGAAACTGCCCGAGCGCGACCGTCGCGCCGCCGGTCTTGCCGAGCATCGCGCGTTCCTTCTCCAGAACGCGCCGGTGCATCGGCAGCGCTTCCTCGGGGCGGCCGATCTGGCGGATCGTCTCCGCGAGCGCGCTCTCCGCGTCGAGAGCTTCGCCGCTCTCGGCGCCGTTCAGCGCCCGCAGGCGTTCGAGCACCGTCCGCTGCAGCTTCTCCGCCTCCGCGAGCCTCCCCTGCCGCGCAATCTGGAACGCGCGGTTCCCCATCGCCATCCACGTGAACGGATGGCTCTCGCCGAGGACCTCGCGGAAGAGCGTCTCGACTTCCTGCAAACCCGCCTCGGCCTCGGCGTAGCGGCCCTGCCGCGAAGCGACGAGCGCGAGGCCGTTTTTCACCTTCCCGATCTCGAAGTGTTTCGGGTCGATCGCGCGGAAGATCTCGAGCGCCTCGCGGTAGCGCGCCTCCGACTCCTCGTAGCGCGCCTGGTTCAAGTAGAAGAGGCCCATCAGCTGCAGCGTCTGGCCGACGGCGCGGTGCGTCGGGCCGAGCGCCTTGCGGCGCGCGTCGAGCGCCCGCCGGTAGAGCGACTCGGCTTCGGCGTCCTGGCCGCGCCGGATGTCCAGAAGCGAGGCGAGGTTCACGTAGCTCTGCGCAGTGTTCGGGTGCTCGGTCCCGAGCTTCTTCTCGAGAGTCGCCTGGGAGGTTCGGTACGCCCGCTCGGCCTCGTCGACCCGGTCCAGCTCGTCGAGCAGAACGGCGAGGTTGCGCAAGTGGGTTGCGGTTTGGACGTGCTCGTCGCCGAGCGTCCGGCGATACGTTTCGTAGACGGAGCGCTCGAGCTTCTCGGCGCCGGCGGCATCTCCCTTCCAGAAGCGCACCTGCGCGACGTCGCTGCGGATGCGCGCCGCGGCGAGCCCGTCGGCGCCGTCCCGCGCCTCGACGATGGACAGCGCGCGCGTCAGCTGATGCTCCGCGAAATCGAGCCGTCCTTTGTCCATCGCGATCGCGCCGAGGGTGCCGAGGCTCCGCCCCATGCCGTCGCCGCCGGCGTCGGGAAGTCCGCGCCGGATCGCGACGGAGCGCCGCGCAAGGTCCTCGGCGGGATCGAGCCGGCCGAGCGCGCGATCGATGCGCGCCACGGCCTCGAGCAGGTCGGCCTGGACGTCGGGTTGCGCCGAGAGCTCCGTTCTGAGGCGGCGGCCGGCCTGGTCGAGGAGATCCCGCGCGGGCACCGAGCCTCCGGACTGCTCCGGATCGGCAATCTCGAAGAGGCCGATCAGGAACTCCTTGACCGCGTCCGCGCGGCGCGCCGCGGCCGCCGCCGCACGGGCCTGCGCCTCCGCGCGGCGGGCCTGCCAGACCGTCGCCGCGAACCCGGCGAGGAGCGACACGAGCACGAGCGCCGCCGCCGAAACCGCGAGCCGGTGGCGCCGAAGGAACTTCGAAGTGCGGTAGCCCACGGAGTCCGCGCGCGCCGAGACGGGACGGCCGGACAGGTGCCGGCGGATGTCGGCCGCGAGCGCCGCGACCGACGGGTACCGGCGCTCGGGCTCGCGGCGGAGTGCCGTCGCGAGGATGTTGTCGAGATCCCCCGAGAGGCGCCGCTCGAGGCGCTTGCGCTCCCGCGGCGTCGGCTCGGGCAGCGGCAGCTTTTCGGGCTCGGTCCGGGCGACGCGCGCGCTCGGGCGCTCCAGGGTCTCGCGCTCGACGGACGCGGCGAGCCCCGCGGCCTCGCGCGCCTCGCGGCGCACGGGGAGCGTTCCGGTCAGGAGCTCGTAACCGAGCGCGCCGAGCGTCCAGACGTCCGTCGCCGTCGTGACGGGCTCGCCCAGGACCTGTTCCGGCGCGGCGTACGCCGGTGTGAGGAGGCGCATCTCGCCGCGCGTCACCCCGGTCTCCCCAACTTCTTCCTCCGACGCGAGCACCTTCGCGATGCCGAAGTCGAGGAGCTTCACCTGCCCCGCGTCCGTCACGAGGACGTTTGAGGGCTTCAGGTCCCGGTGGACGACGAGCCGCGCGTGCGCGGCGGAGACGGCGTCGCAGCAGTCGAGGAGCAGGCGCAGCCGGTCCTCCATCGAGAGCCGGCGCTCGCGGCAGTGGACGGTGATCGGCTTTCCCTCGACGAGCTCCATGACGAAGTACGGCCGGCCGTCCGGCGCGGCCCCGCCGTCGGAGAGTCGCGCGATGTGCGGATGCTCGAGCCGCGCGAGGATACGCCGCTCGCGCTCGAAGCGGCGGAGGACGTCCTCGGAATCCATCCCGCGCCTCAGGAGCTTGATCGCGACGCGCTGCTCGAAGAGCCCGTCGGCGCGCTCGCCCAGAAGGACCTCGCCCATCCCGCCGCGCCCGAGGCGGCCGAGCACGCGGTACGCCCCCAGGCGTTCGGGCAGCGTCGCGTCCTCGAGCGCGGACTCGTCGTCCAGCAACTCGCCCGCGAGCGCCGCCGCCGGCGTTTCGAGGAAGCCGCCGGCTCGCGCCTCGGCCTCGAGCAGGCGCTCGACCGCCCCGCGCAGCGCGGGGTCGTCGAGCTCACCGAGCCGGCGCGAACGCTCCGCGGGGCCCGCTTCGACGATTTCCTCGAAGAGAGCCCGCACCGCGGCCCAGGAGGGGGTGCCGCCGGTCACGACGCCGGGCCCGAGGCGTTGAGCTCCTGGAAGAGGAATGCGCGCGCCGTCTGCCAGTGGCGCTTGAGGGTTCGAACCGAGCGTCCCGACAACGCCGCGATCTCATCCACCGAGAGGCCGGCGAAGAAGCGCCATTCGACGAGGCGCGCCAGGTCCTCGTCCACGGCTCCGAGCCGGTCGAGCGCCTCGTCGAGCGCGACGAGCTCCGCGGCGCGCTCCTCGACCGGGATGTCGGCCGCGTCGAGGTCGAGCGGACGCACGCCCGCCCCGCGGCGTCCGCGCGTGCGGGAACGCGCCCGGTCGATCAGGATCATCCGCATCGCGCGCGCCGCGATCGAGAAAAAGTGCGACCGGTCGCGGGCCGACCAGGACGCCCCGCGCGAGAGCTTGAGGTACGCCTCGTTGACGAGGGCGGTCGTCGAGAGCGTCCGCTCGGCGGGAACCTGCCGCAGCTGCCGGTGCGCGATATGCCGCAGCTCGCCATAGAGGATCGAGAAGAGGCGGTCGACGGCCTCCCGGTCGCCGGCCTCGGCGGCACGCAGAATCGCCGTGATCTCGGCCGGCGGGGGCGGCTCCGGGGCCCCCGGCCGGGCGTCGGCCGGATGGTCGTCCATTGCTTTGGGATCAGCATATTAGCGAAGGATCTCCCCCACCTTCGTGCGCAGCCCAGCCGCCGGGCCGTGGCCCCGGACGGGCGGTTTCGTCGAGTTCCTTCATAGAGAGCCGCTCCGGCGGCCGGGAGGTCCGACATGGCGCACCGCATCGTTCGTCTTGCGATGGGCGGCCTCGTTCTCGCGGCGGCCGCCGCTCTGCCTGCGGGCGCCGACACGTACACCGTCACGACCACGGCCGACTCGGGCGCCGGGTCGCTTCGGCAGGCGATCACCGACGCCAACGGGCACACCGGCGCGGACGACATCCACTTCGACATTCCCGGAACGGGCGTCCACGTCATCGCGCCGGCGACCGCGCTGCCCAAGATCACCGGCGCCGTCACGATCGACGGCTACACGCAGTCGGGCGCGTCCGCCAACTCGAACGCGCCCGACCAGGGACTGAACACCGTCCTCACGATCGAGATCGACTGCACCAGCGGCGGCTCGTACTGTCTCCAGATCGGCGCCGACGACGTCACGATCCGCGGGCTCGCGATGGTCAACACGACGTCCTATCTCATCGCCACCGACTTCTTCAAGCGCGTCGACCACACCGTCATCGAGGGGTGCTTCCTCGGAACGCACGCCGACGGCCTGACGGCGACGAACGCCGCGAACGCCGTGATTCTGGGAAATCACCAGAACGCCCGGGTCGGTGGAACGACGCCGGCGGCGAGAAATCTCTTCGCCGGGTCCGTGAACTCGACGGGACTGCAGATCGCGAACGCGCTGAACGCCAACACCGTCGTCCAGGGAAATCTCTTCTGCACCAACAAGACGGGAGCGGTACCCGTCGGCACGGGATCCTCCGGAATCGTGATCAACGGAGGGGCCGGAGTCGCGTCGAGTAACTTCACGATCGGCGGGCTGACGGCCGCCTCCGGCAACGGATTCGGCTGCCGGGGCTACGACCTGCGTCTGACCCACATGACCGACGTGCGCGTTCAGGGAAACCGCTTCGGCGTCGATCCGACCGGCACCAAGGCGATTCTCGGAGGAGAAGGGACGGGCATCTACATCGAGTACGACGGGGACGGAGTCGTCGTCGGCGGAACGGCCGCCGGCGCGGCCAACGTGATCGGCGGCCACCTCTTCGGGATCTCGTCTCAGGAACCGGACGGGGTCGTCGTTCAGGGCAACTTCGTCGGAACGGAAGCGACCGGGACGCGCCTGCTCGGCAACGCGAACGCCGGGATCAACCTCGGCCTCGGCGCCAACTGCGTCGTCGGAGGGACGGCCTCGGGAGAAGCCAACGTCATCATGAACAACCGCGGCGGCGGCGTGACCGTGAGCCTCCTCGCCGGGAACACGATCCGGGGCAATCGCATCGTCGAGAATCTCGGCACGCCCTCGGGAACGCCATCTCTCGGCATCGATCTCGCGACGTCTCCCGCCGGCGTCACGGCCAACGATGCCGGCGACGCGGACACGGGCGCGAACGACCTCCAGAATTTCCCGCTGATCACGTCGGCCGTCCCCGAGAGCGGCGGCACGCGCGTGATCGGCTCGCTGAACAGCACGGGCTCGAGCACCTTCCATCTCGACTTCTACTCGAATCCGGTCTGCCGCAGCCGGCCGCGCTCCGCGCTCCAGGCCGACCGCTACCTGGGCGGGTTCGACGTCTCGACCAACGCGTCCGGCGACGCGTCGTTCAACACGCTCCTGCCGGCGCCCATCTCCGCCGGACAGCCGGTCACGGCCACTGCGACGAACTCCGGCGGCTCGACCTCCGAGCTCTCCCCCGAGATCGTCTTCTCCACGACGCCGGACTCCGGGGTTTCCACCGGCGGGCAGGGGCTGCAGATCAAGGGCATGCTGTTCTCGGGAACGCCGGCCGTGACGATCGGCGGCGTCGCGGCCACAAACGTCAACGTGAGCTCGGCCACGCAGCTCACGGCCAACGCTCCGGCGCTGCCGGCCGCCGCGGCCTACGACCTCGTCGTCTCCGTGTCGGGAGGACCGACGGGCCGCCTGAAGAACGGTTATGTCTCTCTCCCGACGGACGCGGTGTCGAGTCTTTACTCCGCGTCGATCGCCAAGCTCATTGCGGGCGGGATCACGCAGGGCTGCGGCGCCGGGATCTACTGCCCGGACAACACGATCACGCGCGCCGAGATGTCGATCTTCCTCATCCGCGCCAAGTACGGCCTCTGCTTCACGCCGCCCCCGGCCACCGGCACGATGTTCACCGACGTCGCCGCGAACGCTTTCGGCGCGCGCCAGATCGAGCTCCTCGCCAGCCTCGGCGTCTCGACCGGGTGCGGCGGCGGCAAGTTCTGCCCGAACGACACGGTCACGCGGGACCAGATGGCCGTCTTCCTGCTTCGGACGCTGCTCGGCTCGGGATTCGTGCCGCCCGCGGCCACCGGGAAGTTCACCGACGTCCCGGTTTCGAATCCCTTCGCGAAGTGGATCGAGGAGCTCTCCCGCCGGAACATCACGGGGGGCTGCGGCTTCAACCTCTACTGCCCCGCAAACTCGAACACGCGCGGCGAGATGGCCGCGTTCATCGTGCGGACGTTCGGATTGCCTTAGGAGCGGTCGCGAGGCGGCTCCGCGTGTCAGAATGGCGGCGTGAGGATCCGCTCCCTCGCCGGGGTCTTCGCGCTGGCGTTCGCCCTGTCTCCGGCCGCCGCGCGCGGACAGGCGAACGAAATCTTCCACGACCGCGGCAACCCGTCGGACATCGGGGGCGGCTGCGGAACGTACGCGAGCCCGATCGTTCCCGGAAGCTCCGACACCGAGACCCTCCGCTTCCGGATCGAGTACGACGGCTTCACTTCGCAGGCGCGCCTCTACTACACGACGGACGGCTCGACGCCGAGCGGAGTCCTCGGCATTGGGAGCGGCACGACGCAGGTGGTCACGGGCACCTACGGCTGCACGTTCACCGACCTCTCGACCGGCACGCCGCAGACGGTAGACGTCGTGAGCGCCGCGATCCCGCCGCAGCCCGGCGGGACGACCGTCCGCTACATCTTCGAGGCGTGGAACACGACGGGGACGCGCATCGAGATCTTCGCCAACAGCGGCACCTGCGCAACGTGCACCGCCTGCCAGACTTCCGACTGCGCCGATCTGTTCCAGTACACGATTCCGATCCCGACCAACACGCCGACGCCGACCCGGACGCGGACCCCGACGCCGACCGTGACGCCGACGTTCACGGCCACCCCGACCCGGACGGCGACGATCTCGCCGACACCGAGCGCCACGCCGACCAGCACCGCCACCTCGACGCGCACGCCGACGCCCAGCCGGACGGCGACCGCGACGCGCACGCCGACCCTCGGTCCGCCCACCGCGACGCCGACGGTTACGCGCACGCCCGGTCCGCCCCAGGCCGCCCCGCAGGCGATCGGCATCGACCCGTTCGTGACGGCCTCCTCCAATGCCAACGGCGTCTTCGAGCCGGGAGAGGTCGTCGCCGTCCAGCCGGCGTGGAAGAACATCACCGGAGCGCCGCTCCCGCTGACCGGAACCGCGACCTCGTTCACCGGGCCGCCCGGCGCCGTCTACGGAACCCCGGACGCCGCGGCGGATTACGACACGCCCGCCGCCGGCGCGTCGGTCAGCTGTAACGACACGTCCAACTGCTATGCCCTCTCGCTCTCGAATCCCGCGACGCGTCCCGCGTCGCACTGGGACGCGACATTCACCGAGACCCTCTCGACGGGAGATATGAAGGCCTGGACCCTCCACGTGGGCAAGTCCTTCACCGACGTGCCGACCTCGCAGATCTTCTACAAGAAGATCGAGACGATCTTCCATGCCGGGATCACGACCGGCTGCTCGCCGACGCTCTACTGTCCCTCCCAGAACGTTTCGCGCTCCCAGATGGCGATCTTCCTCGCGAAGGCGATCGCCGGCAGCGCCGCGGCGATCCCGGTGAGTGGCGTCGTGGGGTCGACGCCGTACAACTGCGTCGCGGGCGGATCGTCGGCCTTCACGGACGTCCTGCCGACCGACGACTTCTGCCGCCACGTCCACTATCTCGCCGTCCAGAACGTGACGCTCGGATGCGGCGCGTCCATGTACTGCCCGAACGACCTCGTGACGCGGCTTCAAATGGCGTCGTTCGTCGCCAAGGCGATGGTCGCGCCCGGCGGAGGTCCGGCGGTCCCGCTCACCTACGGGCCGGATCCCGTGACCGGCCTGTCTTACTCCTGCGACACGGGCAGTCCGAACACGCACTTCACGGACGTGCCGGCGACCGACCAATTCTGCAAGCACGTGCACTTCCTCTGGGCCAAGGGGGTCGTGACGGGCTGCACCGGCACCACGTACTGCCCCGACAGCGACGTCGCGCGGGACGAGATGGCCAAGTTCCTCGGCAATGCGTTCCAGCTCGTGCTCTACGGGCCATAGGCCGGAATCCTTTTGACATCGGCCGAGCCCGGAGAGTAGCGTCGGGCGCAAACTCGGCTCGACCCAGAAGGAGGTTTCATGCGCGCGAGGCGTGTCCCGCGAACTCTGGGCTTTTTCCTCGTTGCGGCCGGGCTCGCCGGCGCCGCGCCCGCGGCCACGATCACTGTCAACAGCACGGCCGACACGCAGGCCAACGACGGCAAGTGCACGCTGCGCGAGGCGATCGTCTCGGCGAACACGGACACGGCTTCGGGCGCCGCGGCCAACGAGTGCGCGGCCGGCGCGGGCGCCGACATCGTCCAATTCGCGATCCTCGCCGCCGACCCGGGCTGCACGGCGGGCGGCGTCTGCACGATCACGACCGGCGGCATGCCGAGCATCGCGGCCCCGGTGACGATCGACGGCTACACGCAGTCGGGCGCGGCGGTCAACACGTCCTCAGTCGGCACCAACGCCGTACTCAAGATCGTCGTCAAAGCCGCGTCCATCAGTACGGGGACGGGGTTCTTCCTCGACAGCACGGACGCCACGCTCCGAGGACTCGTCATCGCAAACTTCTCGAAGGGCATCCAGACCCTGAGCGGCCCGACGACGGTGACCGTGAAAGTCCTCGGCTGTTTTCTCGGGACGGACGCGGCGGGAACCGCCACCGTCTACAACAACCGGGACATCGACGCGACCGGCGACAGCTGGCAGATCGGCGGTTCGGCCCTCGCAGACCGAAACGTCATCGCGGTGTCTTCCATCGGAATGACTTTCTTCGCGCCCGGCGACGTCACGATCCAGGGCAATCTGATCGGAGTCAAGGCGAGTGGCACCGAGGTCTTTCCGACGTCGATCGGCGCCCTCGGCGTCCAGGTGGCGAACTATACGGGCACGCTCACGTTGGGCGGCTCCCCCGCGGGCGCGGGCAACGTCATCGGCGGCGTGGCGAACGGCGTCTTTCTGAACAATAGCCTCGGCGGCACGGCCACCGTCTACGGTAACCGTTTCGGCACGGATTCGGCGGGAACGCTCCACCTCGGCAACCGGCTGTCGGCCCTGATGGTCAACGCCGAGAATGTGACCGTGGGCGGTACGGCGGCGGGTCAAGCCAACGTCATCGCGTTCAACGGCGAGGGCGGCGTCCTGGTCGGTCCCTTCACGAACGCGATCGCCGGGATCTCGGTGCGCGGCAATTCGATCCACGACAACGGGCAGGGCCCGACCTTCCCGGACTCCGATCTGGGAATCGATCTCGGTTTCAACGATGGGAGCGGCGGACACTATGGCCCCACGGCGAACGATCCGCTCGACGCGGACGACGGCCCCAACGGCCTCCAGAACTATCCGCTCGTCAATACCGTCACGGCGTCGTCCATTCAGGGCACGCTCAACAGCAAGGCGAACACGATCTACACGCTCGACTTCTACGCGAATACGAATTGCGGCGTGTCGGGCTTCGGCGAGGGAGAAACGTATCTCGGCTCAACGCCGGTCACGACGAATGCCAGCGGCAATGCGACCTTCAACTACAGCGTGACGGTACCCGCCGGGAAGAAGGTCACCGCGACGGCGACGGCGCCGGACGGCTCGACGTCGGAGTTCTCACGTTGCGCAGACCTGCTGCCGCGCTTCCTCGACGTCGACCTCCTGTTGGGCGGAACGTCGGACGGCGACGGGGTGCTCGAGCCCGGCGAGACGGGACAGGTCCGACCCAACTGGGAGAACCCGACGGAGCTCGCGATCGCCGCGACATCCACCGCCTCGGCTCTGACGGGACCGGCCGGCGCCGCCTACTCGACCCCCGATACCGCCAACGACTACGGGCAGATCACCCAGAAGACCATCGGCAACTGCGCCGTGACCTTGAACTGCTTCGCCATGTTCGTCTCGGCGCCGGGCACGCGTCCCGCCCAGCACTGGGACGCCAACTTCGTCGAGACGATGTCCACGCGCGAGGGGGCGAAGGCCTGGAAACTCCACATCGGAGACAGCTTTACCGACGTGCCTCGGGGCTTCACCTTCTACAAGAAGATCGAGACCGTCTTCCACAACGGCATCACGCTCGGCTGCACGCCCACCACCTACTGCCCCAATGACAACGTCCCGCGCGACCAGATGGCGATCTTCATCGCGCGGGCGGTTGCCCATGGCGGCGGCAACGTGCCGACTTCCGGTGTGATCAACGGCCACGCCTACAACTGCGGCGCGGGAGGCGTCTCTCTCTACGTGGACGTCGCCCCGACCGCGCCGGCATGCAAGAGCATCCACTACATAGCGTCCAAGAACGTGACGACCGGCTGCGACGCCACCCGCTACTGCCCCACGCAGCTCGTCAGCCGCTCGCAGATGGCCATCTTCGTCGCCAAGGGGATCGTGGCGCCGGCCGGCGGCGCGGGCATTCCGTTGACCTACACCGACCCGGCCCCGCCGCATCTCTCTTATTCGTGCGATGCGGCCGGCACGCCGCATTCCTATTTCAGCGACGTCACGCCGGCCGACGTCTTCTGCAAGCACGTGAACTACCTGTACATCAAGAACATCATCGCCGGATGTTTCAGCGGCCACTACTGTCCCGACGACAGCGTCACGCGGGGCGAGATGGCCAAGTTCCTCGGCAACGCGTTCTCGCTCCTGCTGTATGGACCATAGGCCAGCCGTCCTCGCGTTCACGGGGGCGGCGCTTTTCCTCGGCGGCCGGCTTGAAGCCGCGACCATCGTAGTTAACGACGTCTCGGACACGCTGCACGACTCCGGCTGCGCCGCGACGGGAGCGGGGACCTGCACGCTCCGCGACGCGATCACCTTCTCGAACGCGAATGCCGGGAAAGACGAGATCGACTTCAAGATCGCGGGCACGGGCGTTCAGACGATCACCTTCGCAGACACTCCCCCGGACATCACCGATGCGGTCGTCATCGACGGATACACCCAGGAGGGCGCGAGCCCGAACACGAATGGCCCGGGCCTCGCCGACAATGCGGTGCTCCGAATTCAGTTGGCCTCGACCAGCTACCCCCTTCCGGATGGACTGGTCGTCCGCGGCGGTAACACGACGATCCGGGGACTGATCCTGAGCGCCGCCGGAACGTCCACTCCGCTGCTTACACTGACGATGAACGGAGGAAACACCGTCGAAGGAAACTTCATCGAGACGAACCCGGATGGAAGCGCGGCCTCCCTCCCGAGAGTCGGCATCCGGATCGAGACGTCCAACAACAAGATCGGCGGCGCGACGCCGGCCGCTCGAAACGTCCTCTCCGGAGGATACGAGTGCATCTGGATCGGCGGCGACTCGAACGTCATCCAAGGCAACTTCATCGGTGTCGACGTTTCCGGAACGCAAGCATTGCCCTGGGCCGGCGGCCTGCTCGCGCGAATCGGTATCCGCTGCGAAGGAAGCGACAACATCATCGGCGGCGCCGCTCCCGAGGCGCGAAACATCATTTCGGGCAATAACTTCGGCGGGCTCTATCTCTCCGGAACCGGCAACGTCGTCGAGGGCAACTTCATCGGAACGGACGTGACTGGCTCGAAAGCCATTCCGAACGTCACCGGGATCCAGGCGGGCGGCCTCAACCGGATCGGAGGAACTGGGCCGGGCGAGGGGAATCTCATCGCGTTCAACAAGGCATTCTCGACTACGGGCTCGCCTACGGGCGGCGCTGGCGTGCTCGTGCTCGGCGGAAGCGGTCTCACCATTCGGGGAAACTCGATCTTCTCCAATGATGGGCCCGGGATCGACCTCAGCAGCGGCGTCTCCGGCGACGGCCCGGACACCAACGACGACTGCGATGCGGATACGGGGCCGAACGACCGGCAGAACTACCCCGTCATCACCTCCGTCGAGCGCTCAGGGGCCACGACGACGATTCACGGAACCCTCAACAGCACCGCGAGCTCGGACTTCACGCTGGACTTCTATTCCGGCGCGATTTGCGGCGGCAGCCCGAGCCAGACCTACCTGGGCTCCCTGCCCGTAGCGACCAACGAGTCTTGCGAAGCAACCTTCGTTGTCGTCCTTCCCGTCTCCGTGCCCGATGTCGAGGTCGTGACGGCCACCGCCACGAACGCGGCAGGGAGCACCTCGGAATTCTTTCCCTCGTTCCTCTGTCCCGACGATCTGGAGGCCGATCCGCCGGGCTCGACCGGTGGCCACCTCGACGGCGTTTTCGAGCCCAACGAACCGGACGCCATCGAACCCATCTGGAGACAAATGGGAGGCGCGCCTCGAAACTTCACCGGGACGGCCACAAACTTCACAGGTCCCCCCGGAGCGACCTACACGATCCTGAAGGAAACGGCGTCTTACACTGGAACCTACAACCCCGAGACCGCGGGATACCCGGCACAGTGCAACAACAGCTGTTACCAATTCTTCATCGACCCGCCAGCCATACGCCCCGCCGCGCACTGGGATACGACGTTCCAGGAGTCGCTCAGCGACAACCAGGTCAAGATCTGGACCCTGCACGTCGGCTACAGCTTCCAAGACGTTCCCTCCTATTACCCCTTCTACAAGAAGATCGAGACGGCCTTCCACAACGGGATCACGCTCGGCTGCACACCCACGACCTACTGCCCCTTCGACGACGTACCGCGCTCCCAGATGGCGATCTTCATCGCGCGCGCGATCGCGAAGGGCGGCGCGAACGTTCCGGCGAGCGGCATGGTCGACGGCCATCCGTACGACTGCGTGTCGGGCGGGGTTTCCCTCTTCACCGACGTCGCGCCGACTGACATCGCCTGCAAGAGCGTCCACTACATCGCGGCGCGGAACGTGACGACCGGCTGCGGCGCGGGACGCTATTGCCCGACAGAGAACGTGTCGCGGGCGCAGATGGCGATCTTCATCGCGAAGGCGATCGTCGCGCCGGGAGGCGGCTCGGCGGTCCCCGCGACGTACGGGCCCGATCCCGTCACGCATCTCTCCTATTCGTGCGCCGCGGGCAGCCCGGACCTGCACTTTCTGGACATCGCGACGTCGGACGTCTTCTGCAAGCACGTTCACTATCTCTGGGCCAAAGGCGTGATCGCGGGTTGCGCCGGCGACACTTACTGCCCGGACGGAAGCGTCACCCGCCAGGAGATGGCCAAGTTCCTCTCGAATGGTTTCGGCCTGCGCCTCTACGGGCCGTAGCTGGGCGACAATGGACGCCGTGAGGCGTCCGGGACCGCTTCGCGTTTCGATTCTCGCGGCGGGACTCGCGGCCGCGGGGTCTGTCGCGGCCCGCGCCGCCACGGTCACGGTCACGCAGGCCGACGACGCCCTGCACTCCGCCGGCTGCGCGCTGACGGGCCAGGCGCCGTGCACGCTCCGGGACGCGATCACGTTCTCCAACACCCACGCCGGCACCGACACGATCCTCTTCGCCGCGGGCTCGGGCCCGGTTACGATCCGCCTGACCTCGCCGCTGCCGGTGATCGCCGATTCCGTGGTCCTCGACGCGACGAAGCAGCCCGGTTGGAACGGCTCCCCCATCGTCGCGCTGGACGGCGCCGGCGCCGGTGACGAAGCCGCGGGCCTGCGCATCACGGCGGGATCGAGCGCCGTCCGCGGGCTCGTCCTCTCCCGCTTTCGGTCGACGGCGCTCGCCGCGATCGTGCTCGACGAGAAGGGCGGCAACGTCGTGCAGGGCAACTTCATCGGAACGGATCTGGCCGGCGGCGCGGCGCCGGGCAATCGCGGGATCGGGATTCTCGTCCGCTGCGATCGCAACCGCATCGGCGGCACCTCGAACCCCGTGCGCAACGTCGTCTCCGGCAACACGGGCGCCGGGATCCGGATCGAGGGCAGCGGCAACGTCGTCGAAGGGAATCTCGTCGGCACCGACGATTCCGGAAAGCGCGCGCTCGGCAACGGCGCCGAGGGCATCGTCTCGACGGGCGCCGGCGGCAACACGATCGGCGGCGGCGCGCCGGGCGCCGGAAACCTCGTCTCGGGAAACGGCGACGTCGGCATCGCGGCCGGACGGGCCGACTCCGTGCTCGGGAACTTCGTCGGCACCGACGCCTCCGGCGCGGCGAGCCTTCCCAACCGGAAGGGCGGCATCCGCGGCGGCGGGAAAATCGGCGGCACCGAAGACGTCCGGCCGTCGGGCCCGTGCTCCGGCGCCTGCAACCTCGTCTCGGGAAATGGCGGTCCGGGCGTCTCGCCCGGAGCGGGAGCCGTGGTGTGCGGGAACTTCATCGGCACGGACGCCGCCGGAACCGCCGCGCTTCCCAACACCGGCGCCGGGGTGCTCGTCAGCGGCGCCGCGCGCGCCACGGTCGGTGGCCCGTCGCGGCCGGCGGGAAATCTGATCTCGGGAAATTCCGGCCCGGGGATCGAGATCGCTTTCGATGCCGAGGAGACTGCGGTGGAAGGCAATCGAATCGGCGTGGACGCGACCGAGAACGCCGCGGCACTCCCCAACGCCGAGGGCCTGCGCCTGCGGGACGGGGCCCGCCGGAGCACGATCGGAGGCTCCGACTCGGGAACCGACGGAAACCACATCGCGTTCAACGCGGGCGCCGGCGTGGTCGTCGAGTTCTCGGCGGGCGCGGGAAACGCGATCCTGAGCAATTCGATCCACGACAACGGCGGGCTCGGCATCGACTTCGGTGGCGACGGCGTGACGCCGAATCACGGGCCCGAGGCCGGCTCCCGCGGGTCGGTGAACTTCCCAGTGCTCACGAAAGTGACCCCGTACAGCGTCGAAGGGACGCTCGACGCGGCGCCGCACACGAGCTACACGCTCCAGTTCTTCTCGAACGAGACCTGCGATCCGTCGGGATACGGTCAGGGAGAGACGCAGATCGCGACCTGGAACGTGACGACCGACGCGGGAGGCCATGCGGACTTCGGCGTATCGCTCACCGCGGCGCGCGGCCAGGGGGTGGCCGCGACGGCGACGAGCGCTGCGGCCGGCACGTCCGAGTTCTCGCCCTGCGTCCTCCCGGAAGTCGAGGAAGGCTCTCCCGGTTCCCTCCTGCCCTGACCCGGGAAAACCCGGTACCGCACCGGAAGAAGGGCGGCCGGCAATTACGCCTTCGTCGCCAAGGAGATGGTGCGCGGACAGGGCTCGCCCGGGCGGTCGGGTGCAGACGAGCCTGGCGACCCGGTTCGCGATTTGCGCGAATTGATCGAATCCCCGGCCGAATTCCACGGACGCCACTTTGGTGCCAGCTAACCCGGCACCGTTGACTCCGATGGTGCAATCGCCATAGCGTCCGCGCATCCCAGTAAGTCGAATGTCGGTCTGAATCTGTCGGACGCAGAAATAAGGAGAAGGTGGGCACCATGAGACTCTCTCGGTCCTCGCGCATTCATGCCGGGTTTCTCGCCTCCGCACTCGCAGCCATCGCTCTCCTGACCGTCTCGACCGCGCGCGCCGATACGTGCACCTGGACCGGAGGGACGAGCGCGTGGAAGACCACGTCGAACTGGACCGGCTGCTCGACGGCGCCGAACTATCCGGACACGGGCGACACGGTGATCATCGGTGCCACCTCGCACGACCCGGTGATCGGCGCAGCCGACACGATCGGCCTGAGCGGCCTGACCATCACCGGCGCCACGCTTACGGTGCAGGGAACATTCACGCCGACCGGAACGAGCACCGGCACGGGCAACGTGACGATCGCGTCGGGCGGCGTTCTCAACCTGAACAACGGATCGTGGACCGGAACCGGAAACCTGACGATCTCCTCGGGTGCGACCTGCATCGTGGGCGGCGGGTTCACCCTCATGCGTCCGTACATCAACGCCGGAACGACGACGATCAACTCCTCCGGATATTTCTCGCTGGGCTCCGGCGGCTCGATCACGAACACCGGCACGGTCGACATCCAGAACGACCAGGGCATCTACGGGTCCGGCCAGCTCTTCCAGAACAACTCGCCGGGCGTGCTGAAGCGCTCGGTGAGCGCCGGCCTGGCCTTCATCCAGCCGACTCTGAACGGGAACGGCGCCGTCAACGTCACGACCGGCACGCTGCGTCTCGACGGCGGCGGGACCTACAGCGGCACGTTCACCTTTACCGGCACGACGCTTGAGTTCAACGGCGGCACGTGGGCGATCACGGCCGACTTCTCGGGCGGATCGGGCGGCAATCTGTACCTGTACAACGGCACCGCCGCCACGTTCAACAGCGGCGCGTCCTTCTCGGTGTCGACGATCACGATCGGCTACGGAACGTGGACCTTCAACACGGGAACGACGGTCACGCCGACGAATTGGGCCATCACCGGCGGCGGCACGCTCACCGGATCCGATGCGTTCGCGCTTCAGTCCGGTGGCACCTTCACCTGGGGAAGCGGCACGATGTCGGGAACGGGCACGACGACGATCGGATCCGGCCGTACGCTCCTTCTCAACAACAGCGGCGTGACCCTCCAGCGCAAGCTCTCGAACGCCGGCGCCGCGACGATGAGCAGCAATGCGTACGTCTCCATCTCCACGGGCGGCTCGATCGACAACTCCGGAACGTGGGAGATCCAGAACGATTCCGGCATCTACGGCTCCGGCCAGATCATCAACAACACCGGAACGATCAGCCGCACCACGAGCGCGGGCACCGCGTTCATTCAGGCGAACATCAACGGCGCCGGCGGCACGGTCAACGTCAACAGCGGAACGCTCCAGCTGTCGGGCGGCGGCAACAATTCCAACAACTTCAACTTCGCCGGGGCGACCCTTCAGTTCAACGGCGGGACCTGGGCCATGACGGGAGCGTTCAAGGGCGACACGGGCGGAAACCTGCTGCTCTCGGCCGCGACGATCACGTTCGGCAGCGGCGCGTCGTTTTCGCCGCTCTCGCAGCTGACCGTCAGCGGCGGGACGAACACTTTCAACAGCGGATCGACCCTCGCCCCTTCCAACATCACGTTCTCGGGCGGAACGCTTCAGGGCTCGGACAGTATGGGCGTCGCGAGCGGTGGAATCTTCACCTGGACGGGCGGCACGATGGCCGGCACGGGCACGACGACGATCGACACGGGCCGCCAGTTGATCATGAACGGATCCGGGTTCACGCTGCAGCGCCCGTTCGTGAACAAGGGGACGGCCACGCAGAGCGGTAACGCCTACATGTACATCTCCACGGGCGGCACGCTCAACAACCAGGGCACCTGGGAAGCTCAGAACGACCAGTACATCAACGGCTCGGGATCCGTCTTCACGAACTCCGGCACCTTCAAGCGCACGACGAGCGCCGGAACGTACTATTTCTACGTCAACACGAGCAACAGCGGCACGTTCGACGTCCAGACCGGCGACCTGAACTTCTCCGGGACCTACACGCAGACGGCCGGCGCCCTTTTCCTCGACGGAGGCAATATCGACAGCCCGTCGTACGCGCTGAACATCCAGGGCGGCGTCGTCAAGGGCAATGGAAACATCAACGGCGACGTCAGCGTGTCCGGCACCGGTCAGGCGAGCCCGGGGAATTCGCCCGGAGAGATCGCGATCACGAACAACCACAAGTACACGCAGGCGGCTCCCGGCGTCTATGCCGTCGACATCAACGGCACGTCTGCGGGCAACGACTACGACGACATGTTGATCTCCGGAGCGGCGACGCTGGGCGGCGAGCTCCGGGTCAGTCTCGGCTACACACCGGCGGTCGGCGACTCCTTCACGATCCTCCAACACGCGTCGCGAACGGGCACTTTCGGCACGCTGACCTTCCCGTCGCCGGGAGCCGGCCTTGGATGGGATCTCTCTTACAGCGCCACCGCCACCACGCTGACCATCGCGCAACTCAAGGCGGCGTTCCTCAAGGTGGACACGGCCCCGAGCAGCGGCACCTCGAATATGAACGGCGTGCTCGAGCCCGGCGAGACGGTGGTCATCGACCCCAACTGGCTCAACATGACCGACAGCGCGATCGCCGCCACGGGAACCGCGTCGACGCCCGCCGGCCCGACCGGCGCGACCTATACCCTCCCCGACACGTCGGCCGACTTCGGGACGGTCAACGCCAACTCGACCGGAGACTGCCTCGCGTCGACGGCCAACTGCTATCAGTTCGCGGTGTCCGCGCCGGCGGTGCGTCCCGCGGCCCACTGGGACGCCTCGTTCAAGGAGACTGTGACGGGCGGCGTCAACAAGACCTGGCTGGTCCACATCGGCGAGAGCTTCCTCGATGTCCCGACCACGCAGCAGTTCTATAAGCCGATCGAGACCATGCTGCACACGGGCATAACGGGGGGCTGCACCGACGCCCGGCACTACTGCCCCTCGGACCAGGTCAACCGCAGCTCCATGGCGATCTTCATCGCGAAGGGCATCGCGGGCGGCGGCGCGAACGTGCCCGTTTCCGGACAGGTCAGCGGAATCGACTACAACTGCACGGCGGGCGGCTCCTCGATTTTCACCGACGTGAAGCCGACCGATTCCTTCTGCAAGCACGTCCATTACATCGCGGCGCAGAACGTCACCCAGGGATGCACCGCCACGACCTACTGCCCCTCGACCGCCGTCGACCGCGGCTCGATGGCCATCTTCATCGCAAAGGCCATCGTGGCGCCAGACGGTGGAAACGCGATCCCCAAGGTGTACGGACCCGACCCGGTGACCGGCTTCTCCTACAACTGCAACAGCTTTGGCACGAACATTCACTTCTCGGACGTGAAGTACACGGACACATTCTGCAAGCACGTCATGTATCTCTGGGCGCGCGGCATCGTCGCCGGGGTCTCGCCGACGACCTATCAACCGGCGACCATCGTCACCCGCGATCAGATGGCCAAGTTCCTGACGAACGCGTTCAACCTCCTGCTGTACGGCCCGCAGAACTAGACCGAGGACGAAGCCGGCGGGGCGCCAATCCTGGGAAAGACTTGGGAGGCGCCCCGGCGGCCCCTTTCCCTTTAGCGTAGGCGTCAAATCGCCGATGCTCGGGGGAAGGAACATGCGCGCAAAGCTCGGACCCGGTCTCGCGATTCTTCTCGGTCTTGCCGTCCCCGGCCCGCTTCTCGCGACGTTTCACGAAGTGAAGATCGCTCAGG
>DATJZU010000147.1:0-25109 GCA_035498835.1 Thermoanaerobaculia bacterium
CGGGCCTTCTTTCCGAAGAGCCCGACGACTTCCACCGGGCCGTTCACGTACGACTGGCAGGCGAGCCGGATCGGCTTGCCCTTCCAGCGCTTCCGGATGAAGGCGAGCGGCTTGGCGAACCAGATGCCGAGCGAGAAGCGCTCGAGGCCGGTGGGCGGGGTCAGATTCTCGGCGCCGGAGACCGGGAGGACGGCGCAGGTCGTGCACTGTCCATGTCCGCCGCAGGCCTGCCAGAGCTTCGCGTGCGCGTCCATCGCCGCGTCCCAGAGCCGGTAGCCCTGCCAGACCTCGATCGTCTCGCCGTTGATGACACAGCGCACGCGCGCGCGCTCGGACTTCGGCTCCGCCGCCATGGGGGCATTATAGAGGGAGGCTCGGAGCCGATAGAATCGCGCGCCATGCGACGCACATTTCTCATCCTCGCCGCTTCGATTTTCGCCGCGACCCTTCGCGCGCAGGATCCCGCGCCGCCTCCCGCGCCCGCGGCGGCTGGCAATCCGACGCACTTCCAGCTCGTGCCGGCCGGCGACGGCGTCTGGGCGGCGATCGCGAAGGACGGCGATCCGGCCGCAGGCGGCAACGCGGGCTTCGTCATCGGCTCGGATTCCGTCCTCGTCGTGGACGCGTTCGTGTCGCCGGTCGCCGCGGACGAGCTCCTCGGAGAGATCAAGAAGAAGACCGCGCTGCCCGTGAAGTGGCTCGTCAACACCCATTACCACTACGACCACAGCGGCGGCGATGCCGCGTTCGTGCGCGCCGGAGCGTCGGTCGTGGCGCACGAGAACGAGCGCGCGTGGGTGCGCACCGAGAATCTCAAGTTCTTCAAGGAGCCGACGGCCGAGGACAAGGACCGCGTTTCGCATCTCGTCCTGCCCGACATCACGTATCGCGACGGGCTCACGATCTGGCTCGGCGACCGGCGCGTGGACGTCCTCGCGCGCCCCGGCCACACGGGCGGCGATTCGGTCGTCGTGGTGCCGTCGACGAAGACCGTCTTCACCGGCGATCTCTTCTGGCACAACACGCTGCCGAATCTCATCGACGCCTCGACGGACTCGTGGATCACGACGCTCGACGGGTTCCTGCAGTCGTTTCCGGACTCGGCCTACGTGCCCGGCCATGGCGAGGTCGGCCGCGCGCTCGACGTGCGGATGTTCCGCGACTATTTGACCGGCCTTCGGCTCTCCGTGGCCAAGGCGATGTCCGACGGGAAGTCCGGCCAGGAGCTCGTGGACTCGCTGCTGCCGGCGCTGAAGGCGAAGTACGGGAGCTGGAAGTGGTTCGACGGTTTCGCGCCGCGGAATCTCGAGCAGACCGAGCAGGAGCTCAAGGGAACCAAGAAGATCCCGAAGAACAGCTGAGTCACGAGTGGGAGCGGTTCCAGCGGATCGAAGACGCTCGCCGCTGAACCGCGACTCCGCGAGGTGCGGACGTCTCGGCCGCTTGGGGCAGAACGCCTTCCGGAACCTACTCCGCGACCTCCTTCCGCTTCTTCCGCAGCAACGTCAGCTCGATGCCCTCCCTCTTTTCGCCGGGCAGCACCGAGACGCACACGCGCGCGGGGTCGCGCGGATCATCGGTGAGGACCGCCGTCGATCCCTCGTAAACGAGGAACACGTACTCCGCCGGGGCGTCGAGCGCGAGGCGGAATCGCCCGTCCGCGTCGGTCGGGGCGGGCTCGCGCCAGAAGACGTCGCGTCCGCCGGGGATCGCCTGCACGCGCACACCCGCGACCGGCCGGCCGTCCTCGTCGGTCACGCGACCGAGCACGACGGCCTTCGGGTTCTGAGCGAGCCGCTTCGCGGCGTCCGTCGGCGGCGGCGGTCCGGCGCAGGCGGCCGTCGAGACGATCACGGCGAGCGCGGCGGCGGTCCGGAGAAGCGGACGTGTCATCGGCCTGCCGATCTTACGCGCGGCGTATGCCATGATGCCGCGCCGGAGGTCCGCATGTCCATGTCCGAAACGAAACCCGACGAGATCCAGCACTTCGCCGTCAACGGCACCTGGACTGGCGATGGAAAGGGCTGCGGCGAAATCCGAACGGACATGGCCGAAGTCCGCATTCCGATCGGCGGATCGAAGGAGCTCGGCGGGTGCGGGCTGGGCGCGAATCCCGAGGAACTTCTCCTCACCTCGATCGCGGCGTGTTTCCTGAACACCTGGGCGATCTTCATCAAGAAGCTCGCGATCACGTATGCCGAGCCTTCGGTGCGGGTGACGGGGGAGCTCGGCAAGGATCCGGCCGGCGGCTTCAAGATGCTCGCGGCGAAGATCCACGCCCGCGTGCCGTCGTCGCTCCTCGCCGGGAACCGGGCGCAGGTCGAGAAGACGCTGCAGCTCACGGAGAAGTACTGCATCACGTCCAAGGTCGCGCGCGCGGCGATGTCGCTCGAGGTCGTCGTCGAGGAGGTCTGAGGGGCCGGGCCGAAGGGCGCCGCAATGAAACGCATCCCGATCGAGGACGCGTTCGATCTCCACTCTTTTCGTCCCGGGGACGTCGCCTCGGCGCTTGCGGAATACCTGCGCGAGGCGAAGGCCGCGGGCCTCAGCGAAGTCCGCGTCATTCACGGGAAGGGGACGGGCGCGCGGCGCGCCGAGGTGCATCGGCTGCTGCAGCGGCGGACGGACGTTCTCGATTACTTCGACGCGCCGCCCGAGCGCGGCGGCTTCGGCGCGACGGTCGTGCTTCTGAGAACCGAGACCGTAGAACCGAGAACTTAGAACTTAGAACCTGAAAACTACAACCTGATACTTGCGTCCGAGACGGCGGATGGCTGCGCCGGAACCGCGACCGGCGCGCCGCAGACGCAGGCCGTCGCGAATCCGCCCGCGCCGTCCCGCGCCGTGCCGGCCTCGATGCGCCGGCCGTCGTTGATCGCCCGGTCGGCGGACCACCGGCGCACGGATCCCAGGAGATGGCCTCTCTCGTCCGTGTACTGCACGGTGACCTGGCATCCGCACTTCGGACAATCGGTCCAGTAGTAGTTCAATTCGGTTTCCTTTCCGAAGTCGGGATCGGAGTGTCGCGGCGCGTCGGGGCGCCGCGCATCTCCTTCAACGCTCTCTTGCGCTCGTACATGACGCGGTCGGCCTGCTCGATGGCGACGTCGAACGGGACGGTCCGCGAGTACGGCGTCACGCCCACCGAGGCCGCCAGGAATCTTCGATAGGCCTTGGGGAGATTCGGCGCCTGGCGCACCTCGTCGATGCGCGCGGGCAACATGTAGAAACGCTTCTTCGCGACGCCCTCGTCCATGCCCGGCAGCAGCGCCAGGAACTCGTCGCCCCCCCAGCGGATCAGGAAGTCGTTTCCGCGGATGAGCTTCTTGATCGCCGTCGCGACGGTCCAGATCGCCTTGTCGCCTTCCTCGTGTCCCTCCGTGTCGTTGATCGTCTTGAGGCCGTCCACGTCGATCAGCACGATGGAGCCGGACGCGTTGTCGTCGACCAGCGAAGGCCGGATCTCTTCGAGGAAGAAACGGTTGTGCGCCTCCGTGAGCGGGTCGAGCTGCGCGCGCCGTTTCGTGCGCTGCGTCTCGCCGACCGTGCGCGCGTGTACCATCGCGAGGCGCGCCTCGGTGTCTTCCATCGCCCAGATGATGAGACCGATGCCGAACAGCATCTCGAGAAACAGGTCCACGAACCCGATGTAGCCGAGCGCCGGAATCCCGCGGTTCGTCCGCGATGCCGAGTAGGCGAAGAGGAGCGCGTACGCGACGTGCGCGAACGCGGTCGCCCCTGCGAGGAGCGCCGAAAACTTGCGTCCGAGGCCGCGCGCGCGGCTGCGCATGATGAGCAGGGTGATGACGAACCAGGCGACCGCGCCGATCCCCATGTGGACGGCATAGAAGAGCGAGCCGTTGAAGAGCGCGGCGATGGCGAACGCGAGCGGCAGGGAGCCGATCGCGGCGCGGAAGATCGGCCGCCCGATCGGGAAGTCGTGGTCGATGCGGTCGGCCGCGACGATGAGCGCGGCGAAGTAGAGGAACTTGAAGTACTGATACGGGAATCGCTCGTAGGGGAAGTCGTAGAGGACCGAGAGGATCAGGCCGCCGAGCGCGAGGGAGAGGAACAGCCAACCCCACCCGGCCGCCTTGAGCACGCGGCTCCCGCTCCCGCGGGACAGGTAAAAGAAGATGAGCGCCAGGAGGACGGCGCCGACCGTCTGGACGAGCGTCCCGAGAACGGACAGTTCCATGGGTTTGTACGGAAGCGTAATGGATTTCGCGGCGAAAGAGTCAACAGTTCAGCGGTTGAGCTGACTGCCGATCCGGCGAAACGTCTGTCCTTCGCCGGCCGCGCGGCAGTCGCCGCCGTCGGGCCCGCACTGCACGGGCACGCGGCGGAACGCGTCGGGCCCCTCGAGCTTGAGCGCCCAGCTCGCCGGGCCGCCGGTCGGAGGCGTCAGGAGCAGGTCCGTGCCCGCCGGAGCGCCCGCGAAGTCCAGAACGACGTCGGCGTCCCCCAGGCGTACGGACGCCGGGCCCGCGATGGGGGAGACGACGAGGCGCTCGCGGCGCTCGGTCGTCCAGGCGCCGGGCAGGTATTCCAGCGCGAGCTCCTGCTCGGCGCTGGCGAAGACCTGGATCTCCCGGTCCTGCCACCGGATGATCGAGGCGTAGCCGCCGTCGAACCGTCCGGCGCCGCGAACGGCGGCGCTTTGAGGCGCCTTTCCGCCGGCCACCGTCAGCCGGATCGCGACCTTCCCCGCCGTGATCTCGAGTCCCTTCTCGTCCTGCTCGAAAGGCTTCGCCGCGGTGACGGGGAGCCGGAGCTCGCCTTGGGCATCCGAAAGCACCGCCGCGAAGGCGCCCTTTTCGCGGTCCGTCTCGAAGCGCAGTCGCGGACCCTTCGTTAGCCCGGAGAGCGCGTATCGCCGCGCGAGCTCTTCGAGGTTCGCGTTCGGGTACAGCGTCGCCTCGACCCACGCCGGAATCGAGACGCCGTTGACCTCGGCCGACGACTTCGCCGCGTCGAGTCGCATCTCGAATCCTCGGAACGTGTAGATGCGACTCTCGTGGAGCATGCCCTGCGCGACCGGATGCGCGCGCTCTCGCACGTAGCGCGCCGGCTCATTGAATCGCTGGTCCCAATGGCTCGTCCAGCCGTCCGAGTCGCAGTCGGGCAGCGCGTCCTTCTCGCCGAAGACCGGGAGCCGGTTGAGCGCGCCGTCGCGCAGCCGCCAGACGCTGCGGCAGACGGTGTCGCCGCGCGACGCCGCGACCTCGAGCAGAGCCCCGGCGCTGCCGATCGATCCGGAGATCATGGCGACGGCAGGGCGGCCGCCGCCGGGCACGGGAACGTTCGCTGCGGTCCCGACGCGCTTGCCCGCCGCGTCGCGCGCCTCGAGGCGCACGCCGTCGCCGTGCGTGACCGCCGTGATGGTCTCGTGGCGGCCTTCGCCGGAAAAGTCGTCGGTGATCGACGCCGGCGGCGACGAAACCGCCGCGCGCGCCGCGAGGAGGACGAGAGACGCGAGCGCTGTTGCGCCCGTTCGCATCGCTACCTGCGCGCCGCCTCGTCCGCCGAAAATCCGATTCTCCCGTGCGTGCCGTCGCAGAACGGCTTGTTCGCCGAGTTGCCGCAGCGGCACAGCGACACGCTGCGTCCTTCTTCGATCGAGATCGGATTTCCTTTCGGATCGACGATCGTGAACGGTCCGTTCGCGCGATACGGTCCGTTGGGAATCATCTTGATCGTGACGTCGGCCATCGAATCCTCCAGGAAGAATTGTAGATCCGATCGGTTCGGCAATCCGCCATACCGACGGGAAGCGCACGATCGCGCGAATCTTCGTGCTACCCTTGAAGAGCCCGCGTGCAAGCTTTTGAAAAAGCTCCTCCGGATATCCAGGAGATCCTGACCAAGCCCATCAAGGAGCTCGGGCTCAAGCTCGAAGGATCGCACCTCGAACGGTACGTTCAGAAGCTTTACCGCGAGCTCGAAAGCAAGGGCCTGAAGAAATTTCGTCCGCTCTGCTATCTGACCGACGAATGGGGCTGTCCTTCGGGCGAACCCGTGATCGGAATTCCGTTCTATCTCGCCGATCCGAAGCTCGCCCGGCTCGAGAAGGCCATGAACGATCTCGAAGATGAGCGCGAGATCCTGATGTACCTCCGCCACGAGGCGGGGCACGCCTTCAACTATGCCTACGAGCTGTACAAGACACCGGAGTGGCGGGATCTCTTCGGTCCGTTCCGCCGCCCGTATCGCGACAACTACCGCCCGATTCCGTTCTCGCGCCGTTTCGTGCGGCACATCGCCGGCTGGTACGCGCAGAAGCATCCCGACGAGGATTTTGCCGAGACGTTCGCCGTCTGGCTGACGCCGCGGTCGCAGTGGCGCAAGAGATACAAGGGCTGGCCCGCGCTCGCGAAGCTGCGCTATGTGGACCGCCAGGCGCGTCGCCTGCGCGGCCTCGATCCGCCGCGCGGCAAGGGCCGCACCGATCTGACAGTCGACGAGATGGAGACGACCGTTGCGGACTTCTTCCAGCGCGCGCCCCAGAAGCATCTCTCGCCGACGGAGCTCGCCCTCGACACGGACCTCGCCGACATCTTCAAGGTCTCGCGCCGCAAGAAGAAGGACGTCCGCCCGGCGGCGGATCTTCTGCGCGAGAACCGCAAGACGATCGTCGACAAGGTCGCCTACTGGACCGGTGTGCCGCGGCCTTTGATCAAGGAGCTCGTCGAGTCGATCGGTTCCCGCGTCGGGGAGATGGGCCTTTCGGCAAACACGCGCCGCGAGAAAGAGCACGTGGCGGAAGTCACGGCCTATGCCACGGCCCTGGCGATGAACTACGTGACGCGCGGAAAGTTCGTTCAGTCGTGAAGGCGCTCGCGGAGGAGGGCGACGCATGAATCGAGAGAAAGCGATGAAGGTGGCCGTCCTCTACGACGTCCTCGAAGACGAAGTCGAGACCGAAGCGCCGCCCCCGGACGCGCCGCTGCCGCGGAAGGGCCGGCCGCCCAAGAAGAAGAAGCGGAAGAAGAAGGACAAGCCCGACCGGCAGGAAATTTTCGAGGCCCTGCAGAAGCTGGGCTACGAGCCGACCTACCAGGTCGTGGACGGCCGAACCCAATCGCTCATTGCCCTCGCGCGCTGCGACGCCGACCTCTTCTTCAACCTCGTCGAGTCCTACGCCGGCGACGACACGATGGACATGAACATGGCGGCGTATCTCGACCTTCTCGGCGTT
Organism: Thermoanaerobaculia bacterium; assembly: GCA_035498835.1. GTDB lineage: Bacteria > Acidobacteriota > Thermoanaerobaculia > UBA5066 > Gp7-AA6 > DATBFU01. Next base: position 7,199 of record DATJZU010000147.1, read on the forward strand.
CCGTACACGGGCGCCGGCCCGCACGGTCTCTATCTCGCGCAGGACAAGGCGCTCGCCAAGAAGATCTTCGCGTTCCATGGGATTCGCACGCCGTACTTCGCGACGTCGTACCGCGGCAAGCTCGATCACTCGCACGACATCTCCTTCCCGCTCATCGTGAAGCCGACGTCCGAGGATGGCTCGATCGGCATCGACGCGTCCTCCGTCGTCGCGAGCGTCAAGGAGCTCATGGAGAAGATCCACGACATCCACGAGGAGTTCGACGCGCCGGCGCTGATCGAGGAGTACATCGAGGGGCGCGAGATCTACGCCGCCGTCATCGGCAACGAGAATCCCGAGGCGCTGCCGCTCGTCGAGCTCGACCTCTCGAAGCTGCCCGAGGGCACGCCGCGCATCGCGGGCAAGGAAGTGAAGTGGGAGAAGGAGACCGAGGCGTACAAGGTCACGAAATCCGCGCCGGTCGAGGGCCTGGACGAGGAGACGACGCAGCGGCTTTCCGAGACGGCGGTCGCGGCGTACCAGGCGCTGAAGCTGCGCGACTACGGGCGCATCGACATGCGCCTTTCGGCCAAGGGCGACGTGTACGTCATCGAGGCGAACCCGAACCCGTGGCTCTCGTCCGGCGCCGAATTCGCGATGGCCGCGCGAAAGGCGGGCCGGTCGTACAGCCAGCTCATCGAGGAAATCCTGGATCTCGCGAAGGCTCGGTACACGAGCGAGTAAGAGCACGCCCCCCTCACCCTGACCCTCTGCCCCGCAGACGGGGGCGAGGGAAACACGAGAAGCTCCCTCTCCGAGGGGAGAGGGTGGGCGAGGGTCCCGGGCCCGGGGACTAGAATCCCGCCATGAAGAAGCTTCTCGCCCCCCTCTCCCTCTTCCTCCTCCTCCCGGCCCTCGCCGCGGCCTCCGAGGTCGCCGGCGTGCGCCTCCCGGAAACGGCCACGGTCGACGGCAAGACGCTGAAGTTGAATGGCGCGGGCCTGCGCAAGAAGCTCTTGTTCAAGGTCTACGTCGCCGGCCTCTACGTCGAGAACCCGTCGAAGGACGCGGCGTCGATCCTCTCCGCGACCGAGATCAAGAGCATGCATCTCCACATCCTGCGAAGCCTCAAGGGCTCGCAGATCACCGACGCGATCTCCGAAGGCTTCGAGCGCAACTCGAAGGCCCAGATCCCGAAGCTGAAGCCGCGCCTCGACAAGCTCGGCACGATGATTCCCGACGTCGTCGAGGGCGACGAGATCGCGCTGACCTGGATTCCGGACAAGGGAACCAACGTCACGGTGCGCGGCACCGACCGCGGCGTCATCGAGGGGCGCGATTTCGCCGACGCGCTCTTCGCGGTGTGGCTCGGCCCGAACCCGGTGCAGGACGACCTGAAGAAGGCGCTCCTCGGCGCGCCCTAGACTCTCGCGGCGCTCAGTCCGCTTCGGTCAGAATCACCGTCCGTCCGTCGGGGTCCTGCAGCGCCGCCCAGGATCCCTTTGCGGCCGCGATCGGACCCCGGGTCGGCCGGATCCCCTTTCGAGCCAGCTCCGCGAGCGTTTTCGTCAGGGACGCGACCTTGAGGCCCAGCACGGGATCGCTCGAGCCCGTTCGATGGATGTCGCCGTCCGGACCGTCCACGCAGAGGCGGAGGCCTCCGGCGTCCACGATGAAGTGATGCCCGGTCTCCTCCTCGGTGACGGAGAAACCCATCCGCTCCACCCAGAAGACACGCGCCGCCGCGAGGTCCGAACTCGTGATCGCGACGAAGGAGCAGCGCTCGATGACCACGGCGCCCCGGGGAGCTACGCCGCCTGCTGCCGCCGCGGGTCCGCGGGCTTCGGCCCGAGCCCGATTCGCCGCCGGAATCGATCGAAGCCGACACCCCACAGCATGAGCTGGGTCCAGATCCGCTCGCCGAGCGGCGGGCGCTCGACGCCGCCCGCGAGCACGCGCGTGACGGCCTTGACCATCGGCGACGGCGGATCCGGCGTGCAGAAGGCCTCGAAAAAGATCGGATCGTAGAAGTTGTAGACGAAGCGCCGGAACCGCGCGACGAGCTTGCGCGCCTCGCGCTCGTACGACCTCAGGTCCGCCGCGTCCAGGCGGCCGTGCCTCGAAAGCGCGCGGTCGATCGCGCCCGCGGCGCGCTCGCCCATTGCGAGCGCGAGGAAAACGCCCGTCGAGAACACCGGATCCAGAAAGGTCGCGGCATCGCCCGCGAGCACGTACCCGTCGCCGCCCATCCGCGCGGAGCTCGACGAGTAGTCCGAGATCGCGTGGACGGGCGAGAAACGCGCGCTCCCGGCGAGGAGCGCGGGCATCCGCGGCGATCGCGCGATCAACCAGTCGAAGCGCGCCTCGAGCGACGGCGCGCCGGACTCCTTTGCGACCGCGGGATCGAACACCGCGCCGACGCTCGCCGTGCCGTCGGAAAACGGGATGATCCAGTACCAGACGCCCGAGTCGATCGGCAGCAGGATGTCGCCGGGCTGGTGCTCTTCGGGCCAGCGGATGCCGCGGTAGTGCGCGAAGAGCGCCGCGCGCTTCAACTTCGCGTCGAAGCTCCGCGTGCCGAGCTTGCGCGACAGGAAGGCCCCCTGTCCCGACGCGTCGACGACGGCGCGCGCGCGGATCTCCATCTCCGCGCCGCCCTTCGGTTTCGCGCGCACGCCGACGGCGCGGCCGCCCTCGAAGAGCACGTCCTCGACGGCCGTCTCCTCGCGCACCTCCGCGCCGCACGAGGCCGAGTGCCGCAGCAGCAGGTTGTCGAACTCCGCGCGCTTGACCTGGTAGGCCATCGGGTGCCGTTCGTCGGCCTCCCGAAAGACCACCGGCCGCACGCTCTCGCCGTCCATGTCGTTCCAGAAGTACGCGCCGTACTTCTCCTGAAAGCCGGCCGCGCGCACCTTCTCGAGCACGCCGAGCTTCTCGAGGATCGGGAGGCTGTAGGGCAGGAGCGATTCGCCGACGTGGAAGCGGGGGAAGCGTTCCTTCTCCAGCACGACGACGCGGCGCCCCGCGCGCGCGAGCAGCGTCGCGACGGTCGAGCCCGCGGGACCGCCGCCGATGACGACCGCGTCGTAGACTGATTGCATGGGGACTATCTTAGCTGTCCGCCATGAGCTATCGGCTGTCAGCTGTCAGCCAGAATGATTCTGTGCGATCTCCGAGCCGATAGCCGATAGCTGATAGCTGATAGCTGATAGCTGATAGCTTGTCTACCACCGCCATCGAGTTCCAATCCGTCACCAAGATCTTCGCCGGCCGCGCGGCGCTCGACGGGTTCACTCTCGCGATCGGGGCCGGAGAGACCGTCGCGCTCATCGGCCCCTCGGGCTGCGGCAAGACGACCGCGCTGAAGCTCGTCAATCGCCTGCTCGAAGCGGACGGCGGTGCCGTGCGCGTCCTCGGCAAGGACGTCCGGTCGGAAGATGCGGTCGCGCTGCGCCGCCGCCTCGGCTACGTGATCCAGGAGGGCGGCCTGTTCCCGCACTGGAGCGTCGCGGAGAACGTCGCGGCCGTGCCGCGCCTGCTCGGCTGGCCGGTCGCCGACCGGCGCCGCCGCGCCGACGAGCTCCTCGCGATGGTGGGCCTGCCGCCGGGGGAATTCGCGGCGCGCCGCCCGCGCGAGCTCTCGGGCGGACAGCGTCAGCGCGTCGGCGTCGCCCGTGCCCTCGCGGCGGACCCGCCAATCGTGCTGATGGACGAGCCGTTCGGCGCGCTCGACCCGATCGCGCGCACCGCGCTCCAGCGCGAGTTCCTCGAATGGAAGAGGCGCCTCGGCAAAGCGGTCCTGCTCGTCACGCACGACCTGCGCGAGGCGTTCCGTCTCGCCGACCGGATCGCGGTGATCGACCGCGGCCGCGTGCGTCAGGCCGGCACGCGCGCGGAGCTCGAGCGGTCGCCGGCGGACGCCTTCGTCCGCGACTTCGTCGAACAGGGGATGGCGTGAGCGGCTTCCCGGCGTACTTCTGGGAGCGCCGCGCCGAAATCGCCGCGCTGACGGGCCAGCACGTCGTGCTCGTCCTCGTCTCGACGGCGCTCGCGGTCGCGATCGGTCTGCCCCTCGGCATCGCGCTGACGCGGCGGCCGAAGCTCGCGAAGCCCGTGCTCGCGGCGGCCTCGGTCATTCAGACCGTCCCGAGCCTCGCCCTCTTCGGGTTCCTGATCCCTCTGCCGCTGCTCGGCGGCATCGGCGCGCGCACCGCGGTCACCGCGCTCGTCGTGTACGCGCTCCTGCCGATCCTTCGGAACACCTACGCCGGCATCACGTCGGTCGATCCCGCGACGGTCGAGGCGGCGACGGGCCTCGGCATGACGCGCGGCGAGCGGCTGCGCCTCGTCGAGCTGCCGCTCGCGCTGCCGGTGGTGCTCGCGGGCGTGCGCATCGCGGCCGTCGTCTCGGTCGGCCTCGCCGCCATCGCGGCGGCGATCGGCGCCGGAGGCCTCGGCGTCCTGATCTATCGCGGCATCGCGACGGTGGACAACCGGCTCATCCTCGCGGGCGCTTTGCCGGCGGCGCTCCTCGCGCTCGTGGTGGACGGCGCGCTCGGCTGGCTCGAGCGGCGCGATTCGTCGTGGAGGACGCCGTGAGGCGGCTCGTGGCGATGGCGATTGCCGCCACTCTGGTCTTCGCGGCGGGATGTCGCGGCGCGCGCCAACCCATCCGCGTCGGCTCGAAGAATTTTTCCGAGCAGGTGATCCTCGGCGAGATCGTCGCCCAGGCGCTCGAGGCCACCGGGCTGCCCGTGGAGCGCCGGCTCAATCTCGGCGGGACGTTCGTCTGCCACAAGGCGATCGTGGCGGGGGAGCTCGACGTCTACCCCGAGTACACGGGCACCGCGCTCACGGCGATCCTGCGCGAGAAGCCGGTGTCCGATCCGGCGGCGGTGCGGCGCGCGGTCGCGGAGGCGTACCGAAAGCAATGGGATCTCGTCTGGTCGCCGCCGCTCGGCTTCGAGAACAACTTCGCGTTGATCGTGCGCCCCGACGACGCGAAGCGGTGGAACCTGAGCAAGATCTCCGACCTCGTCGCGCACGAGAACGAGATCCGGCCCGGCTTCGGCTACGAGTTCGTCGAGCGCCAGGATGGCCTCGCGGGTCTCTCGCGCGCCTACGGGCTCCAATTCGCGCAGCGCCCCGTCGAGATGGACCTCGGGCTTCTCTATGCCGCGCTCGAGAGCCGCAAGGTGGATCTCATCGCCGGCAACTCGACCGACGGCCTCATCGCCGCGCTCGGCGCCGTCGTGCTGGAGGACGACCGCCGCTACTTCCCGCCGTACGAGGCGGCGTTCGTCGTTCGGGGGAGGCTGTGGCGGGAGCGGCACGGCGTCCGGCAAACGCTCGAGGCCCTTGCCGGAACGCTCGATGCCGCCGCCATGCGGAGGCTCAACGCCGCCGTGGACCGGGACAAGCAGCGGCCGGAGGACGTGGCGCGGGAGTTTCTGGCCCAAAAGGGCCTCCCGAAGCCCTGAAATCTGTTAAGATTTTGGGCAGTTCAACCGGTTCGAAAGAGAAGGAAATCGAGCATGCGAGGCGTTTTCTCGCTCTCCTCGACGGGCGATTGGGCGTTGATTTCCGCCTGTGGGGTGCTTCTCTTTCTTCTCGTCATCTCGTTCCGGTCGCGCTCGACGGTCTTCTGTCAGTACCTCAAGGCGATGACCGGGATCTCGCTCGCGCCCCGCGACGTCACGCGGCAATTCAAGAAGGGCGGGCAGGAGGGCGTGCGCGAGCTGTTCCTCGATCTGATCATCCGCGAGGACCTGAAGCACGGGCCCGTCACGATTCCGGACGCGGTGCCGGACAAGAAGCGCGAGTCGACGCTGGTGATGTGACGCCGTCCCCGGCGTCAATGGCGGAGAGCCGCGTCGGGGCGGGGCTCGTCCCCGCCCCTGAACGCCGGGCGGCCGCAAGGGCCGCCCCGACATTTCGCCCGTCATGACGGGCCTGCCCTACGACTCGATCAACCGGAACGTCGGCACCGGATCCCGCCCGAGCACGCTCCGCAGCACGGTCGCGTGCAGCACTTCGTCGGACAGGATCTTTCCCGCCGACGCCGAGAGCGCGCGATCCCGGAATCGGTCCACGACGTAGAGATACACGCGCGCGGCGCCGACCTCCAGCTTGAACGCGAGCTCGAGCACGTCCTTCTCGTTGCCGAGCGGCACTCCGAACTTGTATTCCTTCTGCGGCTCGGCCGGCGTTCCGCCCTTTCCCTTCACCGCGTCGACGAGCAGATCCCGGTGCAGCTCGTGGCTTCCCTGGAAGAGCAGCCCGACCTCTTTCGCCTTGGCCGACAGCAGGCCGCTCGATCCCGCGAGCCCGTACGCCCAGATCGCCTGGTGCTCGAGAGCGAGCGCCGTGTTCATCAGCGTGACGTCGTCCGCGGCGTCGGGCTTTTCGCCGGCCGCCTTGCTCTTGCCCGGCAGCGCGAAAAGCGGCCGCCCCGCCGCGGCGAGCCCCAGCGCGAGGCCGACCCGGCCCGCCTCTCGAAAAAGATCGCGGCGTCTCTGCATGGGATTTCTCCTTGCGACGATTGTACCGACTCCGCCGCAGCGCCGCGGATCTTCGGGGTATCCTCCGGCGCGACGACGATGGCGAGCACCGAGACCGACCGGGCCCTCGTTTCCCGGATCGAGCGGCGCGACGCGGACGCCCTGGCGCTCCTCTACGACCGGTACGCCGCGCGGCTGAACGGTCTCGCCTCGCGAATCATCGGCGACACCGGCGAGGCGGAGGAAGTCCTGCAGGAAGTCTTCCTCTACGTCTGGCGCGCGGCCGCGAGCTTCGACGGAACGCGCGGGACCGTCCTCGCGTGGCTCCTCGTCGCGACGCGCAGCCGCGCGATCGACCGCCTGCGCGCTCGCCGGCCCGGCGGCCGCGAGCGCCTGCGGCCGCTGGAGGAGGCGGCCGACCCGGTGTCGCCGGAGGACCCGGTTTCGGGAGCCGAGGGGCGGCAGTGGGAGACGATCTGCCGCGCGGCCATCGGGGAGCTGCCGGCCGACCAGCGGCAGGCGCTCGAGCTCGCGTATTTCGGGGGCCTGACGCAGCAGGAAATCGCCGAGAAGACGAAGGCGCCGCTCGGCACGGTCAAGACGCGGATGCGCCTGGGCCTCATGAAACTCCGGGACCGAATTCGCCCGTACCTATCCGAGGGGAGAGATGCGTCATAACGAGACCCACGAGGAGCTGGCGGCTCTCGCCGCCCTGTCCGCTCTCGAGGGCGAGGATGCGCGCGTCTTCCAGAAGCATCTCGAGGAGGGCTGCGCGCGCTGCGAGGAGATCCTGGCCGACCTGCGCGCGGCGTCCTCGGCGCTCGCCGCGCAGGTCCCGCCCCGCGCGCCCCGCCCGGGTCTGCGGGCGCAGATCCTCGCGAAGATGGAGACCGGCACCGGAAAGATCGCGCCGATGCGCCGGAAGCGCTCCGTCTCCGAGAGCGTGGCCTGGTTCGTCGCGGCCGCGGCGTCTCTCGTGCTCGCGTTTCTCGGGCTCGACGATCTGCGGCTGCGCGGGCAGCGCCAGGAGCTCCGGGGCCGCGCGACGGAGCTCTCCGCGAAGTTGTCGTCGGCCGAGCGCGAGATCGCGCGTCGGGACCTGCGCGTGAAGGTCCTCGAGAGCGAGGACGTGCGGATCCTCTCGCTCGCGGGCAAGGACCCGCAGCCGGACGCGCGCGCCCGCGTCTTCTGGAGCGAGAAGGCCAAGCGCGGGATCCTCCTCGCGGGCAATCTCGCGGTGCTGCCCGTCGGCAAGCAGTACGAGCTCTGGGTCTTCGATCAGGGCAAGCCCGTGGCCGCCGGCGTCTTCGACGCGGATCCGCAGGGGCGGGCGTTCCACGAGTCGCCGGACCTCGCGGCGATCGCCGCCGCGCAGAATTTCGCGGTGACCGTCGAGCCGCGCGGCGGCGTCGCGGCGCCGACCGGACCGGTCGTGCTCGTCGGAACGCCGGCGGCGTAGGGGGGTCCGGGCGGCCACAAGGGCCGCCCCGACATTTTGTCCATGACGTAAGGGCGGGACTTGTCCCCGCCCGAGCCGCCAACACCCGCCACGGGCGCCTCCCCTCATAATGTCGCCCGTGCCCCGACTCCGCCGCGCGCTTCTTCTCTCCCTCGCCGCGCTCTCTCTCCTCGCTGCCGCGCCCGAGCCGGCCACGGTCCATCCCGCCCTCGGCCTCGACGTCAACCTCCCCGCGGGCACGCCGGCCGCCGAGCAGCGCCGCGCGCTCGACCTCGCGCGCCAGACCGGCGCCTCGCTCTACGCGCTCAACCTCTCCTGGTCGGCGGCGGAGCCGCAGCCGCGCCAGTACCGCGTCGCCGACCTCATCCGCACGGCGCGCCTCCTGCGCCAGTCCGGCGCGATCCTCCACCTCGACCTCCCGCTCGTCGCCGGCCGCGCGCGCGACGTCCCGGCGGACCTCGCGGGCATCGCGTTCGACGACAGCCGCCTCTCCCTCCGGCTCGGCCGCCTGCTCGACGCGCTCGAGCCGGCGCTGCGCGACATCTCGACGCTCTCGCTCGGCTACGAGGCGGACGCGTACTTCGCCGACAAGCCCGACGAGCTGCGGGCCTATCGGCGCCTCTTCGACGGCGCGGTACAGTTTCTCGGCAGGAAGGCGCCGCGCCTGAAGGTCGGCGTCACGACGTCGGCTCCGACCGAGAGCCCGGCGCCGACGGTCGCCGCCGCGCTCCACCAGCGCAGCCCGGTCCTCTTCTACATCTATGCGCCGTTCGAATCGTCGAAGCCCTTCTTCCAGCGGGGTCCGGACTCGATCGAGAAGGACTGGCGGGCGATCCTCGATGCCGCTCCGAATCGTCCCATCGCGTTCCCCGAGGTCTCGTATTCCTCGGCCGAGGAGAACGGCGGCACGCCGGACAAGCAGGCCGATTTCGTGCGGCGGATGCGGCGCCTGGTCGCCGGCGCCGACGGCCGGCGCATCCTCTTCGCGCGCTGGGTCTCGTGGCGCGACACCGCGCCGGACGGCAAGGCCGCGACGGATCTCGAGCGCCGGCGCGATGCGTTCTTCGCGCACCGCGGACTCCAGACGCCCGACGGCGCGGCGAAGCCGGCCTGGCGCGCGTGGGTTCGCGCCGCCGGTCCCTGACGCGCGCCGGAGGGCCGCCAACTGTGGCAGGATTCGTCGCGGGCGTCGAAGGAGGTCTTCCATGAAGCGCTATGCCCTCGCGGCGGTCGTTCTCTCGTCGGCTCTCGCGGCCGCGTGCTCGTCGACGCCGGTCTCGCCCTCGGTCGCGGTCGAAGGCGCGAAGAACGACACCAAGCTCCTCGTTGGCAAGTGGAAGGGCGAGTACGAGAGCAAGCAGAACGGGCGCTCGGGCTCGATCATCTTCGAGTTCAAGTCGGGAACGGAAGGCCACGGCGACGTCCTCATGTGGCCGAAGGGCTCGAAAGAGCCGATCAAGCCGGCGCACGGCAAGGACCTCTCCGAGGAGCAGATCCGCAACATTCCGCAGGTCCTGACCGTCAGTTTCGTGCGGAGCGAGAAGGGGATCCTGACGGGCACGATGGATCCGTATACCGACCCCGATTGCGATTGCGACGTGCGCACGACGTTCGCCGGCACGATCGACGGCGACGTCATCACCGGCGAGTTCACGATCGAGCGATGGAACCAGCAGGGCCCGAAGGTCAAGGGCACCTGGCACGTGAAGCGGGAAACCAGCTGATCCCTTCGTGATCACGCTCGACCGTTTCATCCTCGAGCGCGAGCACGCGCATCCCGGCGCGACCGGCGAGCTCTCGATGCTCCTCATGCGCTTCGGCGTCGCCGGCAAACGCATCGCGCGGGAGCTCGCGGTCGCGGGACTGCGCGCGACGCTCGGATCCGCCGGCACCGGCAACGTCCAGGGCGAGGAGCAGAAGAAGCTCGACGTCATCGCCAACGAGATCCTGCTGGAGACGTTCGACTACGGCGGGCTGGTGATGCTCGCCGCGTCGGAGGAGCTCGAGGCGCCGTACGTCTACGAAAGCAACGAGCGCGACGGCCGCTACGCCATCCTCTTCGACCCGATGGACGGCTCCTCCAACATCGACGTCAACGGGACCCTCGGCACGATCTTCTCCGTGCGGCGGCGCGAGGAGGGCGGCGAACGGGACCTCCTTCACGACGGGCGTCGCCAGATCGTCTCGGGTTACCTGCTCTTCGGGCCGGCGGTCCTCCTCGTCTACACCGATGGCGACGGCGTCCACGTCTTCACGCTCGATCCGTCGATCGGCGAGTTCCTGCTGACGGCCGAGCGCGTGCGGATGCCGGCGCGCGGCAAGGGGTACGCGGTCAACGAGGGGCGGTCGCACGGCTGGGCGCCCGAGGTGCGCGCGTTCGTCGAGTACCTGAAGGAGCGCGATCCCGCGAGCGGCCGGCCTTACGCGACCAGATACTCGGCGTCTCTGGTTGCCGATGTCCATCGGATCCTGCTCGAGGGCGGCATCTACCTGTATCCGGCCGACGCGGGACCGGGCGGAAAAGCGACGGGGAAGCTGCGGCTCCTCTACGAGTGCGCGCCGCTCGCGTGGATCGTCGAGCAGGCCGGCGGCGCCGCGACGACCGGACGCGAGGCCGTGCTCGACGTCGTGCCGAAGACCCTCCACGAGCGCATCCCCCTCGCGATCGGGAGCAAGACCGAGGTGGAGCTGTACGAGCGGTTCGTGCGGGGGGATCGGTAACGGACGGCCCTGACGCCCGGGCGGCCGCAAGGGCCGCCCTACGATTTCATGCGTAGGGGCGGGGATTGTCCCCGCCCACGTTCACCGGCCCGCCGCCGCCGCCCTTCTCTCGATCTCCTCCGGCGACACGTCCTCGACGTGCGTCGACATCCACCAGTGGTTCCCGAACGGATCCTCGACGCCGGCGCTGCGGTCGCCGTAGAACTGCGTCGCGGGCTCGCGCAGAGACTTTCCGCCGGCGGCCATCGCGCTCTTGTACATCGCGTCGCAGTCCTCGACCGCGAGGTTGATGTTCGTTCTCGTCGGCCCCCACTCGTCGCTCCCGTCCGACAGCATGACGACGGAGTCGCCGATCCACATCTCCGCGTGGTGGATGCGGCCCGTCTCGTCGGCGAGCTTGTACTTCTCGCGTGCGCCGAACGCCTTCTCGAGAAAGGTCATGAGCTTCGCCGCGCCTTTGACGAGCAGGTATGGTGTGACGGTGTGGACCCCGTCGGGCACGGCCTTCACGGCGCGCTTCCCGATCGGCGCCGAGAAGATCCAGACGTGGCCGAACGGGTCCTCGAGCTTCGTGTTGCGCTCGCCGTAGGGCTGGTCGGTCGGCGGCTGCAGGACCTTCGCGCCCGCCGCCGCCGCGCGCGCCGCGACCGCGTCGACGTCCCGCGTCTCGACCAGGAGACGGACGGGCGATCCTCCGAGCTCTCGCGGGCCGAGCAGCCTGTTCTCGGGATATGCGTCGGCGAGCATGATCGCGGACTTGCCGATGCGAAGCTCCGCGTGGCCGATGCGCGCGCCGTCCTCCATGCGCATCTTCTCGACCGCGCCGAAGACTCTCTCGTAGAAGTCGATCGCCGCCGCCGCGCCTTTGACGATGAGGTACGGCGTGACGACGTCGTTGGGGGATTCGGGAGTGCTGCTCATGGTGACCTCCTTCGAAGGGTCGGAGTGTGGCGCGTGCGGCCGGAGAGGGATTGTAAGAAATTGACGGGGACTAAATCGCCACGTGATTCCGGTGTCGCCCTCTCCGCTCCATGTACGCCGTCGGATTGATCCCCGAAAACGCCCGGAAATCGTGGATGAGGTGCGCCTGGTCGTAGTATCCGCATGCCACCGCCACGTCCGCCCACTCGACCGACTCTCTCTCGTAAATGCTCGTCAGCACTCGCTGGAACCGGCGCACGCGGCAGAAGGCTTTCGGCGCGAGCCCGACCTCCTCCTTGAACACTTCGATGAAGCGCCGCGGCGAGAGGCCGATCTCGCGCGTCACGTCGGCGATCGTCTGGAGGTGCGGCACGCGCCGGAACTTTCCGAGCGCGTGCGCGACCGCCGGATGCCGTTCGGGCCCGCGCCGGAGCCGCGCGAGGAGCTCCCGCTCGAGCGCGTCGAGCTTTTCCTCCGGCGTCGGCGCCTCGAGAAGCTGCAGCCGCAGACGCCGCGCGTCGGCCCGTCCCCAGAGGTCCTCGAGAGCCGTGTGCCTTTCGGCGATCTCGTGCGACGGCGGCTCGACGAACGGGAAGATGCCGCCGGCCTTGAAGTGGACGCCGGCGGTCGCGATCTGCTCCTCGGTGTCGATGACGAAGTACTCCGACTGCGGCCCGCAAACGACCGCGCCGGGAAGCCGCATGCACCGCTCCGCGTCGCCGGCGTCGTAGAGCCGCGTCTCGTCCTCCCGCAGGTTGACGACGAGCTCCGCCGCGCCGCTCGGAAGCGCGAGCTCCTTCTCGTGGGACGGACGGTCGGTCTCGTAGAGCCAGAGGAGCGCCACGAAGTCCGACAGCGGGGGCGCGGGCGTTCGATGGAGGATTCCCACGGCCGATCTAGGATAGCGCCGACGGATCGGCCGATGAATGTCTCCTATCGCGAGCATGCGCCGCCGCCGCCGCTCGTCCAGGCCGCAAGGGCCGCCCCTACCGCGGCGGGATCGTCGTATGGGCGGGGCTTGTCCCCGCCCGTTCGTGATTAGCGGGCGTCGCCCGTCAGTTCGCCCAGAACAGTCCCAGCGCCCGCGCCAGGAAGCTCGCCATGCTCCCGCGGGTCACCGGATCGTTCGGGCAGAAGTTCCCGTTGCCGCATCCCTGCGTGATGCCGGACGCCGCCAGCGCCTCGATGACCCGGAAGAACTGATTGTTCGTCGGAACGTCGGCGAAGGTCGCCGTCGCGGGGGCCGGGCTGAGGCCTCTCTTGTAATAAAGCTTCACGCTCCGAAACGTTTGGTCGACGACGAAGACCTGCAGACCATAGGTGTTGTTCAGGTTGTCGATGATCGGGCCGTCGGCGAGGTCCGTCGTGAAGACCCGGCAAGGCCGCGATACCCCCGTTTTTTCGCTGACGACGCTCAGGATCATGGTGCAGTCCTGCATCGGCTCCGGGCAAATCGAGAGACCCGCCTGCACAGAGCCGGTATCGGTCGTTTCGTGGCAGGCCGATAATTCGATTCCGGTGAGTTTCGCTCCGGAAGGAAGCCGGACGCCGCACACGAAGGTTCCCATCGTCCGGCGAAACTCCGTAGAGTCGTCGGACGAGTTGTCGCCGACGACGCGCGTCATATCCCAGGCGTTCACGGTGTAGGCGATCTCGTTTGCCGCGCGGGCCGGCCGCACGACGATCGTTCCGGTCTGGCCGGCATGGAGCGTACAGCTGTAGTCGAAGGACCCCTCCGCCGGGAACGTGTGGGTGAACGTCCAGGGAGCCGCGGTCGGATCTCCGCTCGTGAAGCTCAGATCGTCGGCGACGACGTTGTGCGTGCCGGCGACGTTCTTCCACGTGACCGTGTCGCCGACCTGGATGGTCAGAAGCCTTGGGTCGAACAGTTCCCCCGGGTTGTCGGTCACGATGACGACGTGGTCGGCGGCGAGCGCGGTACCGGCGAGGGAGAGGAGAACGAGCAGCGAGATGAGCGAGGGGCGAAGGCGCCGGCGGCCCATGGAATCCCCCTTTCGGAAAAGTGATGGGATTCTATGGCGGGTTGGTCTCTTCCCCCCTCCCCGTGCGGCGAGAGGGTCGGGGTGAGGGTCTCCGCTTTCGGAGTGTGCTCTCCTAGTTCGGGAAGAACAGTCCCAGCGCCCGCGCCAGGAAGCTCGCCATGCTCCCGCGGGTCACCGGATCGTTCGGGCAGAAGTTCCCGTTCCCGCACCCCTGCGTGATGCCGGACGCCGCGAGCGCCTCGATGACCTTGAAGAACTGATTGCTCGTCGGCACGTCCGCGAATGTCGCGGTCAGCGGCGCGGGGCTCAAGACCTTCTTATAGAAGAGGCGCACGTTGCGGAAGCGCAGGTCCTGGTCCGGGCCGAGAAAGATGTCCAGCAGGTACGTATTCGAGAGGTTGTTGATGACCGGCCCGTCCGCCAGGCTCGTCGAGAAGAAATCGCATCCGGGCTTTCCCGAGGAGGACGTGCCGGCGATCCGCGTGCATTCCCCGGTGGGGTCCGGGCACTCGAAGAGGCTGCTCTCGAGCTCCAGGGTGTCGCTGTCGTCGCAGCCGGTGATCTCGATCCCGGCGATTTTCGACCCGGCCGGCAGCGACACGCCCGTCGCCAGCTCGGTGGGACTGGTCCCGTTGCCGTGGCGCATCCCGAACTCCGGACCGGAGTCCGTCGCCAGGGCGGAACTCACCGGCTCGAAATCGAAGGCGCCCTTCTCGAGGACGATCTCGTTCGCGGGATGCGCCGGACGGACGAAGATGACTCCGCTCTGCCCGACGCCGCCGATGTTGCCGTGGATCTCGCAGTAGTAAGGATTCGTTCCCGTCTTCGTGAACGTCACACTGAACGGCCAGGCGGGTCCGGTCGGCGGTTGCACCGTGCCGCTCAGGAAGGTGCCGTCGTCCGCCACGACGTTGTGGACGCCGTCGTGGTTGACCCACTGCACCGTGTCGCCGACCTGAATCGTCAGGAACTTCGGCGTGAACTGCGCCGTGTCCATGTCGTTGCCGCTGGCTGTGACGACCCATGTCGTGGTCGCGCGCGCGGACCGCGCGGCGAGGCACAGCGCTGTGACGACGATCGCCGCGACCGCCAGGCACCGCCGCAGGCCCCACTCGCGCATGTCTATTTCGATCCGGGAGGCGCAGATCATAAGGCCGCGGCATCGCCGCGGCTAGGGCACTCGAGTGGTGGGGAGTTTAGTGGCGGTTTATCCGGGCGGCGGGCTCAATTCGGGAAAAACAGCCCCAGCGCGCGCGCCAGGAATCCCGCCATCGCCCCGCGCGTCACCGGGTCGCCGGGGCAGAAGTTCCCGTTGCCGCAACCCGAGGTGATCCCCGACGCCGCCAGCGCCTCGATCGCGCGGAAGAACTGGTCGTTTGTCGGGACGTCGCCGAAGGTCGCCGTCGCCGGCGCGGGGGAGAGGACGCGCTTGTAGAAGACGCGCACGTTGCGGAACCGCAGGCTCGAGCCGCCGCCCAGGAAGAGCGTGACGACGTACGTGGTCCGGAAGTTGTCGATGAGCGCTCCGTCGGCGACCGACGCCCCGAAGAAGCCGCAGCCGGGCGTTCCGCTCGACTGCGCCTGCGCGAGGGCCGAGCACGCGCCGTCCGGATCGGCGCATCCGGAAAGGTCGACGGACAGGTCGTTGACCGCATCGTCGTCGCAGCCCGCGACCTCGATGCCCGTGATCTTCGCCCCGGACGGCAGATGCACGCCCGCGATGAGCGACGTCGTTCCGCCCGGGACGTATCGCGTCAGCCCCGTGCCGTTCGAAATCGCCGTCCCGTCGACCGCCGGCGCGAACTCCCAGGGCTGGATCTCGTACGAAATCTCGTTCGGCGCGCGCGGAGTGCGGACGTTGATCACGCCCTTCTCGCCGTGGACCTGGCAGTGGTACGGATAGGACCCGGCCTGGCTGAACGTGGTCGTTCCCATGGGGCCGGGCGCGGTCGGCGCGAAGATCAGAAAACCCGCATCGGCCATGACACCGTGAGTGCCGGGCCCCGCGTTGGTGAACTGGATGTGCTCGCCGACGCTGACGTTGATCACCTGAGGGTCGAAGGCCGAGTCGCCGGAGCTCGAGCCGGAGACGCTGACCGTCGCGGCGGCGGCGGGGGAGGCGAGCAGGCAGAAGATCGCGACTGCGGCCGCGAGGGACTTGTGCTCGCTACTCACCTCGCCGGACTGCCTTGAAAACTCTCATCCGAGGCGAGCCGCGGAGGCCAGCGACGGCGGATCGGACGGTACTCGGCTCGCCTCGCTTCAGGCGTTGAACGACTTCCCGCAGCCGCAGCCGCCCGTCGCGTTGGGGTTCTCGACCGAGAAACCGGCGCCGCGGAAATCCTCGACGTAGTTGACCTTCGCGCCCTTCAGGTACGTCGCGCTCTGCGGATCGACGAGGACGGTGATCCCGCCCTGCTCGAGGACGTTGTCGCCTTCCTTCTTCTCGTCGAACGTGAAGCCGTACTGGAAGCCCGAGCAGCCGCCGCCCTGGATGAACACGCGCAGGGGTTTGCCCTCGGAATCCGGCATCGTGCGGGCGAAGTACTTCACCTTCTCGATGGCGGCGTCGGTCAGCGTCAGGAGCGGGCCGGCCTCCGTGATCGGCGTCGGGGTGCTGGATTCGAAAGTCGTGGACATCGGGGCGTTCTCCTTAAGGTTTCTCGGCCGGGGGCATTATCTCAGATCGGAGAGGGGAGCCTGCCGCGTCTTCAGGGGGTGCAGAAATTCACCCTTTCAGGACGCTTTTTTGACTGCCTCCGACGCGCCGCCCAGCAGCCGGTCGATCGCCTCCCAGGCCGGCGCCACCGTATCCGCCTTCGCGACGAAGGACACCCGGGCCGCGTCCACCTGGAAATCCTCGAACCCCGGCATCGCCTCCATCTCCCACGCCTTCCGGAACCTCCGGGCCTCGTGGTCGAGCAGCGGCCGGTTGAACGTGCCGATCGCGAGCCTCGAATCGTTCACTTCGAAGACCGATTTCGACTCGACCCGCACCGGGCGAGGACGCTCTCTCGTGTCTCTCATCGCCATCCATAACAGCAATCGCTGTGCCACCATTCCAAGGGCCCCCTTCGCGCCCTCCCCACAACATCTGGTATTTTTACTTGACTCACCATCAAACGAGTTTTAGGGTGGAAAGCAACGCTGGCGGATTGCCCGCGGTTTTCGTTTCTGCCTTGAACTGAGGCTTTAGGCAGTGTGGGGGCGGAGCATTTGGCTTTGGCTTCTTTAAGAGGAGGGCGGCTGGAATGAGCGCTACGGAGAAAGATGCCCGGGGGACGAAGGCGGCGGCTCGCACGACGGAGGAAACGCGAGCAGGCCTGCGCGGGCTGACGTTCGAGCGCCGATACTCGGACCCCTCGGTCTCTCCGTACGACGCGATCGAGTGGGAGCTGCGCACCGCGGCGATCACTTCCGAAAAAGGCGAGACGATCTTCGAGCAGAAGAACGTCGAGGTCCCGAAGTCCTGGTCGCAGACCGCGACCAACATTGTCGCGCAGAAATATTTTCACGGCCGCGTCGGCACGCCCGAGCGCGAGTCTTCCGTCAAGCAGCTGATCGAGCGCGTCGCCGCGACGATCACGGGCTACGGCGAGAAGGGCGGCTACTTCAAGACCGCCGCCGACCGCGACGCGTTCCACGACGAGCTCGCGGCGATCCTCGTCAACCAGGTCGCCTCCTTCAACTCGCCCGTCTGGTTCAACGTCGGCATCGAAGCGAAGCCGCAGGGCTCCGCCTGCTTCATCAACTCGTGCGGCGATTCGATGGACTCGATCCTCCGGCTGGCGCGCACCGAGGGCATGCTCTTCAAGTACGGCTCGGGCACGGGCTCGAACCTTTCGGCGATCCGCGGCTCGCATGAGGGACTCTCGTCCGGCGGCACCGCCTCCGGCCCGCTCTCCTTCATGAAGGGATTCGACTCGTTCGCCGGCGCGATCAAGTCGGGCGGCAAGACGCGCCGCGCCGCGAAGATGGTGATCCTGAACATCGACCACCCGGACATCGACGAGTTCATCCTCTCCAAGGCGAACGAGGAGAAGAAGGCGTGGGCGCTGATCGACGCCGGCTACGACGGCTCGTTCAACGGCGAGGCGTACGCGTCGATCTTCTACCAGAACGCCAACCACTCGATCCGAGTCACCGACGAGTTCATGCACGCCGTCGAGTCTGACGGCGAGTGGTGGACAAAAGAGGTCCTAACGGGAAGGCCGCACCACAAGTACAAGGCGCGGCAGTTGATGGCGGACATCGCCGACGCCGCCTGGGTCTGCGGCGATCCCGGCATGCAGTACGACACGACGATCAACAAGTGGAACCCGGTGAAG
>DATJZU010000148.1:0-24429 GCA_035498835.1 Thermoanaerobaculia bacterium
TCTCGGCCACGGCCCTCTGCAGGGCGGCCGTCTCGATGAAGTTCGAGACGGATCGGTTCTCCGCCGACGCGGCCTCTTCGATGAGCCGGTAACTCGCCTCGTCGATCCGGACGGTCAGGGTCTTTGGCATTGCATCACTCCGATGGCATTCGAGCATCGTTATGATTCAGTGTGCCCTCCCGCCGTGTCGGAGCGGCCCTCGCGGCCGCCCGCCGGTCTACGTCGCCCGCTTGCGCGTCGAAAAGCCGAACGGAGCGTAGCCCGGGCACCAGGCGATGGAGCTCGTCACGAGGAAGATCACCGCGAACGCGCCCAGCACGATCGCCAGGGTTCCGCTGATGCGACCCGTGAAATAGAGAACAACGATTGCGACGGCAGCCAGGATCCGAATCGCCCGGTCGATGGTCCCCATGTTCTTCTTCATGGCGTCACTCAATCACGATCCTTCCTCCCGCGACAGCCCGTACCGCATGATCGAGGCGTGCGATCCGCCTTTCACGCGCTCCAGGCCGTACACCTCGCCCTCCGGGCCGCGTGACGCCGACTGGACGCGAGCGATCTCCCGGCGATCCGCGTCGTCCAGCGCCAGCGCGCACGCCTTCCGGATCTGCTCCAGGTGACGCGAATGCCGCGCGCCGACGATCACGCCCGCGACGTCCGGCTGATCGAGGACCCACCGGATGGCCGCGGCGCCGATCGTCGCCTGGTGACGCGACGCGATCCGGCCGAGCGCGGCGAGCATCTCCTGGAAACGGTCCCATCCGCCGAACTCCTCGATGATCAGCCGGTACTTGACGAGCGACCGGTTCTCGAGCGGCGGCGTGGGATCCGGCGCGCCGAGCCAACGCTCCGAGAGGAATCCCCCGGCCACGGCGCCGTAGCAGAGCAGCCCGATGCCTTTCTCCGCACAATCTGCGGCGAGGCCCCCCGCCGGCCGGCGGTCGAGGACCGAATACTGCACCTGATGCGAAGTGATCGCCGCGCCGCCGGCGACGATCTCCGCCAGGCGTTGCCGGTCGAAGTTCGTCAGCCCGAGGCAGCGGATCTTCCCGGCGCGCCGAAGCGCGTCGAGCCAGAGCGCCGCTTCGACGTATCCGGGGACGTCGTAATCCCACCAGTGCAGCTGGACGAGGTCGAGGCGCTCCACGCCGAGGCGCGCGAGCGACCGGTCCACTCCGCGCACGACGTCGGCCTGCGAGTGCGACGGCAATCGGTCGAGATCGGGCACGTACTTCGTGTGGACCTGGACGCCCGCATCGGCGGCGGCGCCGGCGCTCCCCTTCCGCCGCCGCAGCCACTTTCCGATCAGCGCTTCGACTCCCGTATAGATGTCCGCGCAATCGAACGTCGTGACGCCCGCCTCGACGAACCGATCCATGTCTTTCAGCGCCGCCGCTTCGTCGACAGACCCGTGGCCGCCGGCCAGCTGCCAGCCGCCCTTCAGCACGCGGGAGATCGAGTAGCCGGGCGCGAGCTCGACGCACGGAATCGTGTTCAACGACGTCGTCAGCCGAGCGGAACGGCCGTGACGTCGCGATGCCGGAACGTCCGCTTTCCAAGTCGCGAGATGCGGAACAGCGCGCCGCAGTTGGGATCGGGACACGCGACCTCGGCGTCCGTCGTCATCCAGTCGTGGGGATGCGTGACGCGTTGCTTCGCCGGCAGAAGGGGCAACAGCGCCGCCAGCGCGTAGATGGAAAACGGCTGGCCCGGCGGCAGCGAGAGGTTCTCGCCGCGAAGCTCGAACGAGTCGCCGGCGTGGTGACCGCAAACGAACGGCCGTTCCGTCGCGACGACTTCCACTCGCAGATCGTAAAGGTCGAACGAATCGTCGCGGTCCATCGCGTCCCTCCCGGCGGGTACTATAGCCGCGCTTCCCGCCGATGAACGTCCACCGCACGCCGCTCGTCTGGACTCTGATCGGCGCGCTCGCCGCGAGCGCGGTGTTCTTCCTCATCCGCTGGGTCCGGGAAGCGCGCCGCATCTCTTCGGAGCGCGGCGCGGCGCCACCGGGGCCGACGCCGTTGCTTCTCGCGGTCGGTCTCGTCACCAACTTCTTCGACACGCTCGGCATCGGCTCGATCGCGACGACGACCGCGATCTTCCGGCTGTTCCGGCTCGTGCCCGACGAGCTCATTCCGGGCACGATCATCGTCGGCGACCTGCTGGCGGTCATGGCGCAGGCCGCCCTCTTCATCGGCGTGGTCGAGGTCGATCCGGTGCAATTGACGGCGCTGATCCTCGCCTGCGTGGCGGGCGGGTGGCTCGGGACCGGAGTCGTGACGAGGCTCTCGCGTCGCGCGATGCAGCTCGGGCTCGGCACGGCGCTCCTCGTCGCTGTCCTGTTCATGGCGGTCGGCATGTTCGGTCTGAATCCCGCAGGCGGCACGGCGCGCGCGCTGACGCCGGCGGCCTTCGCGCTCGCGCTCGCGGTCAACTTCGTGCTCGGCGCGCTCCTGCCGCTCGGAATCGGAAACTACGCGCCGAGCCTCGTGGTGTTCGGCCTGCTCGGCTTGGACCTGAAGGCGGCGTTTCCGATCATGATGGGATCCGGCGCCTTCGCCGCGACCGTGGCCGGCGTGCGATTCCTGTCGACACGGCGCTTCCAGCAGCAGGCGGCGCTCGGACTGGTCCTCGGCGGGATTCCCGGCGTCATCGTCGCCGTGTGGCTCGTCAAGTCCCTTCCTCTCGGAGCTCTTCGCGTGGTGGTCCTCGCCGTTGTCCTGTATGCGGCCGTCACCCTGCTGCGCGCGGGAATGAGCCGCCGCGCCGTATGATGGAATGACTGGTCGATGGAGGCGCCATGACCCGATCTCAGAGGTTCCTCGTCGCGTTGTTCTCTCCTCTCGCCCTCTTGCCCGCCGTCGTCTTGGCGCAGACCAAGCCGCCGGCGGCGCCGGTGCGGGACGTCACCGACACCTACTTCGGCCAGTCAGTGGTCGACCCTTATCGCTGGATGGAGAACACGAAGGACCCGGAGGTCGTCGCGTGGATGAAGGCGCAGAACGACTACACGCGCGCCGTTCTGGAGCGCATTCCGGGGCGCAGCGAGCTTCTCTCGAGAATCCAGGCGCTCGACAACGCCGGCGTCACGGTTCCGCAGGTCCAGCGCGGCGGCGAGCACTTTTTCTATTTCAAGGTCGAGCCGGGCTCCGACAACAGAAAGCTTTACGTGCGCGACGGCCTCAAGGGGCAGGAGCGGCTCCTCGTCGACCCCGAAAAGCTCGGCCAGGCCGGGAAGCACTGGTCGATCGACTACTTCTCTCCCTCACTCGACGGGACCTACGTCGCCTACGGCGTCTCCGAGGGCGGTTCGGAGAATAGCGTCCTCCACGTCCTCGAGAGCGCGACGGGAAAGGCGCTCCCGGATTCGATCGACCGCGTACAGGTCGGCGCGATCTCCTGGCGGCGCGACGGGCGTTCGTTCACGTACAACCGCCTGCAGAAGCTCGCGCCGAACTCGCCGCCGACGGACAAGTACCGCAAGAGCCTCGCCGGCCTCCATGCGCTTGGAACGGACCCGGAGAAGGAGCCGCCGGTTTTCGGGATGGGCCTCTCGAAGGGAGTCAAGATTTCGGAAGACGATCTTCCGCTCGTGGTCCTGACCCCGGCTTCGCCCTGGGCCTTCGGCCTCGTGATTCATGGAGTGCAGAACGAGGCGACGATCTACGCCGCCCCGCTCGACGCGCTCGGAGCCCCCGCGGAGGCGCCCTGGCATCTCGTCGCCGATGTCGAGGATGCGGTGACGGCCTTCGACGCCCGAGGCGACACGATCTACCTGCTGACTCACAAGAACGCGTCGCGGTTCAAGGTCCTCGCAACGGGAATCGCGCATCCGGACATCGCCAAAGCCGGCGTGCTCGTGGCGCCGAGCGAAGCCGTCATCACGGCGATCGGCGTCGCGGAGGACGCCCTCTACGTGCGAGACCTCGACGGCGGCCTCGGGCGTCTACGACGAGTGCCCTTCGAAGGCGGGGTCGTGCAGCCGGTGGGACTTCCCTCCGATGGATCGGCCCAGTCCGTCGTGACGGATCCAAAGTTTCCGGGGGCGCTCGTGTCCCTGACTTCGTGGACGCGGTCGCCGCTCTGGCTGCTCTGGGATCCGAAGACCGCCAGGGCGACCGACACGGGCCTCGTGCCGCCGTCGCCGGTCGACTTCTCCGGAATCGAGTCGGAGGAAGTGAAGGCCAGAAGCGCGGACGGCACCATGGTTCCGCTCTCGATCATCCACAAGAAGGGCCTGGTTCGCGACGGATCGAATCCGGCCTGGCTCACCGGCTACGGCGCTTACGGAATCTCGTTCGAGCCCGCCTTTCTGCCGACCCGCCTGTCCTGGTACGAGCGGGGCGGTGTGCTCGCCGTCTCGCACGTGCGCGGCGGAGGCGAGTACGGCGAGGACTGGCACCGCGCCGGGCAGAAGCTGACCAAGCAGCACACGATCGACGACTTCCTCGCCTGCGCCCAGTATCTGATCGATCAGAAATACACCTCACCCGCCCGTCTTGCGGGCGAGGGAACGAGCGCCGGCGGCATCACGATCGGCGGCGCGATCACGCAGAGGCCGGATCTGTTCGGTGCGGCGCTCATCCGCGTCGGCGACTCGGACGCGCTGCGCTCGGAGCTGATGGAGAGCGGGCCGGCCAACATCCCGGAATTCGGCACCGTGAAGGATCCCGACGGTTTCAAGGCGTTGTACGCGATGGACGCCTACCAACACGTCAAGCCGGGTACGGCCTATCCTGCCGTCCTTCTCACGACCGGAACGAACGACCCGCGCGTGGCGCCCTGGCAGGCGGCGAAGATGACGGCGCGCCTGCAGGCGTCCACGACGAGCGGGAAGCCGATCCTCCTGCGCGTCGACTACGACGCGGGACACGGACTCGGCTCGACGAAGTCGCAGGGCGACACGGAGCTCGCCGACGAGCAGTCCTTCCTGTTCTGGCAGCTCGGCGTGCCTCCGTTTGCGGCGTCGAAGTAGCCGCTTCGAGGGTCGAGGGCGGGGACAAGCCCCCGCCCCATAAGACCCAACGCCGCGTCGTAGGGGCGGCCCTCGCGGCCGTCCGTTGACGTGTCATCCCTGACTCGGCCGACCCTTCGCCGAACGGCGTCGTCGGCGAGCAAGCTCGGGACCCCTCGTCGCGGACTCCTCGGGATGACCGGCGTTGAGACACATTGAGACCGTCGCCAGACGGTCGAGACGGCCGAAACATTCTTCGGCAGGTACCCATCACGCTTCTTGAGATAGGCCCACCCCAAAGGAGTCGGACGACAGGATATGTGGCGCCCAGAGACTTGTCTCGCCCGCCGAACGTTTCAACGCCGAGGCTGCCGGTTTACCTCCTCACGCCGAAGAGCCGGCGGAGCAGAAGAAGCTCATCCGCGAGAGTGCGCGGGCGCGCCTCGACCGGATCAAGAGCAAGCCGGCGCCGAAGTAGGCGGCGTCATTTCCTGCGTGGCTGTCGAGCCGGGCGATATGATTTCTCAAAGATCCTTATGCCCGTTCCAGCTGGTACGCGGCTTGGCCCATACGAGATCCTGAGCTCGCTGGGTACTGGCGGAATGGGCGAAGTGTACCGAGCCCGGGACGCGCGCCTTCAGCGTGAGGTCGCAGTGAAGGTCCTTCCGGCCGAATTGTCTTCCAACACGGCACGTCTGAAGCGCTTCGAGACCGAGGCCCGGCTGGCTTCCGCCTTGAACCATCCGAACATCGTAACCATCTACGAGGTCGGGCGAAGCGATTCCACCTCTTTCATCGTGATGGAGCTCGTGCATGGAAAACCGTTGCGGGAGCTGCTCTACGCCGGCGCTCTTTCGTTGCGTAAGCTGCTTTCGATTGCCTCCCAGGTCGCCGATGGACTGGCGAAGGCCCATGCCTCGGGCATCGTTCATCGGGATCTGAAACCCGAAAACATCATGGTCACGGGCGACGGCATCGTCAAGGTCCTGGACTTCGGTCTCGCGACGTCAGCGTATCCGGATGGGAACAGCGGACGGGCGCGGCACGCCGCGACGATCACCGGGGGGACCGAGCCCGGCGCCGTCATGGGGACGGTCAGGTACATGTCACCCGAGCAGGCAGCGGGACAACGGATGGATTTCCGGTCCGATCAGTTTTCCTTTGGCTCGATCCTCTACGAAATGGCGACCGGCCAGCGGCCATTCGATCGGCCGACGAAGCCGGAAATCCTCGCGGCGATCATTCGCGATGAGCCGGAGCCGATTTCGTCGCCCAGTTCCAGGATTCCTACGCCTCTGCGCTGGATCGTCGAGCGGTGTCTCGCGAAGGAGCCGCAAGACCGCTATGCGGCGACGGAAGATCTGGCGCGAGACCTCGCGACCCTGCGCGACCACGCTTCCGACGTGTCCGGCGACTTCAGTCATTCGCTCGCTGGTCCGCGACACCGGAAGAGAGCAGGGTCGATCGGCCTGGCGGCCTCGCTCCTGGCGATGCTGGCCGGGATCTACCTGCTCGGCCGCCGGGTCGAGCGGTCGCACACGGCTTCGCCACGCTTTCAACAACTGACGTTTCGGAGCGCCGGCATCTCGACGGCGCGGTTTGCGCCGGACGGCCGGACGGTCGTGTACGCCGCGCAGTGGGAGGGCAAACCTCCCGAACTTTTCACCGCGCGCTCCGATAGCCCCGAGACGCGTTCGCTCGGACTCTCCGGGGCGGAGATCCTCTCCATCTCCTCCGCAGGCCAGATGGCGCTGCTGCTCGAGCCGCGATTCGGCTCGATCTTTCATGCTCCGCATTCGGACCTTCCGGTCGACCCGAGTCGGCTCCGAGGGATGCTCGCCGAGGCGCCGCTCGCCGGCGGCGCACCCCGAGAGCTCCTCGAAGAGACCTATCTCGCGGACTGGAGCGCGGACGGCAAGTCACTCGCTGTCCTGCACTACGTCGGAGGCAAGAACCGGATCGAATTTCCCGTGGGCCGGTCGCTCTACGAGCTCAATGAGGTCCTGTATCCCCGGATCGCAATTTCGCCGTCGGGCGATCGGATTGCGTTCGCGTACCGACTCAATCTCTTCGTGATCGAGCCCGGCGCGCGGGTCCGCGATCTTCATGAGCGAGCCCTGGAGGTCGCCTGGTCCCGCGCGACGAATGAGATCTGGTTCAACTCGGTGGCCGGCGGAGCCACCGATCTTTTCGCCCTCATACCCGGTGGAACGAAGCGGCGAGTGACGACGCTGCCGGGAGACTTCGTGCTCCATGACGTCTCTGCGGAAGGCCGGGTGTTGCTCGGGCGCGTCTCGGAGAGCTCCGAGATCCTGGGAGACTTTCCGGGCGAGACTCATCCACGAAATCTGTCCCACCTCGACCGCTCCGTGGCGGCCGGCCTCACCCCGAGCGGCGACACCCTTCTCTTCAACGAGATCGGACAGGGCAGCCGGTCCGTGTATCTGCGACGGACCGATAGCTCGCCGGCGGAGAAGCTGGCCGATGGCTACGCGTGGGCGCTCTCGCCGGACGGAAAGTTTGTGCTCGCCAACGCCCGTCCGGATCCTCGGATCCTTCTCATTCCAACTGGACCCGGAGAGCCGAGAGCCATCGAGACGGGCGAGCTGAGCTACGGAGGGCGGATGGGCTTCTTCCCGGACGGCCGGAGGATCTGGTTCATGGCGGAGGACCGAGCGCACCGCCGCCGTGCCTGGGTGCAGGACCTCAGCGGGGGGAAGGTCCGTGCGGTCACGCCTCACGGCGTCGGAGGGGTATTTCTGTCGGGAGACGGCCGCTTTCTCTGCGCCCGCGCCGTCGACGGCAACTGGAACCTCTATTCCACAGACACGACGGAAGTCCACAAGGTCGTTGGCCTTCTTCCCGGTGAGGAACCGATCCAGTTGACCGCGAGCGATGAGCTCTATGTCCGCGGGGCGGACGAGTTGCGCCCGGGCGAGTCCTACATGACGACGCGTATTTACCGTCTCAACCCCCATACCGGAAGCCGCGAGCTTTGGAAGGAAATACAGCCCATCAACCCGTTGTCGGGCGGAGCCATCGGCGCAGTCTTCTTCTCGGCGGACGGAAAGACTTGTGTCTACACACATCACAGCTATTCCTCCGAGCTCTTCTCGGTGGAAGGGCTGAAGTGAGCGACTAACTCCCGCCGGCCGTGGCCGTCGAGGCCGTCTCCTTGAAGATTCGAAAAACCACGGACGCCGGCCCGATCTTGATCAGATCTTCGTCGGCGAGCTTCCTGGAGGTCTTGATCCTTGTTCCGCGCAGGTACGTTCCATTCTTGCTGTGGAGATCTTCGAGCACCGCACCCGCGCCGTCGATCACGATTCGTGCGTGCCGGCGCGACACGAGACCATCGTCGATCCAGACGACCGCCTCTTCATCTCGTCCCAGCAGGTTCTCGCCGGGACCGAGCGCAATCTCGCGCCCTCCCCAAATGAGCCGGTAGATCAACTTCTCGCCGCCCACGGCGGAGGGGCCTTCCCGCATTTCCTTCGCGCTTCCGCTGAAAGCATAACCATAGCCATGAACGGTCCGCACGAATCGAGCTCGTCGGGCGCGGTCCCCGATCGCGGACCGGACCTCGACGAGAAGGCTCGCGAGCGAGCCATCCGAAACGAACGTGTCGGGCCAGAGACATTCGTGGATCTCGCTCTTCGAAAGTGCTTTGGGCCGCCTTTCCAGAAGTACCTCGAGGAACCGGAAAGCCTTGGGCGAGAGATGAACGTCCTTGCCTCGAACCGAGAGTTGCCGCGTCTCGGAGTCGAGCACGAACTCCCCGAATTGAACCCGCATTGGCGCTCCCAGAAAAGCTCAAGAAACTTCTAGCGTTTCGCCAACGACTTCCCGGACCTTGCGGCGACATCCTGATTATCGCGCAAGGAGGAAACCATGAAGAGCGCCAAACGCAGCCGGATCGGCCGTCTTGCTCAGAGGTCGCGCCACGGATTCTTTCGGCAGGCCTGATTCTCGTTGGTACGTCGGTTCGCGCCGCCAACCTTCACGTTCCCGCCGACTACCCGACGATCGCCGCGGCTGTCGCGGCGGCGCACGCGCGGACCGACAGCTCGACCACGATCCTGATCGCACCGGGTGTGTACGTCGAGTCGGGGATCGTCCTCGACCTCCCGAACGTGCCTCTCGCCGGCACGGTGGCGCTCGCGAGGGGTTCCGACGGGTTTCCGCTCGATTCGAATTCGCAGACGGGGATTGCTCGGGTTCAGAAAGACCTCCCGGTAAACACCGTGATGTTTCAAGTGCAGGCCGCGAACGTCCGGATCACCGGATTGGTACTCGACGGACTCCGGCCACTCTCGGTACTCCTGCAGGGACCGGAAGGATGCGGTGTGGTGATCAACATAGACGCCTCGGTCACGTCGTCGGACGGCTTCTCGATCGATGGGAACGTCGTCCAGGGAGCCGCCACAGGGGTCACCTCACGCATGGCGAGCGGCACGATCCAGGGAAACCGCTTCACCGCGATGAACAGCGGCAGCGCGTCCTTCGGCGGAGGGCCCGAACAGGGCACGTCGGTCGCGTTTCTCGACAACCTGGTGATCGCCAATACGAACGTCGGGGCAGCCTTCGAGGGAGGCACCGGCTCAAAGACCCTTCCGACCTCGCCGGGCAGCCTCTCCGTCGAAGTGTCCGGGAATGAGTTCCGCGGGACTGGCGCGGTGGGGCCCAATTTCCCGAGCGTGGGACTCTCCTTTCTCGTCAACGACGACTCCAAGAGCGACTCGGCCCAGCCCGCGAGCATCGAGGCACAGGTCCATGACAATCTGTTCGCCGAGAATCTCAACTGGGGTCTCGACGTCGCGCAGCGCATTTCGCCAAACGCCCCTCTCGCCGGATACGAGTTCGAAGGGACCTTCGAACGCAATATCTATTGCGGCAACGGACGCAACGCGGCGATTTTCGACTTTCGGCAGGTTACGACCACTCTCAGCCCAACCAACCCCCTCGTCATGCATTTCCGCTACGGTCGGGGCTCGACCTACATTGTCCATGCCGAGAATGACCAGCTGACGTCGATCGGCTACGACAAGGACAATCCGGCCAACGACCCGGATTCGCACACGAACGAGCCGGCGGGTGCCTCGCTGGGGAACATGTTGATCGTCAACGCCGCGGTCGTCCCGAGCGCGCCCGCTCCGGTACTCCGGATCCCGGCGACGGCGACACCCGTAGTCGGTTGCCCTCTTTTCTTGCGCGGTACGGGCCCCGACGCCAACCCTTCGGCACTTTTCCTGGATGCCGCCCCGACTGCTTCGACTCCGAAGTACCGGGATTCCGCAGGCATTCGCTTCACTGGTGGAAACGCGTTCCAGGAGATCGGGACCTGGACGACGACACCTACGGCAGAGGTCTTGTCGTCCGCGGGATACCTCAACTCCTGGATCGGACTGAAGAACAGCGACGACTTACAGACGCGATTTGACCTGCAGGCCGAGCTGTACAAGAACGGCGTTCTCTTCGCAAGCGGATTGACTCGCTGCATCCAGGGTGTGACCAAAGACCCGAGCTCCGCCGAGGAGGTCACCGTCGTACTCAGCCCCTTCCCGACGGAGGTCTTCACGGGCACGGACGTTCTCGGTCTCAAAGTCCTGACCCGGATCGGGACCAACCCCGACGGCTCCCAGTGTTCCGGTCACACAAACGCGACGGGTTTGCGTCTGTACTTCGACTCGACCAACCACCCGTCGGGCTTCAACTCGAATCCCTGAGACTCGAACGCCGATTCTGGAACGAATCAAGAGGGGGGCGCGGTCGCCCCCTTTCTTTTCTCCCGTTTCCTGTCGACCCCAATCCTCTCGAGTGCCCTGATTCATTCCGCAGGTCCATCGAGACTGGACCCATGGTAGGGACGGCCCTCGTGGCCGCCCGTTTCATGTCGGGCGGGGCCAGGCCCGCCACGACGATTCCAACAGTTGCGTCCGCGTCGTAGGGGCGGCCCTCGCGGCCGCCCGGAGATGATCCCCTCTCACTCCCCCTTCTCCATCAGCGCGAGCTCCGACTCGAGGAACGCCTTGACGCCCTTGCCGCCCGTCAGGCGCAGCCGGACAGTCTTTCCTTTCGGCTCGACGTCGATGCCGAACGCGAGGAAGGGGCAGCAGCGCGACTCGAGGTCCACCCACTCCGCGACTTCGACGACGCAGAAGGGCGCGCCGGCGGAATCGAGCGGCAGTCGTCCGAGGTCCATGACGAAGACGTACCCGCTCTCGAGCTCGGCCTTTTCGACGAGCGCCGATCGAAGCATGCGCCCGAGCTTCTGATGGCGATCGCGCTGCGCGGCAGGCAGCGCATCGACGTTGCAGACGAGGGCATCTTCGGCGGCGGCGGCGGCGGGCGGGGCGGCGATCAAGACAGCCGACAGAAGCGCGGGCCAGGTCTCATGAGAATCCTCCTCTTCTCCGCCGTCCCACAACTTCAAGTACACTTTAAGTTAAGAGACATTGCGCGTGCTCATCGGAGAAGTGGCGGAACGCACGGGCCTGGCGGCGTCGGCCATCCGGTACTACGAGCAGAGGGGGCTCATCCCTCGTGCCCGCCGGGTCGGCGGCCGACGGCAGTTCGAAGAGAAAGACCTGGCGCCGCTCCTCGTCGTCCAGCTCGCCATCGACGCCGGCTTCACTCTTGCCGAGACGCGCCGGCTCGTCAGCGAATTCGGGCGGGACCGCTGGCGGCGCCTCGCGGAGAAGAAGCGGGCCGAGGTCCGCGCGACGGCGGCCCGCCTCGAGACGATGAACGAGCTCCTGGGCAAGCTCCTTCGCTGCGAGTGCCCGTCGATCGAGGTCTGCGGCCGCGTGATCTCCGGCGGGCGCGGGCGGGATCGCGCGCTCAGGAATAGAAGCGGGCAGCAACTGACGTGACCGACGCTCGCCTCGTCTACGACGCCGCGGCGGGTGTGCGTGACGTCATTGCCGGAATCGGACGGACCGAAGACATCGCACTCTCCCCGGACGACACGCGTCTCGTCATCCCCGATTACTTCGGCAAGCGGATCTTCGTCTTCTCGATCCGCATCGACACCACGACTCCGTCGCCTCGAGTGACCCTGTCGGATTTCTCGATCCTGCACTCCGACTCTTTCCGCGAGCCGCACGGGGTGGCCTTTCTCGGAAACGACCACATCGTCGTCTGTAACCGCGCCGCCGATGTCTGCGTGTACCGGGTCCCCGTTCCCGGCGACCCTCCCCGCGAGCGGCGCGTCGAACCCCTCGGGCGAATCGAGGGACACGGACTGTTGACGGCAAGAGTCCTAACCCCCGGGTCCGTTGCGTCCCACGAGCTCGCACCCAACCGCTATCGGCTGCTGATCTGCAACAACCACTGGAACGCCGTCACGGCGCATCGCGTCTCCCTCGGAAGCTCGATCGAGATTCGACACGAGGGCGTCCTGATCGAGAACCGGCTCAAGATCCCTGACGGCGTCAGCATCAGCCGCGACGGCTCCTGGATCGCAATCAGCAATCATGTCGACGGCGAAGCGCTGCTTTACGAAAATACGCCGGAGCTTCATCGAGGGACGGCGCCCGCCGCCGTTCTGCGCGGCATCATCTGCCCGCACGGTGTGCGGTTTACGCCGGACGGCCGGCTTCTCGTCGCGGACGCCGCCAGCCAGTACCTGCATGTGTTCGAGAGCACCAACGGAGGCTGGAGCGGCGTGCAGCAGCCGACGAAATCCGTTCGGGTCGTGGATGACGACACGTTCTATTCGGGACGGTACGACTCCAGAGAGGGAGGCATCAAGGGCATCGCGTTGGACAGCGCCAGTCGGGTCCTGATGACCACGCTCAAGCGCGATGTCCTCGGCTTCCATGATCTCGGGAGGCTCCTGTCGGGGACCGACGATGTCGATGCCGATGAGATGGCCGAACTCAGCCGTCAACGGGATTGGTCGGTCAAACGAACGAGAAGTGAGGTGCTTCAGCGGCGCTGGACGCTCGGCACTCGCGTCCGGCTCGGGTTTTCCGCCTTTCGCCAACGATTCCGGAACCGCCTGACCGCCGCGGGCAGGCGACCGGACCTTTATCGTCTCTATCTGAGGAACCAGCGGTCCAGCGAATCGCTGCTCGATCCGGCCGGACCCGTCGTCTCAATGACGACCCAACCCCATCGACTCGAGCTGGTGTTCTACGCGATCGAGTCCATCGCCCGCGGCCGCCGAAAGCCGAGCCGGATTCATCTCTGGATCGCGGACGAAGAGTCCTACCGGCGCCTTCCATCCACTCTCCAACGGCTCGCCTCGAGAGGGCTGGAAATCCATCTGACCGAAGACCTCGGCCCGCACACCAAGTACTCCCCGTACGTCCGCGGCGAGACCAACTTCCGTGCGCCGCTCGTCACCGCGGACGACGACGTCATCTATCCTCCCGACTGGCTCGAACGGCTGATCCGGGCCCACGAAGCCAACCCCGCCGCCATCCATTGCTTTCGCGCGCATCGCATGCGCATGGCAAAAACCCGGCCGACGCCGTACAACAGCTGGGCCCCTTGCGAAGACACGCGCCCCAGTCACCTCAATTTCATTACCGGCGTCTCCGGCGTCATCTATCCTCCCGAGTACCTTCGGCATCTGAAGCAGCACGGCACGGAGTTCACCCGGTGCTGCCCGCACTCGGACGACATCTGGTTGACGGTCGTCGCACTGCGGAGAGGATTCAAGATCGCCCAGCTCGACGACGAAGCTCGTTATTTTCCGACGATACCCGGCTCGCAGACGAAGCGGCTGTACAACCTCAACGTGATCCTGGGCGAAAACCAGGTCCAGTTGATGAGGACCTTATCGAAGGCGGACCTGGCGGCGCTGCTGGCCCATCAGAACGACGCCGACGGCGGGTAGACGTGGCGCAACGAAGCGCCCGGCCGCGAGGACCAGACCGCTCCGCCTTCTTCCTCACCGCCTCGACGACGCTCAGGGTGCGCGGCGTCGTGCGCGCGGCGTCGGGGTCAGTCCTGACTTGTTGCGCTCCCCCCTTCAGAACCAACAACTCAACTAGTCAGGACTGACCCCGGGCCTTCGCCCACCTTCACGAAATCAGCAAATCAGGACTGACCCCAGGCCTTCGCCTTGGTCCGAACGAGCGCGTAGTTCACGTCCGGAATGCTGTTGAAGTCTGCCGCCTTCTTACAGAATTCTCCCGCCTTCGCCGTATCGCCCTTCCCGCCGTAGGCCTCGCACAGCCGATAGAGGTCCTGCGGGTTCTGCTGGTCGGCCTGCAAGAGCTCCGCGATGGCCCGGTCGTAGTCCCTCTCCGCCAACGCAATGGTGCCGTCGAGCTCGTGTGCGTTCCTTACCGTGGCTGGATTCTTCGATCCCTCGGCGCCCTGCCGGAAGAGATCCGCCTCTTTCCGGGCTCCGACGAAATCCTTCCTCGCGAGCGCGACGCGGGACATGTCGGAGTGATAGACGAGTTTCTGGTTGTCCTTGACCTGCTGGGGCAGATCGGATCCCTGCACGAGCTCGAGTGCGGCGTCGTACTCCTTTTTCGCCGCATCGGCCTTCCCGCCCTCGGCATAGAGGAGCCCCTTGAGGCCCCGATCGAACGCCATTGCGGGCACGTCCTTCGTCTTCTCGCCGAGCGCGTACTGCTCGTCCAGGTCCGAGAGGGCCTTGGACGCCTGCCCCTCGTCGACGTGGACGATCGTGCGCGCGAAGAGTGTCTGTCGCGTCTCGCCGGCCGACCGCGCGGCCTTCAGGGATTTGGCCAGCTCCTTCTCGGCCTCCCCGGGCTTGCCGGAGTAGAGCAGATCCATCGAGAGTCCCTGGTACGCGTTCAGGAAGTTCGGATCGATTTCGAGCGCCTTGCGGTACTGGACGATCGAGTCGTCGAAGCGGCCCATCTTCAGAAGGAGCTCGGCGTAGGAGTCGTACGGATTCGGGTCCCCGGGAAGGAGCTCGATGTATTTCTGAAACGCCTTCTCCGAGCTCGCGTAGTCTCCGCTCTGCCTATAGGCGTAACCGAGCAGGTTGTAGGCGTTCGAGTAGCTCGGGGCGAGCTCCGTGGCCTTCTTATAGTGCTCGATCGCGGGATTGAAGTCCTGCTGCCCGAAGTAGTAGCCGGCGAGGTAGAAGTGGGCTCTCTCGTCATTGGGATAGGCGGCCGCGAGCTGCTCCAAATAAGCCTGCTGCCTTGCCGGGTTGGCGGTCGCTGCGGCCTCATTCGCGAGGATCAAGAGCTTCTCCCCGTGGGACGCCTTGTCGGCGAGCGCCACGGCCTTGTGCAGGTGATCGAAGAACTCCCCGCGGGTCGGCGAGGCGTTGGCGAGTGCGAGCTCGGCCCACGCGAAGTTCGGGTCGAGAGATATCGCCTTCTGAAAGTGAGCCCGCGCGTCCGTGTCGAGGGACTTCTCGTACTTGTCGCGCCCCTGCAGAAACTCCGCCTTCGCTTCCGCCGAAGCGGTCGTCACGGGGATCTTCCCGCCGCCGACTGGCGTCGGCGCCTCTGCCTCGGTTGCCGGGGACGGCGCCGCCTCCCTCTTCGAGCATCCGCCGATCGCCATCCCGGTGGCGACTCCCAGGATCCCGAGCAGTGTCGGAAAGAGTCCGGGTCCCATGCGTCCCTCCTGACGTTATCGTCAGCTATGCGCCCTCGTACGTTTCCCCGCCGAGAGAGTTACAGCAGTGGGACCGAGCGCGCTCCCCGGTAGTTCGAAGGCCAATTCCCGCGGGACGAACTCCGGAATCCGGAAATCGCGTCCCGGGTCTCGTCAGAGAGTCCTCGTCGTGTCGAGAGGGCTCATGGCAGGGCTGAGGTCGCCGAAATCAGAAATCAGGACTGACCCCGTGCTACCTCTTCACCGCCTCGACGACGCTCACGTTGGACTGCGTCGAGACGACGCGCGTGAGGCGGAATCCGGCCTTGTCGAGTAGCGCCGCGTACTCGGCCTCGGTCCGCTCCTGACCGCCTGGCATCACGAGCATCGTCAGGTCGAGCAGCTTGCCGGGATGCATCTCGTCGCCGGCGGGGATGACCATCTCGACGATCAGGAGCTTGGCGTCCGGCTTCATCGCCCTGCGGCAATTGCCGAGGATCGTCAGGCACTGCTCTTCGCTCCAGTCGTGGATCACGTGCGACAGGATGTAGGCGTCGCCGCCCGCGGGCACGGACTCGAAGAAGCTTCCCCCTTCGGCGCGGATGCGGTCCCCGAGGCCCCACGCGCGGAAGCGCTGCGGCGCGTCGCGGACGACGTGCGGCAGATCGAACAACACGCCGCGCGGTCCGGGATAGCGTTTCAGGATCGCATCGAGCAGGTTGCCGGACGACCCGCCCACGTCGACCACGGTTCCGACACCCGAGAAGTCGTACGCCGCGACGATCGTCGGAGGCTCGTCGCCGTGGACGCCGATCATCGTCTGCACGAAGTTGGCCGCGTCTTCCGGATGCTTCGCGAGGTAGTCGAAGACCGGCATCTCGAAGGCCTTCTCGAAGCCCGTCTTCCCGGTCTCGAGCGAATACATGTACTCCCCGAAGGCCTTCCAGAACATCGGCCCCGCGAGCGTCAGGATCGTCGCGCGCGCCGCGCCGGGCGCGTCGGACTTCATCGCCTCGCCGAGCGGCGTCAGCGCGAACCGCTGCCCGTCGCGCTCGGTCTTCAGCATGCCGAGGCCCGCGAGCAGCCGCATCAGCCGATGGAGCGCGGAAGGGAGCGTGCTCGTCTCCTTCGCGAGCTCCGCCGCGCTGCGCGGCCCGCTCGCGAGCTTGTCGGCCAGGCCCAGCTTCGCGGCGGCGTAAAGCGCCCGCGACACCCAGTAGCCGGTCCCCATCTGGATGACCTGGACGTGAGGGGGCGGGGCGGCGGTGGGATTCGGGTGGTTGGTTGCCAAGCAAACCTCCGTTCGGAACTCGAAGGTCGGAGATTATCGCCCACGACAATCGAGTTGCACCCGTCCCTGCCCGACCACCTGACGCAGTGGTCTGAAATCAGAGAATCAGTACTGACGTCAACCTGACCGGACGTCGACCCTCTGCTGTCGCTCCTGGGAGCCTCGCGGCCGCGCGCCATCCGGCGTTACGCCGACGTCGTCGACGGGGCGGATGTTACGGAGAATCTGCCGGTCGTCGAGCGCGTCGTGGTCGGAGACGACGGCTTCGCGGCGCAACGCCTCGAGGCCAAAGGTGAACCGGAGCCTGCGCCCGCCGCGCTGGACCTCGAGAGCGTGCTCGAATTCGTGGCGCGCGAGAGCGGAGTTCCTGTCGCCGTCCTCACGGGGCCACGCCGAACCCGGAAGGCCGCAGCTGGCCGTTGCTTGGCCGCATATCTCGCGCGTCGCCTCTGTCGGATCCCGACTCGCCGCGTTGCCCGCCGATTCGGGCGTGACGACTCCGCCTTTTCTCGTCCGCTCGCAGGTCTGGAGGAGCGCCTCACCACCGACGCCCGCCTCCGCCATCGGATCGAAACCCTAGTTCGGACACTCCGGCAAAGGGCAATGGGCACCGCCGCTAGCCATGGCCCTCGTTCCAGAACCGACAACTCAACAAGTCAGGACTGACCCTCTCCCGTTCTCTCCTTCGCCAGAGCCCGACCCTGGAAGAACCAGCCGAATCCCAGGACCGCGTTGCCGGCGACGCCGCCCCAGATCACGCCGAATGCGGCGCTCAGGATCGGGATGAGAAAGAAGCCGGCGATCACGGCGATTGCCGGCCGGCGGCCCGGTTCCCAGGCTCGCAGCGTCGAGACCTCGAGCACGATCCAACCGATCGAAAACAACGTGATCGGTATGAGCGCGCCGAGGTCGTACATTGAAAGGCCCTTCGCGGTTTCGAGCGTCCGAACAGCCGCCGGAGCCCGCAGAGCGAGCTCGCGGATCAGGAACACGTTGATCCACTCCCACGCCAGAAGAAGCGCGCTCCCGAGCACCGCAATCACGAACGCGATTCCTCCGAGAACGCCCGCGCGCTCCGACTGTGCGCTGTAGAGACCGATCGTACCGAGCAGGAGCAGCGCGGCGACGAGGATCGCGAGGCTCTGCCGGAACACAAATACCGTCGACGCGGCCGTCTGCTCGAGCGGAGCCTTCGCGACCATCAGAGGTGTCAGTGTCGCGTTGAGCAGGAAGGTCAACAGCCCTCCCGCCGCGAGAGCCCTTCCGCACCAGCGGACCAGTCCCGGCCGAGCCATTCTGATGAGGCGTTTCCTTGCGAGAAGCCGAGTAACCGGAACAGGACGGGTCAGTCTTGATTTCTGATTCGCGCGGCCATCCTACACTTCCTCGTGACGACTCGAGGGCAAGACCCGGCGCTGCAAACCCCCATGTGCCGCTTCGCCGCGACCCTCCGGGCCGCCGCAACCACCGCGGAAACCAGAAATCGGGACTCGTCCCATCCCCACCACACCGCCGTGCGAGTGCTAGTGTTGGCCCCAGCGCATCGGCCCACAACTCGGAACTCTTGCAGGACAACCCTGAGAGAGAAAAGGAGGATGTCATGAAGAAGATCCCGGCGATTCTGGCTCTGATTCTCGTGTCGGCTGCGGCGGTGGCCAGTCCCCCTGAGGACGTCACGCAGACGCTCACCAAGCTCGAAAACGACTGGGCCAAGATGGCTCTGGCCGGCGACTCGGCGGGTCTCGAGAAGCTGCTGACGCCCGACTACGTGTACACGAACCAGGTCGGGGAGATGGCGACCCGGGCCGACATGATCTCGAGCATGAAGTCCGGCGGCACCAAGTACGACACCTTCACGGTCGAGGACGTCAAGGTCCACGCCTATGGCGACGCCGCCGTTGCGACCGGAAAGGGCTCCATCAAGGGCAAGGAAAATGGCAAGGCGATCGATCAGGTGCTGCGCTTCACGGATACGTGGGTCAAGAAAGACGGACGCTGGCAGTGCGCCGCGACACAGGTGACGAGCCTCCCGAAGAAGTAGCCTCGAGGGGTCAGCCCTGATTTCTGATTTCGCGGCGCCGGCTCGCGACAATTCAGGGCATGCGACGGTCCCGGAGATCCTGAATGGCGCGGCCACCGCGGTTGGAGGTCCCGGGCGCCCTCTACCACGTCACCGCGCGTGGCAACGAGCGCCGGCCGCTTTTTCGAGACGACGCCGATCGGCGCGAGTACCTCGATCGGATCGCGCGGTGCCGGCAGATGTTCCGGTTCGAGCTCCTCGCCTACTGCCTGATGACCAATCACGTGCACCTCGCGATCCGGCCCGGCCCGGAGCCGCTGTCGCGGATCATAGGACGGCTTCACTCAACCTATGCCGGCTGGTTCAACCGCCGTCACGACCGTGTCGGCCACCTATTCCAGGGCCGCTACAAGGCGTCCATCGTCCGGGATGATCGGTATCTCCGCGCGCTCGTTCGCTACATCCACCGAAACCCGGTCGAAGCCCGCATCGCGCGGCGCGCGCCCGACTACCGCTGGTCGAGCGACCGCTACCTCCGGCGGGCGCAGGGACCCGACTGGCTGGACATCGACGTTCTTCTCGCGCTTTTGGACGAATCCCGCCGATCGGCGATCCGGCGCTACGTCGAGCTGGTGGACGGCCCGGCGGACTACCCACTCGAGGATCCGAACCCGCCCGCCGACGGCGACCTCCTGCTGCTTCCTCTCGCGCGAACCCCGGCGCCGGCGGCGCCCGATCGGGCCATCGGCCAGATCCCGCTCGACGACCTGCTCGAGACCGTTGCGCGCGACTGCGGTTTGACCCTTGAGGATCTTCGAGGCCGGCAGCGAGGCGGAGAAATAGCCGCCGCACGCTGCCGCGCCGCCTATCTCGCCCGCCGCCTCTTCGGAATTCCGGTCAGCCGCGTCGCGCTGTGCCTCGGCCGCGACGACTCGTCCTTCGCCCGCCCGCTGTCGCGCCTCGAAAGCCGGCTCGAGCTCGAGCCCGCGCTCCGGACCCGGATCGACCGCCTAGCCCGCCTTCTCCTAACCGCCGCCACTCCCCAAATCAGAAATCAGGGCTGACCCCGTTTCTTCTTCAGCGCGCGCTTTCTCGCGGCGCGATTCACCGCCGCCTGCCGCTCCGCCGGAGAGACGAAGGCGAGCCCGCGGGCCTCTTCCGGATCTTTCACGATCGGAGCGCCACCCCTCCGCAGGGTCGCCACGCGAGCTTTCGCGGCGGCGGACGGGGGCGGACGGCGTGGGGGACGCTTCATTTCCTCTGGCCTCCGCGATTCATCTTCTCCCCGATCGATCGGCCTCGATTGGCGCCGTGAATATGTCAGGCTACCGGTTTGGGGTTCGGTCCGCCCGATCCCCTCTCGGGATATCTTCGCAGATCATGCGCGGGCCTGACCTCGGGTTGTTGATCGCGGCGGCTTTCGTCGCGTCGAGCTGCACGAAACCACAAGACCCTGCCTCCGAAGGCGCCCGCCTGATGGGTCAGCTCAAGGCCGCAAGCGGCGGGGCGGCGCTCGATGTGCCGGCTGGATTTCACGAAAAGGGCGACGTCGTCCTCGAGGGAGTCCGCGGGACGTACGAGGGCTGGGGCGATCTGCATGCGCTCCGCAGCGCCGGCACGCACACCCTTGGCGGCCGCACCAGCACGAGCGGCTTCGATGGTCAGAAGGCGTGGTCTGTCGGCCCGGACGGAGCCGCACAGACGGATACCTCGCCTCAGGGCCTCGCGAGCGCGCGACGAAGCACCTATCTGACCATCTCGGGATTCTTTTACCCCGACCGCTTCCCCGCGCGATTCGAATCCCGCGGGCGGAAAGAGGCCGAGGGAACGATGTATGACGTGGTCACGGTGACACCGGCGGACAGCCTTCCCACAGATCTGTGGCTCGACGTCCGCACGCATCGATTGCAGCGAATCGATGGCGTGGAAGGGACGACGAAGTTTGCAGGGATGGTCAGGCGCTTTGAGGTCGTGGACGGCATCTGGTGTCCGTTCGCGCTCTCTCAGACCGAGGGCAATCGCCATATGACACAGGACGTGACGTCCGTCGTCTTCGAGCAAATACCTCCGGAACGATTCGCTCCGCCCTCGAACTGACCAGACCAGAGTACCGATCCCCATCCTCACCGGGCCGCGCCGGACCCGCAAGGCAGCGGCCCGAACCAGTTCGTGACACGCCCTGAGATGGCGGTGTTCTTCGTCCGCGCGCTCGGGCTGCATTTCCCGTTCTAGGAGCTCTGCGCCTCCTGCGGGCGCGAATCGAGTGAAACTCCGGAACGTCGCTCTTTGAACATTCGAGCGACGAGGCTCGTCACTTCGGCGACGGCGGCGTCGGGCGGCTTGCCTTTGCGGTGGATGCCGCAGACGGCGCTCGTCATCGAATGCGGCATGTCCCGGCTCCAGCGGAGCGCGCCGGCTTCATCGCGGCCCCAGGTCACGTACGCGGACAGCGTGTTCAGGCCGGTTCCCGGGCGCTCGCCAATCAGGTGGACCACGACCTCCGCGCTGGCGCTCGCGCCGATCTCGTAGCCGGCCCGCACGCGTCCATTGCGCACGGCGATGACGGTCTCGCCGACCTGACGGCCGTCGTTGGAGAGCGCTCGCCGAAGGGCCGGAAGAACAGCGCGGAGCTGTTCGTTCACCGCATTCGCGTTCAGCCCATCCGAAACCACGATTTGCACCTGCGGCCGGCGGGACGGATAGAGCCGGGACAGCGCACGGGCGTCCTCGTCGCAAAGACGCTCGCCGGCCGAGGGGTCGGCCAGATATCGGTCCCGGCCGCCGGCAATCGTTCGGACCGGCAGCCACCGGCCGCACGCGTCGTCGAGCACGGCCTCGTCGAGCACGGCGTACAACGCCGCCCGTGCGTTTGCGTAGATCGCTTCGACGCGCGCGTCGGCGCGGGCCGCGTCCGCGATGCCCAGATCGAGCCCCTGCTCCTGCAGCTCGAGCAACCGCCGCAGGCCGTCTTCCTCGAGCGATGCGAGCGTCCGGCGGCTGCCGCCGGCTCTCTCGTAGAGCGCGCTCAGGCGCGCGATCATCTGCGGCCGGGCCTCCGCAAGCGCATCCGACGTGTCCGAGACGCCGAGCTCCTCGAGCCGCCGGCTCATCGCGGACGCCGCTTGGCGCCGGACGCTACGCCTCAGCGCCGGGTGCTCCCGAAACGACGTCGTCATGTACCCGAGCATCGGATCGGCGTTTCCGGCCACGGCCATCAGATAGGCGGGCGCTCCGCGTTCGACCACGCGCCTCGTCAACGCACGCAATTCGGACGGAGCGATACCCATGTGAAAGGTCGCGCACACGTCGAGCCCCATCGTCAGCCCGTGCAGCTTGGCCATGACGACATCCTCGAGGCACGCGCGTTCGAGTTGCTCGCCGGTCCGGAAGACCTCCGGTCCGATGAATCCGGCGACGTCGTTCACGATCGTCCATGCGCCCGTGCCGCGTTGCAGACAGCGCGCGACGCCGTACGTGCGGGATTCCAGGGTCCCCATGTCGACACCCTCCGAGGCGCCGTTGGTGACCTCGGATCCCTGCCCCGTCTCGAAATAGAGCCCGTCGAATGCACGCGCCAGATCGGCCAGGCCGTCGACATCGTGGCTCAGCATCCCGACGAGCGCCCGAGACGTGCCGGCGAGGCTCTGGAATCCGACGTCGATGCGAGTGCGCGCGAGAGCGGCGTGCTGCTTGACGAGATCCGAAAGGACGCAAAACCGGGTGGGCAGCTCGAGGCGGCGAACCACCCGCTCGAGGAGCTGCTCCAGGCGGACGATCGATCCGAGATCGTCGGCGGCCGGGTTCAGACCGATGATCACGTCGCCGCATCCGTACGCGAGCCCTTCGAAGATCGAAAACAGAATCTGCTGCTCGTCGTCGCCGACGCTATTCGGCTGAATGCGCGAGCCGAAGTGGCGTTGGCTGCCGATCGCGATGGAGTCGTTCCCGAGCGGATGAAACAGAGCGCGGGAAACACGAGAGAGCTCGTCGTCGGTCAGCACCTTGGCCACGGCGGCAATGGCCTCGCTTCCGAGCGCCGGTCCATAGGCTCGGAGCCATGCGTCCGCCTGGGGACCGAGCAACTCCTCGCGAACCCGTCCGATGGTGAGAAGGCGGAATTCGGTGTCGAATCGCCGGTCGCGCGACCTCTGAAGCAGCTCGCTGACGCGATCGTCGATCAACGCGGTCGCGTGGATGTCGCCGACCGCCGTGGCGAGAAGCGCACGGCGCGCATCTTCGCGGACGCGATCATCCGGCTCGCCCTCGCCCATAAGGGATCGATCGCCTTCCTTGAACGCGCTGGCGAGCGCGAGCGTCAGGCGAAGCGTCCCGGGGTCCATCGTTCAGGTAAGACGAAGAGGACGCTATTCTCGTCCGCCGCACCCGAAATCAGAAATCAGGGCTGACCCCGGTCAGCCGACGCGCCGTCACTCCGGCTCGTAGGCGCCCTTCGCCTCCTGGTACGCGCGCTCGACCGCCGGAACGACGAAATAGGCCTGGAACATGGGATCCAGCTTGGCGTCGCCCTTCGTCAATTCCTTCTCGAGGTCATCGAGGTGGACGCGGGTGCGCGTCTCTTCGAGCGTCGCGCCGGAGCGGACGGCTTCCGCCACCTGCGTGACCACCGACTGGAGGAGACGGATGAGCGTGCTCACGTACGTCGGATCTCTCTGGACCGGCCCATGCCCGGGAACGAGCGCGACCGTGTCGAGGGCGGAAAGCTTCCGGAGCGTCTCGATCCACTCCTTCGGATACGACCCCAGGGAGAAGGGCGTGGGGAGGACGACGAGATCGCCCGCCGCGACGACTTTCGCGTCGGGCACGTACGTGACGGCGTCGCCGCCCGTGTTTCCGAGGCCGAGCCACGACACGCGGACCTCGCGCTTTCCGAGATACAGGTGGATACCCTGTTCGAACGTCAGATCGGGCGGTACGAGAACGCCGGCCTCGCGGAAATCCGCCTGCGAGAACGCCATGTCGTCGATGACATCCTGGTACTTCTTGCGCGCGGCGTCGTCGAGCGGCGTCCCATCCTTCCTCTTGCCGCGCGCGAGCGCCTCTTCGTAAGTCTTCGACTCCCCTTGGGCGTTGGCGATCATCTTCTGGATCGCTTCCGGAATCTCCTTCTCGATCCGCTCGCGCGTGAACTCCGTCGAGACGATGACGATGCCGGGGAACGCCTTGCGGTACTCGCCGTCGGCGAGCCAGTGATCCTCGTGCCAGTGCGTGTTGACGAGGTAGCGCACGGGCTTGTCGGTCTTGCGGCGGATGTCGGCGATGATCTGGCGGGCGATGGCCGGGGAGATCCCCGAGTCCACGACGAGGGCGGCGTCGTCGCCGACGACAAGGAGCGTGTTGCCGTTGGCGAAGCCGCTTTTCGTCGAGATGAAGGCGTCCACGCCCTCGCCGA
Source organism: Thermoanaerobaculia bacterium (assembly GCA_035498835.1). Classification (GTDB taxonomy): domain Bacteria; phylum Acidobacteriota; class Thermoanaerobaculia; order UBA5066; family Gp7-AA6; genus DATBFU01. The sequence goes on from DATJZU010000148.1 coordinate 24,218, forward strand.
GATGGACCGTGTCGTATGTGTTCGGCGGCGGCTGGACCGGCGCCGCTTCCGCCGAGAGCCCGGCCGCGCCCAGCAGCAGTCCCGCGGCGCATGCGGCGGCGCGGACCGATCCCGATTCGAGTCTCATTTCGGCCTCCCTTTTCGCCGTCGATCGATCGGCGTCAGCAGAAACGTCCAGGCGTAGAGCCGCCCGCGGCGCGACGCGCGCGCCG
>DATJZU010000149.1:0-6644 GCA_035498835.1 Thermoanaerobaculia bacterium
CGCGCTCACGGCCGCGTTCCAGCCGATCGTCAAGGACTCCATGAAGGACGTCGGCGTGGTCAAGCAGTACCAGCAGCTTCAGAGCTCGTACCAGTCCGTCCCGTTTGCCTCGAGCGTGCCCTCCTTCGACATCGAGTCGTATGTCGTCGGGAAGGCGCTCGACGGGCTCTTCCACGTGCTCGGCGATGAGGAGCGAAAGATCCGCACGGATCCCGCGGCGCGCGTCACCGATCTGCTCAAGCAGGTGTTCGGCAAGTAGGGTGGGGCGGCCCCGGGATGCCTTGCCGGATTGTCAGTCTGACGGCATGAGCGAACCGACCCGCGTCGGCAAGCGCGGCACGATCGTCCTCCCTGCGAGGCTCCGGAAACGCTATGGCTTCGAGGAAGGGACGATGGTCGTAGCCGAAGAGGCGGAGTATGGCGTCCTCCTGCGCCCCGCCGCGGTCCTCCCGGTGGAGATTTACTCGCCCGAGCGGAAGGCCGAGCTGCTTCTCTCCAATGCCGTCGACGCGACGGATCGCAAGGCAGCAGAGGTCGAGGTCCGGAAGCTCGGGGTCGATCCGGCAAAGCTCCGAAGCCGCCGACCCTCGAAACGCTGACCGCAACGGATGCTTCGGGTCTTCCTGGACGCGAACGTTCTCTTCTCCGCTGCCTATCGCGAGGGCGCCGGCCTGCCCGAGCTGTGGCGTCGAAGCGCTGTGCAGCTGCTGAGTTCTGGCTACGCGGCGGAAGAAGCCCGACGGAACCTCGATACTCCGGAACGTCTCGCGCGACGGGAACGACTTCTTCGATCCCTCGAGATCGTCGCCGAGAGTCCGGGCGAGGAGATTCCGGCAACCATTCACCTCTCGGACGAGGACGAACCCATTCTTCGAGCCGCCCTGGCCGCTGGCGCGACACACTTGCTCACGGGCGATCTGCGAGATTTCGGACCAGTTCTCGGTCGAAAAGTCGCCGGGGTGTTGGTCCAGACGCCCGGGGCATTCCTTCGGTCTCGGTAGGGGAAGCGGCCCTTGCGGCGGCCCAGCATTCCCCTCGCTCCCGTCTGCGGGGGAGAGGGTCAGGGTGAGGGGGCGGTCGTCATTCCAATCTAGCCCCGCGACCGCCGCCGATCGCGCGCGCGCTTCTCCGGCCTCCGTCCATAGGCAGCGGTCTGCTCGCGGACCACGAGTCCGTTCGCATCCCGGTACGCGTTCTCGTAGCCGGGATGATTCTTTCCCAAAGGCGTCACCGTCTTCTCGATCGATTCTCCGGACTCGAGCCTGGCCGAGCGCAGGTCGTACTCGGCCTGAAGACCGAGCCAGAGCTCCGGGCTCGTTCCGAAAAAGCGCCCGAATCGCAAGGCGGTATCCGCCGTCACACCGCGGCGGCCCCGAACGATCTCCGACACACGGGTGACCGGGACGTCCACAGCCTTCGCAAGCGCATTGGCGGAGAGGCGAAGAGGGCGCATGAATTCTTCCTCCAGGATTTCTCCGGGATGAATCGGATCCAGGCGTTTCGCAGTCATTGTCACTCCCTCAGTGGTAGTCGACGATCTCAACGTCGAAAGCATCCGAGCCGCGCCAGGCGAAGCAGACTCTCCATTGATCGTTGATTCGAATGCTGTGTTGTCCTTTCCTCGCTCCCTTCAGCGCCTCGAGGTGATTTCCGGGCGGGACACGAAGATCCTGCAAGGAGACGGACCGGTGTAGAAGCAGCAATTTCCTGCGCGCTGCGCGTTCGAGGGATCGAAAGCGTGGGACATCGTGGTCATGGAAGAGATTCTCCGTTGGGGTCGAGGCGAACGACCGGATCACGGTGCCAGTGTATCGTTTAACGGGAAACGATACAACGAGTAAAATCTGCTCCCGTCACCGGGAGAGGGAGTGCCTTAGTTCCCCACGCCCCCGGCCGCGGGGGGAGAGGGTCAGGGTGAGGGGCGTGCCCACGCAGGGCCGGGACGAGCCCCCGCGGTTCCTACTCCGTCGCGGGGTACAGCCGCTCGAATTCCGGATCGCCGTGGAGCTTCTCGAGGTCGGGATCCCGGCGCGTCCAGCTCGGGTCCTTGAAGCCGGCCTCCCAGGCCCTCCTCAGCGCGTCCATCGCATCGGCCTTCTGGTCCAGGTGGCAGAAGAGGCAGGCGGCGTTGTAGAGGACCGTGGCTTCGTTCGGGCGCAAGGCCATCGCGAGCGAAACTTCCCGCTTCGCGTCTTCCGATCTTCCGACTTCCGCGTAGTCGTTGGCGAGCAGCACCCGCGCGCGGGCATCCTCGGGGATCTTCTTCAGATGCGCCTCGAAGAACTGGGTTCGCCGCTGGACGAAGGCGGTCCGCGCTTCGCCCTTCCCGAGCGCGCCGAGCGCGTTGGTGATCGGGACATAAACGTTGTAGTCCTCTCCCGAGGCGGCGATGCCGTCTTCCGCGATGTCCACGACTTCCTGGTAGCGCCCGGCGGCGAAGAGCGTCCGGCCGAGCAGGTAGTAGGCGCCTTCGCAGTCCGCCTTCCGGTCGATCGCCTGCCGCACGCAGCGGCTGGCCTGGTCGTACTTGCCCTCCGCGTACAGGATCCAGCCCTCGGCGACGAGGACTTCCGGAGTGTTCTTGGAGAGGGCGCTCGCGCGCTGGCTGGCGGCGACGGCCCGGTCGAGCCACTTCTTCTCGCGCTCGTAGTGGTAGTGATACTGCGCGCACGCGTTGGCGATCGCGGCGTGGGCGAGCGCGAAGCCCGAATCGACCGACACCGCGTTCTCGAACATCTGGAGCGCGAACTCGAGATCCTGCCGCGTGAGCCGGCGCGCGTAGCTCTTGCCGCGGAGATACAGGTCGTATGCCTGGAGGTTCTCGGTCGGCTTGGCCGCCAGCGCCTCCTCCTCCTGACGCGTCAGGGTGATCCGCAGAGCTTCGGCGATCTTGCGCGCGATCTCGTCCTGCAGCTCGAAGACGTCCTGCATCTCCCGGTCGTACCGCTCGGACCAGACCGGGAAGTCCGTGTGCGTGTCCACGAGCTGGGCGTTGATGCGCAGCCGCGTTCCGGCGCGGCGCAGACTTCCGCCGAGAACGTACGCGGCGCCGAGCTGCTGTCCGATCTGCGCCGGCGTGACCTGCTTGTCCCGATACGCCAGCACCGTCGGACGCGAGAAGATCTTCAGGCCCTTGATCTTCGAGAGCTCCGTGATGATGTCCTCGGTCACGCCGTCGCGGAGATATTCGTCTTCCTTGACGCCGCTCAGGTTCTCCAGGTACAGAACCGCGACCGACTTCTCGGCCGCCCGGGCCGGCTCCCGGCTCGCGCCGCTCGCCGCGGGCGCGCGGCCGCTGCCCGAATCGAGATCGCGCTTCAGCCGCAGCATGTCGGCCTTCATGTCGCTCGCGGTCTGGTAGCGGAAGTTCCGGTCCTTTTCCAGGGCGCGGCCGATGATGCGGTTCAGCTCGGCCGGCAGCCGGGGATTCATGACGTTGACGGCCGCGGGCTCTCGGTTGAGGATTCCTTCGAAGACGACCGCCGAGCTCTCGCCGGGAAACGGGCGAGACCCGGTGGCCATCTCGAAGATCACCGCGCCGAGCGAAAAGAGATCCGTGCGCGCGTCGGTGAGCTGCCCGCGGGCCTGTTCGGGCGACATGTAGGAGACGGTGCCCATCGTCGATCCGGCCTTCGTCAGTTGGTCGGCGCGGGCCATCGTGACGCCGCCGGTGTCCTCGGAGACTTCCCGCGGCGTCCCGATCTTGGCCAGCCCGAAGTCGAGGATCTTCGCCTGACCCCGCGAGCTGACGAAGATGTTGGCGGGCTTGAGATCCCGGTGCACGATTCCCTTGCCGTGCGCCGATTCGAGCGCGTCGGCGATCTGGATGGCGAGGTCGAGAAGCTGCCCGAGCTCGAGCGGGCCCGCCGCGAGCATCGCGGCGAGCGTCTGCCCCTCGAGAAGCTCCATCACGATGAAGTGCTGCGACTCGTGCTCCTCGATCGAGTGGACGGTGCAGATGCTGGGGTGATTGAGCGCCGACGCCGCCCGGGCCTCGCGCTGGAAGCGCTGGAGCGAAGAGGTGTCCTGCGCCAGAGCGGCCGGGAGGAATTTCAGCGCCACGCGCCGGCCGAGCCGCGTGTCCTCGGCTTCGTAGACGACACCCATCCCGCCGGCGCCGAGCTTCGAGACCACGCGGTAATGCGTGACCGTCTGCCCGATCATGGACGAACCGTTCTCAGTCGGAATGCCGGCGATGCTATCCGCGGGCTGCTGGCCGGTCAAACGGTTGGGGAATCTCCTACTCCCTCTCCCGGTGACGGGAGAGGGTCGGGGTGAGGGTCCTTTCTTTTCCCCCTCTCCCGGTGACGGGAGAGGGTTGGGGTGAGGGTCCTTCTTGCGGTGGTACGCTCGCGACAACAAGGTATCGATGGACAGCGAGACCGTCGAAGAGATCAAGCGCCACTTCAACGTGGTCGCCGAAGGGCTGCGGTCGGAGACCCAAGGACTGCGGTCGGAGGTGGGCGAGCTGCGGTCGGAGGTGGGCGAGCTGCGGTCGGAGACCCAAGGGCTGCGGTCGGAGGTGGGCGAGATCAGGCGCCACTTCAACGTCGTCGCGGAGGGGCTGCGGTCGGAGATGCGTACGCTGGCGGAGGGGCTCGAGGCGACGAATGGGCGAATCGATGGAATCCTGACGCGGATGGCGGAAGAGTTTCGAGACATGCGCGCCGTGATTCGGCTCTCCTTCGGAGAGCTGGACAAGCGAATCCGCGTCCTCGAATCGTAGAGCCGCCCGGCCGCGAGGGCCGCCCTTGTGGATCGTAGGGTTCCAGAGTTCGTGCCTGACCCCTTTTTGCCCCTAGTTCCCCTCGCCCCCGTCCGCCACTCCGACCCCTCTCCCCGTGAGGGGAGAGGGTTGGGGTGAGGGTCCCTACCCCCGCGTCCGCTCCACCGCCTTCTTCCACCCGGCGTACGCAGACTCCCGCCGGTCCTCGTCCCACCGCGGCTCGAACGTGCGCTCCGCCTTCCATAGCCGCCGCAGCGCCGCCGTCGACTCGAACGCGCCGACCGCCAGCCCCGCGGCGTACGCCGCGCCGAGCGACGTCGTCTCGCGCACGACCGGCCGCACCACCGGGATCCCCAGAATGTCCGCCTGCATCTGCATCAGCAGATCGTTCGACGTCGCGCCGCCGTCGACCTTGAGCTCCGTCAGCGGCCTCCCGCTGTCCGACGCCATCGCGTCGGCGACCTCGCGGCTCTGGAAGCAGATCGCCTCGAGCGTCGCGCGCACGAGATGGGCGCGGGTCGCGTAGCGTGTGAGGCCCACGATCGCGCCCCGCGCCGCCATGTCCCAGTGCGGCGCGAAGAGGCCCGAGAACGCCGGCACGAAATAGACGCCGCCGGCATCCGGCACGCTCCCCGCGACCGCCTCCGTCTCCGCCGCCGTTCCGATCAGCCCCAGGTTGTCCCGCAGCCACTGCACGGCCGCGCCGGAGATCGCGACCGATCCCTCGAGCGCGTAGGCCCGCTCGCCGGGACCGCCGCAGGCGGCCGTCGAGAGAAGCCCGAAGGCGCTCGGCGCCGGCTTTCCTCCGACATGCTCGAGCAGGAACGACCCGGTCCCGTAGGTGTTCTTCGCCTCGCCGGCTGCGAAGCATCCCTGGCCCGCGAGCGCCGCCTGTTGATCTCCGAGGTCGCCGCAGACGGGAATGCGCGCGCCGAACGGTCCGTCCGGGAGCGTGTATCCGTACGGCTCCCGCGCGATGGACGGCCGGATCTCCGGCAGCGCCTTCCGCGGCGCGCCGAACCGGTCGAGGAGAACCGGGTCCCACTCGAGGCTCGCCAGATCGCAGAGCAGCGTGCGCGAGGCGTTCGTCGGGTCCGTCACGTGCGCGCCGCCGCGCGGCCCGCCGGTCAGGTTCCAGATGACCCAGGAGTCGATCGTCCCGAGAAGAAGGTGGCCCGCGGTCGCGAGCTCGCGGACTTCGCGGACATCTTCAATAAGCCGTCTGATTTTCGTGGCCGAGAAGTACGTCGAGATCGGAAGGCCCGTGCGCCGGCGGACGTCGTCTTCCCAGCCGCGCTGGATCGCCGCCCGGCACTCGGGCTCGGTCCGCGTGTCCTGCCAGACGATCGCGTTCGCGGCCGGCCTCCCGTCCCGCGCATCCCACGCCACCACCGTCTCGCGCTGGTTCGTGATCCCGATCGCGAGCACGCGCCCGGGCGCCGCCGCCCGCAGCGCCTCCCGCACGACCTCGTCGACCCGGTCCCGGATCTCGACCGGATCGTGCTCGACCCAGCCGGGGCGCGGGAAGATCTGCCGGTGCTCGCGGTAGGCCGAGGCGGCCGGCCGCCCCTCGTGGTCGAACAGGATGCAGCGCGTGCCAGTCGTCCCCTGGTCGATCGCGGCGAGGTAGGAGAGCACGGTGAGATCCTACTCGGGCGGCGCGCCGGGGCCTTGCCGCGGTCATCCCGAGGAGTCGTCGACGAGGGATCCCGAGCTTCTCCGTCACGGATACCCCGCTGCCCTCGTTAGCCCCCCTCTTGACATAGACCTCTTTTTAAGGTCATATGACCTCTTATGGAGGTCAGTTCTCCTTTCGGTTCGCAGACCCGAACCCGGGTCCTCGTCGCTCTGTCCCTTCTCGACCAGAGTTACGCGCGTGAGCTGGCCAGGCTTCTCCGCGTCCCGAACTCGGTCATCC